>NZ_BAABIW010000006.1:0-579071 GCF_039542985.1 Terrabacter aeriphilus
AGCCCTTCAGCGCCGATGGTACTGCACTGGTGACGGTGTGGGAGAGTAGGACGCAGCCGGACAACCATTCACAACGAGCCCCACCGCACACGCGGTGGGGCTCGTTGCATTTCCCGGCAGTTTTACAGTTTCCGGAACTCCTCGTCGAGGACCTTTCACGCGAGGCGGTGCCCATCGGGTCCGCCTCTGGGCCGGTGTTCGCGAACGTGCCTAGGCCGTTGGCGGTTAAGTCGTCGCTTCATCGTCTTCCATGATTGCGACAACGGTATTAACCGAGTTGGTGATACGGGGGACTGGCGTGCTCGGAGGTGGCATGTAGTCACAGGGAAAGCGTAGACACGTCCGCAACTGTTAGTTAAATGCGCCGGTTCAGAGCCTCTTGACCCGGACATGTCCCCTTCGCGGCGTTAAGACGCGGATGTCGACGTCGGGTGAAAACTGACCCCTGATCGACGGGGCGGGGTCCATTTTCAGCCGCCGTTGACACCTCATCCGTTTCACCTTGAACGGCCAGATGGCTCTGGTCTGCGGCGGTGTTCGGTGCCGAGCTCGGATCGTGAGCGGGGCAACAGCGCCGAGAAGGTCGAAAACATGAAACGGGTTGGGGACTGCTGACGGTCTTGTCGACGACGCTCGAAAATAGGGCCATAGCGACGATCGAAAACGAGGCCATCCAGACAGATTGGATGGGTGATCTTAGTGGAGGATCGGCCCTGATCCGGCGGCTGGTCGCCGAGGGTGTGCCGCAGCGTCAGGTCGCACGTGACCTGGGCCCCGGGCGGGCGACGGTGGCGCGGGCGGTGGTCTCGAACCGGCCGCCGAAGTACGAGCGGCCGCCGGTGGCAACGGCGTGAACGCCGTTCGAGCCGCGGGTGGTGCAGCTGCTGGCTGAGCATCCCGATATGCCGGCGACGGTGATCGCCGAGCGGGTCGGCTGGACGGGGTCGATCACCTGGTTCCGCGACAACGTCCGGGCGCTGCGGCCGCAGTACCGGCCGGTCCACCCCGCGGACCGTCTGGTGTGGCTGGCTGGGGACGCGGCGCAGTGCGATCTGTGGTTCCCGCCGCGGAAGATCCCGCTCGAGGACGGCACCAGCGTGTTGTTGCCGGTGCTGGTGATCACTGTGGCGCACTCGCGGTTCGTCCTCGGCCGGATGATCCCGACCCGCCGCACCGAGGACCTGCTGGCTGGGACGTGGGAGCTGCTCCAGCAGCTGGGCCGGGTGCCGCGACGGCTCATCTGGGACAACGAGCCGGGCATCGGCCGCGGGAAACGCCACGCCGAGGGGGTGGCCGCGTTCACCGGCCCGCTGGCCACCACGCTGGTGCGGCTCCGGCCTCGGGATCCGGAGTCCAAGGGCATCGTCGAGCGGCGCAACCAGTTCTTCGAAACCTCGTTCATGCCCGGGCGCACCTTCAGCTCGCCGGCCGACTTCAACACCCAGTTCACCGACTGGCTGGCCACCGCGAACACCCGGACGGTGCGCACCATCAAGGCACGACCGGTGGACCTGATCCCGGCCGATCGGGCGGCGATGCTGCCGCTGCCGCCGGTGCCACCGGCGGTCGGTTGGGCCAACCGGGTCAGGCTCGGGCGGGACTACTACGTGCGGGTCGACAGCAGCGACTACTCGGTCGACCCGGCCCTGATCGGCCGGTTCGTCGACGTGCGCGCCGACCTGCACCATGTCGAGGTCCGGCACGAGGGGCGCCTCGTAGCAAGGCACGCTCGGGCGTGGGCCCGGGGCTGACGGTCACCGACCCGGTCCACCTCGCCTCTGCCAAGCAGCTGCGCCAGCAGTACCTGCATCCCACCCATCCCACCCACCCGACGCAGCCCACTCCTGCTGTCGAGGACGAGCTCGCGCGTGACCTCGCCGACTACGACCGCGCCTTCGGCCTCGCCGACCTGACCAACCTGACCGACCTGACCAACGGTGAGGTGGCCTGATGGCGACGACGAAGACTGACGCGATCAGCGAGGCGCTCAAGCAGCTGACCTACTTGGCGGCAGCGTTGAAAGCGCCTCGGATCACCGAGTTCGCCGCCAGGCTGGCTGACCACGCCTGCGACGCCGGCTGGAGTCACGAGGAGTACCTCGTCGCGATCCTGGACCGGGAGGTCGCCGCCCGCAACGCCTACGGCGCGCAGCTACGGATCCGCGCCGCCGGTTTCCCGGCCCGGAAGAGCCTCGAGGAGTTCGACTGGGACGCCCAACCCGCCGCCTGCCAACCGATCGCCGCGCTGGCCTCCGGCAGCTTCCTGACGGAGGCCCGCAACGTCGTGCTCCTCGGGCCGCCCGGCACCGGCAAGACCCACCTGGCCACCGGCCTGGGCATCGCTGCCGCCGGCCACGGCCACCGCGTGCTGTTCGCGACCGCGACCGACTGGGTCACTCGTTTGACCGAGGCCCACCGCGCCGGACGCCTCCCAGCCGAGCTAGCCAGGCTGCGCCGGTACGCGCTGATCATCGTCGACGAGGTCGGCTACCTGCCCTTCGAGCAGGACGCCGCGAACCTGTTCTTCCAACTCGTCTCATCCCGCTACGAACACGCCTCGCTGATCCTGACCTCCAACCTGCTCTTCAGCGGCTGGCGAGGCGTCTTCGGCGACCAGGCCGTCGCCGCCGCGATGATCGACCGCGTCGTGCACCACGCCGAGGTCCTGACCCTCAAAGGCGCCAGCTACCGCTTACGCAACCGCGGCATCGACACGCTGCCGAGCATCAGAACCCAGGACACGGCAGACTAGAACCACGAACCAGTGGCCTCATTTTCGAGCGTCGCATCGGCCCCACATTCGAGCGTTGCCGACAACTGGCGGAAGGATGGTGCCGACATTCGCCAAGTGATCACTTCCGACCAGACATGCCTTACTGTCGAACTCCGACCGCCAGGCTCTCACAGGTACAAGGAGGTTTCGATGTCCACTGTCTGGACGGAATGGGGTGCGCTCACTCGATTCCTCGAAAGCGCCCGGGTGGCATTCGCGCGAGAGAGGAACCTGTGGCATTCGCTTGAGCTCGCCGACCCTCAAATAGTTCAGATCACTACGACCACTGGGGTGCGACGGTACCAAGTCGCTCTCGCTAGCCACCTCGCCGCGGTCGATGACGAGGTAACTCTCTATGCGTCAGTGCTCATTCACACGTATGCGCTCACAGAGGCAGCCGCAACCTCAAAGTTGGGCATCGACTCGCGTGCAGCCGGTGGCATTGAAACCTGGGGCAAGCTCTTGCTTGATGCGAACGGCCGGGACTGGACCGGAGTCTTCGAAGGGGAAGGTGGCGCCGTAGAGGTGGCGGTGGTGCGGAATGCTTTCGCGCACGGCACGCGCGTGATCGACTCCGCCGCCGAAGCTCGATTGGTAGCTGCCGGAGCGTCGCCGCGAACGGCTGGAGACGCAGTCAGCCTCACGTACGAGGAACTGCGCGTGTACCGCGACCGTTTGCGAAGCCTCCTCCGCACAGGCGGGGTTGATCTCACGGCAGCGACCACCTAGAGCGGGGCGCGTACCCTGAGGGGCTCGTACGCCGCCAGGCACTGGCGGCGGAGTGGGTCATTGTCCGAATCCCTTCATGTGCTCCCACGAGCCGAGGGCATCAGCCACGTCCTGTTCGCTGAGCAGCAGGTACCTCCACTCCATCTCCACGGCGGGCGACGAGTTCACCGTGTTGGCCCACTTGCGTGCGGCCCGGCGCTTCTCGATGACCTCCGAGGAGTCCACGTCCTTATCGGCCTTGGTCTCGACTAGCCATCCGATGCGCTTGCCGTCGACCTCCTCGACGACGACGAAGTCGGGGTTGTAGCGACGTCCGTCAGCGGTCCAGGTAATCGGAATGTCGTTGATGTGGAGTCGCGCCCAGACCACGACACTTCGCCCGGCGTCGATAGCGTTAGCCGCCTTGAACTCCGGCAGGGTGTCGAACCAGCAGTGGCTGTAAAGGTTCTTGTCCCACCCGTTGAAGGCGTTGGACTTGTTGAAAGAGCCGTCCGCATGTCCGGAAACGCGCTCCTTGCGTGCCTCCCTGATTTTGATGAGTGGTTCAAGAGCGACTTCGTCCTCGTACGTGACCTGCGCGCGGCTGGCGTCGCTAAGTGCGCGGGTTACCTCAGCTGCGACTCGTTGTCCGCAGCGGTCGCCGAATGCGGAGAGGAACGCCCCAGCGTCGTCGCCCATTGCTGAGATGAGACGGTCGACGATCCGTTGGGCGGCGCCGACTTCCAGAGGCCGGTATTGGACGCCCTTAACGCTCATGACGCGCCGCAATAGGCTCTCCCTCGTGGAGGAAAGCGGGATGTCGAGTGCCAGTGTGGAAGCGATTTTGTCCGAGGCCGTCTCGACGTCCATCGTGACCGTGTCGCCCTGTCGGGTCGCAGTGATCTTGGTCCGCCGGAGTTCGTCGGAGTAGTCGCTGGTGAGCGCCTTCCCCAACTGCTCGAACCGAATGTACTGGTCTTCGTCGATCTCGTTGAGGCTGATCGCGGCTGCCTTCGGAACGGACGTAATTTGGGGAACGAGGATCGGCTCGCGATGTGTGATGGGCTGATAGCGGATTAGTTCGGCGGTCTTCTTCGCCTCTACGGCTGCTTGCGCCGTTCGGGTAACCACGTCGACGATGCCAACAGGAGTCGCGGTCCATTCACCGCCAATCGGGGCTGCTCCCTCGGTGGAGACGGGCAGCGGTGCGGGGGGAAGGATGACTGGCGCTTCGGTTTCGGTCGCTTTCTGCCGGACGACCTCTGTTCCATCGGCGAGGCGTCGGACCTCGGCGTAGGTTCCGTAGTCGATGAATGCTTGGTTGAGCACCTCCCGCTTCTTGAGAAGTTCTTCGTACTTCTCATGGGCGAGGACCTCAACCGTGTCGAGGATCTCCGGCCATCTCGACGAACATGGATTGTCCGACACGAAGGTGCGTGAAGCCACCGCCTCCGTGCCAGACCTGGGTCTCGGCGTCTTTGGTCTTGGTGAGGCGGTTCAACTGGCTCCTGGCTTGCTTGGTGAAGTCCAGCGTCGCCAGAGCGTCCTTTGAGCCGATCTTCTTCAGCAAATCGAGCAGTGTTTTGGTTTCATAGGGGTCGAGCGGTCCGGCGCCTGACTTACTCGCTGCTCGCACGATCTTGGCGAGCTCCTTGTCGAGCGCAACGGTCAGGTATGCCTCGTCCTCAGAGGCCAACACCTTCCCGAGAACCTTCTGGAAGTTCTGTGCCTGCATCGGGGAAACGTCCTCGGGCAACTCAACCCCTTCAGCCGCGAGACGCTCAGCGATCGTGGTGACGCCACCAGGGTCCTCGCCGCGCACCACCTTCGCCAGCCTCGGCTTCGTGAAGGTGTCGACGGTTTCCCCGATGAGTTCTGTGGTGACCCAGCGACGTCCCAGCTTGTGGGCGACAGCAGCAGTGGTCCCAGACCCTGCGAAGCAGTCCAGCACAATGTCACCGGGATGGGTGGACGTCTCGATGACCTTCCGAAGGAGTCGCTCCGGCTTCGGAGTGGCGAAAGGAGTCCGGCCCGGGAAGAGCGCCTTGATCTCGGCCTTGGCCTCGCGGTTGTGGCCCACCTCGTCGTTGAACCAGAGCGTGCGGGTGTTTGAGCCCGTGTCCGGCTGAGGGCGTTTACGTCCGATGGTGCCCTTGGGTCGAATGATGTACTCCGGCCAGGTTCCCTGCTCCTTGCGCTTCGCGGTCGATTCCTGTGCGTCCTCCAACGGGACGGCCAGCATGAGCGCCGGGATGCCCTTGCGCACCTCGTCAACAGGAACGCCGCAGATTTCTGCGCGCACGTCGTCGTCATCGAGTACGCGCAGTTCGTACTCCGCGTACTCCGAAAGCGCCGCGAATACGGTCTCCTGCTTGGTACCCCAGCACCTGCCCTTTGCTGGGTAGAGGGGGTCGCCGGTGACGGGAGACTGGATGGCATAGACCCACGTCTGGTTCCGGTGTGCGCTCGGTGCGGTCGGGTTGTCGTCATACCAGGGCTGCGGGTCGCCGTCCACCGAGCGGTAGATGGAGTTGAGGGCTTCGTCGCGTGCTCCGCGCACGAGACCGGACTTGGCGGTTTTGCCGTAGACGAGAAGCGTGTCGTGGTCGACGGAAAAGTTCGGAAGGTCGTTGCGCGGGCCGTCCGCCTTCTGCCAGATAACGGTGCCCAGGAAGTGCTCTGCCCCTAACTCCTCGTCCATTACGGACCTGCAGCGGTGCAGCTCGGCGTCATCGAGGTGGACCCAGATCACGCCGTCGTCCGCCATAAGGGGCTTGATTTGGCGGAGCCGGTCGCGAAGCATCGTGAGCCAGATTGAGTGCTCGATGTTGTCTTCGTAGTCGGTGAAGGTCTTCTTCGTGTTGAACGGCGGGTCGATGTAGACCAACGCGACCTTCCCGAGGTACTCGTCGGCGTACTCGGGGGTCTTCGCCAGCGCGTCCAGCGCGTGCATCGCGTCGCCGGTGATCAGCAAGTTCCCGTAAGTCGGGACGGGCAAGTTCGTAGGTCGGTCGGCGGGAACTTCCTCCTCCACGCGGTCGACCTCGTGCAGGAGTCGAATTTCGGAGGACCGGTAGTCCGAGGCCTCAGCGAAGGTGTAGTCGTACGTGCCATCCTTTATCGACAGGAGGGTCTTGTCCTTGTCCGTCCACGTGAGTTCCAGCCGACCCTTGTGCTTCGCCATGCCTCTGCTTTCGTCTGTATCCAGCGTCGTCCGCGTCGACATCGGCAGGTTCTGCGGCTGGCCGTACTCGGGCAACCCGAGCGGCGCGGCGTGCTCCACATCAATCGCGCGCCCTAACTGTAAGCAACGGACGAGCGTCAGCCGGACTGAACCACACGACCGAGATCTCACTAAGGTCAGCTCACCCGCCGCGGCGGGGTGACGTGATGTCATACGTGCTCAAACACGGCCAAGGCGGTCACCCCTCGTAACGGGACTCGTCCGCCGCGGCCTCCTCGACCAGCAGCCGAATGGAGCGTAACCCCGTACGCTAGGTGCAACGAGCTGACGCGCCGGCCCGTTCACCGCTCATGCTGGGGCACAGCTGCTCGGGTCAGAAGGAATCCGGATCTGCGCTTGAGTCGGGTTTCAGTCGCAGTTGGGGCAGGTGCCGGAGACGGGCATCTCCATGAAGCAGGTGGGGCAGACCGCGCCGCGGCGCTCGACGGGCGCGGGGCTGCGCGTCGGGCGAACGGCGCGCGTCGACGAGGCGCGTTCCCGGGGAGCGCGAGTCCGCGTGTGCACGGTCGGCACCGCGTCGTCAGGCACGTCGGTGCCCCAGTGCCGGTAGCACTCGAGGCGGGCCGCGGCGGCGCGATTCTCACGCTCGTCGGGGTCGTCGCTGACCTGCTCGCCGGCCAGGCGTAGGGCCTCGTCGAAGCCGGCGCCGACGCGGCCGTCGTCCTTGTGCACGACGAGGGAAGTGAGCGGCGGCTCGCTGCGCACGTGGTTCACCTTGGCGAGGTCGGCGAGCAGCCCGCCGATCCAGTTGCGCATCTGCGTCGTGCTGTGCAGCCCGGACCGCTGCTGCACCTCGTCGGCCAGCTCGGAGTCGGTGATGACGGCGTTGTAGCGCCCGGCCGTCTCGACGAGCACCTCGTAGGCGTGCTTCGCCCAGTAGGGCTGGGCGACCTTGGGACTGACGGTTGCCTGATGCTCGGCCATGACGTCCATTCCACCACTGCGGCCCGATCGCCGCCGCACCCGACCCTGTGGACAACGCTCACGCCGCCCGCTGCCGCGGTGGTTCGCTCGTTCGCAGCACGGCCGGAGCGAGGAGCGCGACATGGCAGGGCGACGGAGCAGCGCAGCCACGACCTTGGTCATGACGTTCGTCGCCCTGCTCCTCGCAGCCCTGGCCAGTGCCTGCTCCCCGCCCGTCGCTGCGGCACCAGCAACCACCGCCGCAGACGTCACCAATCGACCGGTGGCCACAGCCTCACCCACCACGACGCCACGTCCATCCGCACCTGTCGTCGCGTGGCGCCCACGCGTCCCGGGCCCGGACCTGCTCCACGACCACAGCTGGGGCGGTGCCGAGGCCTACGTCGAGGACTACCTCGAGCGCCTGGACGACGCGTGGACCGTGCCCCGGCCGTCGCTCCTCGACAACCGGGCCAGCAAGGAGTGCGGCACCTGCGCGAACTTCCGGGAGGGCGCGGCCTACCTCTTCCGCAAGGGCCAGCGCCACGAGGCGCCGATGCTCACCGTCTCCGACGTGTCGGTGGTCATCTGGAAGGGCGGCGTGCGGGTCGTCGCCGACGTCCGCCAGACCGACCATCGCATCGTGACTCGCACCGGACGCACCATCCGCAGGATCGACGGCGAGCGTGCCTACCTCTACGTCCTGCTCTCCTACCGGGGGAGGTGGTGGATCGACGCCATCGGCATCGAGCGCGTCAACGACGACGGCACCTACCGCGACGTGTCGAAGTCCCGGACGGTCGGTCGGCGACGATGACGCCTCGACCACCCGTCGCTAGCCTGAACACATGGTCGCGAAAGCGCCTGTCGACGAGGCCGTGGGCCGATCCGCTGGATGCCACGTCTTCATCTCGTACCGCAGGCGCAGCTCCTCGTTCGCTGCGCTCGCCCTCACGTATGCCGTCCGGCGCGCCGGGCACGACGCCTTCCTCGACGTCGGGTCGATCAGCGACGGCGACGCCTACCGCGACGTCATCCGGGAGGCGCTGGCCCGCAGCGACCTCGTGCTGGCGCTCATCGCGCAGGACCTCGATCCCGCCCGCCTGCACGAGCCGCTCGACCCGGTCGCCTTCGAGTGGCGCCGAGCGCGGTTCCAGGGGTGCGCCGTGCACCCGGTGCTGCTCGACGGCGCGCCGATGCCGGGCGAGGCCGACCTGCCCCCGGACCTCCGCTGGATCACGCGGTCCAGCGCGACGGCGCTGGGCGGGCCGGACCTCGACCAGCAGGTCGAGGCGCTCGTCGCCGCCGTCCCGCACCTCGCCGCGCCGCCGCGGCGCGTGGCCCGCGTCCTCTGGGTCGACGACAACCCGGCGAACAACGAGTACGAACGGTCGGTGCTGCGCCAGGAGGGAATCGTCTTCGACAACGTCGTGTCGTCCGGCGAGGCCGTCGAGCAGCTGCTCCTCACCACCTACGACCTCGTCATCACCGACCTCGGCCGGCGCTGGTCGTCCGACGCCTCCGGCAGTGCGGGCCGCGACCTGCTCAGCCACCCCGTCATCGCCCGCGGCGGACCTCCCGTCATCGTGTACGCCGGCCGCTCGGCCGCGAAGCACCGCGGTGAGCTCGAGCATCTCGGGGCCTTCGGGGTCAGCGACGACCGGG
Organism: Terrabacter aeriphilus; assembly: GCF_039542985.1. Classification (NCBI taxonomy): domain Bacteria; kingdom Bacillati; phylum Actinomycetota; class Actinomycetes; order Micrococcales; family Intrasporangiaceae; genus Terrabacter; species Terrabacter aeriphilus. The sequence continues at coordinate 9,293 of NZ_BAABIW010000006.1, forward strand.
AGCACCTCTTCGAGCTGGTCTTCCAGGCGCTCGGCCGCGAGCGCCCGCCGCCGAGGAGTTGACCCCGAAGCCCCCTCACAGCTGCGCCCCTCACATCTCCGGCTCGCCCGGGCTCTCGGCCGCGATGACGTGCATGACCGCGTTGATGAGGGCGAGGTGCGTGAACGCCTGCGGGAAGTTGCCGAGGTGGCGGCCCGTGTGGGTGTCGATCTCCTCGGCGTAGAGCTCGAGCGGGCCGGCGAACGAGAGCAGCTTCGCGCACAGCTCGTGCGCGCGCTTCGTCTCGCCGATCTCCGACAGCGCCGACACGAGCCAGAACGAGCAGATCGTGAAGGTGCCCTCCTCGCCGCTGAACCCGTCGTCGGTCTCGTCGACGCGGTAGCGCAGCACGAGCCCGTCGACGGTCAGCTCGTCGGCGATGGCGAGCACCGTCGCCCTGATGACCGGGTGGTCGGGCGGCAGGAACCGCACGAGCGGCGCGAGCAGCAACGACGCGTCGAGGGCGTCCGTCCCGTAGTGCTGCACGAGCACCCCGCGACCGTCGACACCGTGCTCGAGGACGTCGGCCTTGATCTCCTCCGCCGCCTGCGCCCACTGTGCGGCCTGAGCCTCCTGGCCGATCATCGACGCGAGCCGTGCGCCGCGGTCGGCCGCGACCCAGCACATGATCTTGGACGAGGTGAAGTGTTGCAGCTCGCCGCGCACCTCCCAGATGCCGGCGTCCGGCTCGCGCCAGTGCGCGAGGGCCGCCTCGACCTGCTTGCCGAGGATCGGCCAGATCCGCCCGTCGAGGTGGTCGGCGACCTTCGAGTGGAGGTAGACCGAGTCGAGCAGCGCGCCCCAGACGTCGTGCTGCACCTGCGCGTGCGCGGCGTTGCCGACGCGCACGGGTCGCGACCCGGCATACCCCTGCAGGTGGTCGAGCTCCGACTCGGGCAGCTCGCGCTCCCCGCCGATGCCGTACATGATCTGCAGGTCGTCGTCGCGCTCGGCGACGTCAGCGATGAACGAGAAGAAGTCGACGGCCTCCCAGTCGAACCCGAGGGAGTACATCCCCCACAGCGCGAACGTCGCGTCACGGATCCACGTGTAGCGGTAGTCGTAGTTCCGTTGCCCGCCAATGGTTTCGGGCAACGACGTCGTCGCTGCGGCTGCGATCGCGCCGGTCGGCGCGTACGTCAGCCCCTTGAGCGTCAGGGCGCTCCGCTGCAGGTAGCTGCGCCACGGGTGGTCGGGGAAGCGTCCGCGTGCGAGCCAGTGCTGCCAGTGGTGCGCGGTCCACTCGAGCCGGTCGTGCGCCTCCTCGCTCGTCAGCGGCGGTGGCACCGCACCCCACGACAGCGCGAGGAAGCGCTCGTCACCGGCCTTGAGCAGCGTTCTCGCCGTGGCCTGCCCGCCCTCGAAGCCCAGCCGCAGGTCGGTCGTCAGCAGCAGCGACACGTCGGAGCCGTCGCACGTGGTGCGCCCCTGGTGGTAGCCGTGCTCCGTGTAGTCCCACCGCACCGGCGCCCGCCCGTAGTCGAGCACCGGCTCGCACTCCATGACGAGCTGCACCTCGCCCGACACGCACCGAACGCTGCGCAGCAGCGTGTGCTCGGCGTCGTAGTCCATCGGCGTGCGGCGGTGCTTCGGCGACACCCCGTCGTCGTGGTGCCACGGCCCGATGAGCAGCACGTCGCGCACGATGATCCAGCCCGTCGGCGTGCCCCAGCTCGTCTCGAGCACCATGGTGCCTGGCAGGTAGCGCCGCGCCGTCGGCACCGCGACGTCCGACGGCCCGAGCCGGAAGCGCCCCGCGTGCCGCCCCAGCATCGCGCCGAAGACGCTCGGCGCGTCGAGCCGCGGCACGCAGAGCCAGTCGACGTCGCCGCCCGGCGCGACGAGCGCGGTCACCTCGCCGTCGGAGAGGAACCCGTAGTCGGCGATCGGCACCGCCTGCGCGTGCGTCAGCGCGGTCGCCCCCGCGTCGTCCCCTGGTGCGTCCATCCCCTCAGGCTCCCCGCGCACGCTCCCCCAGACAAGGGGTGCTGCCCGCCCCCGAGGCCGTATGCCGTCCCGTTCCCGGCGCCGCACCGTGGCGGTCCGCGCGCCGCGGCCCGAGCCGCAAGGCCCTCGCAAGAGTCCCGCAAGGCTCGTGAGATCCAGACATTTCGGCACGCGGCAGCGGTTTCACTGGAGGGGTCGTCGGGAGCGACGCAGACTTTGGCGGTTGGCCCGTTGTGGTACGTGAACCGCCGCCGGGGCCCGGGCTCGCAGTCGCGAGGCGGGCCCCTTCCTCGTTCCCGTCAGCGCGTCCCCGTCAGCTCGTTCCTGACCGCTCCGTTCGCGTCAGGCGACGGCGATGTCGACGAGCAGCTCGGTCGCGAGCCGCTCGAGGTCGGCCCGCAGCCCGGCCGTGTCGGAGTCGGCCGGCACCCGCACGACGACGTGCGCCTCGAAGAGCAGGCCGCCCGCCATCGGCGCCTCGCGCGTGCCGGTCGTCATCGTCTCGATCGAGAGCTCGTGCCGGCTCAGCACCGACGACACCTCGCGGACGATGCCGGGCCGGTCGTTGCCGAGCAGGTCGACCGTGAGCCGCTGGGCGGACGCGTCGTCGGCGACGCCGCCCGCCGCGGCCTCGACGTCGGCGCCCGGGTGGGTCGTCACCTCGAGCAGCCCGTCGAGCTCGCGCAGTGCGGCGGTCAACGCGTCGACGCGGGCGTCCGGCACACCGACGACGACGATGCCGGCGAACTTGCCGGCGAGCTCGGCGAGCTGGCTGTCCTCCCAGTTGCCGTCGTGGGCGGTGACGACGTCCGCGAGGGCACTGACGAGGCCGGCGCGGTCGTCGCCGATGACGGTGAGCACGAGTCTGGGCACAGCCGCAGCCTACTGACCCGGCTCGCCCGCCGCCGCCTGTCAAGAGTGCGCGTTCTCAGGGTCCCCGCTGGCCCGACGCGGCAGGCTGGTGCGCGCCACCTCCAGGGGGCGCCCGAGCGCCCGCCGCACCGGCGGGCCCGACGACGAGGAGAACGAGCATGAGCACGAGCGTAAGGACGCGGCGATGGACGGGAGCCGCGCTCGCGGCCGCTGCGCTGGCGACCGGCGCGGTGACGATGGGTCCGGCAACGGCTGCCCACGCCGCGAGCCCCAACTGCACGTACGCGAGCATCACCTACGGCACCGGCTGGGGTGCCTCGATGTATACCCAGATCCCGGTCTACTTCCCGACCCGATCGTTCACGTGCGGCATGACGTCGGCGTCGCACGGGTCGTACAAGAGCGTCGCCGTCCTCCACATGCAGGACGCGCTCCGCAAGTGCTACGGCCAGAAGATCGACGTCGACGGCTACTTCGGGCCCAGGACGAAGCAGGCCCTGAAGAACGTCCAGGCCAAGGTCGGCATCAAGGTCGACGGTGCCTGGGGCCCGCAGACCTCGGGCGCCATCCGCTACCCCGTCTACACGACGAAGGGCGGCTACCAGGGCAAGTGCTACGCGCGGAACTTCTTCAACGGGGAGCGCTACTGACCGCCGCCGGATGACGACCGGACGGTGACCGGGTAGGCACCGGGCCGGGTGCGCCCGCTGCTTGAGCGACACCCGGCCCGGTCAAAGGTCGGCCGCTCAGCTGGCGGCCGGGACCCCGACGAGATCGTCGTTCCCGTCGGGGGGTCTGGGGGAGTGGGTCGGCTGGTCGGAGGGTCGGCGCTCGGCGAGCCCGGCCATGCCCCAGCGCACCGCTGCCGTGCCGAGGTGGCCGAGCGGGCGCGCGACGAACGAGGTGACGACCTCGGGAAGCGGGATGCCGAGCATGCCGCGCGCCCACGCGGGCAGGAGAGAGACACCGCCCGAGGCGATGACGCCGTAGCCCGGGCGGGCGAGCAGGGGCAGCGGCGGGTCGAGGAGCAGGAAGCGCGCGGCCTCGCGGGCGGCATCCGTCGTCTCGAGCTCGGGGCGGTACGCCTGCAGCACCTCGCGCAGCTCGGCCACCGTCTGCGGCGGGTCGACGACCCCGAGCCGCGCGGCCGGGATGCCGGCCTGGCGCACGTAGACGTCGGCCTCCTCGTCGGTCAGCGGCTCCTCGCCGAAAGTCTGGTAGGCGCGCAGGAACGAGTCGATCTCGGCGACGTGCACCCACATCAGCAGGCGGGGGTCGTCGGCGCGGTAGGGCCGGCCGAAGGCGTCCTTGCCGCGCACCCGCTCGTGGATCGAGCGGACCATGGCGATCGACTCCTCGGCGTGCTCGATCGTGCCGAAGGTCGTCGTCGCGAGGTAGTGACTGGTCCGCTGCAGGCGCCCCCACGGGTCGCTCTTGTAGCCGCTGTGCCCGGCCACACCCGCCATCGCCATGGGGTGGAGCATCTGCAGCAGCAGCGAGGTGACCCCGCCCGGGAACATCGACGCGTCGGCGTGCACGCGCCACACCGGGTCGGTGGGGGTGAACCAGCGCTCGCCCTCCGCGCCCCAGATGCGCTGCGCGCGCGCCGGGGCGTCGTCGCCCGCCACCTTGCTGCGCAGCAGGCGGCCCAGCTGGCGCTGGACGAGGCGGGGTGCGGCGTGGACAGTCACGCGCCAACGACAACACACCCGCCCGGAATGTTCAACCTTTGTCGAAGGTTGAGGTTCGGCCCGGTCAGGTGAGGGTGATGCGGATCGCCGCGCGTGGTTTGCGCCTGACGGCCCACGAGAACAGGTCGCTGACCGTGTCGCCGATGCGGGCGAAGAGGTACTTGCGTGCCACGGCCCGCTTGACCGTCGCCACGGCCTCGGGGGAGCGGTCGACGGTCGCCCGGCCCGAGAAGGTCGGCGCGCCCTCGGCGACGCGGCCCCGGAGGTCGCACGGTCGCAGCTCGACCCGCCGCGTGTGCGCCAGGCGCTTGAGCTTGCCGGTCGGGTCGACCGTGATGACGACGAGCTCGTCGCCGTCCGGCGCGATCCACACGGGCGACGACACGGGCTCGCCGGATCGGCGGAACGTCGTCAGCGAGACGTAGCGCTCCTTGGCGAGGACGGCAAAGGCATCCGAGGTGCTCACCCCACTCACGGTAGGGCCGCAGCGCGCGCGCCGTCCGACAATGGGACATGGCGCTCGCGCTCTGCCTCCTGCTCGACCTCACCTCCGACCGTCTGGTGCGCGAGCTGTGGGCGCAGCTCGAGGCCGCTGGCATCCCGACGCTGCTGTCGCACACCCACAGTCGCCACGTGCCGCACCTGTCGTATGCCGTCCTGCTGGCCTGGAAGGAGTCCGCGGTCCGGGCCGCCGTCGCCGGGCTACCCGACGGCGGCCCCGTCGAGATCGCGGTGCAGGGCTCGGTCGTCTTCCCGCGCCGCCGGGTGGCGCTCGCGGGGGCCACGTCGCCCGACCTCGCCGCGCGGCACGAGCGCGTCGTCGAGGCCGTGCGGGCGACCGGCGCGACGCTGCACCGCCACTATGAGCCCGGCCACTGGACGCCGCACGTCTCGCTGTCCACCGGTGTCGCGGGCGCCGCGCTGGCGACGGTCGTCGACGCGGCGTCGGACCGGCTGCCCCTGACGCTGCGCTTCGACCGCGCCGCGCTCATCGACACCTCCGACGGCTCGACGTGGCCGCTTCCCGGAGTGCTATGACAAGCATCCGGTGGTGGTGTCGGCTACTTCTGGTCGGTGAAGGTGATGTTGAGGCCGCTATCAGGGTGGTAGTTCCAGCGGACGTTCATGCCCTCCCACGAGTCGGTCTGGATGCCGTCCATGGCACGGGTCTGGCCGATGTGGTCGAGAATCGATTGAGGGACGTCGACCTCGCGGAATACGCACTGAAGGTCATCCATGCCCGCGGGCCCCGCGTCTTCTTTGGCGGCAACGTTGCGAAGGGTGAGGGTGTGGCCTAGGTCGGTCGTGTCTTCGCCGAGGGGGTAGCAGGCTGTCACGGCAGCCTCCAGCTTTGTAGGCGGCTTCGTGGTCGACGTCGCTGCTGTGGCGGGCGTCACGGTTGTCGCAGGCGCCATGTTGGTGAAGATGAGTACCCGCCTGTCGCGAGGGCCGCGACGGTCAGGATGGCGCCGACGATGAGTCCGGTTCGGCGCTTCGTCGGCGTGGGCGGCGGCGAGCTGACGGCGACGTGCTCGCCGGGGCTCGTGAACGGGGTCCCGTCGCTGCGCGGAGGGAGGTTTGGGTCGGGATAGGCGCCGTACTGCGGCGGCTGGTCGGTCATGGCTGGCTTCTCCCCTGTCTCAGGCGGTCGTATTGCGCTGGTCAGTGTGCGACACATTGGAGGTGATACATGCAGATTCATCAGAATTGGTTGCGTATGAGACTATTTCGACCGCAGGCATGACGAAGCCCTTGTCGACAGGCACGGGGACCGCACGAGGGATGCCTCGGCCAATGCCGACGTCCGCGCCCCCGGTTCTCGGGGTGAATCGGGGGCGCGGAGGCTTGGCCAAGCGCGTAGCAACCGAGGATGACGACGTCAGCACCCGACTCTCCTCGCTCAGGTCATGCACGGCTTGCCAGTGACGCGCACCGGTTCTTGCCGCCTGCACAGGGCTGTTCGACGGCCTGCCGGTCGAGCCCTGGGTACAGGCTCACTCGACTTTCACATATGGGTGGGCCACATCGACACCTTCGGCGTTTCTCGGTGGCCGCTGTCGAGGCATGACCTCCCGTCGGGCTGACGTCGAGTGATCTCGTGTGATGTGCCCGACTTCCGACGTATCTGCTCCGCGCCGGGCGCCTCGGTAGGAGAGTAGGAATCGGTCAGGAGGGCATCGCCGTGGGACGCACCATTTTCCTTTCGTACAGCCGCATCGACAAGGCGCTCGTGCCGCCCCTGCTCAAGGGGCTCGACCGCCTGCGCCACGAGGTCTGGCTCGACGAGCAGCTCGAGGGCGGTCAGACCTGGTGGGACGAGGTGCTGAACCAGCTGCGCGGCTGCGACGTCGCGCTCCTCTGCGTCTCGGAGGCGATGCTCGACTCCGACGCGTGCAAGGCCGAGCTGCGCTACGCCCAGGCGCTCGGCAAGCCGGTGCTGCCCGTCGCCCTCGAGCCGCTCAACGCCGACCTGCTGCCGGCCAACCTCGGGCGGCTGCAGATCGTCGACTACACCCCGACGAACCCGCAGGCGCCCTTCGACCTCATGGCGGCCCTCGAGAACCTGCCCTCCGCGCCGCCGCTGCCCGACCCGCTGCCCGAACCGCCGCCGGTGCCGATCTCGTACCTCTCCAGCCTCGGCGAGCTCGTGCGCGAGCCGTCCCTGACGATCGAGCAGCAGTATGCCGTCATCCAGAAGCTGCGCGCGGGCCTCTACCGCCCGCGCGACCGCGAGGGCGTCATCGGGCTCATGCAGGGGATGCGCGAGCGCGAGGACCTCTACGTCAGCGCCTCCCGAGCGCTCGACGAGGCCTTCGAGGAGGCCGCCCGCACAGCGCCGCAGCCTGCGCCCGCCGCTCCCGCCCCGACGGCTGCGCCGGCCGCCGCCACGACGCCGACGGCGTCGCCGGCCGCCCCCACGCCCTCCTACTTCTCCGGCCCGACCCCACCCGCCCAACCGCCGCGCCCGAAGAGCCGCCGCAAGCTCCTGCTCGTCGGGCTCGCGGTCGCCCTGCTGCTCGCCGTCGGGGCGGGCATGGTCGCCGCCTACGGCAACCGCGACCAGGGCGGTGGCACCGACAACCCGGGTGGCACGACCGCCGGCGCCGTCGGCGACGCCTGTCTCGTCGGCAGCTGGCGCAGCAGCGCGCTCGCCCTCGCCGGTGACAGCGGCGAGAGCGCCTCGGGGGGCTCCGGCCTCTCGCTGGAGATCAGCACCGACGGCGAGGCCACCTACGACTTCGGCTCGATGGAGCCCGTCACCGTCACCGTGGGTGGCTCCGAGAGTCGCGTCGAGTTCACCGGCCAGCTGCGCACCACCGTCCGGGCGCCGAGTCCCGGTGCCGCCACCGAGAAGATCGTCAGCAACACGGCGTCGTTCCAGGCCTTCGTCGACGGCCAGGCGCAGGGGAGCCCCTCACCTGTCGACCAGGGCTTCCTGCAGCGCTACTCGTGCTCCGACACGACCCTGACGTCGAGCTCGGGCTCCGACGCGCTGACCTTCGAGCGGCAGTGAGCGGACGGCGTACGGGACCGGACGGCGACGGGGGATCTGAGTAGCCGCACCCGTATCGGTATGCGGCGCCCGCGCCTCCTCTCCTCGGAACCGCCCACCGAGGAAAGGCGCCCACCATGCGCATCCGCTTCACGCCCGCCGAGCACGGCTTCCCGTTCGCGAACTCGTTCACCAACCACGTGCTGACGATCCCCGGCCTCGGGATCGACCTCACGACGGCCGGCCGCTGCGGCGGCATGGCGGCCGCGGCGATGGACTACTGGTACGCCGGGCTCGCGATGCCGACCGACCCCAGCCTGCCGCAGGACGGCACGCTCGTCGCCGACTACGTCTACAGCCGGCTGATGGACACCTTCGTCGACAACGGCCTCACCTACGTCCACTACGCGACGAGCCTCGACCACCCGACCTGGCTGCGCGGCAAGGGCGTCGCGCGGATGACCCGCGAGGACGAGCTGCCGAAGCTCACGTCACGGCTCGAGAGCGGCCAGCCCGTGCTGCTCGGGCTCAACCAGGCCCGGTCGCTCACCGACCTCGGCAACGACCACCAGGTCGTCGCCTACGGCTACGAGCAGGACGCCCGCTACACGTACGTGCTCGTCTACGACAACAACGACCCCGGCGTCGAGGTGCGGCTGCGCCTCACGACGGTCGACGACCCAGGCGAGCGCGACATCGTCGGCAGCAACGGCCAGGTCTGGCGCGGCCTCTTCGTCGAGGCGTACACCCGCAAGATGCCCGGCTACCTCGCCGACGGCCTCGCGATCCACGACTCGACGGACCCACGCATCCACGTCGTGCGCGGCGGCGGCGCCTTCTGGATCCCTTCGCCGGCCGAGTTCGACGCGGGCGGCTTCCTCTGGGACGCCGTGCTCGCGGCCAAGCCCGGCTCGATGTGCCACGTCGCCCGGCACCCGGGCAACGGCACCCTCGTGCGCGAACGCGGCACCGACCCGGTCCACGTCGTCTTCGGGGGCAAGGCCTTCTGGATCCCCTCGCCCGAGGTCTTCGAGGCGCTCGGCCACGACTGGGGCGCGGTCAAGGAGGTGCCGCAGGGCTCGATCGGCGGGCTGCGGCAGGTGCCGCTCGACCACACCCTGCTGCGTGAGCGGTCGAGCGACCCGGTCTGGCTCGTGCAGGGCGGCGCGCTCCACCACGTGACGAGCCCCGACGTCATGGACCGGCTCGGGCTCGAGTGGTCGTGCGTCAACGTCGTGCCCGACGGGGCGCTCGCGGGGCTGCCGACGGGCGCGCCGATCAGCTGATCTCGACGGTCGAGGTCTGTTGATTTGGGTGTTTTGTCGATTTTCTGAACATGGCGCGGGCCGGCGTGTCAGGCTGTGCACGCCGCGCCGGACGAGGAGACTCGGAGGCAGGACGGCACCCCCATCCCAGACTTCGACGGTTGGCCCGACGTGGTACGTGAACCGTCACCGGACGCCCGGACTCGCACCCGCGAGCCGGGCTCCATCTTTTCCCGGGCAGGTCGCTGCGGCGGCCGATGGACGGCCGGATCCTGCTGCCCGCCAACGGCATCGGGGCTACCGTGGGTGACATGAGAGGTCGCACCGTGCCGGTCGCGGTCGCCGGCGCCGCCGCCGGGGCGCTCTCGGTGCTGACGGCGCGCTGGTCGGCGCTGCACTGGGGCGCGACGACGGAGGAGGCCCGCGAGCCGCTGCCCGGCGACGAGATCCTGCCCCGCGCGGCGCTCGTCGCGACCCGCTCGATCACGATCGAGGCGCCACTCGAGCAGGTGTGGCCGTGGGTCGTGCAGCTCGGCGCCGACCGGGGCGGCTTCTACAGCTACGACCGCCTCGAGAACCTGCTCGGCTGCCGGCTGCGCAGCGCCGACACGGTCGTCGAGGCGTGGCAGCAGCTCGCCGTCGGCGACCTCGTGCGGCTGCACCCGAAGGTGGCGCTCGCCGTCGCGGCCGTGGAGCCCGGGCGCTTCCTCGTGCTGCACGCCGCGCCGGCCTCCGCGGCCTCCGGGTCGGGGCCACCGTCTGCTGCGGCAGCAGCGGCGCCCTACGACTTCACGTGGTCCTTCGTGCTGCGGCGCCACCCGCACCGCGCGACGCGGCTCATCACGCGCGAGCGGTTCGACTACACGCACGCCTGGTCGCCGGCGCTCGCCGAGCCGGTGGCGGTGGCGAGCTCGGTGATGAGCCAGAAGATGCTGCGCGGCATCCGCGACCGCGCCGAGGGCCGCCTCCCCGTCACCCTGTGACGCCGACCCCGCGGGTGTGACCGACGAGACGCCCGAGGGCCCTGACGGCACACGGCCCCGGTGCCACGCTGGAGGGGCCGGGGGCAGAGCAGGGAGGCATCATGAGACGAGCACTCGTCGCGGCCGCGCTGGCCGTCCCCTTCGCCCTCGCGCCGTGGGCGACCTCGATCGCCGTGGCGGCGCAACCGCGGATCTACCACACCATCAAGGACACCACCGGGTCGGCGGTCGTCAGCGCCGCCCAGGGGTGCGAGCTGACGGAGGTCTTCGTCTCATCGAGCGTGGCGATGTATGCCGCCCAGCCCGGCCCGGTGGGCAAGCAGGGGCTGACGAGCGTCTTCGTCCGCGTCAGCGACACGTGCGCGACGGCGCCGCTCCGAGCCGCAGCGGGAGGTGGCGGCACCGTCGTCTTCGAGGCGGACGCGCAGAACAGCGCGCCCCTCGTCGTCGACCCGAGGCTGACCCAGGCCTCCGTCACGACCGACCTGCCCGGCACCGACGACGCCGGCAACCCCGTCACCGTCCACCTCAGTGCGGCGTGGACGGGCACCGGTCCGCTCGAGCACACGACCGTGGCGACCCACGACAACACCGGCGACGGCAACGTCAGCTCGACGACGAACGGGCTGCGCCGCCCCGCGACGGCGACGGTGTCGGTGCGGGTGTCAGGGCGGTCGGTGAGCGCCACCGACCCGGGTGCCGTCGTCGAGCAGACGAAGTGGCACTGCATCGAGAACCCGCGGCCCGGTGTCGAGGACTACTACCCCTGCTTCGGCTTCCCGGGCTGACCCCGCCGTCGGGCAGCTCGTCAGCGCAGGCTCGTCAGTGCAGGCTCGTCAGTGCAGGCTCGTCAGCGCAGGATGGCGGCGAACGCGTCGAGGAGGATGTCGATCTCGGCCTCGCCGACGACGAGCGGGGGAGCGATGCGCACCGTCGCGCCGTGCGTGTCCTTGACGAGCACGCCGTGCTCGAGCAGGCGCCGCGACGCCTCGCGGCCGGTCATCAGGGCCGGGTCGAGGTCGACACCCGCCCACAGCCCGCGGCAACGGACCGCCTCGACGCCGTGGCCGACGAGCTCGCGCAGACCCGCCTCGAGGTGGGCACCGAGACGGCGCGCGTGCTGCTGCCACTCGCCCGTGGCCAGCAGCCCGACGACGGCCCGCCCGACGGCGGCGCCGAGCGGGTTGCCGCCGAAGGTCGAGCCGTGGCTGCCGGGGTCGAAGACACCGAGCACGTCGCGGTCGGCGACGACGGCCGAGACCGGCACGATGCCGCCGCCGAGCGCCTTGCCGAGGATGTAGACGTCGGGCACGACGCCCTCGAGGTCGCACGCGAAGGTCGAGCCGGTGCGCCCGAGACCCGACTGGATCTCGTCGGCGAGCATGAGCACCCCGGTGCGACGGGTCAGCTCGCGCACGTCGCGCAGCCAGCCTTCGGGCGGGAGGATGACGCCGCCCTCGCCCTGGATCGGCTCGAGGAGCACGGCCACCGTCTCGTCGGTGATCGCCGCCTCGAGCGCCTCGATGTCGCCGAACGGGACGACGTCGAAGCCGGGCGTGTAGGGCCCGTAGTGGTCGTGCGCGACCGGGTCGTCGGAGAAGCTGATGATCGTCGTCGTGCGGCCGTGGAAGTTGCCCGCCATGACGACGATGCGCGCGCGGCCGTCGGGCACGCCCTTGACCTCGTAGCCCCACTTCCGGGCGGTCTTGATCGCCGTCTCGACGGCCTCGGCGCCGGTGTTCATCGGCAGCACGAGCTGCTTGCCGGCGAGGGTGGCGAGGTCGCGGCAGAATGGGCCGAGCTGGTCGCTGTGGAAGGCGCGGCTCGTCAGGGTGAGCCGGTCGAGCTGCGTGCGGGCCGCGTCCACGAGGGTCGGGTGCAGGTGGCCGAAGTTGAGCGCCGAGTAGCCGGCGAGGGCGTCGAGGTAGCGCCGTCCCTCGACGTCGGTGACCCAGGCCCCCTCGGCGTGCGAGAGGACGACGGGCAGCGGGCTGTAGTTCGCCGCCACCCAGTCGGCGGCGAGGGAGACGTGCTCCGACGTCGAGCTGCCAGGGATGGGGCCGGGCCGTTCGCGGGCCCCGGGACGTGCGGCCGTGTCGCTCACCCCTCGATCGTCGCACCACCCCGGTCGGGCGTCACGGGGAATCGGGGTGACGCGGCTCTCGTCCCGCCGCCGGGCCCTTGCGGCGGTGGGAAACTGGCGGTGGCGGGTCCCGCAGCCAGGACTGCCCGCAGCAGGGTGTGTCGGTCACGTCGGCGATCCAGCCACGGAGACGGCCATGGCCCAGAACAGCCCGAGCACCTCGACCCGGCAGACCCCCGATCCCGCAGCCGCCCGCACGCGCGTCGTCGTCCTCGGCGCCGCCGGCCGCGACTTCCACGACTTCAACGTCGTCTTCCGCGACGACCCCGGTGTCGAGGTCGTCGCGTTCACGGCTACCCAGATCCCCGACATCGAGGGCCGGCGCTACCCGCCGTCGCTCGCGGGACCGCTCTATCCGCAAGGGATTCCGATCGTCGCCGAGTCGGAGCTCGACGCGCTCGTCGCGCGGGAGCACGTCGACGTCGTCGTCTTCGCCTACTCCGACGTGCGCCACGAGCAGGCCATGCACCTCGCGTCGCGGTGCATCGCGGCCGGCGCGGACTTCCGCCTGCACAGCGCCCGCCACACGATGCTGCGCAGCACGAAGCCCATCGTCGCGGTGACGGCCGTGCGCACCGGCGTCGGCAAGAGCCAGACCACGCGCTACCTCGCGCGGTTGCTCACCGACCTCGGCCTGCGGGTCGTCGCCGTGCGCCACCCGATGCCCTACGGCGACCTCGCCGCCCAGGCCTGCCAGCGGTTCGCGACGTATGCCGACCTCGACCGCCACGACTGCACCATCGAGGAGCGGGAGGAGTACGAGCCGCACCTCGACGCGCGCGTCGTCGTCTACGCCGGCGTCGACTACGAGCGGATCCTGCGCGAGGCCGAGCAGGAGGCCGACGTCGTGCTCTGGGACGGCGGCAACAACGACCTCCCCTTCTACGTGCCCGACCTGCACGTCGTGCTCGCCGACCCGCTGCGCCCGGGCGACGAGGCGGCCTACCACCCCGGCGAGGCGAACGTCCGCATGGCCGACGTCGTCGTCGTCGCCAAGTGCGACTCGGCGAGGCCCGGCGACGTCGCGGACGTCGAGGCCTCCGTGCGCGCCCTGAACCCGCGCGCGACGGTGTTGCGCGCCGACAGCCCCGTCACCGTCGACGACCCGGCCGCCGTCCGGGGCCGCAAGGTCATCGTCGTCGAGGACGGCCCGACCCTGACGCACGGGTCGATGACGTACGGCGCCGGCGTCGTCGGCGCCCGGTCCGCCGGCGCGGCGCAGCTCGTCGACCCGACGCCGTATGCCGCGGGGTCGATCGCGGCGACCTACGCGCGCTACCCGAACGCGCGGGGCTTGCTGCCCGCCATGGGCTACGGCGACGCGCAGGTGCGCGACCTCGAGGCCACGATCCGCGCGGCCGTCGAGGCCGGTGCGTGCGACGTCATCGTCGCCGGCACCCCGGTCGACCTGACCCGCGTGCTCTCCGCTCCGGTGCCGATCGTCCGGGCCCGCTACGAGCTGCGCGAGGTCGTGCCCGGCGGTCTCGCCGCGGCCGTGCGGGCCGCCCTCACGGCGGCCGCCGGGTCGGCGAGCCCCGCGCCCACCGTGCAGTCCGCGTCCCCGTCCGCGTCCCCGTCCGCGTCCCCGTCCGCGTCCCCGTCCGCGTCATCAGACCACCCGTCCACGTCCTACGCAGGGAGTTCTTCATGAGCACCGCCACGCCGCACCTCCCCTCGGAGCCCCGCTCGTCCGAGCACCGCCCCTCCGAAGACCGACACTCCGAGCACCGCGCCCCGCCGGGGTCGGTCCGCCGGGTCGGCGGGCGGCGCAGCGGCTATGCCGGCTCGGTCGTCGTCAACCTCGTCGTGCTCGGCCTCGTCAACACCTGGCCCGGCTGGGAGGCGGTGCCGTTCCTCACGGCCCGCACGGCGCTCGTCGTCGGCGTCGTCAACGCCTCGATCGTGGCGCGCCTCGTGGCCGACCTCGTCAACCTCCTGCTCGACCTGCCCCGCCCGAGGGCGCTGGGCGACGTCGTGTCGCTCGGCTTCGGCATCGCCGCCCTCGTGCGGATCTGGCAGGTCTTCCCGCTCGACGTCGTGGGCACCGGCTGGGAGGTCGTGGCGCGCGTGCTGCTCGCCGTCGGCCTCGTCGGCAGCGCCATCGGCGTCGTCGACGCCGTGACCCGCCTCTTCACCGGACGCTTCCCGGGGACGTGGTCGCGATGACCACCCCGGGCCCCGGGCCCCTTCCCTCGCCGGTCCCAGCGTCCGTTCCCCCACCCGTCACGTCGCCCCCGAACCCCGCGCGGCGCCACCTCGCCGCCCTCGTCATCGGCTGCCTGCTCCTGCTGCCCGGGCTCGGGATGCTGCTCGGCGGCGCCGGGGTGGTCGGTGCCTACGCCTTCGGTCGCGACAGTGCGGGCTACCTCGCGCTCACCCTCCCGTCGGTCCACAGCGCCACACCGGCCGTCACCGCCGAGGACGTGATCGTGCAGACCGGGCCGGACGTGCCCGCCTGGGTGCTCGACCGGCTCGACCTCGACGTGCGACTCGCCGTCACCCCGTCGGCCGGCGGCGCGGCCGTCTTCGTCGGCGTGGCCCCGGAAGCCCAGCTGACGGCATACCTCGACGGCGTCGCCCACGACCAGGTCGTCGGCGTCACCGAGCCGCGCAACGGTGCGCCCCGCGCGGCGGTGCTGCGCACCACGCCGGGCGCGAACACTGCCTCGGCGCCCACGGGCCAGACGTTCTGGACGTCCGCCGTCACCGGCACCGGCCGCCAGCAGCTGACGTGGCAGGTGACCGGGGGCCAGTGGGCCGCCGCCATCATGAACGCCGACGGCAGTGCCGGCATCGACGTGGCCGCGACGCTGGGCGTCCGAGCCGGCTTCCTCCTGCCGCTCGGGCTGCTCCTGCTCGGCATCGGGCTCGTCGTCACGGGCCTCGCGGTCGCGCTCGTCATCCGCGGCGCGCGCACGGGTGGGCCGTCGAGAGGCGAACCCGCCCCGGGCGCAGGCGTGCCCGCGGTGCCGAGCCCCCTGGGGTCCGCCGCGCATGGCACGTCGGCGGCACCCGAGCCGTGGCACACCCACGCGCGCGCGGTGAGCCCGGTCGCGCTCGACGCACGGCTCGACGCCCCGCTCTCGCGGTGGCTCTGGCTCGTCAAGTGGTTCCTCGCGATCCCGCACGTCGTCGTGCTGGCGCTGCTCTGGGTGGCCTTCGTCGTCGTCAGCGTCGTCGCGTTCGTCGCGATCCTGCTCACCGGCAGGTACCCGCGCGGGCTCTTCGACTTCAACGTCGGCGTCCTGCGCTGGTCGTGGCGGGTCGGCTACTACTGCGGCAACGGCGGGCTCGGCACCGACCGCTACCCGCCGTTCAGCCTCGACGACGACCCCGACTACCCGGCGCACCTGTCGATCGCCTACCCGGAGCGGCTCTCGCGCGGGCTCGTGCTCGTCAAGTGGTGGCTGCTCGCCATCCCGCACTACCTCATCCTCGGCCTGCTCGTCGGGGGCAGCTGGGGCTGGACGGCGGCGCGCGACGAGGGCTGGCGCGTCGACCCCGTCGGCGGCGGCATCCTCGGCCTGCTCGTCGTGGTCGCGGGGCTCTTCCTGCTCTTCACCGACCGCTACCCGCGCTCGCTCTTCGACCTCGTCGTGGGGCTCAACCGCTGGGTCTACCGGGTCGTCGCGTATGCCGCCCTCATGACGGACGCGTACCCGCCCTTCCAGCTCGACGAGGGCGGGGCGGAGACCCCCCCGCCGCCACCTACGCCACCGGTGCCGCCCGACCGCGTCGACTCCCGTCAGCTGACCGGCTGACCCCGGACCGCGTCCGCACCCACGTGCCGGGCTGAGTCGCCGCTGCGGCCCCGACGCGCCTCAGGGGCGTGGCCGGGGCCGCCACAGGGCGAGGGCCAGACCGGCCACGACGACGACGGGACCGATGACGGCCCACAGGGTGACGCCCGACATGACGCTGCCCCCGACGTAGCCGAGACCCTGCAACGTCCAGAGGAGGCCGACGGCCACGAGGAGCACCCCGAGGGAGAGCCGCAACGGACGACTCATGACCTGGCCTGCCGCGTGGTGTCCATCGCCCGACCGTACGTGTCCGACGAGGCCGGCACCACCGATTGCGCCAATCCGGCGCAGGCCCCGGTCAGGAGGTCTAGCGTCGACAGGTGGACGGTTCGCGTCCGGGCGGGCCGTGGTCCCAGGGGAGATGATCATGCGACCCATCTCGACGTTCGCGTCCCTCACCGCCGCAGCCGCGCTGGCCGTGCTGCCCCTCGGAGCCGCGACGGGCGCCCCGCGCGCGGCGTCCCCGGCCTCCTCGGCAC
Source organism: Terrabacter aeriphilus (assembly GCF_039542985.1). Classification (NCBI taxonomy): domain Bacteria; kingdom Bacillati; phylum Actinomycetota; class Actinomycetes; order Micrococcales; family Intrasporangiaceae; genus Terrabacter; species Terrabacter aeriphilus. The sequence goes on from NZ_BAABIW010000006.1 coordinate 26,009, forward strand.
CGACGGCCACCGCGGCCACGGCATCCGCGGCCACGGCATCCGGGGTGACCGTGGTGCACCGGCACCACGGGTTCCGCCCCGGCGCGGGCAGCGTCGGCGACCCCTACGTCGGCCACCTCGGCAACGGCGGCTACGACGTGCGGCACTACGACCTCGCGGTCTCCTACGACCCGGCCACCGACCGCCTCCGTGGCCGGGCGGGCATCTCGGCCGTCGCCACGCAGGACCTCTCGCGCTTCAACCTCGACCTCGTGGGGCTCACCGTGCGCTCCGTCACCGTCGACGGCCGCGCCGCCCGGTGGAACCGCGCCGGCGGCGAGCTGCGGATCACCCCGCCCCGGGGGCTGCGCACCAAGCGGGCCTTCACGACCGTCGTCGTCTACGACGGGGTGCCGGCCACCCTGCCGGACGGGTCGGGCTTCGTGCACACCGGCGACGGCGCCCTCGTGATCGGCGAGCCCGAGGTCGCGGCCACCTGGTTCCCCGTCAACGACCACCCGAGCGACAAGGCGACCTACCACTTCGACGTCACCGTGCCGAAGGGCCTGACGGCCGTCGCGAACGGCTCCCTGACCCGCACCCGCACGCACCACGGCTGGACCACCTGGACGTGGGACGCGCGCGCCCCGATGGCGTCCTACCTCGCCACCGCGACGATCGGCCGCTTCGACCTCCGGCGCTCCACGCACGCCGGGATCGCGATCTGGGACGCGGTCGACCCCGCCCTCCACGATCCCGTCGCGCGCCCGCGCACGGGCTCGTCGTTCGCCATCTCGGGGCAGGCCGACTCGTCCTACAAGCGGCTGACCCGCACCATCGCCGTGCCGGCGGGTGGGGCGTCGGTGACGTTCTGGGTCACCCGCAGGACCGAGCAGCGCTGGGACCACTTCTTCGTCGAGGCCCGGCACCCCGGCGGAGACGACTGGACGACGCTGCCCGACGCGAACGGTCACTCGAGCGCCGACACGGGCGACTCCTGCCCCCAGTGGCTGGAGCTGCACCCCTTCCTCACGCACTACCAGCACGACGACGGCGACGGCACCTGCACCCCGAGCGGCACGACGGGGCAGTGGAACGCGGCGGCCGGCAAGAGCAGTGGACCCGAGCAGTGGCGCATCGACCTCACGCCGTATGCCGGCAGCACCGTCGAGCTGTCGCTGAGCTACGCGAGCGACCAGAGCGTGCAGCTCCCCGGTGTCTTCATCGACGACATCGCCGTCTCGACGGGTGAGGGGAGCACGTCCTTCGAGCCCGACGGCGACGTCATGGACGGCTGGACCGTGCCCGGTCCTCCTGCCGGTAGCCCCGTCAACGAGAACGACTGGAGCGTCGGCGGGGTGGCGGACGTGCCGCCCCCGCCCGGTGTCGGTGCCGACGCCTCGCTCGCCCGCGAGTCGGAGGTGCTCGACTTCCTGTCCGCCACCTTCGGCCGTTACCCGTTCCGGGCCTCCGGCGGGATCGTCGACGACGATCCCGACCTGGGCTTCGCCCTGGAGAACCAGACACGACCGATCTACTCGCAGGTGTTCTTCGACCAACCCGAGGGTGACACCGGGGTCGTCGTGCACGAGCTCGCCCACCAGTGGTTCGGCGACAGCGTGTCGGTGCGGCGGTGGAAGGACATCTGGCTCAACGAGGGCTTCGCGACCTACGCCGAGTGGCTGTGGTCGGAGCACGACGGCCAGGGCAGCGCGCAGGAGAACTTCGACTTCTGGTTCGGCGCCATCGCCTCCCAGAGCCCGTTCTGGCAGGTCGTCATCGGTGACCCCGGCCGTGACCTGATGTTCGACGACGCCGTCTACCTCCGGGGCGGGATGACCCTGCACCAGCTGCGGCTCACCGTCGGCGACGAGGCCTTCTTCACCATCCTGCGCACCTGGGCCCGCACGCACCGCTACGGCAACGGCACGACGGGGCAGTTCATCGCGCTCGCCGAGCGGGTGTCGCACCGACAGCTCGACGCGTTCTTCGACACCTGGCTCAGGACGCCGGGCAAGCCCGTGCTGCCGGGCGCGGCGCCGTCCGCCACCGGGCGCCGGGCGGCGGCGCTCGGCCTCGCGGCCGCACCGGCGGGGTCCCGCTCGCTCGTGATCCGCTTCAAGCAGGGCCTCGCGCTCCGGTGACCACCGTCGGGTGACGACGGCCCCTGGAGACGGACCGTGTGCCCACCTGCCTACTGCGGCAGGTGGGCCTCGAGCCAGTCGATGATCTCGGCCTCGACCTCGTCGCGGTTCGTCTCGTTGAGGATCTCGTGGCGGGCTCCCGGCCACAGCGTCACCGTGACGTCACGCACGCCGACGCGGCGCAGCTGCTCGGCGACCTGCTGCACGCCCTTGCCGTTGCCGCCGACGGGATCCATGTCGCCGGAGGTGAGGTGGACCGGCAGGTCCGCGGGCACACGGGCAGCGACCTTGTCGGTGTTGACCGCCTCGAGACCTCGCAGCAGGTCGGCGAATCCACCTGCGCTGAAGACGAATCCGCAGTCGGGGTCCTCCACGTACCTGTCGACCTCGGCCGGGTCGCGCGAGAGCCAGTCGAAGTCGGTGCGGGTCGGCTTGAACGCCTTGTTGTACTGCCCGAAGCTCAGGGTGTTCATCAGACCGCTCGTGTGACCGTGCCCACGCAGACGCGCCTGCGTGGCGGCGAGGAAGACGCCCACCTTCCCGATCGCGCCCGCACCACCGGCGGTTCCCGAGAGCACGAGGCCGGCGAGCTCGGAGCCGTAGCGGGCGGCATACCCCCTCGACAGGAACGAGCCCATGCTGTGCCCGAGGAGGAAGACCGGGCGTCCCGGCTGCTCGTCGCGGGCGCGGGCCGTGACGGCGTGGAGGTCGTCGATGACGGCGCGCCAGCCGTCGCGCTCGGCGAAGAGTCCGCGCGTGCCCGAGGTCTTGCCGTGGCCGCGGTGGTCCGAGCCGTAGACGGCGTAGCCGTGGTCGGTGAGGCGCTGCGCGAAGCGGGCGTAGCGGCTCGAGTGCTCGGCGAGGCCGTGCGCGACCTGGACGACCGCCTTGACGGCGTCAGGCCCGCCGTCGGGCAGCCAGCGGTTGACGAAGACCTCGGTGCCGTCGGGCGTGGTCACCGTGAAGGTGCTGCTCTGCATGGATCGTCCTCGATCTCGGGCCGCGCCGGGCGCCTCGCCCGGGCTGTTCCGGCACCGTACCCCGCGGCGCCCCCGCGTCATGCCCGGTTCGACCCGGTTCAGTCCGAACACACAAAAACGGGTGCCCGAATCTATTTACTTAGCACCGACCGCGTGGTTTCCTGAGAGGGAGGTCCTCACGGAGGACGACGGAAGCGGTCAGGACGAGGGAGTCCCCATGTACGCAGCGGAGCGGCAGCAGCGGATCATCGCCGTCGCGCGCCGCGACGGCCGCGTCGAGGTCACCGCCCTCGCCGACACGCTGGGTGTCGCCGCCGAGACCGTCCGCCGCGACCTCACCGCCCTCGAGCGCCGGGGCTCGCTCCGCCGCGTGCACGGCGGGGCCATCCCCGTCGAGCGCCTCGAGGTCGAGCCGTCGCTCGCGACCCGGTCGGGCCGGCTCGCCGACGTCAAGCGGCGCATCGCGGCCCGGGCCCTCGACGAGCTGCCGAGCGGTGGCAGCATCATCCTCGACTCCGGCTCGACGGCCCTCGCCGTGGCCGAGCTGCTGCCCCCCGACCTCGACCTCACCGTCCTGACGAACAGCCTCGCGGCGGCCACGGTGCTCGCCTCGCACCCCGGCATCTCGCTCTACCTGCTCGGCGGACGCGTGCGGGGCACGACCGGCGCCGCCGTGGGCGACTGGGCGACCGGTGCCCTCGCCGACGTGACGGTCGACGTCGCCTTCCTCGGCACGAACGGCCTCTCCGTCGCCCGGGGCCTCACGACGCCCGACCAGTCCGAGGCCCTCGTCAAGCGCGCCATGGTCGGCGCCGCCCGCAAGTGCGTGGTGCTCACCGACTCGAGCAAGACCGGTGACGCCCACCTCCACCGATTCGCCCAGGTCGCCGACGTCGACGTCGTCATCACCGACACCGACGTGGACGACGACGTCGCCGCCGAGATCCGTGCGGCCGGACCGGAAGTGGTGACCACATGATCGTCACGTTGACCCCGAACCCGAGCATCGACCGGGCCGTGCTCATCGACGCCCTGCGGCGCGGTGAGGTGCACCGCGCCACGAGCAGCCGCATCGACCCGGGCGGCAAGGGCGTCAACGTCTCCCGCGCCCTCGCCGCACAGTCGGGGGCGACCGTCGCCGTGCTGCCGAGCGGCGGCCCCGAGGGCCACCTCCTCGAGGAGCTGCTCGACGCCGCCGGGGTCGACTACGCCTCGGTGCCGGTGCGCGGCTCGGTGCGGATGAACATCAGCGTCCTCGAGCCCGACGGCACGACGACCAAGCTCAACGAGCCCGGCCCCGACCTGTCGGGGGCCGAGGTGGAGGCGCTGCTCGCCACGACGCTCGAGCGCGCCACCGGCGCCGACTGGGTCGTCGGCTGCGGCAGCCTCCCGCCCGGCGCCCCCACGGACCTGTATGCCGTGCTCGTCTCCCGGGTGCGCGAGCGCGGTGGCCGCGTCGCCATCGACTCGTCCGGTGCGTCGTTCGCCGCGGCCGTCGCGGCCACCCCGCACCTCATCAAGCCCAACCACGAGGAGCTCGCCGAGCTCGTCGGCCACGACCTGCCGACGCTCGTCGACGTCCGCGACGCCGCCCGCGAACTCGTCTCGGCCGGCATCGAGGTCGTCGCCGTCAGCCTCGGCGGCGACGGGGCGCTGCTCGTCACGGCCGACGAGGTGGCCCACGCCCGCGCCTCGATCACGCGGCCCCTCTCGACCGTCGGCGCCGGCGACTGCATGCTCGCCGGCCTGCTCCACGGACTGTCCACCGGCCTCGACCCGGCCGACGCCCTCACGAGGGGCGTCACCTGGGGCGCGGCCGCGGTGACCCTGCCCGGCAGCCGGGTCCCCGCCCCCACCGACCTCGACGGCATCCACGCGGAGCTCACGCGCGAGCCCGACCTGGCCCTTGCGCTCTCCTGACCCTCTTTCCCACGCACGTCCAGCGCGTCCAGCACGACCTCGCACGAACACGCACGACCCAGCACGACCCAGCACGACCAGCACTCGCTCGCTGTCCCTCCGGAAAGGAAAACCCATGTCCCTCATCACCGAAGAGCAGGTCATCCTCGACCTCACCGGTGCCGACCGCCACGAGGCGACACGGACGCTCGGTGAGCGGCTCGTCGCCTCCGGTCGCTGCACCGACCTCGACACCTTCATCGACGACGTGCGCAAGCGCGAGGAGGTGATGGCGACCGGGCTCCCCGGCGGCATCGGCATCCCGCACGCCCGCAGCGCCGCCATCACCGAGCCCTCGCTCGTCTTCGGCCGTGCGGCCGACGGCATCGACTGGGGCGCCAAGGACGGCCCGGCCACCCTCGTCTTCCTCATCGCGGCCCCCGAGGGCGGCGGCGACGCGCACATGCAGATGCTGCCCAAGCTCGCCCGGGCGCTCATGAAGAAGGACTTCAAGGCCGCCCTCGCCGCCGCGACGACGGAGGAGGAGGTCGTGCGCATCGTCAGCGCGGAGGTCGAGCTCGACGCCCCGGCCGCAGCGCCTGCCGCGTCCGCCGGCTCGGCCGCAGCCGCCGCCTCGACGGTCTCGTCGAGCGCCGACCACACCGGTGCGGCGAGTGGCAGCGTCGCCACGGCGACGCCGCCCGCCAAGCGCGTGCTCAACCTCGTCGGGGTCACCTCGTGCCCCACCGGCATCGCGCACACCTACATGGCGGCCGAGGGGCTCGAGAACGCGGCCAAGGCCGCTGGGCACCACATGGTCGTCGAGACCCAGGGGTCGGCCGGCTCGAAGCCGCTCAGCCCCGAGGTCATCGCGGCCGCCGACGCGGTCATCTTCGCCCACGACCTGCCCGTCAAGGACGCCCGCCGCTTCGCCGGCAAGCCGCTCGTCGACGTCGGCGTCAAGAAGGGCATCTCGGACGGCCCCGGCCTCATCAACCAGGCCGAGGCGCTCGTCGCCGAGTGGGACGCCGACCCGGCCAAGCGCGAGGCGGCGGCCGCCGCGGCAGCCTCCGCCGCCGCCTCGGGCGGCCTCACCTCCAAGGTGGAGGAGGGTGCGAGCACGGCCACGAAGGTGCGCCAGTGGCTGATGACCGGGGTCTCCTACATGATCCCGTTCGTCGCGGCCGGCGGCATCCTCATCGCCCTGTCGTTCATGCTCGCCCAGGTCGCCCTCGGTGAGGACGGCGCCATCCAGATCGTCAAGTACGGCCTGACCGCCGAGGGCGAGTTCAACATCACGCAGAACTTCAACCCGCTCAGCCTGACGTCGTGGGCCGCGCTCCTCTTCGTCATCGGCGGCGCCTCGTTCGGCTTCCTCGTGCCGATCCTCTCGGGCTTCATCGCCTTCGCCATCGCCGACCGCCCGGGCCTCGTGCCCGGCATCGTCGGCGGGTCGGTCGCGGCCACGATGGGCGCCGGCTTCCTCGGCGGCCTCGTCACCGGCCTGCTCGGCGGCTTCGTCGCCCGCTGGGTGTCGAACTGGAACGTCGCCAAGGGCGTGCGGGGCGTCATGCCCGTGGTCGTCATCCCGCTCGTCAGCTCGCTCATCACGATCGGCCTGTTCATCACCGTCCTCGGCCGCCCCATCAAGGGCCTGACCGACGGCCTCAACAGCTGGCTGACCGGCATGACGGGCGCGAGCTCGATCATCCTCGGCATCATCCTCGGCGCGATGATGGGCTTCGACCTCGGTGGCCCGGTCAACAAGGTCGCGTATGCCTTCGCCACCACCGGTCTCGCCGCCGCGGGAGCGTCCACCGACGCACCGCAGCTGAAGATCATGGCCGCGGTCATGGCCGCCGGCATGGTCGCACCGCTCGCCATGGCGCTCGCCACGACGATCCGCCCGCAGCTCTTCTCCGAGCCCGAGCGCGAGAACGGCAAGGCGGCCTGGCTGCTCGGGTTCTCGTTCATCTCCGAGGGCGCGATCCCGTTCGCCGCGGCCGACCCGGTGCGGATCATCGCCAGCTCGGTCGTCGGCTCCGCGGTCACCGGGGCGCTCGCGATGCTCTTCGGCACGACGCTGCGAGCCCCGCACGGAGGCATCTGGGTGCTGCCGCTCATCGGCAACTTCCTGCTCTTCCTGGTGGCCCTCGCCGCCGGCGTCCTCGTCACGACGGGCCTCGTCGTCGCGCTCAAGTCGCGCGACTCGAAGCTTGCCACCGTCGAGGCGAGCGCTACGGTCTGATCAGGGCGCGAGCTCGATCGCCGTCTGACGCACCTCCGTACCGACGCACGACCACCTGTTTCCACACGAAGGAGCACGTCCATGGCAACCCGCACCGTCACCATCGCCTCGTCGGTGGGCCTGCACGCCCGCCCGGCCGCCCTCTTCGTCGAAGCCGCGAGCAGCTCGGGCCTCGACGTCGAGATCGCCAAGCCCGGCGAGGACCCGGTCGACGCGACGAGCATCCTCGGCGTCATGGCCCTCGGGGCCAAGCACGGCGAGGAGGTCGTCCTGACGGCCGAGGGCGACGGCGCCGACGAGACGCTCGACTCGCTCGTCGCGCTCCTCTCCCGCGACCTCGACGCGGAGTAGGACCCATGGCCGACTCGGAGACGAGACAGGGGATCGGCGTCAGCCCGGGCACGGCGTACGGGCCGGTGGTGCAGGTCGCACCACCGGTCCGGCCGCCGGCCGACGAGGCGGCCGTCGACGACCAGGAGGCGGCGCTCGCCGACGTGCGGGCGGCCTTCGAGTCGGTCGCGGTGTCGCTCGAGGAGCGGGCCAGCCGCGTCGAGGACACCGCCCAGCAGATCCTCAAGGCGACCGCCCTCATCGCGCGCGACAAGGGCCTCGTCAAGGCGTCGGCCAAGCAGCTCGCGGCAGGGCGCGGACGCGCCACCTCGATCACGAACGCGGTCGAGGAGTACGCCGCCCAGTTCGAGGCGCTCGGCGGCTACTTCGCCGAGCGGGTCGCCGACCTGCGTGACGTCGGATCGCGTGCGGTCGCAGCGGTGCTCGGTGTTCCCGCCCCCGGCGTGCCGGCCTTCACCGAGCCCAGCATCATCGTCGCCGAGGACCTCGCCCCCGCCGAGACGGCCACCCTCGACCGCTCGCTGGTCGTCGGCATCATCACCGAGGCGGGTGGCCGCACGAGCCACACCGCGATCCTCGCGGCCCAGATGGGCATCCCGGCCGTCGTGCAGCTGGCCGGGGCCACGGAGATCGCCGGCGGGACGCCCGTCGCCCTCGACGGCGACTCCGGCGAGGTGACGATAGCCCCCGACCTGGCGCTCGTCACCGCCCAGCGCGAGCGCGCCCAGCGCCGCGCCGCGGCGCTCGCCCACCTCTCCGGGCCGGGCCGCACGAGCGACGGGCAGCCGGTCGCGCTGCTCGCCAACATCGGCGGCGTCGACGACGCCGTCGAGGCCGGAGCCCTCGACCTCGAGGGCGTGGGCCTCTTCCGCACCGAGTTCGTCTACCTCTCCGCGACGAAGGCCCCGACCGTCGAGGAGCAGACCGAGATCTACCGGGGCGTCTTCGCGCCCTTCGGCGACCGGCGCGTCGTCGTGCGCACGCTCGACGCCGGCGCCGACAAGCCGCTGAAGTTCGCCGACCTGGGCCCCGAGGAGAACCCGGCCCTCGGCCGCCGCGGGCTGCGGCTGTCGGCCGAGCGGCCCGACCTGCTCGACGCCCAGCTCGAGGCGCTCGCGATCGCGGCCCGCGAGACCGGCGCCGACGTGCGCGTCATGGCGCCGATGGTGGCGACGGCCGAGGAGGCCGCCTGGTTCGCCCGGCGCGTCCGCGAGAACGGCCTCGCCAAGGCGGGCGTCATGATCGAGGTGCCGGGTGCGGCGCTGCGGGCCCGCCACGTGCTCGGCGAGGTCGACTTCGGCTCCCTCGGCACGAACGACCTCGCGCAGTACACGATGGCGGCCGACCGCATGCAGGGTGCGCTCTCCGACCTGCTCGACCCGTGGCAGCCGGCGGTGCTCGACGTCGTCGGCGCCGCCTGCGAGGGCGCCGCGGCCGTCGACCGGCCGATCGGTGTCTGCGGCGAGTCGGCGGGCGACCCCCTGCTCGCGCTCGTGCTCGTCGGCCTCGGCGTGACGAGCCTGTCGATGGCGCCGAGCAAGGTGCCCGTCGTGCGGCTCGCGCTCTCGCTCCACTCGGTCGCCGAGTGCCAGGCGCTCGCCGTCGCCGCCCGCGAGGCGCGCACGGCCGTCGACGCCCTGACCGCCGTCCGCGACGCCGCGAGGAGCGAGCTGACCGACCTGCTCTGAGTGACGCGGGCCATCGACCCCTCACCGACCGGTGACCACGGTCACGGCCGGCGTCCGGGGCGTTCGCTGCTGGGGCCCAGCCGTGGTCGATATCCTGAAACCAGGCGCCCTCCCCGGCGTCGACCCGGCCGAAGGAGCCTGCCGTGAGCACCCACCCCCACCTCATGGAGCGGATCCGCCTCGAGGACGGCTATAACGAGGACGACCTGCCGTTCATCGAGCACGCGTTGGCCCAGCTCTTCGCGCAGCTCGAGCGGTTCGACCCCTCGATGGTGCACATCGGGCTGCGGGTCAAGGACCGCGGCCGGCCGGGCATGCACACCTCCGTCGAGGTCTGCGTGAGCGGGCTGCCGACCGTCGTCGGCGTCTCCGACCTCACCGACACCAAGGCCGCGCTGAACGACGCCGAGGACAAGGTCGTCGCCCAGCTGCGCGAGGCCGCCGACCGGCACCACGACCGCCGCCCCCGCCAGGCCCGCCACTGACCTCCGGGCCCGCCACCGACCTCCGGCCCTGCTCGCGGGGGAGCCGCGGTTCAGCGGCCGGCGGACAGGACGTCGGCCAGGTCGTAGCCGACGGGCTCGTCGAGCTGCTCGAAGGTGCACGAGGCCGGTGTGCGGTCGTCGCGCCAGCGCACGAACTGCGCGGTGTGGCGGAACCGGGTGCCCTCCATGTGGTCGTAGCGCACCTCGACGACGCGCTCCGGCCGCAGCGGCACGAACGAGAGGTCCTTGCCGTTGTTCCACCGCGAGAACTCCGACGACCGCGGCGTGCGGAGCGAGCCGTCGTCGGTGGGCTGGCCCCAGCTCCACGGGTGCTCGTCCCACTCGGCCACGAGCGGTTGGAGCTCCTTGAAGAGCTCCTTGCGGCGGGCCATGGGGAAGGCCCCGATGACGCCGACCGAGGCGAGCTGCCCGTCGTCGCCGTAGAGGCCGAGCAGCAACGAGCCGATGGCGTCCGGTCCGCTCTTGTGCACGCGGTAGCCGGCGACGACGCAGTCGGCCGTGCGCTCGTGCTTGATCTTGAACATGAGCCGCTTGTCGGGCTCGTAGGCGAGGTCGACCGGCTTGGCGATGACGCCGTCGAGGCCGGCCCCCTCGAACTGGGTGAACCAGCCCCGGGCCACCTCGCGGTCGGGCGTCGCGGCGGTGAGGTGGACGGGGGCCTGCACGTCGGCGAACGCCTTCTCGAGCGCCGCCCGCCGCTCGGCGAACGGGCGGTCCATGAGCGACTCGCCGTCGAGGGCGAGCAGGTCGAAGGCGACGAAGGAGGCCGGCGTCTCGGCGGCCAGCTTCTTCACGCGCGAAGCGGCCGGGTGGATCCGCTGCTGGAGCAGCTCGAAGTCGAGCCGGTCGCCGCCCTCGGGGGAGACGAGCACGATCTCGCCGTCGACCACGCACCGCTCGGGGAAGTTGGCCTTGACCGCCTCGACGACCTCGGGGAAGTAGCGCGTCATCGGCTTCTCGTTGCGCGAGCCGATCTCGACGAGGTCGCCGGAGCGGAAGATGATCGAGCGGAAGCCGTCCCACTTCGGCTCGTAGAGCACGTCGACCTTGACGGCCGCGAAGTCCTTGACCGGCTTGGCGAGCATCGGTGACACGGGCGGCACGACCGGCATCCCCCACGTCGTGCGCAGGTCGGCGTCGCGCTCGGCCTTGGGCGCCATGTAGTCCTCGTCGGACTTGTCGGTGCGCCGCTTGCTCGGCTGCACCCGCGGCGGCTCGCCCGGCATCTTCGGGTAGTCGGGCGGGAAGTTGAGCTCGCCGAGGCCGCGCTCGCTGACGTCGGCGTCCCACAGGGCGATCGCGGCGGCGACGTCGCCCACCGCGTCGTCGATGCCGGCCCACGCGTCACCGCGGTCGGCCACGAGGGCGGGGACCGTGCGGACCGTCAGCTCCTTCGGGTCCGCGGACGCCAGCTCCTCCCACGTCACGGGAGTCGACACCGGTGCCCAGTCGAGCGGGCGTGGTGAGTAGGCCGATGCGATGGTGCGGTCGCGGCAGGCCTGGTTGAAGTCGACGAAGACCTTCTCGCCGCGCTCCTCCTTCCACCACGACGTCGTCACGAGGTCGGGCAGGCGTCGCTCCAGCTCGCGCGCGATGCCGATGACGCCGTGCCGCACGTCGAGGAACTCGTGCGTCGGCGCCACTCGCGCGTAGACGTGCACGCCGCGGTTGCCGGACGTCTTCGCCCATGCCGTCAGGCCGATCCCGGCCATCACCTCGCGGAGCGCGAGGGCCGCCTCGACGGCGTCAGCGAAGCCACGCCCCGGCTGCGGGTCGAGGTCGATGCGCAGCTCGTCGGGGCGGTCGACGTCGGCCGTGCGCACGGGCCAGGGGTGGAAGGTGATGGTGTTCATCTGCGCCGCCCAGACGGCGTCGGCGATCTCGTCGACGACGAGCTGGGGATGCCGGCGCCCGGACGGATACGTGCACATGACGGTGCGCGTGCCCTCGGGCACGCCCTTCGGCGGGTTCTTCGAGAAGAACTCCTCGCCCTCGATGCCCTCGGGGAAGCGCTGGAGCGTCACGGGCCGGTCGCCGAGGGCGCGCAGCATCGGGTCGGCGACGGCGACGAGGTACTCCGCCAGGTCGAGCTTCGTGACGGGGCGCCCGTCGGCCATCCCCGCCGCGGGCCACAGCACCCGGTCGGGACTCGACACGCGCACCTCCCGCACCCCGTCCGGGCTCGACGGACTGGGCGCTGCGACGACGGCGGGCTTGGCGCTCACCCGCCGATCGTAGCCACGGGGTGAGGCCCCGGACGTCCAACGGGTATGTCGCCCGCATGACGCAGGTGCCCACCCTCCACCACCTCGGCGGCGAGCAGTTCGTGCTGCTGACGACCTACCGCCGCTCCGGCGAGCCCGTGCCCACGCCCGTGTGGGTGCTGCCCGACGCCGGTGGCGCGGTCGTCAGCACCCCGGAGGGCGCCGGCAAGGTCAAGCGCGTGCGGCGCGACCCGCGCGTCACCCTGCAGGCCTGCGACCGGCGCGGCCGCGTGCAGGAGGGAGCCCCCGTCGTCGAGGGCACGACGGAGGTCATCACCGACTCCGCCGCGTCCGAGGCCGTCAACCGCCGCCTCCAGCGCAAGTACGGCCTGGAGTTCCGCATCTTCATGGCCGTCGAGTGGATCCTCAAGCGCGGCAACAGCACTCGCATCGTGCTGCGGATCACCCCGGTCGCGCCACGAGGCTGACGACGTTCGCGAGCGCCACGAGCACCGCCGCGACGAAGGGGAGCCGCCCGCGGCCCACCACGGCGACGCCGGTGAGGCCCACGCACACCGCGAGCAGCCCCAGCCCGGTGCCGTCGATCCCCGGCCCGTATGCCGCCACGACCGACCCCGCGAGCAGCACCACAGGTGCCAGTCGGCGCACCCGCGTCGCGCCCAGCCGGTGCGGCAGCCCGCGCACCCCCGTCGCCTCGTCGTCATCGAGGTCGGGCAGGGCGTTGAGCAGGTGGGCCCCGACGCCGAGGAGGCCCCCGGTGACGAGGACCCACGCCGCCGGCAGGGCCGGCACCGGCAGCGCGAGCGTGACGACGGCCGGGAGCGCGGCGAAGGCGACGGCATACGGCAACGGGGAGAAGGCGGTCCGCTTGAACCACAGGTTGTAGCCCCAGCCCGCCGCGACCCCGAGCGCGAGGTGGACGAGGCCCGACGCCCAGCCGCAGGCGAGCGAGAGGGCCACGGTGACGACGAGCGCGAGCCCGCACGCCACCCGCACCGCGCGCTCGGTCACGGCCCCCGACGCGACGGGCTTGTCGACCCGCCCGACGGCGCGGTCGCGACGGGCGTCGACGAGGTCGTTGCTCCAACCGATCGAGAGCTGCCCGGCCAGCACGGCGACGGTGACGAGCGCCCCACGCGCGGGGTCGTGGCCCGCCGACCACGCGAGGAGCGCCGTCAGGACGGTGACCGCCGCCGTGGGCCCGGGGTGGCTCGCGAGGACGAGCCCACGCGCCGTGCCACCGGCCGCGCCCGTCGACTCGTCCGTCGTCACGGGGTGAGCCTAGGCGGCGCTGGGTACGAAGGACCCGTGACGATGCCCGCCCGGCTCCGGGCCCTCGACCTAGGCACGACGCCTAGGCTGTGCCGGTGAGCCACCTAGCGGCCGTCTGCGGCGTCCTGCCCGAGCACACCTACGCTCAGGCCGACGTGACGGCCGCCTTCGCCGACGTGCTCGGCTCGACCGGCTCGGACCGCGCCCTGCTCGAGCGGTTCCACGCGAACGCCGGGGTCAGCCGGCGTCACCTCGCCCTGCCGCTCGAGCGGTACCGGGGCCTCGCCGACTTCGGCGAGGCCAACGACGCGTTCATCCGCGTCGCGACCGACCTCGGCTCGCAGGCGGTGAGCAAGGCGCTCGCGGCGGCCGGGCTGGCACCCGCCGACGTCGACCTCATCGTGTCGACGACGATCACCGGCCTCGCCGTGCCCTCCATCGAGGCCCGGGTCGCGGCCGAGATCGGTCTGCGCGACGACGTCAAGCGCGTGCCGCTCGTCGGGCTGGGCTGCGTGGCTGGGGCGGCCGGCGTCTCCCGCGTGCACGACCACCTCCTCGGGCACCCCGACGACGTCGCCGTGCTCCTCTCCGTGGAGCTGTGCAGCCTCACCGTGCAGCGTGACGACCGGTCGGTCGCCAACCTCGTCGCGAGCGGCCTCTTCGGCGACGGCGCCGCCGCCGTCGTCATGGTGGGCGCCGGTCGGGCCGCCGCGCTCGCCCCGGACGGGCCGCGCGTGGTCGCCACGCGCAGCCGCCTCTACCCCGGCACCGAGCGGGCCATGGGCTGGGACGTCGGGGCGAGTGGCCTGCGCATCGTCCTCGGCGCCGAGGTGCCCGACCTCGTGCGCGAGAACGTGCGCGACGACGTCGACCGCTTCCTCGCTGACGAGGGCCTGAGCCGCGCCGACATCGGCTGGTGGGTGGCGCACCCGGGCGGCCCCAAGGTGCTCGAGGCGATGGAGGAGGCGCTCGAGGTCGAGCGCGAGGCGCTCGGGGTCACCTGGCGCTCGCTCGACTGCATCGGCAACCTCAGCTCGGCGTCGGTGCTGCACGTCCTCGCCGACACCCTGCGCGACCACTCGCCCGAGCCCGGCTCGTGGGGCGTGCTGCTCGCCATGGGCCCCGGCTTCTGCCTCGAGCTCGTGCTGCTGCGCGCGGCCGGCTGAGGTGGCGCGATGACGTCCCAGTGGCTCTTCACCGGCCTCGTGCTCCTCGTCGGGCTCGAGCGCGTGGCCGAGCTCGTCGTGTCGAAACGCCATGCAGCGTGGGCGTTCTCGCGCGGCGCGGTCGAGCGTGGTCAGGGACACTACCCCGTCATGGTCGTGCTCCACACCGCCCTGCTCGTGGGAGCGGTGGCGGAGGTGTGGGCGGCGGACCGGCCGTTCCTCCCAGTGCTCGGGTGGGTCGCGCTCGCCCTCGTCGCGGCGAGCCAGGGCCTGCGGTGGTGGTGCATCACGACGCTCGGTCGGCAGTGGAACACCCGCGTCATCGTCGTGCCCGGCCTGTCGCTCGTGCGGCGTGGCCCCTACTGGCTCGTGCGGCACCCCAACTACGTCGCGGTCGTCGTCGAGGGCGTCGCGCTGCCGCTCGTGCACACGGCGTGGGTCACCGCGGTGGTCTTCACGATCGCCAACGCGGCGCTGCTCACCGTGCGCATCCGGGTCGAGGACGACGCCCTGCGCGAGATCGCCTCTGCCACAGGCACTCCCGCAGACGCTCCCGCAGACGCTCCCGCAGACGCTCCCGCAGACGCTCCCGCCGGGACCACGCCGTGAACTGCGACGTCGTGGTCATCGGTGGCGGTCCGGTCGGCCTCGCCGCGGCGCTCTACGCCGCCCGCGCGGGGCTGTCGGCGGTCGTGCTCGAGCCGCGTGCGGGCGCGATCGACAAGGCCTGCGGCGAGGGCCTCATGCCGGGTGGGCTGCAGGCGCTCACCGAGCTCGGCGTCGACCCGCCGGGCCACGCCCTGCGGGGCATCCGCTACCTCGCGCGGGGTCGGGTGGCCGAGGCCGACTTCACGCGGGGAGCCGGTCGGGGCGTGCGACGCACGCGGTTGCACGACGCACTGAGCCGTGCGGTCGAGGACGCCGGCGTGGAGGTGCTGCCGGTCGGGGCCGAGGACGTCAGCCAGGACGACGGCGTCGTGACGGTGCGCACCGACGAGTCCGGCACCGCGGGGCCGACCGTCCGGGCGCCGTGGGCCATCGCCGCCGACGGCCTGCACTCGCCCACCCGGCGGTCGCTCGGCCTCGACCGCGACCATGCCGACGGCCGTGCGGCCGAGGGTCGCCCGCTCCGCCGCTACGGGCTGCGCCAGCACTTCGGCATCCGGCCGTGGGGCGACCACGTGGAGGTGCACTGGGCGCCGCACGGCGAGGCCTACGTGACGCCCGTCGGCGACGAGCTCGTCGGCGTCGCCGTGCTCAGCCGGCACCGGAGCTCGTTGTCCGACAGCCTCGCCGCCTTCCCGCACCTGCGCGAGCGGCTCGACGGCGCCGAGGCCGTGACGTCGGTGCGCGGCGCCGGGCCGCTCCGCCAGCGGACGACCCGCCGCGTGGCGGGGCGGGTGCTGCTCGCCGGTGACGCGAGCGGCTACGTCGACGCCCTGACGGGCGAGGGCATCTCGCTCGGGCTCGCCCACGCGCGGGCCGCGGTGGCGGCCGTGGCCGCGGACGACCCGCAGTCCTACGAGCGCTCGTGGCGGGCCGCCACCCGGCGCTACTCGCTCCTGACCCACGCGCTCGTGCAGATGACCCGGCCCGCCTGGGGCCGCGCCCTCGTCGTGCCGGCCGCCGCGTCGCTGCCGCTCGTCTTCCGCAGCGCCGTCAACGAGCTCGCGAGGCCGGACCGGTGAGCGCGTCGGTGAACGAGCCCGGGAACGCGGTGGACGCGGTTGACGCGGTGGACCCGGTGGGTGCCGTGAACGCCGTGGACACTGCGGCGGGCGGGGCCGAGGAGCTCGTCGTCCTCGTCTCGCCGGACGGGCGGGCCGTCGGCACCGCTCCCAAGGCGACGGTGCACCATGCCGCGACGCCACTGCACCTCGCCTTCTCCGCCTACCTCTTCGACGAGGCCGGGCGCCTCCTGCTGACCCGGCGCGCGCTCGACAAGGCGACCTTCCCGGGGGTGTGGACGAACTCGGCGTGCGGCCACCCGGCGCCGGGGGAGCCCCTCGAGGCCGCGGTGCGGCGGCGTGCCCGCGACGAGCTCGGCCTCACCGTCACCGGGCTGCGCCTCGTGCTGCCCCGCTTCTCCTACCGCGCCGAGATGGACGGCGTCGTCGAGTGGGAGCTGTGCCCGGTGCTCGTCGGCCGCGTCGAGCCGGCCGTCGCCGCGGACACCCGGCCCGACCCTGCCGAGGTGGCCGAGGCCGCGTGGGTGGAGTGGCCGTCCTTCGCCGCCGACGTGGTCGCCGGGCGGCGCCCGGTGTCGTCGTGGTGCCGGGAGCAGGTGGCGGAGCTGACCGCCCTCGGCCCGACGCCGGAGAGCTGGCCCACCGCCGACCCGCGCGACCTGCCGCCGGCGGCCACCACCGAGACGGAGGACCCGTGAAGCTGCTGCTCACGTCCGGGGGCGTCACGAACCCCACCATCCACGCCGCGCTCGAGCGGCTCCTCGGCCGGCCGGTCGGGCAGTGCAGCGCCCTCGTCGTACCGACCGCGCAGTGGGGCCACCCGGCGTGCGGGCCGGACTCGGTGCGGGGCCTCGTCGCCGCCGACCCCGTCTTCCGGGGCTTCACCGGCCTCGGGTGGGCCTCGCTCGGCGTGCTGGAGCTGACCGCCCTGCCGACGATCGGGGCCGATCGCTGGGTGCCCTGGGTGCGGGACGCCGACGTCCTGCTCGTCGACGGCGGCGACGCGACCTACCTCGCGCACTGGCTGCGCGAGTCGGGCCTCGCCGACCTGCTGCCGACCCTCGCCGACACGGTCTGGGTCGGCGTCAGCGCGGGCAGCATGGTGATGACGCCGCGCATCGGGGCCGACTTCGTGCAGTGGCCGGGCGCGCCGGACGACCGCACGCTGGGGGTCGTCGACTTCGCGATCTTCCCGCACCTCGAGGCGTTCCCCGACAACAGCCGCGCCGACGCCGAGCGGTGGGCGGCCGACATCGGCGTGCCGTCCTACGCGATCGACGAGCAGACCGCGATCCAGGTCGTCGACGGCGCGGTCGAGGTCGTCTCCGAGGGGACCTGGCTCGCGTTCGAGCCCTGACCGTCTCCCGTCAGGCCGTCGGCAGGTGCTCGCGGAGGAACTCGGTGGTCGTGGCCCAGGCGAGCGCGGACGCCGCCGGGTGGTGCCACGGCATGTCGTCGTTGTCGAACGCGTGGTCGGCGCCGGCATACGTCTCGAAGACCGTGGCCGGCTGCGCGACGAGGCTGCCCTCGATGCGCCGCACGGTGTCGGTGTCGATGAACGAGTCGGCGAGCCCGAAGTGGTGCAGGCTCGGCGCGCTGACGGTCAGGTTCTCGTGCAGGCCGGGCAGGGCCGAGCCGTAGTAGCTGACGAGGGCGTCGAGGGCGGGCCCACCCTCCGCCTCGAGGTGCGCGGCGACGTTGAAGCCGAGGCCACCACCGAAGCAGAACCCCACGGCGCCGACACCGGCCGTCACCTCGTCGCGGTCGCGCAGCCACTCGACCGCGGCCGTGGCGTCGCCGACGGCGGCCGGCCAGTCGAGCTGCTGCACGAGTCCCATGCCCCGGGTCAGCGCGTCCTCGCCCTCGACCGGGGTCGTCACGCCGAGCCGCCAGAAGACCTCGGGCGCCACGACGACGTAGCCGAGGGCGGCGAGGTCGGCCGCGCGTCGCCGCACGTAGGCGCTGACGCCGAAGATCTCCTGGAGCAGCACGATCCCCGGACCCTGCCCGCCCGGCGGGAGCCACCGGTGGGCGGGCATCGCGCCCGCGTCGGTCGTGATGGTCACGTCGGTCGGGGTCGCCGTCGTCGGCTCGGAGGTCATGCCGTCAGTATGCCGACCGGCTCACTCCTCGGGGCCGGTCCGCAGCCGCGCGCCCAGGGCGTAGGCCGCGACGACGAGGGCCGACGCGGCGACGACGACGTCCTTGAGGACGTACCGGGCCGCCGGCGTCGGGCCGTCCGGGAAGAGCTCGGCCGTGAAGAGGGCGAGCGGCGACATGATGCCGATGAGGGCGCCGCCGAGCATGACGACGCCGACGGGGAGGAACCGGCCGGTGACGAGCGTCAGGCCGATCACCGTCTCGGTGACCGCGGTCAGCAGCACGGCGGTGTGCCCCGAGACGAGCCCGGAGGTCAGCCGGTCGAGCGAGGCCGACGTGACCGCCTCGGCCGGGCTGGGGCCGGGCACGAACCGGGCGACGGCGAAGCCGAGGAAGAGCAGGCCCACGCCGACCCGCAGCGCCACCAGGCCCCACGCGGCGCGGAGGCGCGGCCGCGCGTCGGCGGCCCGCTCGAGGACGAGCTGCGGCATGGGCGTGCTCCTTCGAGGTCGAGGTGTCGTGACCTCAGAAGGCGCAGCGGCCCTGCAGATACATCGCCGTCACCAGTTGAGCAGCAGCCGGTCCTGCTTGTCGCGGAAGACGCCGACGAGGACGAGCACGAGGTCGACGAGGGCCCAGATGCCGAAGCCGCCGACGGTGACGAGCTGGAGGATGCCGGTGCCGACCTTGCCGACGTAGAACCGGTGGATGCCGAGCCACCCGACGAAGAAGCAGAGCAGGGCGGCCGCGAGCCGCGAGCGGTCGCTGACGGGCCGGCCGGAGGCGTCGACGGTGACGGGGACGAAGGCCGCGGAGAGCGTCGGTGCCGGCGCGGCCACCGGGACCGCCGGCAGCTGCGGCCCCGTCTGGTCGGTCCACCCGTCGCCGTCCCAGTAGCGCGACCGGGGCTTGCCCTCGGGGTCGGGATACCAGCCGGCGGGGATCTCGCGGGGCGGTTGCTGGGTCATGGGTCCTCCGGGTGGGGCAGCGTGGCGTGCGGCCGGCGGGTGGTGCGCCGGATCTCCCGTCCAGCATGGGGGATCCGCGCCGACGGTGGGAGGTTCTCGTGAATCCCCTTGGCCCTCCGGGTGGGGAGCGCCCTACGGTGGTCGCGTGATGAGCGAGCAGCCGCCAGCCGACCGCGTCGCCGTCGCCAGCTCGCGCCCGTGGTGGGTGGTGGCCGGCGTCGGTGCGGCTCTCGTCGTCGTCAGCGTCGTGGGCGACTTCTCGTGGACGGGTCTCGCGGGCGGCATCGGCGTCGGCCCGGGGGTCGAGGAGGCGCAGACCTACCGGCAGCCGGTGAAGAGCCTCAGCGTGACCGGCGGCGCGGGCGACGTCGTCGTCCGCCAGGGCGCGCCGGCCGGCACGGTCGAGGTGACCCGCCGACTGGGCTGGAGCCCCGGCTCGTCGCGGCCGAGCGCCGACGAGACGTGGGACGGTGACGCGCTGCGCATCGACGCCGACTGCGGCGCCCTCCTCGGCTGGTGCTCGATCGACTACGTCGTGACGGTGCCCGACGGCACGGCGGTCACCGTCGAGACCGGCAGCGGCGACATCGACGTCGACCTCGCGGCCGGCTCCGCGCCCGTCGACCTCCGCGCCGGCTCGGGTGACGTCAGCGTCACGGTGCCGCGCGACGGGGCGTATGCCGTGCGCACCGGCACGGGGTCGGGCGACGAGGACGTCGAGGTGACCTCCGACGCGTCGGCCTCCGCCCGCCTCGACGTGGAGACGGGCTCGGGCGACATCGAGATCTCCTACCGCTGACGCCGACGGACTGCGACGCTGGGACGACCAGTCGCGCACCCCGGGAGGCCCGATGAGCCACGAGTCCGACAGCCACGAGTCCGAGAGCCACGAGTCCATCTCGGTCGTCTACGCCGAACGGCCCGAGCCCGTCCGGTCCGACCTCGAGGGCACCCGGTCGTTCGGGAGCTCGAAGCTCGTCGAGCGGGTCGGCGAGGTCGACACCGGTGCCCTCGGGCGCAGCCTCCGGCGGCTCACCGCGCAGATGAACGACCTCTTCGACGAGGTGTCGCAGGCCGGAGGCGCGTTCGAGCTGTCGAGCTTCGACGTCGCCGTGGAGATCACCGGGTCGGGGGAGGTGCGCCTCATCGGCGCCGTCTCGGTCGAGCTGACCGGCGGCATCTCGCTCACCTTCACGCGCCGACCGGGGACCACGACGCAGACCCCACCCGCATGACGGAGCCGTGTGCCGCCGCGGGGGGACGGCGGCACACGGCTCCTCGGGGTGCCGGCTAGGTGGGGTTGCCGGCGGGAGACTGCTCGTCGAACGCCGAGTGCCGGTCGTCCGGCACCGTCGACGGCCCCTGGGAGGGGGAGACCGTCTCGCGTTGGTCGACGAGCTTGTCGATGCCCTTGTCGACCGAGGCCCGCACCTTCGTGACGGTCTCGGTGTGCTTGCCGTTCGTCTTCTCCTCGACGATGCCCTCGGCCTTGTCGAGCGCCTCGTCGACCTTGCCCCGGTTCTCCTGGGCGTAGCCGGCGGCGGCCGACATCACGGCCTTGGCCATCTCGACGACCGCGTCGCCGAAGTCCTTGGCCTTCTCCTGCAGGTGGACCTCGTCCGCCTTGTGCTTGAGCTGCTCACCGAATGCCACGGTGTCTCCTCGGGGTGCAACGGCCCGGCCTCTCGCCGTGCTCACTGCCTCCACGGTCGTACCCCGTGCGCCCGTTCCACAACCGGGGTCGACCCGGAGAAGTCCCCGAGCCGACCCTGACCGGCGCGACTGTCTCGTCGCTCACGTCGCCCCCGGATGTGACCCACGAGGCGGCGCCGGCGCCGGTACCGGCGGAGACTGGGAGTGCGGGCAGGGCGCCCGCGCGGGTGACGGAGCAGGAAGGACACGCCATGAGGCGGCTCGAGGGACGGGTGGCGCTCGTCACGGGCGCAGCGAGCGGCATCGGCCGGGCCACGGCCCGGCGCCTGGCCGAGGAGGGAGCAGCCGTGCTGCTCACCGACGTCGACGAGGCCCTCGGGGCGACGACGACGGCGGAGCTGGCGCAGACCGGGGCGCGGGTCGAGTTCCTGCGCCACGACGTGACGAGCGAGGGCGACTGGGAGGCGGCCGTGGCCCACGCCGTCGAGGCGTTCGGCGGTCTCGACGTGCTCGTCAACAACGCCGGCATGGGCGACCTCGCGACGATCGAGGAGACGAGCCTCGAGGACTGGCAGCGCACGGTCGCGGTCGACCAGACGGGCGTCTTCCTCGGGATGAGGACCGCCGCGCCGCACCTCAAGGCCTCGGCCCACGGCTCGGTCGTCAACATCAGCTCGATCTTCGGCACGAGCGGCGGCTTCGGCACGTCGCCGGCCTACCACGCGGCCAAGGGTGCGGTGCGCACGCTGACGAAGAACGTCGCCCTGCACTGGGCGGGCGAGGGGGTGCGGGTCAACTCGATCCACCCCGGCTTCATCGACACGCCGATCCTCGACTCGGCCCGCGGCACGCCCTTCGAGCAGGTGATGGTCGACCTGACCCCGATGGGGCGGCTCGGGCGCCCGGAGGAGGTTGCGGCGGGCGTCGCCTACCTCGCGAGCGACGACGCCGCGTTCGTCACCGGGCTCGAGCTCTACATCGACGGCGGCTACATCGCCCGCTGACGTCAGCGGCGGAGGGCGCTCGAGATCGCCCAGTCGAGCACGGAGCGGTGCCGTGACCACTCGGGGTCGCCCACCGACGGGGCCTGCGGGTCGCCGTCGGCGGCGGCCCCGTCGGCGGCGGGCGTGGCGAGCGATCGCCGGATCGCCTCGGCGAGCTCGAGCCGGCCGCCGGGGGGCTCGCCGAGCACGTCGGCGGCGTCGCGCTCGGCCACCATGTCGTGCCCGAGGCTGGGGATGAGCGAGGCCACCGTGCTGCTCGGGACGTCGACGAGCAGGCCGGCCACGCGCGCGACCGCCTCGACGGGAGCGAGCCACACCGGCACCTGCACGCGCAGCAGTCGGGCGGCGCCGGCATACGTGCGCAGCAGCTCGACGTAGCTGACCCGGTCGGGCCCCACGACGTCGAGGTGGCCGGTGACCCCGGGCCGTTCGAGGGCCTCGGCGAGGAACCACGCGGCGTCGCGCACCGCGACCGGCTGGATGACCGAGCCGCCCATCCACGCGGGCACGGTCTGCACGACCCCGAGGCGGTGCGACATCTGGCGCATCACCTCGAAGCTCGTGGACCCGGCGCCCACGACCATCGACGCGCGCAGCGTCAGCACCGGGCAGGCGGCGGTCGCGAGCACCTCCTCGACCTCGAGGCGCGAGAGCAGGTGGTCGGAGAGCTCGTCGTCGGGAAGGTCGGGCACGATGCCGGAGAAGTAGACGAGCCGGCGGGCACCGACGACACCGGCGGCATACGCGACGTTGTCGGCGGCCAGGCGGTCGAGGCGCATGAAGTCGTCGTCGTCGAGGCCGTGCACGAGGTAGACGACGGCGTCGACCCCCTCGAGCGCCTCGACGACCTGCTCCTCGTCGTGCACGTCGACGCGCCGCCACTGCACAGCACCGCTCCAGGGGTATGCCGTCGCCGGGCTCCGGTGGTGCGTGGCCACGACCTCGTGGCCGCGGCGGAGCAGCTCGGGCACGAGGCGGGAGCCGACGTAGCCGCTCGCGCCGACGACGGCGACCCTCATCGTCGTCGACGCCGGAAGGAGCCGAGCAGGTCGGTCGCCGAGCGCACGAGGTCGAGCGCGCCCCCGTCGTCGTCGGGGCCGGCGTCGTCGACCGGCCCGGGCGTGGCCATGCACGAGAGGAACCGCTCGATGACGGGGTCGGAGGCGCGCTGCACGAGTCCCGAGCCGAAGTCCAGCGGGAAGCCGAGGAAAACGAGGTCGGTGGCGAGGTGGGCCCGGGTGCGGTTGCCGTCGCCGAGCGGGTGGAGGCGCAGGGTGATGTCGACCGTGGCGCGGCCGAGGCCGTGCCGCTCCCGACCGGTGGCCGCCAGGCGGGCGTGGCCGGCGTCCGCGTCGCGCTCGGTCATCGAGCCCGTGCCGTCGAACCACATCGACAGCGGGCCGAGGGTGGCGCGGACCTCGCCGACGAAGTCGTCGCCGTCGACCTGCGTCACGCGGGCGCCGGGGAAGCACCGGCCGATGCGGCGCAGGTCCATGAAGTGGGCCCACACGGCGTCGAGCGGTGCGTCGAGCTCCTGCTCGTGGCCCAGTCGCATCGCGGGTCCCTCCGTCGCTCGCCACCGACAGGGGCCGGTGGCATCGTCAACCTTCGTATACCCGCCCCAGCAGCTCCCAGTGCAGCCCGTCGCCCCAGCCGCCGTCGGCGAGGCGGTCGACGGCGTGCTCGCGCCCGAAGGGCACGAAGCCGACCGAGCGGAGCACGGCGTTGCTCGCCTCGTTGTCGGCCGCGGTCTCCGCGACGAGCCGACGCAGTCCGAGCCCGCCCTCGGCCTCGGGTGCCAGGGCGTGCGCGACGGCGAGCCGGGCCGCCTCCTTGGCGGCGCCGCGGCCGCGGGCGCTCGGGAAGAACTGGTAGCCGAGCTCGGCGACGTCGGTGACCGGGCCGCTGCGGCTGAAGACCGTGACGCCGCCGAGCGCGCGGTCGGTCGCGAGGTCGGCCACGCACCAGTCGATCCCGGTGCCCTCCGCCATCCGCTCCTGCCGGTCGCGCAACCACCGCGCATAGGTCTCGCGGCGCAGGACGGAGCGCGCCGGCATCCAGTGCTCGGGGTCGCCCTCGCGGGTCTCGATGGCGTCGACGTCGTCGGCCCGCCACGGCCGGAGCCGCACCGTGTCGCCCTCGCGTGGCGTGGCCTCGAGCCACGGGGTCCGCGGGCTGGGCGCGTCGTCGGGCGTGAGGCTCGCCGCCCACGTGTCGAGGGCCTCGGGCCCGCCGTCGGGGTCCGGGTGGCTGGCCGGGATCGTGCCGTGGAAGGTGAAGCCGGCGGCCCACGCCGCCCGGCGCGAGCCCCAGTTGCCGGCGATGGCGCGCCAGTGCACGCGGGTCACCGGGGCGCCCCAGACCGGCGTGGCGAAGGCGTGCGCCGTGACGAGCCGCACGGCGCGCGACATGAGGCCGCGCCCCCGGGCGTCGGGGTGCAGGCCGAATCCGAGCTCGCCGGCCGACGCGGCCGCGCCGGGGCGCAGGTCGATGGTGCCGCCGAAGCGGGGCGTGCCGTCGGCATCGGTCCACTCGATCGCCCACGACCGGGTCGCGGACGGCGACGCCCACGCGGCCCGGTTGCCCTCGACGAACCCGACGGCGTGCTCACGGGTGTAGGGCCGCGGCACGGTCGTCCACCGCAGGCTCTCGGGGTCGAGGCACTGCTCGAGGAGGGCGTCGACGTCGGCGAGGGTGTGCGCCCGCAGCGTGACCACCCCGTCGGTGAGGCGGGGCGCGAGGTCGGCTGGCGCGGCGGGCTCGGCAGGTTCGACTGGCACGGCGCTCACCCTGCCAGCGGGGGCCGACCGCCGCCAGCGAGATATGGCCGGCCGGTCGGTGGGACGTCGCCGGCGGAAAAGGGACCGGGAGCCAGCGAGCTGGCTCCCGGTCACGGCCCGCCTCCCCTCCACAGGCTGCGTACCGACCCCTACATACCCACTGCGCGCTCCGACGAACAACGCGTTCGACGGGCCACCGAGAGGGCGGTGGGTCGTCCCGGCGGTGGGGCGGGAGTCGCCCCCTGGCCACGTCTCCCGCCCCGGCCCACTCGTGCCGACCGTCACCGTACGGAGGGTGTCGAGCCGTCCCGGCCCGTGTTGCGCAGGATCCTCATCCGCGCAACAGTGCCTGCCATGGACCGCACGGCGAGGCTCGACGCCCAGGTGCGGTGGGTGCTGCGCAACGCCCGCCTCCAGGCCGCGGACCCGGCCCTGCGCACGGCGGCCGGCTTCGCCGAGGGCGCTGGCCGCGCCGCGCCCGTGCACCGGGCGCAGGTCGGCCGGTGGGAGGGCGGACAGGCCCAGCTCGGCCGGGCGCTCGTGCGGCGCTACGAGACGGTGCTCGGCCTGCCCGAGGGCCGGCTGCTCGCAGCCGTCGACCTCTTCTCCCGCTCGCACGAGCCGGTGCGAGCGGCCTCGACCCTGCCCCCGCCGGGGCCGCCCGACGTCGAGGGCACGCTGGCGCTGCTCGAGCGGGCTCTCGCGGCGGAGCGGATGACCGGCCTCGACTGGGACCGCCTCTCGGACCACCTCGGCCGGATGCCGCACGCCCTCGTCCGTGCGGCGGACTGGGAGGGCCTGCTGCGCCGGCTGCTCCACGAGGTCAGCCTCGGCATCGGCCTCGACTACGTGCAGCGGGCCGAGGCCGTGGCCCGGCTCGCGGGCCACCCGCGCAGCGGCGCCGTCGTGGCGTCCCTCGCGGCCGAGGTCGTGGCCCGGCCCGACGCGCCCTTCTACGCAGACACCCTCAGCCTCCTGCGTTTCATGGACTCCCCGCGGGTGGGGCTGCCGGTGCTCCTCGGCCAGCTCCGCGAGCCGACGAACGCGAGCACGCTGCGGGCCTGCCTCAGCGTGCTCACGGCGCTCGTCCGGGGCACCCGGCTCGACCCCGAGACCCGCCTCGAGGCGGTCCGGCTCGCCGTCGGGCACCTGCGCGACCCGGGCCACCCCTACCTCGTGCACCGCGGGGCGGCCAACCTCGTGCGCACGCTCGGGCCGTCGGGGAGCCGCCGGTTCGCGAGCGTGCTCACGGCCGACGACCGGCGCGTCGCGGCCTCGATCGTCCGCGACGGGCGCGCCATCACGGCCTCGGCCATCCGTGAGGCGCACCGGCGCATCCGCGTCGAGCTGGAGGCCGGGGCCGGGCCCGAGTCCGCCGCGGAGCCGGTGCTCGCCGACCTGCTCGAGACGGCCCTCGGCGTGACGAACGAGGAGGACCGCTCCTACGCCCTCGGCGTCCTCCTCCTCTCGCCCCAGAGCCGCGTCGTCGGCCGGGTGCACGCCGCCGTCCTGGCCGACGCCCTCGCGCGCTCCGACCACGTCGCCGCGCACGAGAGCGCGACCGTGCTCACCTGGATGGGCCAGCCCGAGGACCTCGACCTCTTCACGCGGGTCGCGCTGTCGCCGGGCCGGGCGCCCGACGTCGCCAAGGAGGCCGCCTACGTCGTCGGCAACATCAGGGAGCCCGCCGGGCCTCGCCGGGACGACCGCGAGACGGCGTTCGCCCGGCGCGTCGTCGAGGTCGCGTCCCCACCCGGGGGACGTCTCGAGGCGTCCGCCGTGCAGCTGCTGCGCGGCCTCGTCTACGCGCTCGGGATGCGCGGGCGCCACGACCTGCTGGCCGAGGTCGTGCAGGCCCGGCCGGCGATGCCCGCGAGCGCCCGCGCCACCGTCGACGCCTGGCTGACCGGGCCGGAGCACCTGAGACCCCTCCGTCAGCCGTGACGACGCGTCGCTAGGTTGGGGTGGTGCAGACGGACGAGGTGCTGGGCCTCCTGAAGGACGTGGCCGACGAGGTCATCAACCCGCGCTTCCGGGCGCTCGCCGACGGCGAGATCCACGAGAAGCGGCCGGGCGACCTCGTGACGGACGCCGACCGCGAGGCCGAGGTGCTCATCACCGCGGCCCTGCTCGCGGCCTACCCCGACGCCGTCGTGCTCGGCGAGGAGACCTTCGCGGGCGACCCGTCGCTCATGGGGCGGTATGCCGTCGCCGAGCACGCGTTCACCGTCGACCCCGTCGACGGCACGAAGAACTTCGTCCACGGCTCGAAGGACCACGCCGTCATGGTGGCCGAGACCGTCGGCGGCGAGGCCGTGCGGGCCTGGATCTGGCAGCCCCAGCACGAGCTGGGCTACGTCGCCGAGCGCGGCGGCGGCACGTGGCGCCACGACGCCGCGGGCACCCACCGCCTCGAGGTTCCCGCAGCCGGGTCCGCTGACGGGTCCGCTGACGGGTCCGCTGAGGGGTCCGGTGACGATGGGCCGCGCGGCGGCCTGAGCGACGGCCTGCGCGGCCGCACCTCGCGGCGCGCGTGGATCGGGCGGGCGCTCGAGGGGTTCGAGCCCCTCACCCTGACGTGGGTGTCGTGCGGGATCGACTACCCGAAGCTCGTCGAGGGGGAGGCCGACTACGTGCTCTACGGGTCGGCGGCCCCCTGGGACCACGTGCCCGGCTCCCTCCTGCTCGCCGAGGCGGGTGGCCTGCTCGGCACGACGGCGGGCGAGGTCTACTCGCCGCGCGACACGGCGCCCCCGGGCCTGATCGCCGCGGGGAGCGAGGCGGCCTACCGGGCCGTGTGCCGTGCGCTGGCCGCGAGCGACCTCGGCTGAGGTGGCGGGGGGCTCGCCTGCGGGCTCGACCGCGCACGCGGTGCTCGCCGGCATCGTCTGCGGGATCGTCGGCTTCACGAGCTCGTTCGCCGTCGTCCTGACGGGCCTTCGCGCCGTGGGAGCCGACCCGGAGCAGGCTGCGTCGGGGCTGCTCGTGCTGTGCGTGACGATGGGCCTCGGCTGCGTGCTCTTCTCGTGGCGGTTGCGGATGCCGATCACCATGGCGTGGTCGACCCCGGGCGCGGCCCTGCTGGCCGCCGCGACGGTCCCTGCGGGTGGGTTCCCTGCCGCGGTGGGCGCCTTCGTGGTCTGTGGCGTGCTCATCGCGCTCTGTGGACTCGTGCGGCCGCTCGAGCGCCTCGTCGAGGCGATCCCCACGTCGCTGGCGAGCGCGATGCTCGCCGGGGTGCTGCTGACCCTGTGCGTGGCGCCGTTCCGCGCCGTCGTGAGCTCGCCGGCGGCCATCGCGCCGGTCATGCTGACGTGGCTCGTGCTCGTGGCGTTCGCCCGCCGCTGGGCGGTGCCGGGCGCGCTCGCGGCGGCCCTCGTCGTGATGGCCGTCCAGGGCGTGTTCGGTCGCCTCGACGCCGGCGCGGCCGTCCCGGCCCTCCAGGTCGTCGTGCCGACGTGGCAGCCGGCCACCCTCGTCGCGGTGGGGCTGCCGCTCTTCCTCGTGACGATGACGAGCCAGAACATCCCCGGCACGGCGGTGCTCGCCTCGTTCGGCTACCGCCCCGGCATGCGGGGGCCGCTCCTCTACACCGGCGGGGCGACCGCGCTCGGCGCGCTCGGCGGCGGGCACGCGATCAACCTGGCCGCGATCTCCGCCGCGCTCGCGGCCGGCCCGGAGGCGCACCCGGACCGGGGTCGGCGCTGGATCGCCGGGGTGTCGTGCGGCGTCACCTACCTGGCCTTCGGGCTGCTCGCCGGTCTCGTGACGGCCGCCGCGCGCGCGGCCCCCGCCGGTCTCGTCGAGACGATCGCCGGCCTCGCCCTGCTCGGCACCTTCGCGGCCGCGGCGGCCGCGGCCCTCGGGGACCCGGCGACCCGCGAGGCCGGGGCCGTGACGCTCGTCGTGGCGGCATCCGGCATCACGCTGGCCGGGATCGGGGCCGCCTTCTGGGGGCTCGTCGCCGGGCTCCTCGTGCTGCTCGCCCTGGAGCTCGACCGGCGCCGGCGCCGGCGCGACGCCGCCTGAGCGCCCGACCGACCACGGTCGGGCGCCCGGGACCCGGGGGTCACTCCTCCTCGGAGGCCTCCGCCGACGCCGTCTTCGACCGCGCGCTGCGCGCGGGGGCGGTCGTGGCCGCCTTCTTCGCCGCCTTGGCGGCCTTCTTCGCCGTGGCCGAGGGCGTGCTCGACTTCTTGGTCTTGACGTAGCCCTCGGGGTCCTTGTCCTTGGGCGTGATGCCGTCGGCCCAGCGCACGGCCTCGTAGCGGAGGAACTGCAGCGCGATCTCGTGCCGCAGCTCGAGGCTCGACTGCTGGCGGAAGTCGGCGAGGTCCTGGCGCTCCTCCTCGCCCATGTGGTCGCTGTTGTGCACGTTCGCGTCGACGACGGCCGTCCACCACGCGTCGGAGCCGGTGCGGCAGCGGCCGACCCGGCGCACGGCCTTGCGGATCTCGTTGTGGTCGTGGACGGCGT
Source organism: Terrabacter aeriphilus (assembly GCF_039542985.1). Classification (NCBI taxonomy): domain Bacteria; kingdom Bacillati; phylum Actinomycetota; class Actinomycetes; order Micrococcales; family Intrasporangiaceae; genus Terrabacter; species Terrabacter aeriphilus. Next base: position 55,136 of record NZ_BAABIW010000006.1, read on the forward strand.
CCTCGACCTCCTCGTCGACCGACTCGGCGTCGGCGCCACCGGTGCCGAGACGGAGCAGCTCGGGGTAGAAGTAGAGCTCCTCGGCCTCGGCGTGCGTCTCGAGGAGGATCTCGAGGCGCTTCCACAGGGCCGCGAGGCCCTCGTGGTCGTCGCGCGGCCACTCCTCGAGCATGGCGAACATCCGCCGCTGCTCGTCGTGCTGGCGAAGGATGACGTCGGTGATGTCCACGGGTGGCCTTTCGTTCGTCCGGCGGGTTCCGGATCCCACTGTGCCGCATCCATACCCGATGTCCGTAGGGGGCGGAGACGCCGATCCGTGGAATGGGGTATCACCGGACCCCGCGCGTGCCACCGTTGGTGCATGACGAGCAACGACCTGGTCGTGGTGCTCCCGGGCATCACGGGGAGCACCCTCGGGATCCGCGGCGACGACGGGTCGCCCGCGAGCGAGAACCTCATCTGGGCGCCGAGCGCCGGAGCGGTCTGGAAGCTGCTGACCGGTGGCAGCTCGATCCTGCGCCAGGCCCTGCCGGAGGGCATCGGCGACGGCCATCCCGGCGACGGGGTGGAGCCGGTCGCGCTCATGCCCGACGTGCACGTGATCCCGGGCATCTGGACGCCGATCCGCGGCTACGACGTGCTCCTCGCTTCGCTCGAGCAGCAGGGCTACCGGCGCGGCACCGGCGGGAAGCCGGCCACGCTCATCCCGTTCGCCTACGACTGGCGCCTCTCCAACCGCTACAACGGCGAGCGCCTCAAGGCCGTCGTCGAGCCGGCCCTCGAGCAGCTGCGCGCGCAGGGTGGGGCGTATGCCGACGCCGAGGTCGTCTTCGTCTGCCACTCCATGGGCGGTCTCGTCGCCCGGTGGTACGTCGAGAGGTGCGGGGGAGCCGAGGTGACGCGCACGCTGATCACCCTGGGCACCCCCTGGCGCGGCGCCACGGACGCGCTCGAGCAGCTCGTCAACGGGGTCAGGAAGGGGATCGGCCCGCTGTCGATCGACCTGACCGCCTTCTCCCGGAGCCTGCCCTCGCTCTTCCAGCTGCTGCCCGAGTTCGCGTGCATCGCCGACCCGGGCGCGGAGGGTGGCTACGCGAAGACGACGGAGGTGTCGCTGCCGAACGTCAGCACCGCGATGGTCGCCGATGCGATGGCCTTCCACACCGACCTGCAGGCGGCGGAGGCCGCGCGACCGGGCAGTCGCGCGGCGCACCTCGTCGTCGGCGTCCGGCAGCCCACGGCGACGACCGTCCAGATCGCCGGCGGCCACGTCACGACCTACCGGGGCTTCGGGGCCGACGACGACCTCGGCGACGGCACGGTGCCGCTGACGGGCGCGGTGGGGCTCGGGGAGTCGCTCGACACGAACCTCGCGGTGCGGGTGCCCGAGCAGCACGCCAACCTCCAGTGCAACCAGACCGTGCTCGACCAGGTGCAGGAGATCCTCTCGGCCCGGCCGCTGCGCCGGCGCGAGCTGACGGACACGAGCGTGCGCGCCGTCGTGCCCGACCTCGTCACCGCGCAGGAGGGCCTCGGCGTCGCCTTCGACCTCGAGCCCGACGTGGCCGGCGTCGACCCGTCGGGCAAGGCGGTCACCGTCACGGTGCGCGCCGCGGACGGCCGGGTGCTCGCCACGGCCGCCCCGTCGGTCGTCGACGGGCACGGTGAGGCGTCCTTCGCGGGCCTCCCGCCGGGCACGCACACGGTGACGATCGCGGGGTCGGCCCCGAGCTCGACGGTGCGACCCGTCACCTCGACCACGCTCGTGTGGCCCGACGGGGTGGTTGGGTAGGTGCAGCGGGACGGGCGCACCGACGCGCCGGCCCGAAGCGACCGGAGGACCCATGAGCGACACCAGCCGTCCTGACAGCACGATCGGCTACGACTGCGTCGCCCTCGACTGCGCCGACCCGGCCGGGGTCGCGCAGTTCTACGCCGACCTGCTCGGCGGCCGGGTGGAGGCCGACCCGGACGGCGACTGGTTCAACGTGCTGTGGGACGGGCCGCGCATCGCGACGCAGCTCGCGCCGGACCACGAGTCGCCCGACTGGCCACGAGGCCAGCAGCAGGCCCACCTCGACTTCGTCGTCGTCGACATCGCCGCGGCCCACGAGCGCGTGCTCGCCCTCGGCGGCACCGCCCTCGACCCCACCTCCCCGCCGCAGCCGGCACCGGACCGGGGCTTCCGGGTCTACGCCGACCCGGCCGGCCACCCCTTCTGCCTCTGCCGCCCGACCGAGGACGCCTGGGGCTGAGCCCTGCTCACCCCACGGGGTCGCGGCGCTCGAGGACGATCCCGAAGTGCTCGACGAGGGCCCGGCGTACGTCGTCCTCCGAGAGCCGGGTCTCGTGCCGCCGGCCGTGCGTCGTCGTAATGAGCCGGTCGCCGCTCAGGGTGACCCGGCCGGTCGGGGTGAGCCGCGAGACGACCCGTGAGCGCGTGAAGTGGCTCTCGGGCGAGGTCTGCTGCCAGTGGTGGCGCGCCTCGAAGTCCGAGAGGGCGTGCGGCGTCGCCGTGAAGACGTACTGCGTGCGCCACGGCTCGTCGGGTCGGCGCTCGCGGTAGTGCCAGTCGGCGCCGGCCGCGAGGAGGCCGACGTGCTTGCCGGGCTCGGCCCGCTCCTCGTGGTCGCGCAGCACGAGCGGCTCGACGAAGGCGTCGCCGAAGCCGACGTCCGCGAGCACCGGCCCGTCGAGGTCGCCCCCCGAGACCACGAGCGCGAGGTGGTCGAACTCGGGGGTGAGCCCGCCGTCGCCCGTGGCGACGCGGGCCGACACGAGGTCGACGGCATACCCGAGGTGGCGCAGCAGCAGGGCGAAGAGGCCGTTGAGCTCGTAGCAGTAGCCGCCGCGCCTTCGCCTGACGACCTTGTCCAGCAGGGCAGCCCGGTCGAGCCGGATCGGCCGGCCGAGCGAGATGTCGAGGTTCTCGAAGGGCACGGCCAGCAGGTGCGCGAGGTGCAGCGACGAGAGGGCCGCGCGCGTCGGGGCGTGCGGGGCCGGCGCGCCGATGCGCGCGAGGTAGGCAGCCGCCTCCGTGTCGGTCAGGGCGGGGCCTTCGAGGGCGGGGTCGGTCGGGGTCACGGGCCCATGCTGCGACCTCGAGCGCACCTGAGGTCAAGCGGGGGCGGGCAGGGGCAGGGTGACGCCGACGAGCGTGACGCCGCGCCCGTCGCGGTCGTATGCCGTCTGCTCGAGCAGCTGCCCCGCCGCGGTGCGCAGGGCGGCGGGGTCGAGGGTCGGCGCGTCGAGCGGTGCGCGCTCGACCGCGGTGGTGCCGTCGTCGTAGCGGACGAGCACCTCGAGGCGCCGGGGGAGCCGGGGCGGGTCGTCGAGGCCGCGGACCCGCGTGACCGCGCGCTCGATGCACGTGTCGAGGACGGCGACGACCTTCGAGCGGGTGCGCGTGGCGGGGAACGAGCGGCTCGCGCTCACGGACCGTCGCGCGCCGGGGAGGCGGATCGTCGCGTCGTCGGTGCCGCGCGCGATGGAGACGAGCCGGCGTGCCATGGCCGTGCCGACGACGAACGTCAGGTCCTCGACGTCGAGGCCGTCGAGGTCGGCCACGTCGAACAGCCCTGTCGCGTGGAGCTTCTCGTACGTCGTGGCGCCGACGCCCCAGAGGTCGTCGAGCCGCAGGCCCGGGCGGAGGTGGGCCTCGAGCCCTGCGTCGACGACGACGAGGCCATCGGGCTTCGCGCGGCGGCTCGCGAGCTTCGCCATGAGCTTGGTGCGTCCGACACCGACCGAGACGGGCAGGCCGACCTCGGCGCGGGCCGCCTCGCGCAGGGCGCGCGCGAGGCCGACCGGGTCGCCGTCGTCGCGACCGGTCACGTCGAGGAAGGCCTCCTCCACCGAGCCGGGCTCGACGAGCGGCGTGAAGCGGTGGAAGAGCGCGAAGAGCGCGGCCGAGGCCTCGGCGTAGGCCTCGTCGCGGTAGCCGCTGACGAGCACCTGCGGCCACCGACGCTGCACCTGGCGCAGCGGCATACCGGCGTGGATGCCGAGCGCGCGGGCCTCGTAGGACGGGCAGGCGACGACCTCGTGGGCCACGACCATGGGCCGCCCGCGCATCCGCGGGTCGTCGCGCTGCTCGACCGCCGCGAAGAACGCGTCGGCGTCGGCGTGCAGGATCACCACGGGACGAGTCTGCGCCTGACCACCGACAGCTGCCGGGCCACCGACAGCGGCTGGACCACCGACACCGGCTCAGTAACCGGCGTGGTCGAGGGCCTCGGTTGTCAGCTGCCGGCCGAGCTCGATCATCTCGGCCGCCCGGTGGAAGTCGAGGGTGCGCACGGCGTTGGAGGGCACGGTGACGAGGACGTCGGGCGGGTTGCTCGCCATCCGGTAGCGCGAGATGAGGGCGCTCATCGTGTCGAACGACATGTTGAGCAGGTCGACGAGCCCGACGTCCGCCGACCGGACGACGAGCGCCTCGGTCGGGGTCTGCGGCACGGCCGCGTCCGCCCCGGGCGGGAGGGGCGCCTCCGGGTCGACGTCACGGGGGTGCGCGCCGAACCGGCTCGTGATCGCCCGCACGCGCTCGGACTCGAGCACCTCGGTGGCGCTGCGTCGCAGCCGGGTCGCCCACTCCTCGCGCGGCCGCTGCTCCGACGACTCCTTGACCGGCGTCGTCGGGCCGCCGGTCGCGCGCATGCCCGAGAGCGACACGGCGATGGTGAGGTCGGCCGAGGCGGCGGCGGTCGGCTCGATGGGGATCGGGTTGATCAGGCCGCCGTCGACGAGCACGCGCCCGTTGATGACGGCGGGAGTGATGACGCCGGGGATGGCGATCGAGGCGCGGATCGCGTGCTCGACCGGGCCGCGCTGGAACCACACCTCGCGGCGCGCGTTGATGTCGGTGGCGACCGCGGTGAACGGGATCGGGAGGCTCTCGATGGTCGCGCCGTCGAGGATCTCGCCCACCTTCGCGATGATCCGCTCGGCGCGGATCGCGCCGCCCGGCGAGGCGATGTTGAGGTCGAGCAGGCGCCACACCTCGCGCTGCGTCAGGCTGCGCGCCCACGCCGTGTACTCCTCGAGCCGCCCGGCTGCGGCGACCCCGCCGACGAGCGCGCCCATCGAGGTGCCGGCGATCGAGACCACCTCGAAACCGCGCTCGGCGAGCACCTCGAGCGCCCCCACGTGGGCGTAGCCCCGGGCGCCGCCCGAGCCCAGCACGACCGCTGCACGCATCCCCTCAGCCACGCTCCGACGATAGCCCGAGGTACCAGATCTCCATGGCATCGAGGCGGTCGCGGTCGGCGACCATCTCCACGCGCGTGACGCGGTCCTGCTCGACGGTGAAGCGGAACGCGACCTGGGGGCGCCCGTGCAGCGTCCACACGGCACCGAGGCCGCCGTCGAAGGCGGCGAGCCGTGCCGAGCGGGCGCCGCCGTTGAACCGCCCGGCGACGGCCTCGGGGCCGTGCAGCGCGGCTGGCGCGCCCATGACGACGGCGGCCTCGTCGGCGGTCAGCACGACGTCGGGGTCGAGCATCGTGAGGAGCGCGGCGAAGTCGCCGCCGCGGGCGGCCGTCAGGAAGGCGCTGACCACCTCGCGCTGCCGGGTGCGCGCGGGAGCGTGCTCACCGGCGTCCGCCGCCCGCACGCGCCGCCGGGCGCGGCTCGCGAGCTGGCGCGTCGCCGCGGGGGAGCGGTCGACGACGTCGGCGATCTGCTCGAAGGGCATGCCGAAGAGGTCGTGCAGCACGAAGGCGAGCCGCTCGGCAGGTGCGAGCGTGGCGAGCACGACGAGGAGGGCGAGGCCGATGCTGTCGGCGAGCTCCGCCTCGCTCGCGGGGTCGGGCGCGGGTGGTGCCGCCACGGCGTGAAGGCAGGCCGTCCCGGCGGCTCCGGCGCCGCCCCCGGCCGCGACGAGCTCGGCGAGGCCGCCGTCCCAGTCCTGCTCGCGCCGGCTGGCGCGGGATCGCAACATGTCGAGGCTGATCCGGCCGACCACGGTCGTCAGCCAGCCGGCGAGGTTGTCGACCTCGCTCGTGTCGCTGCGGTGCAGCCGCAGCCAGGCCTCCTGCACCGCGTCGTCGGCGTCGGCGGCCGAGCCGAGCACGCGGTGGGCGACCGCGCGCAGCCGCGGCCGGTGCTCCTCGAAGGCCCGGGTGAGCCACTCGTCGCCGTCGTCACCGGCCCCGCCTGCGCCGGTCCCGTCGGTGTCCTTCTCGCTGGTGTCCATCGTCGTCACATCCTCCGCTCGGCATCCGTCATAGCACTGACGAGCCGGAGCCACTCGATGTGACGACGGCGTCCCCGAGACACGAACCCACTAAGGAGCGCACCATGTCCGCCGTCAACACCCTCATCTACCCCGTCACCGACCTCGCCGCCGCCAAGGCGGTCTTCACCGCGCTGCTGCACACCGAGCCGCACACCGACGAGCCCTACTACGTCGGCTACTCCGTCGACGGGCAGGAGATCGCCCTCGACCCGAACGGGCACCGCAAGGGCCTGACCGGCGCCACGCCGTACTGGCCCGTCGACGACCTCGGGGAGGCCCTGACCGCCCTCGTCGAGTCCGGTGCAACCGTGTGCCAGCCGGCCACGGAGGTCGGCGGCGGTCGCACCGTCGCGGTGCTCGCCGACGCGGACGGCAACATGGTCGGGCTGATGCAGGGATGACGGGCGACGGCCACCTCGATCTCATCGCCCTTCTCCGCGTGGATCTGCACGTCGTGACCGTGCTGCGCGCCGGCGACTCCACGACCGTGGCCTGCCGTGCCGCGCTCGGCGCACCCCGGGCCCGCTCCGGTGCGTCGTCTCCGGGGACCGATGACGCAGCTTCGTGGTGGGTGTCCGCTCCCACGGGACCAGCGACGGGGGCAGGGTGCGTCATCCGTCCGCGCGGAGGGCGGCAGGAGGTCCTACCGTCGCGGTGCTCTCGATGCGGACGGCAAGTGGTCGGGCTGATGCAGGGCTGAGCTACGCGTCTTGACGGGTCGCGAATCACACTGTGCCGCAACGGCTTCCGACCCATCATGAGCGCGAGGGGGCTGAGTGGCGGACGCGGTCGACGGCATACGGCCGGGGGAGGACCTTGCGCCCGGGCTCGGACCTGTGCACTATGGAGGGACAGATGTAAGCGCTTACACCGAGCGCGACGTGACTCGACGACGAGACCCGGAGGAGGATCACCATGGCCACCGTGCCCTCGTCCTCCCCCTCGACCGGGGCCACGATCTACTCCGTCGCGGAGCGGGCCGGCGTCTCGATCGCCACCGTCTCGCGGGTGCTGCAGGGCGCCGGCACCGTGTCGTCGAAGACCTCCCAGAAGGTGCTCGACGCCGTCGACGCCCTCAACTACGTGCCCCTGGGCGCTGCCCGAAGCCTCGCCGTGCGCCACCACGAGGCCCACGGGCTCGTGCTGCCGGAGCTCTCCGGTCCCTACTACTCCGAGCTGCTCATCGGGTTCGAGTCGCGCGCGGCCGAGCTCGGCCAGAGCGTGACGCTCATGCTGACCGAGGGCAAGGGCGACATCGGCCGGGCCGTGCGCCAGCTCGCCACCCGGGTCGACGCCATCGCGGTGCTCGGCTCGGCCGCCATGCCGCCCGCGGTCGCGCGGGCCCTGCACGGGCAGAAGCCCGTCGTCATCATCGCCGGCACGCCCCAGGACGGCATCGAGGGCGTCGGCGCCGAGAACGCCGCGAGCGCCGAGCGGCTGACCGAGCACGTGCTGGCACACGGGCGCACCCGCCTCCTCTTCGTCGGCGACCCCGCCGGCGCCCCCGACATCGCCGACCGCCACGTGGGCTTCGTCGCCGCGCACGCGGCGCGGGGCCTCGTGCCCGCCGCACCGGTGCGCGTGGCCTTCCGCGAGGCCGACGGCCGGGCCGTCGCCGAGCGGCTCCTCTCCGGCGAGCTCGAGGCCGACGCCCTCGTGTGCGCCAACGACGAGCTCGCGCTCGCCGCCATGACCCGGCTCCAGGATGCCGGCCGCGACGTGCCCGGCGACGTGGCCGTCGTCGGCTGGGACGACGTCATGACCGCTCGCTACGTGCGCCCCGGCCTCACCACGGTGCGCCAGCCCGTGCGCGAGCTCGGCGCCGTCGCGGCCGAGCGGCTGCACGACCGCGTCGCGGGGGGCGCCCCGCGGCTCGAGCCACAGGTGCTCGCCACCGAGCTCGTCGTCCGCACCTCGTGCGGGTGCCCACGCCCCTGAGGCTCGCGCCGGCCCCGGGCGCCTCGCCCCGCCTGCCCCCGCCCACCTGACCCCACCTCGACCACCGACGCCTGACCCCCACCCCCCGACACCGCCGTCGGAGAACACCGAGAAAGCGAGAGACCGATGAGACGCACCACAGCCATCACCGTCGCGTGCATGACTGCCGCGGCCCTCACCGTGACCGCGTGCGGCCGCAGCGCCGACACCGGCGCCACCACGGGCGGCCAGACCGGCGCCGCCGTCAGCACCGGCAAGGCCACCGGCACCATCACCGTCTGGGCGATGGGCGCCGAGGGCGACAAGCTGCCCGAGCTGACCAAGGACTTCGAGGCGGCCAACCCCGGCGTCAAGGTGCAGGTCACCGCCATCCCGTGGGACGCCGCGCACGACAAGTTCACCGCCTCCATCGCCTCGGGCAACACCCCCGACGTCGCCATGGTCGGCACGACGTGGATGGGCGAGTTCGCGAGCAGCGACGCGCTCGACCCGACGCCGGCCCAGATCGACAAGAGCGGCTTCTTCGAGGGCGCGCAGAAGACCACCGAGGTGAACGGCACCTCCTACGGCATCCCGTGGTACGTCGAGACCCGCGTGCTCTTCTACCGCAGCGACCTCGCCAAGAAGGCCGGCTTCGACGCCGCGCCCACCGACTGGCAGGGCCTCAAGGACATGGCCAAGGCCATGCAGACCAAGGCCGGTGCGCAGTACGGCATCGGCCTGCAGGCCGGCGGCGAGGGCTCGTGGCAGACCGTCATGCCGTTCGCCTGGAGCGACGGCGCCGACCTCACCAAGGACGGCGGCAAGGCCTACAACTTCGACAGCCCGCAGCTGCTCAAGGCCACGCAGTACTACCAGTCGTTCTTCACCGACGGCATCTCCAACAAGAGCGCCCCCGCGACCCCGACGACGGAGCCCGACTTCGTCAGCGGCAAGGTGCCGATGTTCATCTCCGGCCCGTGGATGATGTCCGCGGTCGAGAAGGTCGGCGGCGCCGGCTTCAAGGACAAGTACAACGTCGCCCCGATCCCCGCCGGCTCAGCCGGGTCGTCCTCGTTCGTCGGCGGCTCGAACTTCGTCGTCTTCAAGAACACCAAGAACCGCGACACGTCGTGGAAGTTCGTCCAGTGGCTGAGCGACCCCAAGGTCCAGGCCAAGTGGTACACCCTCTCCACCGACCTGCCCTCGGTCAAGAGCGCGTGGGACCAGGGCGACCTCGCCTCCGACGAGAAGCTCGCCGTCTTCGGCAAGCAGCTCGAGACCGCCAAGGCCCCGCCGTCGTTCCCGACGTGGGAGCAGGCCGTCAAGGGCCTCGACGGCGAGCTCGAGAAGATCACGAAGACGGGCGAGGACCCGGCGACGGGCCTCAAGACCGCCCAGGCGTCGGCCGAGTCCATCGGGACGGGTCTGTAGTCCGATGACCGTCCAGACCGGCACGACCGGCACCCGTCGGCGGGACGACTCGTCCCGCCGGCGGGAGGGGCGGGCGGCCTGGATCCTCGCGATCCCGTTCTGCCTGCTCTTCCTCGCCTTCACGGCGTGGCCGGTGATCCAGTCGCTCTTCATGAGCTTCACCGACACGAAGGCGCGCGACCTGCGCAACCCCTTCGCCGTCAACATCGTCGGGTTCGACAACTTCGCCAAGGCCCTGTCGGACCCGACCTTCCGCAAGGCGGCCGGCAACACCGCCTACTTCGTCCTCGTCGGCATGCCGCTCACCCTCGTCGTCGCGCTCGCCGCGGCCGTCGCGCTCGACAAGGGCATCACCCGCTTCCGCGCGATCTTCCGCCTCGGCTTCTACATGCCGGTCATCACCTCGATCGTCGCCGTCGCGGTCGTCTGGCGCTTCCTGCTGCAGGACCCGGGCGGCCTCATCAACACCGTGCTCGGCTGGGTCGGCATCACCGGCCCCAACTGGCTCGGCGACCCGAACTGGTCGATGCCCTCGCTCATCCTCATGGCGGCGTGGCGCAACTTCGGCACCGCGATGATCATCTTCCTCGCCGGCCTGCAGGCCGTGCCCGCCGAGCTGCACGAGGCCGCCGCGATCGACGGCGCCGGGGCGTGGAAGAGGTTCCGCTACGTCACGCTCCCGCTGCTGCGCCCGACCCTGCTCTTCGTGATGGTGACGACCGCCATCGGCTACCTGCAGTTCTTCGAGGAGCCCTACGTCATGACCAAGGGCGGCCCCCTCAACAGCACCATCTCGCTGTCGATGAGCACCTACCAGCAGTTCGGCTTCGGCAACTACGGCCTCGCCTCGGCGATGAGCTACCTCATCTTCGTCGTCATCGCGATCGTCACCGCCATCCAGTTCCGACTGCTCCGAGAGAGGACCTGACATGTCCGTCGACACGAAGGCCCCGCCCGCCGCGGATCGCTCGCGTCGCGCGCACCGTCCCGCCGGGCCCGCCCGCGCGTCGTCCGGCATGGCCGGCTCGAGCCGCGGCAACCGCTGGTGGCTCTACCTCGTGCTGACCGTCGCCCTCGTGGCCGTCATCGCACCGTTCGTCTGGATGGTGCTCGGCAGCTTCAAGGGCGAGGGCGAGCTGCGCCAGGTGCCGCCCACCTGGCTGCCCGAGAGCGCGTCGCTCGACAACTACACCCAGCTGTTCAGCAAGCTGAACTTCGGCCAGTACTTCTCCAACTCGATCGTCGTCGCCGTCGTCGTCACGGCCGGCAACCTCATCTTCTGCTCGATGCTCGGCTACGCCCTGGCGATGCTCGACTTCAAGGGCAAGAAGGCGATCTTCGTCGCGGTCATGGGCACGCTGATGATCCCCGGTGTCGTGACCTTCGTGCCGCTCTTCGTCCTCGTCGCCAACGCGGGCCTCGTCAACACGCTGCCCGGTCTGTTCCTGCCGTTCCTCGTCAGCCCGTTCGGCGTCTTCCTCATGCGCCAGTTCATCCTCGGGCTGCCCAAGGACCTGCTCGACGCCGGTCGCGTCGACGGTGCCGGCGAGCTGCGGATCTTCTTCCGCATCATCCTGCCGCTCTGCGGGCCGGCCCTCGCGACCCTCGGGATCCTCACCTTCCTCGGCAGCTGGAACAACTTCCTCTGGCCGCTCGTCGTGGCCCAGACCGAGGACCACTACACCCTGCCCGTCGCGCTGGCCCTCTACTCCACCGGCCAGAACAGCACGAACTACGGGCTGCTGCTCGCCGGCGCCACCGTCGTGATCATCCCGATCCTCGTCGTCTTCCTCATCTTCCAGAAGCGCTTCATCGAGGGCATCGCCACCACCGGCCTCAAGTAACGGAAACGGAGCACCGCCGCATGACCGACATGACCGACAGGACCGACCGCACCCCGCAGACCCTGCTCACCCCGAGCCGGCGCAGCCTCATCGTCGGCGGCGCGGCCTCCGTCGCGGCCCTCGCGCTCGCCCCGGCAGCCCGAGCCTCCACCGCGCCGACGGCATCCGCGACGGCGGCAGGCGCCCCGGCGCTCGTGCGCCGCGGCGGCCTCGCGTTCGACCGCCGCCGCGTCCAGCGGTGGGCCTCCGACACGTGGCGCAGCCTCGTCGCGATGACCGACGCCCGCACCGGCCTGCCCGCCGACAACATCCCCGAGTCGCTCGCGGCGGGGGACCGGTCGGGCTACACGTCGCCGACGAACATCGGTGGCTACCTGTGGTCGACGATCGCCGCCCGCGAGCTCGGCGTCATCTCGGCGCGTGAGGCGAGCGCGCGGCTGGTCCGCACCCTCACCACGGTCGAGCGGATGGAGCACCACACCCCGAGCGGGATGTACTACAACTGGTACGACGAGGCCACCGGCAAGGCGCTGCTCTCGTGGCCCGGCTCCGGCGACCGCGTCGACCGCTTCTGCTCGAGCGTCGACAACGGCTGGCTGGGCGCCGCCCTCCTCGTCGTGGCCGGCTCCGACCGCACGGCAGCGCCCCTCGCGCGCAAGATCTTCGGCCGTATGCGGTGGGACGCCTTCTACGACGACAACAGCGACCCGGCTCACCAGGTGCGCCCCGGCGGCCTCATGCACGGCGGCTTCTACCCGTACGAGGACGGGCGCCCCGGCGGCACGTACCAGGGCACCCACATCGGCGGGGACCCCGTGTGGCTGACGACCCACCACTACGACACGGCCGTGTCGGAGACGCGCATCACGACCTACCTCGGCATCATCACCGGCCAGGTCCCGGCCACGGCGTACTACGCCACGTGGCGCACCTTCCCGGACGCCTGCGACTGGTCGTGGCCCGAGTCGCAGCCCACCGGGGTGAACCGCACCTACTTCGGGATCGACGTCTTCGAGGGCGCCTACACCTACCGCGGCATGCACGTCGTGCCCGGCTGGGGCGGCAGCATGTTCGAGGAGCTCATGCCCGACGTCTTCGTCGACGAGGCCCGCTGGGCGCCGCGCAGCTGGGGTCTGAACCACCCGCTGCACGTGCGGGCCCAGCGCGAGCACGGTCTCGACGAGGCCGGCTACGGCTACTGGGGCTTCAGCCCGTCGAGCGACCCGTTCGCGGGCTACCGCGAGTACGGCGTCGACGCCCTCGGCCTCAACCCCGACGGCTACTTCTCCGACAAGGAGATGACGAACTACGACCCGGGCTTCGGCGACTGCCGACCGGCGACGAACGCCACGCCGCGCTTCGGCGACGGCGTCGTCACGCCGCACGCCTCGTTCCTCGCGATGATGCACGAGCCACGGGAGGCCTACGCCAACCTCGCGCGACTGCAGGGCGACTTCGACGCCTACGGCCGCGGTGGCTTCTTCGACGCGGTGGCGGTGCGCTCGGGCACGGTGGCCCGGCGCTACCTCTCGCTCGACCAGGCCATGATCATGGGCGCCGCCGGCAACGTGCTCGGGCATGACGTCATCCGACGCGCCTTCAGCAGCAAGGCCGTCGAGCGACGGCTGCGTCCCGTCATCGGCATCGAGCGCTTCGGTGCGGGCCCGGCCTGACGGCCGACCCCAGAGATCACTCCCCCCCACGAAAGGCAGCCCCGGTGCGACCCGAGCTGAGCACGACCGAGGACGGCGTCGCCTACCGCGACCTCAACGGCAACGGCCGGATGGATCCCTACGAGGACCCCCGGCTGCCCGTCGAGGAGCGGGTCGCCGACCTGCTCGCCCGACTCTCCCTCGAGGAGAAGGTCGGCCTGATGTTCCAGACGGTCATCGAGGCCGGGGCGGACGGCACCGTGCTCGAGCACCCCGGCTCCATCAGCAAGTCGCCGACGAGCACCGTCGTGCTGGAGAAGCACCTCAGCCACTTCAACGTGCACGCCCTCGACGACCCGCGGACGGCGGCCCGGTGGAGCAATGCGCTGCAGGCCCTCGCCGAGCAGTCGCCGCACGGCATCCCCGTCACGGTGTCGACGGACCCGCGTCACGCGTTCATCGACAACGTGGGGGTGTCGTTCTCCGCCGGGGCCTTCTCGCAGTGGCCCGAGCCGCTGGGCCTCGCGGCCCTGCGCGACCCCGACACCGTGCGCCGGTTCGCCGACATCGCGCGGCAGGAGTACGTCGCCGTCGGAATCCGGGCCGCCCTGCACCCGACGCTCGACCTCGCGACGGAGCCGCGCTGGGCGCGACAGGCCGGCACCTTCGGGCAGGACCCCGACCTCGTGACCGAGCTCGGTGTCGCCTACCTCAAGGGTTTCCAGGGGGATGCGCTCGGCGCGGCGAGCGTCGCGTGCACGAGCAAGCACTTCCCGGGAGGTGGGCCGCAGAAGGACGGCGAGGACGCCCACTTCCCCTACGGCCGCGAGCAGGTCTACCCCGGTGGGCGGTTCACCGACCACCTCAAGCCGTTCCCGCCGATCATCGCGGCCGGCACGGCGGGGATCATGCCCTACTACGGCATGCCGATCGCCCTCGAGATCGACGGGGAGCCGATCGAGCCGGTCGGCTTCGGCTACAACAAGCAGGTCGTGACCGGCCTGCTGCGCGAGAAGCTCGGCTACGACGGTGTCGTCGTCACCGACTGGGAGCTCGTCAACGACAACCACGTCGGCGACCAGGTGCTGCCGGCCCGTGCGTGGGGTGTCGAGCACCTCGACCCGCACGGGCGCATGGAGCTCATCCTCGAGGCCGGTGCCGACCAGTTCGGCGGCGAGGAGTGCGTCGAGCTCCTCCTCGACCTGGTCGCCCGGGGCCGCGTCAGCGAGGCGCGGGTCGACGAGTCCGCCCGGCGCATCCTCGCCGTGAAGTTCCGCCTCGGCCTCTTCGAGAACCCCTACGTCGACGAGGACGCCGCGTCGGCCACCGTCGGGCGACCCGACTTCCGGGCCGAGGGGTACGCCGCCCAGGCGCGGTCGGTGACGGTGCTGCAGAACGCCGACGACCGGCTGCCCCTCGAGCAGGGCCTCAAGATCTACGCCGAGCGGGTCTCGCCCGAGGCCGTCGTGCGCCACGGCAAGCTCGTCGACCGTCCCGAGGACGCCGACGTCGCCATCGTGCGCCTGCCCGCCCCGTTCGACCCGCGGTCGGACCTCTTCCTCGAGTCGTGGTTCCACCAGGGCTCGCTCGACTTCCCGCCCGGTCTGATCGCGCGGCTCGAGCGCATCGCGGCCGTCTGCCCGCTCGTCGTCGACGTCGTGCTCGACCGGCCCGCCGTCCTCACCCCGCTGCTCGGGGTGGCCACCGCCGTCGTCGGCAGCTACGGCAGCAGCGACGACGCGCTCCTCGACGCGCTCACCGGCACCATCGCGCCGACCGGCCGCCTGCCCTTCGACCTCCCGCGGTCGATGGAGCAGGTGCGCGCGCACGGCGAGGACGTGCCGGGCTACGACGACCCGCTCTTCCCCTTCGGCCACGGGCTGGGGCTCGCCGCCGGCTGACCCGCGCTCGGGTCAGCCGGTGTACCCCTCGACGGTGCGCTCGCTGCGCACCTGCGCGTCGTCGGGGTCCTGGCCGAACTCTCGCTTGGCCCGGCGCTGCCGCAGCAGGTCCCAGCACCGGTCGAGCTCGACCTCGACGCTGCGCAGCCGGGCGTGCTCCTCGTCGGGCGTGATCTCACCCGACTGGAGGGCGGCGCGCAGCCGGTGCTCCTCGTCGATGAGCGAGCCGATGCGGTCCTGGATCGAGGGGTCCTCAGCCATGTCGCCACCCTCGCACGCGTCGGCCTCCGCGTCGAGGGCCTCGCGGCCCAGGGCGGGCGGCTCAGGGGCGGGCGGGCACGCCGAGGGTCGTCTCTCGGGCCTCGAGGCTCCAGGCGACCTCGACCTCCTCGGCCGGGCCGTCGTCGCCGTCGATGCGGCGGGTCAGCAGCTCGAGGGCCGCGCGCGCGAGGCCGGTGAGGTCGGGCGAGATCGTCGTGACGGTGGGGTTGGAGTAGCGGGTCTCCGCGATGTCGTCGAACCCGACGATGGCGACGTCGTCGGGCACGCGCACGCCCGCCTCGACGCAGGCCCGCAGCGCCCCGACGGCCATGAGGTCGTTGAAGCAGAAGACGGCGTCGGGGGGCTCCGGCAGGGCGAGCAGCTCGCGCATGGCCGCGTGCCCGTCGGCGCGCTCGAAGTGCGGCACGCCGATGACGAGGTCGGCGTCGTAGGGCAGGCCGGCCGCCTTGAGCGCCTGGCGGTAGCCGCGCAGGCGCGCCGAGGCCGTGCCCTTGGTGGTCTCGCGGCCGACAGCGGCGATCCGCCGGCGACCTTGCGCGACAAGGTGTTCCGTCGCTGCCCGGGCGGCGGCGACGGAGTCGACGGCGATGTGGTCGAACCCGGTCGGCACCGGCCGCTCGCCGAGCAGCACCATCGGGAGGCTGTCGGCGCGTCGGCCGATCTCGTCGGCCGAGAGGGCGAGGGGCGAGAAGATGACGCCGTCGATGACGTGCGAGCGCATCCCCTCGAGCACGACCCGCTCGGCGTCGGCGTCACCGCCGGTCACGTCGAGCAGCACGATGAAGCCGAGGGCGGCCGCCTCCTCGGTGATGCGCGCCGCGAGCTCGGCGAAGTAGGGGGAGTCCATGGCGGGCACGGCGAGCGCGAGGAAGCCGGCCCGACCGTGCTTGAGGCTGCGGGCCGACAGGTTGGGCCGGTAGTGCAGCTCGGCCATGGCCGCCTCGACCCGTTCGCGGGTGCTGGCCTTGACGTGCGGGTGGTGGTTGAGCACGTTCGAGGCGGTCTTGACCGACACGCCGGCACGCTCCGCAACGTCCCGTAGCCGCGCCGCCACCCGTGCCTCCGTCCGTGCCCGGAGGGCTCGCCCCTCCGTCGTCCGAGGGACAGGCTAGCGCCCGTCGGGCGTGCCCGCGCCCCACCCGCAGCCCACCCGTCGCCCGCGCGCAGGGGTCTGGACAGATTTCGGTAACCGTTGTAATTTTCAGGCACACGCCAGCTGGGTAACCGTGGCAACGACGGCACGACCCCGGCACCGATCGGTCAAGGAGGACCGGATGGGAGAAGCGACGGTACGGCTCGACCCCGCCTTCACGGTGGGGCCCGTCCGCCCGAGGACCTTCGGCTCCTTCGTCGAGCACATGGGCCGCTGCGTCTACACGGGCATCTACGAGCCCGAGCACCCCGACGCCGACGAGCTGGGCTTCCGCACCGACGTCGCGCAGCTCGTGCGCGAGCTCGGCGTGACGACGGTGCGCTACCCCGGGGGCAACTTCGTCTCCAACTACCGGTGGGAGGACGGCGTCGGCCCCAAGGCCGACCGTCCCACGCAGCTCGACCTCGCCTGGCGCTCGGTCGAGACGAACCAGGTCGGCACCGACGACTTCGTCGACTGGGCCCGCGGCGTCGGCGTCGAGCCGATGATGGCGGTCAACCTCGGCACGCGGGGCATCCAGGAGGCCGTCGAGCTGCTCCTCTACTGCAACGCCGAGACGGGCACGAGCTGGCCCGACCGGCGCGCCAAGAACGGGCACACCGAGCCGCACGACATCCGCGTCTGGTGCCTCGGCAACGAGATGGACGGCCCGTGGCAGATGGGCCACAAGACGGCCGAGGAGTACGCCCGGGTCGCCGAGGAGGCCGCCCGCGCCATGCGTCGCTTCGACGACACCCTCGAGCTCGTCGCCTGCGGCTCCTCCAACCGCGGCATGCCGACCTTCGGCACGTGGGAGCGCGTCGTGCTCGAGCGCTGCTTCGACCTCGTCGACCACATCTCGGCGCACGCCTACTACGAGCCCGTCGACGGCGACGTCGACTCCTTCCTCGCCAGCGGCGAGGACATGCACCGCTTCATCGAGTCCGTCGTCGCGACCGCCGACCACGTCGCCGCGGTCAAGGGGTCCGACAAGCGGATCATGGTCAGCTTCGACGAGTGGAACGTGTGGTTCCAGGGCCGCTTCGACGGCGAGAACTCGCTCGCCATCCGTGAGGCGCCCGAGCTCATCGAGGACGTCTACGACGTGACGGACGCCGTCGTCGTCGGCAGCCTCCTCATCACCCTGCTCCAGCACACCGACCGCGTCGCGATGGCGTGCCAGGCGCAGCTCGTCAACGTCATCGCCCCCATCGCCACCCGGGCCGGGGGCGGCGCGTGGCGCCAGACGATCTTCCACCCCTTCGCCCTCACCGCACGGTATGCGCGCGGCACCGTCCTGCGCCCCGCCGTCGTCTGCGACGTGGTGCAGACCAAGGCCTTCGGCCCCGTCGACCAGGTCGTCGTCACGGCCACGCACGACGAGGAGACCGGCGACCTCGCGGTCTTCGTCGTCAACCGCAGCCGCACCGAGGCCACCACGCTGACGCTCGACGTCGCGGCCGCCGTGGGCGGCCACGACACGGCATACGCCCTCGTCGAGCACCTCACCCTGCACGACGACGACACCTCGGCCACGAACACCGAGGAACACCCCGACCGAGTCACGCCGCGCCCGGGGGACGCGGCGGTCGCGGGCAGCACGCTCACGGCAACCCTGCCACCCACCTCATGGCACTGCATCCGCCTCTCCGAAGGGACCGTTCAATGACGAACACGACCTCACCCTCGCCGCTCTCGCGACGCACCGTCCTCTCCGGGGCGCTCGGCCTCGCCGGCATCGCCGGTCTCGCCGCCTGCGGCTCGGGATCGGGCGCCGTCCCCGGCCAGGCACCCGCCGTCTCCGCCGGCGGCGGCGCCACGGGCTACGCCGGCCCCAAGGTCGCCCTGCAGTTCTGGAACGGCTTCACCGGGGGCGACGGCCCGTTCATGAAGCGGCTCGTCGACCAGTTCAACTCCGAGCACGCGAACATCGCCGTCAGCATGAACACGATGCAGTGGGCCGACTACTACGCCAAGCTGCCCGCCGCGGTCACCGCCGGCAAGGGACCCGAGATCGGCATCATGCACGTCGACTCCGTCGCGACGAACGCGGCCCGCAACGTCATCCAGCCGCTCGACGACGTCGCCACGGCGCTCAAGCTCGACGAGAGCGACTTCGCACCGGTGCCGTGGAAGGCCGGTGTCTACAACGGCAAGCGCTACTCGATCCCGCTCGACGTGCACCCGCTCGGCTTCTTCTACAACAAGACGGTCATGGAGAAGGGCGGCATCGACCCCGAGAAGCCGCCGATGACGGCCGACGAGTACATGGCGGCCCTCGAGACGATGAAGGGCAAGGGCGTCGAGGGGCACTGGGCGAGCCCGTTCCCCTTCACCGGCGGCCTGTCGATCCAGTCGCTCATCTACCAGTTCGGCGGGGCGCTCTTCTCCGACGACGCCAAGCAGGTGCTCTGGGCCGACGACGCCGGCGTCAAGGCGGTCACGTGGTTCCAGGACCTCGTGACGAAGGGCTACTCCGCGGGCAAGATCGCCCAGGACGCCGACATCGTGGCGCTGCAGAACGGCCGGACCGCGTTCAACTGGAACGGCATCTGGACGATCAACACGCTCAAGGAGAAGTCGGGCCTCGAGTGGGGTGTCGCGCCGCTGCCCAACATCGGCGGACAGAAGGCCGCGTGGGCCGGCTCGCACCAGTTCGTGCTGCCGACGATGCGCACGTCCGACGAGAACAAGCAGGTCGCCGCCCGCGTCTTCCTCAACTGGATCAGCACGAAGAGCCTCGAGTGGGCCAAGGGCGGCCAGGTGCCGGCCCGCAACTCGGTGCGCGACTCGGCCGAGTTCAAGGCGCTGACCGACCAGGAGACGCTGGCCACCCAGATCGACGACCTGCACTTCCCGCCGGCCGTCGCCGGCATCGGCGACGCCATGCCGGAGTTCGACAAGGCCGTCAACGCCGCCATCCTCGGCGGGCAGGACCCGAAGACGGTCCTCTCCGACGCGGCGGGCCGGGCCACCAAGATCCTCGAGGCCAACGCGAAGAAGTACGGCGGCTGACCCGATGGCTGTGACGACGGCACAGCCCACGAGACCCTCCTCGGGAGCACCGCCCGCGCCGGGCGGGCGGCGCTCCCGAGGAGCGACATCCGGCATCCACGGCTCACGGTGGACGCCCTACCTCTTCCTCACCCCCTTCCTCGTCCTCTTCCTCACCTTCGTTGCGGTGCCGGGCGTGCTCGGCATCTGGATCTCCTTGCACGACTGGGACTTCCTGCTGCCCAACAAGCCCTTCGTCGGCGGCCAGAACTATGCCGACCTGCTCGACAGCGGTTCGCCGCAGTTCGAGCCGTTCTGGAACGGCATGAAGGCGACCGGCATCTTCGTCGTCATCAGCGTGCCGTTCCTCGTCAGCCTCCCGCTGCTGCTCGCGATCGTGCTCAACCGGAAGTTCCCGGGGCGCACCTTCTTCCGGGCCGTCTTCTTCGCGCCGTTCGTGCTCGGCGTGGCGGTCGTCGGCCTCATGTGGCGCTACCTGCTCGACCCGTCGTTCGGCATGGTCAACGGCCTCCTCGGCGCCCTCGGGCTGCCCGACGACACCGCGTGGACCACCGAGCAGCCGTATGCGTGGATCTCGCTCGCCGCCGTCACCATCTGGTGGACGATCGGCTTCAACGCCGTCATCTACCTCGCCGGCCTGGCCGACATCCCCGTGGAGCACTACGAGGCGGCCGAGATCGACGGAGCGAGCGCCTGGCAGAAGCTGCGCTACATCACCATCCCCGGCCTGCGGCCCGTGCTGGTCTTCATCGTCGTCACGACGATCCTCGCCAGCGCCAACATGTTCGGGCAGAGCTACCTCATCACCAAGGGCGGGCCGGGCGACTCGACGCGCACGGCGATCATGGAGATCACCGACCTCGGCCTCTCGCAGTACCGGATGGGCCAGGCGTCGGCCATGAGCTACGTGCTCGCGGTCTTCCTCGCGCTCGTCTCACTGCTCAACTTCTGGCTCCTGCGCGAGAAGAAGGCCAAGGGGGAGGCGTCGTGAAGCGCCGCAACGGACCGCTCTTCTGGGTCGGGATGGGGGCTCTCAGCCTCGTCTTCATCGGTCCGCTCCTGCTCGTGCTGCTCACGGCGTTCAAGTCGGCGAGCGAGTCGCGCACCGTGCCACCGACCTACTTCCCGTCGGAGCCGAGCCTGCGCGCCTTCGACGTGCTCTTCTTCCAGGACGCCGCGAGCCCGGTCCTGCGGTGGTTCCTCAACTCGATGGCGGCCGCGACCATGCACGCCGCGCTCGTCCTCGTCGTGTGCTCGCTCGCCGGCTACGCCCTGGCGCGCATGGAGTTCCGCTTCAAGAAGGCGATCTTCACGGTCATTATCCTCACGCTCTTCGTGCCGGGCTTCATCTTCCTCATGCCGAACTTCCTGCTGCTCGACAAGCTCGGCTGGCTCGACCAGATCTGGGCGCTCGTCGTGCCCGGGGCGGCCGGGGCCTTCGGCGTCTTCTTCATGCGGCAGTTCTTCCTCGGCCTGCCGAGGGAGCTCGAGGAGAGCGCCCGCCTCGACGGCGCCGGACCCTTCCGCACGTGGTGGTCGATCGTGCTGCCCAACGCCAAGCCGGCCCTCGTGACGCTGGGCGTGCTCAGCTACCTCGCGAACTGGAACGACTTCATCTGGCCCATCTACGTGCTCTTCTCGCCCGAGCGCCTCACGCTCCCCGCCGGCCTCAGCCGCTTGCAGGGCGCGTACACGATCGACTACCCCGTGGTCATGGCGGGCGCCATGCTCGCGGCCATCCCCGTCCTCGCGCTCTACGTCTTCGTGCAGCGCTACGTCATCGAAGGCGTCGCGAGCAGCGGCGTCAAGGGCTGAGGAGTCCGTATGCGTACACCGACGTCCCAACGGACCCGCGGCCTCCGCCGTGGAACCGCTTGCCTCGCAGCACTGGCCACCGCTGTCGGTGTGACGGCGGCTGCGCCCGGCGTGGCCGCCGGGTCACCGCGCCCGGCGGACCGCGCCACGTACGAGAACGCCGTGTCGGACCCGTTCTCCGACACCTTCGCCGACCCGTCGGTCATCCGCGGGAAGGACGGCTGGTGGTACGCCTACGCGACGTCCGACCCGCTGCGGGCCGGCGACGCCCCCGGGGCGATGCACATGGCCCGCACCCGCGACTGGTCGAGCTGGGAGTACCTCGGGACCGTCTTCGACGACACGAACCGCCCGGCGTGGGCGACCGCGTCGGCGGGTCTGTGGGCGCCCGACATCCGTTACGTGGCAGGCCGTTACGTCCTCTACTTCACGGTCACCGACACGACGCTCAACCCTGGCGACGACGCGGCGATCGGCGCCGCCACGGCGCCCTCGCCGTCGGGCCCCTGGACTCCCGCCCCCGCGCCGGCCGTCCCACCCCGGCCGGCGCCGGGTGGCGGGTTCCTCTGGACGTTCGACCCGGCCGGCTTCACCGACTCGGACGGTCAGCGCTACCTCTACTTCGGCAGCTACTTCGGCGGGCTGTGGGCGACGCGCATGTCGGCCGACGGGCTGACGCCGGTCGGTGACGCCACGCAGGTCGCGATCGACAACCGCTACGAGGGCTCCTACGTCGTGCGGCACGGCGGCTGGTACTACCTCATGGCGTCGGCCGCGAACTGCTGCGCCGGGCCGACGACGGGCTACTCCGTCTTCGCCGGGAGGTCACGCTCGCCGATGGGGCCCTTCGTCGACGCGGAGGGCACGTCGCTGCTCACCTCGCGCGTCGGCGGCACCCTCGTGCTGACCCAGAACGGCAACCGCTTCGTCGGCGCCGGCCACCACGCCGTCGTCACCGACGCGGAGGGCCGCGACTTCGTCGCGTACCACGCGATCGACCGGACGAACCCGTGGCTGGCGCAGCCCTTCGGGATCAACCGCCGGCCGATGCTCCTCGACCGGCTCGACTGGGTCGACGGCTGGCCGCGCACGCGCGCCGGCGCCGGCCCGTCCGACACGCGCCAACTCGCCCCGAGCCTCGCGTCGGGCCTCGGCATCACGGCGACCGACCCGGCCGCGCGGGGCTTCCGCGGTCTGGCCCGGGGCCCGGTCGACCCGGTCGGCGGGCGCACGGGGCTCGTCCGCGGCACCGCGTCGACGACGGCACCGGCGCCCTCGGGGCCGCTGCACGTCCGCCTCGACCACCGCGGCGCCGAGCCGCTCCGGGTGCAGGTCGGGGGCGACACCGCCGTCACGGTCACCCTCGACCCGAGGCACCGCCGGCTCACGGCGCAGGTCGACGGACGTGGCCGGCCACGCGCCCTGTCCACCGCGCTGCCGACCCTGCCCGCCGGGGCGTGGCGGACGCTGACGATCGAGACGGGGCGCGACGGCGTCACGGCCGAGGTCTCCGAGAGCGACCTCGCCGACGTCGTCGCCCGCGTCGCGGTCGACACCGACGCCCGACACGACGCCGGCGACGACCGCTCCAGGGGCGCGGCCGCGCACCGGGCCGGTCGCACGGGCGCGAACACGGGCACGGGCCCGGCCGTGCGCCTCGTGAGCGCCGGCGCGGTCGTCGACAACGTCGTCGTCACGCCGAAGGCGCAGGACGCCCGGCGCCTCGCCGCCGAGCCGCGTGCCGGAGCCCTGCTGTCGTCGGAGGACTTCGACGACCCGATCCTCGCCGGGTTCAGCTGGGTGCGGCGAGACCCCGCCGTCACGGTCTCGGGAGGCAGCCTCCGCTGGCCCGTCGAGGGCACCGACCTCGTCGGCGACGGCAACACGGCGAGCGTGCTGCTCCACGACACCCCGGGCGACGGCGACTGGATCGCCGAGGCGAAGACGACCCTCGACCTCGGTGTCGACACGGTGCGCAACTACCAGCAGGTCGGGCTCGTCGCCTACGAGGACGACGACGACTTCGCCCGGCTCTCGAACGTCGCCATCTGGAACACCCGCCAGACGGAGTTCGGCCGGGAGACGGCCGCAGACCCGGGCGACCCCGACGGCCCGACGAGCTACGGCGGCGCCATCGTCGGCACGTCGGCGCCCACCCTGTGGTTGCGGCTCGCGCACCACCGCAACGCCGCCGGCGAGCACCTCTACCGCGCCGGCACGAGCCGCGACGGCACGCACTGGACGTGGGGCGCGACGTGGACCTTCCGGGCCGGCACCTCGCCCCGCATCGGCCTCGTCGCACACGGCGGTGCGTCCCCGGCCGTGACCGCCGCGGTCGACCACCTGCGCTTCTACGCCTCCCGCTGGCCGGCCGACGCGGGCGCGGGCCGCGCCGGATGAGACGCCGCGCCACCTGTTCCACCGCCACCGCTGCCCTCGCCGCCGTGCTGCTCGCCGGCTGCGGGGGCGGCGCCCAGAGCCCCTCCGGAGGACCCGTGACCCCGTCCACCCCCGCCGTGACCCCCGAACCCGCCCAGCCCTCGGATCCGACCGAGGCCGCCGCGACGAACCCGGTGTGGCCGAGCAACTTCCCCGACCCGCAGGTGCTGCCCGACGGTGACGGTTGGGTCGCGATCGCCACGAACGGCAACGGGATGAACGTCCAGACCCTCGTCAGCGACGACCTCGCGACGTGGAGCCAGGGCAGCGACGCCCTGCCGCAGGTGGCGTCGTGGTCGACGTCGGGGAAGGTGTGGGCCCCGGAGGCGCACCGCTTCGGCGACCGGTGGGTCATGTACTACACGACGATGGCGCCCGACCCGGCCATCCAGTGCATCGGCCTCGCCGTCGCCGACGACCCCAAGGGCCCCTACCGCGACACGAGCAGCCAGCCTCTCGTCTGCGAGGAGGAGCAGGGCGGCTCGATCGACGCCTCGCCCTTCGTCGCGTCGGACGGCACGGCGTACCTCTACTGGAAGAACGACGGCAACGCCGTGGGCATGGACACCTGGATCTCGGTGCAGCGGCTGTCGCCCGACGGCCTGCGGCTCGAGGGCGAGCCGAAGCGGCTGATCCGCCAGGACCTGCCGTGGGAGGGGCAGCTCGTCGAGGCGCCCTACGTCTGGGAGCGCGACGGCGTCTTCCACCTCTTCTACTCCGCCAACGACTACGGCAGCGACAGGTACGCCGTCGGTCACGCGACCGCGTCGTCGCCCACGGGGCCGTTCCGCAAGGACGACGAGCCGGTGCTGACGAGCACGGACGTCGCGGCCGGCCCGGGCCACTGCGCGCTCTTCGAGCAGGATGGGCGGGTGCTGATGGCCTACCACGCCTGGGCGCCGGACTCGATCGGCTCCGAGGTGCCCGGCCGCACGATGTGGCTGAGCGAGGTGACCTTCGACGGGGCGGCGGTCACGGTCACCCCGCCGGCGACGACGCTCCCCGAGGGCCTCTGACGCATCGGTCGGGACGCGTGTATCAGCGCGCCTGTGGCGCGCACTGACGGGCAGGGGATCGGTGCGGGGCCCAAGGGGGCGGCCCCGCACCACACCCGACACGCTTGGGCGGCTGGCCCGTTGAGGTACGTTAACCGCCGTCAGGGCCCGGAGTCGTCGACCTGCGCAGTCGCGGACCGGGCCCCCAGCGCGCCCAGCTCAGGTGCGGGCCGACGCCAGCACGCGACCGGTGCCGGTGCGCACCTCGAGCGTCTGGATCTCGTTGGGCCGCAACGCCGTCGCGCCGGTGACGCGGGAGTAGCCGGCAGGCGTCGCCCGCCACGAGGCCGCCGTCGTGGCCCGGCCGTTGCGGTCGACGACCCAGAGCAGCAGCTCGCCGTCGGTCGGCATGTCCTCGCAGTCGATGTCGAGCTGCGTGCCCCAGCCGCGGGTGACGAGGGCGACGTCGATCTTGACCGCGCTGCCGGGGGCGGGCGCCGCGACGACGTGCGTCGTGGGCAGGGCCGGTGTGTCCGCGGCGAAGAGGCTCGGACCGAGCCAGGCGCCCCCGGCGAAGACGGCCGCGGCCGCAGCCGCGGCCGCGAGCGAGAGCCCCGCGCGCCGGCGCCGGCGTCGGGCGGCCACCGCCGTCAGCAGGCTCGCCACCCGGTCCTCACCGGCTCCGCGGACGACCTCCTCGGGCGCGCCGGGCTCCGGCGCCGAGAGGTGCGGCCCCCCGGTGGGACCGGCGAGGTCGAGCAGGCGCGGCAGGCCCGAGACCTGCCCGAGCTCGGTCTGGCACTGCGCGCACGTGCGCAGGTGCTCGCTGAAGGCGCGGTGGTCGGCGTCGGACAGGCCACCGAGCACGAACGCGCCCAGCAGCACGTGCAGGTCGGTGGGGTCGGTGGTCATCTCGTCACTCCCATCTCGTCGAGGATGACGCGCAGGTTGCGCACGGCGTAGTAGGCCCGGGACTTCACGGTGCCCTCGGGGATGCCCACCCGGTCGGAGGTCTCCGCCACGGTGAGGCGTTCGTAGTAGAGGCAGCGGACGATGTCGCGGTGGTTGGTCTGCAGCCGGCCGAGGGCCTCCTCGACGAGCACCTGGTCGAGCGCCCGGTCGAGGGCGACGTCGGCCTCGGCGACCTCGACGAGCTGGGTCTGCTGCGGGCGCCGGCCGGCTGCGCGGTGCTGGTCGACGATGAGGTGGCGGGCCGTCGTGATGAGGTAGGCGCGCAGGTTGTCGGCCGCGGGCGCCTGCTTCCAGACCCGGAGGATGACCTCCTGGACGATGTCCTCGACGCGGTTGGGGTCGCTCGTCGCGCGCCACACGACCCGGCGGAGCATCGGCCCGTGCTCGCGGTAGATCTCCGCGACGGCCTCGTCGTCGAGCGGCATGCCGCGTCACCCCCCTTCCTCTGCCCGTCGTCCTCGGCCCGTCGTCCTCGGCCCGTCATCCGTCCCACAGCGGAGACGCCCCGGGCCCCGTCGAGGTTCACTCCCGGCGTCGTCGGCCTACCGTGACCACCATGCCATCGTCCTCCATGCCACCGACCTCCATGCCGAACCCGGCACCGCACCCGGTGACCGGCGAGCTGTTCCCGTCTCCCGTGCCGCCGGGGTCGGGCTGGCCGGGCGACCCGGCGACGGTTCGCACCCCGGTGGCCACCACCGCGGACCAGGTGCGGCGGCTCGCCGAGGGTGCGGACGGCATCCGGGAGCTCGACGCCCGTGTCAGCGTGTGCCGCGCCTGCCCGCGACTCGTCACGTGGCGCGAGCACGTCGCGATCGACGGGCGGCGGGCCTCGTTCGCCGACCAGCCCTACTGGGGAAGGCCGGGGCCGTCGTTCGGCGACCCGGACGCGGAGGTGCTCGTCGTCGGCCTCGCGCCGGCGGCCAACGGCACCAACCGCACCGGCCGGATGTTCACGGGCGACCGCTCGGGGGACTGGCTGTACGCGGCCCTGCACCGGGGCGGCTACGCGAACCAGCCGACGTCGGTGGCCTCCGGCGACGGACTCGAGCTGACCGGTCTGCGCATCGTCGCGACCGTGCGCTGCGCGCCTCCCGCGAACAAGCCGACGACGGAGGAGAAGGCGACGTGCGCCCCGTGGCTCGACCGCGACCTCGAGCTCTCGGAGCCGCGGCTGCGCTCGATGCTCGCGCTCGGCTCGATCGGCTGGGACGCCGCGCTCGGCGCGGCCAGACGGCGCGGCTGGTCGGTGCCGACCCCCAAGCCCCGCTTCGGCCACGGCGCGGAGGCGGTGCTGACGCTGCCGGGCGGGCGCACCGTGCGGCTCCTCGGCAGCTACCACGTGAGCCAGCAGAACACCTTCACGGGCAAGCTGACCGAGGCCATGCTCGACGAGGTCATCGCCCGGCTCTGACCGGCCCGTCGGCGGGTGCCAGCAGGGCGTGGCCGGCCGGTGTCGCGGAGTAGAGGACCGACTTGCCGGCGCGCGCGCCGCGCACCAGTCCGGCCCGCCGTAGGCCGTGCAGCTGCTGGTTGACCGCCGAGGGCGTCTTGCCGAGCGCGGCCGCGAGCTCGGTCGTCGTGCGGGGCTCGGCGAGGGCCGCCAGGAGGTCGGCCTTGGCGCGGCTCAGCAGCGCGGCCGCGCGCACGGGCGAGTCCGGGCGCACCGCCTGCCGCTGCCCGCGGGCGGGGTAGATCACCATCGGCGGGGCGGCGTCGCTCGAGGGGTGCGAGGCCGCCAGCGTGAAGAGCGAGGGCACGAAGACGACCTGGCGCCCGCGCACCGGCGCGGCGTAGGACGGGCCCATCCGGCTGCGCGCGCGCAGCGCGGTCTCGTCGACGCTGATGCTCGGGTGGAGCTCCGAGAGCGCCTGCAGCAGCCCGAAGCCGGCCGACCGCGCGGCGCGATGGCGCACGTCGGCCTCGAGGATGCTGCGGTGGCGCAGCCAGAAGGCCGCGAACGCCCACGTCCAGTAGGCCTCGAGGGCGACGAGGACGCGGGTCAGCACGGCGGCGGAGGGGCCGTTCACCGCCGGCGGCGGGCAGCCGGGCCAGAGGCGGTCGAGGTCGTGCATGAGGGCCCGCGGCGGCGCGGCGGCCAGCGACCGCAGCTCGCTCGTGAGGCGCGGCGACGGCGACTCCGGCCGCGGGTTGACGACGTCGGGCGTCGAGAGCTCGTCGTTGACGAGGGCGAGCAGGGTGCTGCGGTGCGGCCTCGCCTCGGGCCGGTGCAGGAACGACTCGGCCACGGACGACGCATACGTCCCCGGCGCGCGCAGCCCTCGCAACGACAGGCACATCTCGTTGAGCGGGGAGATGCCGAAACGGCACGTCACGACGTCCATGGGGGTCATCTCGTAGCGCAGCACGCGATCGCTCCTCACCGATGGCGGCGTCCAACCGGGGCTCCCTCACCGTGACACGGGGCGGCCGGCCCCGCCACCGGGGGCGGTCCTGACGCGGGGGCCGACCGTGTCGATGAAGCCCGCCCCTTCAAGGATTGCCGCCCGCCCCCGCCGACGTCTGGACTGGGCGCAGCGCCGAGCACCACGACGCAGCTCACCGCAGTCCCACCCTGCAGTCCCATCCTGCAGTCCCCCCTCCGAGAGGAAACGACCATGCCCACGACCATCAAGCAGCAGCAGCAGCAGCAGCGCCGCCGCCGGCTCGGCGTCCTCGCCAGCACCGTGGCGCTCGCCGCCACCACCGCGTTCACCGGGGCCGGCACGGCGTCGGCCGCCGGCTACTTCGAGGCGCCCTACCCCGCGGGTGAGAGCTACACCGTGAGCCAGGGCAACGGGGGCGGCTACTCGCACACCGACGCCTACAACCGCTACGCGTGGGACCTCGCCCTGCCGGAGAACTACGAGGTGTCGGCCACGCAGGAGGGCACGATCGTCGTCTCGAACTGGTCGCCCTACTGGCAGAACGGGATCGAGGTCATCATCCGTCACCCCAACGGGCAGTGCTCGCAGTACGCCCACCTCAACCAGTCCTTCTTCGAGCCCGGCGACTGGGTGCCGCAGGGCCGCGTCGTCGGCTACACCGGCCAGACCGGCGCCGCGTCCGCTCCGCACCTGCACTACTCCGTCATCGACTGCAACACCCGGGTGTCGCAGCCCTCGACCCTCGAGGGCTACGTGCCCGGTGGCGGCGCCGCGCTGCTCAGCTCCAACCAGCGGGCGTAGTCGGCGGTCACCCAGGCCGTATGCCGTGGGCGCACAGGGGTGCCCACGGCACACGGCCCCACGCTCGGGCATGGCAGGATCAGGCGGCGTGACGCAGCCCTTGGACTTCCGCGCCGTCGTCGGCGAGGCCGACGCGGCCCTCGACCAACGCCTCTCCGACGAGCTCGACGCCGTCAACGCCGCGGCGACGGCGGGCACCCCCGCAGCGCGCGAGCTGACCGTCCGGCTCGACGACGCCTCGGGCGAGCTCGCCGCCGGCGTGAGCGGCTGGACGTGGGGCGTCGCGGCCGGCATCGGCATGACGTGGGTGCGCGAGGACGCGCGTGGCGCAGGTCTCGGCGAACGGCTCCTCGCGGACTTCGAGGCCGAGGCCCGCTCGCGCGGCTGCACGCACGTGTTCGTCACCTCGTTCACCTTCCAGGCGCCCGGGTTCTACGAGCGGCAGGGCTACCGCGAGATCTTCCGCTGGGAGGGCGTGCCGACGCCGGACGCCGCGGACGTGCACCTGCGCAAGGAGCTGGCGCCCTCCTGAGGGCCTTTCCTGAGCACCCTTCCCGGGCGCCCCTCCTGAGCACCCGTGCGGATGCCGGGGCGGGCCTCGTGCGCCACGGTGGGGGCGTGGAACCACGCAGCGTCCGCCCGTACCTGATCGCCCTCGGCCTCCTGTGGGTGGTGCCGGCCGTCCTCGTGCTCGTGCTGCACGTGGTGCTGCCGGACCACAACGCGTCGGGCCAGTGCAGCGGCATCGGGTTCGGCTGCACGCTGACGCCCGCCGACGCGGTGCTCTTCTTCGGCTACCTCGGGGCGCTGCCGCTCTTCCTGCTCGGCCTGCTCGCCTGCCTCGTCATCGCGATCGTGCAGTCCCGGCGCCAGCGCCGTGCCGACGCCGACGCCGATGCCGACGCCGGTGCCGGCGCTGCGACGTCCGCGGGAGCGGAGCACCCCGACGCCTGACCCGGTTCAGAAGACGATGGTCCAGCCCTCGCGGGCGGCCTGGGCCTTGGTGTAGGAGACCCCGTCGACCTTGAGGCCCTCCCCGTCGAGCAGCGTGATCGTGCCGCCACCGTTGCCGAGGGCCGCCTCGCCGGTGAGCATGACGAGCCGCGCCTCGCCGGCCTGGAGGGTCGCCGCGTCGGTGCCGACGAGTACGGGTGCCGGGTGCTTGAGGCGGTCGGCGAGCTGCCAGCCGGTGAGGTCCACCGGCTCGGACGACGCGTTGACCAGGGTGACGGTCTCGCGCTCGGGCGCCGGCCCGTTCGGGTTGACGAGAGCAGCCACGATGCGCACCCGCGGCGGGGCCTCGGTGGGTCCGGTGGGTCCGGTGGGTCCGGTCGGGCCGCTCGGCCCCGTCGGGCCGCTGACCGTGTGGCCGGTCGTGTCGTCGGTGTGCCACGCCTGGCTCTGGAAGGCGAGGAAGATCCCGACCCACTGGTCCTGCCCGGGGAAGCGGAGCAGCAGGCCGCCGTCCTGCCAGACGCCGTCGTCGCCGGTGAAGGCTCCGCTGTTGCCCTGGTTCATGTGGATGTCGTGGACGCCGTTGCCGGGTCGGAACCCGAAGACCTTGTCGGCGACCGATGCCTCGGGTCCCCAGCGCTCGCCGAAGACGAACAGTCGGGCCTCGGGGTCGTCGACCGCGCGCGAGACGTAGAGGCCGAGCAGGTCGGAGAGGTCGTTGTCGGGGCCGCTCGCATCCGGGGGCAGCAACCGCATCCGCGTGTGGTCGAAGAGGTTGCCGCGGATGAAGTCGAGCCCGCCGCCCCCGGGGCGGCTCGCCAGCGAGGTCCAGCCCGAGGCCGGCAGCTGGTCGAGCACGGGGTGCGAGAAGTGGTCGTCGACGAGGTAGAGCAGCTCCGACGGCGACTGCTGCGACATGACGTTGACGGCGATCCGGAAGTCGTGGCCGCCGTCGTCGACGACGTGGATCTGGAAGTGCGGTGAGTCGACGCCGCTCTCACGGTGCTGGCCGACCGCGCGTCCGACGAGCACCCCGTAGTCCTCGAGTGGCATGGGACACCTTCTCCGTCTGGTTCGCGATGCGTGCGGGTCGACGCGTCCGTCCACGGATGAGGTGACGGTGGTCCGCGCCACTGATACACCGTCGGGCCTCGGCCGGGGCGGTTGTGGCCTCAGTCCTGCTCGGTGCCGGCCGCGACCTGAGGGGTGAAGTCGACGAGGTGGAGGTGGAGGGTCTCACCCGAGGGAGCGGGATAGCGCCGGCCGAGGCGCGCAGCGGGTCCGGTCGAGGGTGCGCCTCCCCGGCCGACCGTGGCGACGGTGGTGCGGTCGCTCCGGGTGGACGGGTTCTCGGCCGGGCGGGCCACGACGGCCAGCGCCGGAGGCCTGGTCCGCGCGGGCGGGCCGATGAGCAGGCCGTGCTCGGTCTCGAAGGTGAGGCCGTCCAGGAGCGTGGGGTCGCCGGCGATGGTGAACTCGCCGCGGTGGTGGCCGTCGTGGTGGAAGGGGCAGAGGGCGAGGAGGTTGTCCAGGTCGGTGCGGCCCCCGTCGCGCCAGTGCAGCAGGTGGTGGATCTCGAGGTGGTGCCTCGTGGCGCAGGCGGGGAAGCGGCAGCCGCGGTCACGGTCCAGGACGAGGTCGCGGAGGCGGTCCGGCACGACGCGGTAGCTGCGTCCGAGGTCGACGGGCTGGCCCGCGGTCTCCCACACCGGGGTCAGCGTGCCGTCGCAGGTCAGCTTGTCGGTGACGTGCTGCGGCAGCCGAGGTCGGCCCGTCAGCCACGCGCCCTCGGTGTCGAGGTGGACCTGCACGCGGTAGCGCGCCCATCGTGCCCACCCCGGCCACCGCGTCGGAGGTGCCTCCGGGGCGTCGGGCGGGCCCGACGTGGCCGGTACGGGCGGACGTGGATCGGCCGCTGCGCCAGGCGCGGTCGTCGGACGTGGACCGGTCGACAGAGAGGCTGCGTCCTGAACGGGACAGCCTTCGCCGGGCCCCGACTCTCTGGAGCAGTGCGTGCGGCCGGAGGCGTCGAGCGACCGGGTGGCCATCAGGGCCAGGGCGTCGGCCCAGGTGATCCGTGGCCGGCCTCCTGCGCACACGTCGTGGTCGGGGTCCAGCACGTCACCATCGAGGGACCTCCGGTCGCGCGGCTCGCCGTCCTCGTCGAGGGACGTGCTGAGCGCGCGGAAGAGGTGGTCCTTGGTCTCCCGGAGGGCGGCCTCGACGAGGGCGCCGATCTCGGCGGGGGCGTCGTAGCGCAGTCGGAACCGGTCGTGCTCGTCGTAGCCCATGCTCGGGTGCGCCGGCTCGACCGCCTCGGGCTGCGCCGCCGTCCGCGCCGGCCCGCCCATGGCCTCCGGCTGTCCGCCCACGTCCTGTCCCGCTCCGGATCCTGCCTCGCCGCTCGATGCGGCAGCATTCGGACCCAGGTCGTCGTGCCCGTCCTCGGGCTCGCTGCCTCGAGAGTCCTCGGCCTGCCCATCGCCGTCCGCCTCGCCGTGCTCGCCGTGCTCGCCGTGCTCGCCGTGCTCGCCGTGCTCGCCGTCGGCATCGGGCACCGGGTCGGGGCCACGGTCATCGTCCGGCTCGGGGTCGCCGAGGGTGAAGTCGTAGCGGCTGACGCTGCGCTGCAGCTGGGTCACGGTGGCGTACTGCGCGAACTCGGCGACGGCGGAGTCGAACTCGGGCGGGGTGTGCCGGGCCACGACGGCCGCCTGGTCGAGGCTGATCCGCCCGTCGCGCAGCGCTGCGAGCGTCAGGGGCAGCTCCTCGGCACGCCGAGCGAGGAGCACGACGGCATCGGCCTGCGCGCGGCACAGCCCGACGCGCAGCATCAGCCAGTGGGTCGGTGAGCGCAGCCCGGCGGCCTGCCAGGACCCGTCCGCCAGCACTGCCACGACGAAGTCGACGAGGCGGGCGTGGGCGTCGTGCAGGTCGGCGGCGAGGAGCACCACGTGCTCCCAGTCCTGCTCGATCCGCGCCGCGCTGCTCATGCTCCTTTAGTACAAGTGTTCGAATCCCGACGGGAGAGTTGTCCACCGTCAGGCACCCTGCCGCACCCGGGTTCTCGCCACGGACGAGCGAGGTGTGCTTGGCTCGGACCATGGTGCCCAGCTCGGACGTCACGCTGGCCGGCACGTCGTGGTTCGTGGTGGAGATCGTCGGCCGGGCCACGTCGGAGCCCCGGCCGCAGCTGACCTTCGGTGACGACGGACGCGTGGGTGGATCGACCGGGGTCAACCGCCTCGGCGGCAGGTATGCCGTCGCCGACGGGGTGCTCACCGTCACGGACGCCGTCATGACCCGCATGGCCGGCCCGCCGGAGGCGATGGACCAGGAGCAGCGCCTGCTCGAGGTCCTGGGCGTGCCGCAGCCCCTGACGACCGTCGAGGGCGGCCTCGCCCTCGGCGAGGCAGGCGGCGTCGCCCGACTCGCCCCCGCCCCTGACCCGTCGGTTACCGTGGAGCGATGACGGGCCAGCCGTACTGGGAGAGCCCCGTGGAGAAGCAGATCCGCGAGGCGCAGGAGCGGGGCGAGTTCGACAACCTGCCCGGCGCCGGCAAGCCCCTCGACCTCAGCGACTCGGGCGACCCGGACTGGTGGGTCAAGCGCTTCGCGGCGCGCGAGAACCTCGACCTCGGCGGCGCCCTGCCGGGTGCGCTCGCCCTGCGCAAGGAGGCCGCCGGCTACCCGGAGTCGCTCGCGGACGTCCGCACCGAGGCGCAGGTGCGCGAGATCGTCGAGGACTACAACAAGCGCGTGCTCGCCGACCGGCTGCGTCCCGCCGTCGGCAACCTCCCGCCCATGATCGCGAGGACGGTCGACGTCGACGAGATGGTCGAGCAGTGGCGCCCGCTGCGGGCGCGCGTCGAGCTGGAGCAGCGCGCGGCGCGCGAGCGGCGGGTCGCGGCCCAGCAGGCCGCGAACGAGGCGCGCACGCCGTGGTGGCGCCGCCTCCTCGGCGGCTGAACGGGACGATCCCTACCCAACGGCGGTGCGCGCGTGCCACCATGCCGGAAAGCCGTGTGCCACGCCGCCCGTGCGAGACACACACCCGTGCGTCGACGTCGCGAAGGTGCGCATGTCCACAGCCTCCGGACTCGAAGCGGCCCTGACCGCCTTCGAGGACCCCACCGCCAAGGCTCGCGACCTGCTGCGCCTGCACCGGGCGTGGGCCCACACGCACGAGGTGCCGGCCGGTGCGCGTGGCGTCGTCGCACGCTCGTGGCTGCGCCAGTCGCCCGAGGGCGACAAGATCTCGACCCCGATCTCCGACCACGCCCTGCTCGCGCGGCGCGAGCGCTCCCGGCTGCTCGGGTCGGTCGTGCCGATCCTCAAGGACCGACTCCTGCCCCTCGCGCAGGAGGCCGGCAACGAGCTCGTCGTCAGCGACGACGAGGGCTACCCGCTGTGGATGTTCGGGCCTTCGCCGATCCGCCGGCGCAGCGACGGGCTCGGCTTCGTCGAGGGGGCCCGCTGGCGCGAGGGTGACGTCGGCACGAACTCCCTCGGCACGGCCATGGAGGAACGGCGGCCGGTCCAGATCTTCGGGCCCGAGCACGCCCGCGAGGACCAGCACGCGTGGGTGTGCACGAGCGCGCCGATCCTCGACCGACGCGCGCGTGTGCCGCTCGGCGTCGTGACCCTGAGCGGCGCCTTCCGCACGGCCCACCCGCACACGCTCATGCTCGTGACGATGGCCGTGCGCGAGGCCGTCGACACCCTGACCGGCCAGCACGAGCGCGACCTGCGCCGGGTCGCGCGTGCCAGCGAGCCGTATGCCGGGTCGGGCCGTTTCGTCGTCGTCGACCCGCACGGGTGGGTGGCCCGGGCGGAGGGCTACGGCGTCGGCGAGCGGGTCTGGGTTCCGAGCCTGCACGAGGGCACGCTCTGGGTGCCCGAGATGGGCCAGGTGCGGGCGGAGCGGATCTCCGGGGGATGGGTGCTCGCCGAGGCGGACGCCGCGCCGGCACACGTCGAGGTGGTGCTCCGGCCGAGCCCCCGCGTGCTCGTGACGACGGCCGGCTCCACCGTCGAGATCGCCCTCAGCGAGCGGCACGCCGAGATCGTCGCCCTCCTCGCGCAGCACCCGGCCGGCCTGGACACCGCCGCCCTCATGGCGCTCCTCGACGGGGCCACGACCCCCGTGACGATCCGGGTCGAGATGTCGCGCCTGCGCAAGCGCCTCGGTGGCCTCGTCGACAGCCGGCCCTACCGGCTCACCGCGCGCGCGACGGTGCGGGCCGACGCGGGCTGAGCTCCCGGCATACGCCCTCGACGTGGGGTGTGGGCTGCAACGTTCTGCAACCCTGTGCGGCGCGCGTGCGGGTGCCTACCGTCGAGCCGACCCCACCACGTGGACGAAGGAGTTGGCGATGGGTGAGCAGCGAACGGCAGGGGAGTGGCTGGCACGGTTCTCGGAGGCGCTGGCGACCGGTGACGTCGACCGGGTCGCAGGCCTCTTCGGCGAGGAGTGCTACTGGCGCGACCTGCTCAGCATGACGTGGAACCTGCACACGGCCGAGGGGCGCGAGCAGGTCGCGGCCATGCTCGCCGGGGTCGGGCGCGGCGCGTGGCCGGCCGAGCTCGAGGTGACGAGCGAGTCGGAGGCCGACGGCGTGCACGAGGCGTGGTTCACCTTCGGCAACGAGACCTTCACGGGCAAGGGCCTCGTCCGGGTGCGCGACGGCCTCGCGTGGACGCTGCTGACGAGCGCGCAGGCGCTGCGCGACCACCCGGAGCCCTCCGGTGCGCGCCGCCCCCGGGGCGCCGAGCACGGCGTCAACGTCTCCACCGAGAACTGGCTCGACCGGCGCCGCCAGCGGGTCGAGTCCTACGGCCTCGACGCCGAGCCCTACGTGCTCGTCGTCGGCGGCGGCCAGGGCGGCATCGGCCTCGCGGCGCGGCTCGGGCGGCTCGGCGTGCCGACGCTCGTCATCGACAAGCACGCGCGGCCGGGCGACCAGTGGCGCAGCCGCTACCACTCGCTCTGCCTGCACGACCCGGTCTGGTACGACCACATGCCCTACCTGCCCTTTCCCGACCACTGGCCGGTCTTCACGCCCAAGGACAAGATGGGCGACTGGCTCGAGAGCTACACCAGGGTCATGGAGCTCGACTACTGGACGAGCACGGAGGCGACGTCCGCGACCTTCGACGCCGACGCCGGCAGCTGGACCGTCCACGTGACCCGGGAGGGGCGCGAGGTCGTGCTCCACCCGGCGCAGCTCGTGCTGGCGACGGGCATGAGCGGCATCCCCAGCGTGCCGACGCTGCCCGGGCAGGACGTCTTCCAGGGCGACCAGCACCACAGCAGCCAGCACCCCGGCGGCGCTCGCTACGTCGGCAAGAGGGTCGTCGTCGTCGGGTCGAACAACTCGGCGCACGACATCTGTGCGGACCTGTGGCAGAACGGCGCCGAGCCGATCATGCTCCAGCGGTCGAGCACCCACATCGTGCGGTCCGACTCGCTCATGGACAAGGTGCTCGGACCGCTCTACTCGGAGGAGGCCGTGGCGGCCGGGATCGACCACGACACAGCCGATCTCGTCTTCGCGTCGATCCCGTACAAGATCCTCGCCGACTTCCAGCGCCCGGCGTTCGACGCGATCCGCGAGCAGGACAAGGACTTCTACGCCGCGCTGGAGGCGGCCGGATTCGACCTCGACTTCGGCGACGACGACTCCGGGCTCTTCCTCAAGTACCTCCGCCGCGGCTCGGGCTACTACATCGACATCGGCGCCTCCGAGCTCGTGGCCAAGGGCGCGATCCGTCTCGTGCGCGGCCAGGTCGACCACCTCGAGGAGCACTCCGTCGTGCTCACCGACGGCACGCGCATCGAGGCGGACGCCGTCGTCTACGCGACGGGCTACGGCTCGATGAACGGCTGGGCCGCCCGACTCATCAGCCAGGAGGTCGCCGACGCCGTCGGCAGGTGCTGGGGACTCGGCTCCGACACGACGAAGGACCCCGGGCCGTGGGAGGGCGAGCTGCGCAACATGTGGAAGCCGACCCGGCAGGACAACCTGTGGTTCCACGGGGGCAACCTGCACCAGTCGAGGCACTACTCGCGCTACCTGGCGCTGCAGCTCAAGGCGCGGATGGAGGGCATCGACACCCCGGTCTACGCCCTCGCGGAGACGCACCACCTCGCCTGACGGGCGGCCGGACGCACGAGGCTGGGTGGAACCTGGGAGCTGGATGCCATTTCGCTGGGATTGCCCCCGTGGCGGGTCGCGAGACCCCCACGGGGCCGCCTGCAGGACTAGCGTCGAGCGGCCACCCGCACCCGAGCAGCCCCCAGAGGTGAACCCATGAGGCATCCCACGCCCCGCACCACCACCCGCGCGGTCCTCGCCGTCGGCTCCGTCGTCGGCTCGATCGTCCTCGCCACCGCGGCCCCCGCCCTCGCCCACGACGGCGGGGCCGGCGGCGGGCACGACGACCACGACCACGGTCGCCCCGGCTCGTCGCACACCCAGCCCCTCACGCCGCGCACGCACTTCGTCATGGCGGCCGACGGCTCGAGCGGCGCGCGTCCCGACGGCGCCGGCATCCCCAACATCGACAGCGTCAAGAAGACCATCGCGACGTACTACGGCGACCCGGGCACCGGCCTGGCCGACCGCACGAGCTCGCCGTACGTCTCCGAGATGACGCGCCTGACGAAGCACCTGCGTGACGGCCTGCGCCACGCCTACGCCCGGGCGGAGCGCGCGGGCAAGAAGCCCGCCATCGTGCTCGACGCGGACGACACGACGCTCTGGACCTACGACATGGAGGTCGGCGACATGAAGTTCGTCTTCGACCCCGTGCGCCAGGACTACTGGGTGCAGAACCAGCTCTTCCCCGCGACGCCCGGCATGACGGCCCTCGTCAACGAGGCCGACGCCATGGGCTTCACGATCTTCGGGCTGACGGGCCGCGGCGCCACGCAGAAGGACGCGACCCTCGGCAACCTCAAGGACGTCGGCTACAACGCCTTCACGCCGGACCACTACTTCACGAAGTGGGCCGGCTCGACGCCCCCGGCCTACATCACGTGCGCGACGGAGAAGTGCACGACGGTCGAGTACAAGGCCGGCACGCGCAAGCACATCGAGCGCGACCTCGGCTACGACATCGTGCTCAACATCGGCGACCAGTGGTCCGACCTGCAGGGCGGCCACGCCGACCGCACCGTCAAGCTGCCCAACCCGACGTACTACCTGCCGTCGCCGAACCTGCCCGGCGTCAAGGAGCCGCGGCTCTCGCCCCGCACGCACTTCACGATGAAGCCGGACGGCTCGAGCGGCCGCACGCAGGGCGGCGAGGGCATCCCGAACATCGACTCGGTCAAGAAGACGATCGCCACCTACTACGGCGACCCGGGCACCGGCATCGCCGACAAGGCCCGCTCGCCCTACATCACCGAGCTCGCCGCCCTCGAGCGCCGGACCGCCGCACACCTCGTCGAGGCCTGCCGCCAGGGCCAGCGCCGCGGCGCCCGTCCGGCTGTCGTGCTCGATGCCGACGACACGACGCTCTGGACCTACGACATGGAGGTCGCGGACATGAAGTTCGTCTTCAACCCGACCCGCCAGGACTACTGGGTGCAGAACAAGCTCTTCCCCGCGACGCCCGGAATGCCTTCTCTCGTCGAGGCCGTCGCCCGCTCGGGCTGCACGGTCATCGGGCTGACCGGCCGCAACACCGGCCAGAAGGCCGCGACGATCGCCAACCTGCACGAGCAGGGCTACCCGCAGTTCACCGACGCGCTCTACTTCACGAAGTGGCGCTCGGGCGAGCAGCCGCCGGCCTACATGCAGGGTCACTGCGTCGCCTACCCGACGTGCACGACGATCGAGTACAAGTCGACGACCCGCGCGCACATCGAGAAGGACCTCGGCTACGACGTCGTCGGCAACCTCGGTGACCAGTTCAGCGACCTGGTCGGCGGGCACGCCGACCGCGCCGTCAAGCTGCCGAACCCGACGTACTACCTGCCCTGAGTCCTACCGGTCCTCGGCAGGCTGACCCGACCCGGCCGGGTCGTCGACGAAGCGGACGAGATCCGCGACGGAGTCGACGATCCGGCTCGGGCGGTACGGGAAGTGCTCCACCTGCTCGCGGCTCGTCGAGCCGGTCAGCACGAGCACGGTGCGCAGGCCCGCCTCGAGACCGCTGATGATGTCGGTGTCCATCCGGTCGCCGATCATGATCGTCGTCTCCGAGTGTGCGTCGAGGCGGTTGAGCGCGCTGCGCATCATGAGCGGGTTGGGCTTGCCGATGTAGTACGGCTGGCGGCCGGTCGCCGTCGAGATGAGGGCCGCCACCGAGCCGGTGGCCGGCAGGGTGCCCGCTGGGCTCGGCCCGCTCGGGTCGGGGTTCGTCGCGATGAAGCGGGCGCCCTTCTCGATGAGGCGGATCGCTCGCGTGATCGCCTCGAAGGAGTAGGTACGCGTCTCGCCGAGCACGACGTAGTCGGGGTCGCGGTCGGTCATGACGTAGCCGACGTCGTGCATCGCCGTCGTGAGCCCTGCCTCGCCGACGACGTATGCCGTGCCACTCGGCCGCTGCTCGGCGAGGAACTGCGCCGTGGCGAGCGCCGAGGTCCAGATGGCCGCCTCCGGCACGTCGATGCCGCTCGACAGCAGCCGCGCCCGCAGGTCGCGCGGCGTGAAGATCGAGTTGTTCGTCAGCACGAGGAACGAGCGCCCGGACGCCTCGAGGGCGCGGACGAACTCGGCCGCGCCGGGGATCGCGTCCTCCTCGTGCACGAGGACGCCGTCCATGTCGGTGAGCCACGTCTCGACGGGCCGGGGATCGCTCATGGGGCCATTGTGGCGGCACGGACGCCGATCGGTCGCTCATGCTCGGTTTGTCACGACGTGTACCCGGTGGCAGCCGGTGGGCCCCGCCGGGGCCGCCAGCGGATCATGGCGCCGGCGCCGGAGCGAGGTCGAAAGCCTCGTCGGGCACGACCGGGGGGCTCTTCACAGGGGCCGGCCGACACCTTCCAAGACCTCGACGCGTACTACGACAAGAGCTGGGTCGGTGGCGCCGGGCGCTCGGCCGTCCTCGTCATCCACGCCGGCAGCGCGTGGCCGGCCCAGCGCACCGACGCCGGGCTCGCCATCACGTGGGTCAAGGACAACGCGCGCCGTTTCGGCGTCGACCCCAAGCGCATCGCGCTCCACGGCTTCTCGTCCGGCGGGCACATCGCCGTCGCGACGAGCGGCTCCCTGCGCAACGTCCGCGCCGCCGTGTCGGTCTCGGGGGTGCTGCAGCCGCATGGCGTCATGGACGTCGCCGTCAACGGCGGCACCGGCAGCGACAGGCGCACCACCAGCGTCGTCATCCGGTCGCAGTGGACCGCCCTCGCCGTCCAGTGCCCGTACCTTCCGGCGTGGGGCGAGTGCAGCGCGCGGTGGAACTCCTTCAAGCCCGAGACCCACTTCTCCGCCGCCGCCCCGCCCTTCTACGCGATGATGGGCAGCGTGGACACCGTCGTGCCGTCGAGCACCCCTGCCGCCGTGGACTACTGGGCCACCCGCAAGGACCAGGAGCACCTCGCGGTCATGGTGCCCGGCGCGGGGCACGACGAGCGGATGCTGACCGGCAACCCGACCCGATGGGCGGCGATGTGACGTGGCTGCGCGCGCAGACCGCCTGAACCCCGGGCCGCCCGAGCACCTCGCCGCCCCCTGGGGGGCCACGAGCCACGTGGCCGACCTCGGCGGACCGGTGCACTGGGTCGAGTTCGGGGACGGGGAGCCTGCGCCGTCCGACGGCCTGCCGCCCCTCGTGCTCGTGCACGGCCTCGGCGGGTCGCACCTCAACTGGGTCGGCATCGGCCCGGCGCTCGCGCAGCGCCGCCGCGTCGTGGCGCTCGACCTGCCCGGGTTCGGGCTGAGCCCCGCCGCCGGCCGGCGCACCGGGGTGCACCACAACGCCGCCCTGCTCAGCCGCTTCGTCCACGAGGTGCTCGGCCGCCCCGTCGTGCTCGTGGGCAACTCGATGGGCGGCATGGTCTCGCTGCTGCTCGCCGACCGGCGCCCGGAGCAGGTCGCCGGCCTCGTGCTCGTCGACCCCGCGCTGCCCAACCCGGGCGCGCGCCCCGACCCGCAGGTGGCCGCGACCTTCGCCCTGTATGCCGTGCCGCGCGTCGGCGAGCTCGTGCTGTCGCGCTACGCGACGCGCTACACCGACCGCCAGCGCGTGCTCGGCACGGTCGCGCTGTGCTTCGCCGACCCCGCCCTGGCCGACCCCGCCGTCGTCGACGCGGGCGTCGAGCTCGCGGCCTGGCGACGCAGCCTGCCCGACCCGGAGGCCGAGTTCCTCGGCGCGGCCCGCTCGCTCCTGCGGGTGCTGCGCGGCCGCCGCGACTACGACCGCGTCGTGCGCACGGTCGAGGCCCCCGTCCTGCTCGTGCACGGCACCCGGGACCGCCTCGTGCCCGTGTCGGCGGCGAAGCGGGCCGCACGGCTCAACCCGGGGTGGCGCACGGCATACCTCGACGGGGTGGGGCACACACCGCAGCTCGAGGCGCCCGACGCGGTGCTCGAGGTGCTCGAGCCGTGGCTCGAGTCGCTCGGGACGGCCCCGCACCACGGCGAGGGCCACGGCGAGGGCAGCAGCGCCGTCAGCTGACGCCGTGCGACACCCGCGCCGCGAGCTCGACGCCCCACTGCTGCGCGCGCTCGAGCTCACCGGGCGCGACCGGGCCCGGCGTGCCCTCGACCCAGAACGTCTCGCCGCGCTCGGCCCGGTCGAAGCCGCGGTGGCGCAGGGCTTTGGCCGCGGCGCCGGCCGCCGAGCCGGGCAGCAGGCGCACGTGAACGCGGGTGTCGAAGGTGACGACGGGCAGGTCGGCGCGCGGGGTCAGCTGCTCGATCCACTCGCGCACGCCCTCGCGGGACGGCTCGCCGCCCTGCTTCACGGCGTCCGCACGGGTGTTGGGGCGGGTCATGCCGAGGGCGTGGGTCGGGCCGCCGACGAGGAGCAGCTGCACGTCGGCACCGAGCTCGGCGGGCGCCTCGTCGACGCGGACGACGCGGACGCCGTCGTCGGGCGCCCTCCCGCGGCGGAGGCCGCCGGCGATGGCCTCGGCCACCTCGTGGGTGTTGCCGAACATGGACTCGTGGACGATGAGGACGCTCATGCTGATCACTTCCCGCTCCCCAGCCTAGGGAGGCAGGTGGTGGCCGGCCGGGAATCGTGACGCACCAGACCGCCGGGGCCACAATGGGCGCATGGATGCCAGGGCCTGGGACGAGAGGTATGCCGCGCACGACCTCGTGTGGTCCGCGGAGCCCAACCGCTTCGTCGAGGAGGTCGTCGGGCCGGTGCCGCCCGGCCGTGCGCTCGACCTCGCGGCCGGCGAGGGCCGCAACGCCATCTGGATGGTGCAGCAGGGCTGGACCGTCGTGGCGGCCGACTACAGCGCCGTGGCGGTCGACCGGATGCGCCGGCTCGCCGCCGAGCGCCTCGGTGACGAGGCGGGACGGCTGACCCCGGTCGTCGCCGACGTGACGGAGCCGGCGCCCGGCAGGCCGGAGGCCTTCGACCTCGCGCTGCTCAGCTACCTCCAGCTGCCTGCCCCGGAGTGGGGCCTCGCGCTGCGCGCGGCCGTCGAGGCCGTGCGGCCGGGTGGCCTGGTGGTCGTCGTCGGCCACGCGGGTCGCAACCTCGAGGAGGGCTGGGGCGGACCGAGCGACCCGGCGGTGCTCTACGACCCGGACGAGGTCCTGGCCGCGGCCGCCGGCCTGCCGGTGGAGGTGCGCAGCTCCGCGGTGCGCGAGCGGCCGGTCGAGGCCGACGACGGCGCGCACGTCGCCCTCGACACCGTCGTCGTGCTGGGACGCACGGCCTGACGCCGGCCCGAAACTGCGTGGCCGAGCGGGCCCCGGTTGACGAGGATGGGCGCCATGGCCCTCACGCTCTCGCACACGACCGTCAACGCCCTCGACGCCCACGCCCAGTCGGTGTGGTGGGCCGACCTGCTCGGCTACCACGAGGACCCCGACGACCCCAACGAGCCGGGGCACGAGGAGTGCATGATCTTCTCGCCCGACGAGTCGCACCTGCTGCTCTTCATCGAGGTCGAGGACGCCAAGGTGCTGCGCAACCGGGTCCACCTCGACCTGCGGCCGACCGACAGGCCCCGCGACGAGGAGGTCGAGCGCGTCACGGGGATGGGCGCCACCGTCGTGCAGGACTGTCGCACGCCGGAGGGGCGTGGCTGGGTCGTCATGGCCGATCCCGAGGGCAACGAGTTCTGCATCCTGCGCAGCGACGAGGAGCGTCGCGCGGCCGGCGACCTCTGAGCGGGGTACCGGCGGGGACACGGCCCGGGACACGGGTGGGGACACGGCCGGGGACACGAGCGGGCAGTGCGACGATGACGTCGTGACCGTCACCCGCTCGATCCTGCTCTTCCTCCTCGCGGCCGTCGCCGAGATCGGTGGTGCCTGGCTCATCTGGCAGGGCGTGCGCGAGCACCGCGGCTGGGTCTGGATGGGCGCCGGCGTCGTCGCGCTCGGCCTCTACGGCTTCGTCGCCACCCTGCAGCCCGACGCGAGCTTCGGGCGCATCCTCGCCGCGTACGGCGGCGTCTTCGTGGCCGGCTCGCTGCTCTGGGGCATGGTCGCCGACGGATTCCGGCCCGACCGGTGGGACGTCGCCGGTGCGCTCGTGTGCCTCGTCGGCGTCGCGCTCATCATGTACGCGCCACGCCCGAGCTGATTCATACGGCCGGGGGTATGCTGGAGGGATCGTCGGACCCTGAGGAGGACGCCGTGGAGCTCGACCTCGACGAGATGCAGGCGGTCATCCGCCGCCTCAACCGTGCCCGTGGCCAGATCGGCGGCATCGTCAAGATGATCGAGGAGGGGCGCGACTGCAAGGACATCGTGACGCAGCTCGCCGCGGTCTCCAAGGCCCTCGACCGGGCCGGCTTCGCCGTCATCGCGACCGGGTTGCGCGAGTGCATCACCAACCCCGACGGGGAGACGATGGACGTCGCGCAGATGGAGAAGCTCTTCCTCTCGCTCGCCTGACGCGCGACCATGGAGGGCACGGAGGTGCCCATGAACGTCGAGTCGACCGTCGCGTCCCTCGCCGCCCACCTCGAGCAGGTGCGACGGCACCGCTCCGAGCTGCGCGAGTCGGTCGCGGCCGTCGACCTCGCCCTCGAGTCGCCCATCGCCCGGGGCGGCATGTGGCGCGAGCGCGTGCGGGCCGCGCTCGCCGAGCTGGCCCACGACTTCGACGACCACGTCGCGCTCACCGAGAGCCCGGGTGGCATCTACGACACGGCGCGGCACAGCGCGCCGCGGCTCTCCGGCCGGGTCGACCGCCTGCTCGAGGAGCACCGCGACCTCCGCGCGGCGCTGCACGGCTACCTCGCGGTGCTCGAGCACGACGGCACGGTGGCCGACCTCCCCGTCTTCCGCGAGGAGCTGACCGTGCTCGTCGGGCGACTCGTGCGGCACCGGCAGAAGGGCGGCGACCTCGTCTACGAGGCCTACGACGTCGACCTCGGCGGCTCCGGCTAGGCGCCCCGCACGCCCTCCGGCTAGGCGCCCCGCACGCCCTCCGGCTCCACCCGGGGTCGCAGCGGGAAACCCGACACGCCCTCGTGGCTCGTGCGCGACGCGAGCACCTGGTGCAGCTGGATCTCGTTGCGTTCGAAGGCGAGTCGTGACCCCGCGAGATAGAGACCCCACACCCGGGCCCGGCCGAGGCCGGCGAGCTCGACGCAGTCGTCCCAGTGCTTCGCCAGGTTGGCGTTCCACGCCGCGCAGGTGCGGGCGTAGTGCTCGCGCAGGTTCTCGTGGTGGCGCACCTCGAAGCCCTCGTCCTCCATGACGCGCACGATGTCGCCGCTGCCGGTCAGCTCCCCGTCGG
Organism: Terrabacter aeriphilus; assembly: GCF_039542985.1. Classification (NCBI taxonomy): domain Bacteria; kingdom Bacillati; phylum Actinomycetota; class Actinomycetes; order Micrococcales; family Intrasporangiaceae; genus Terrabacter; species Terrabacter aeriphilus. The sequence goes on from NZ_BAABIW010000006.1 coordinate 99,803, forward strand.
GGAAGACGTAGCGGTTGATGAAGCCGCGCTCGGGCAGCCCGGCGTGCCGGTTGTCGGGCCGGGTGATGCAGTGGTTGAGCAGCCGGCCCTCGTCACGGAGGCGCTCGCGCAGGAAGCGGAAGTAGGCGGGGTAGTTGCCCACGCCGATGTGCTCGGTGAGGCCGATCGAGCTGATCGCGTCGAAGCCGCGTTCGGTGACGTCGCGGTAGTCGGCGTGGCGAACCTCGGCCCGGCCGGAGAGTCCCTCGGCCTCGATGGCGGACTGCGCCCAGCCCGCCTGCTCGCGCGAGAGCGTGACGCCGAGCGCCGTGACGCCGTAGTGCGTCACCGCGTGCCGCACCATGCCGCCCCAGCCGCAACCGACGTCGAGCAGCCGCATGCCCGGCCGCAGCCCGAGCTTCTGCGCGACGAGGTCGTACTTGTACGCCTGCGCCTGCTCGAGGGTGGCTCCGTCGGTGGGGAAGCACGCGCACGTGTAGGTCATCGAGGGCCCGAGCACCTTCTCGTAGAAGGCGTTCGACACGTCGTAGTGGTGGCTGATCGCCGCGGCGTCGCGCGTGCGGGCGTGCCGCAGGCCCTGGCCCAGGCGACGGACGCGGCTCGGGGTCTCCTCGCGGGGCAGGGTCGGCGGGTGCGGCGGGTGGTGGGCGAGGAAGCGGGCGAGCTCGACGGCGTCGTGGCCCGTAGGCCGGCGCGGCGTGAGCCCGTCGCCGATGACGCGCAGCACCTCGTACGGGTCGGCCTCGTCGATCCCCTCGATGAGCAGGTCGCCGAGCAGGTACGCCCGGGCGAGCCCGAGGTCGCCGGGTGCGGTGAGCACGTGGTTGAGGGCCTCGGGGCTCGTCAGCCGCAGCACGAGCCCGTCGGGGCTGCCGCCCTCGGAGCCGTCCCACGCGACGACCCGCACCGGGGCCTCGGGGCCGAACACGCGGTCGAACGCCTGTCCCACGGTCAATGTCATCGAGCCTGCACCGCCTTCTCGTAGAGCGTGGGGAACCGTCCCCTCGGGTCGTACCGCTGCTTGACGGGGCCGTATGCCGTGCCGCCGTAGAGCGCGGCGAAGGTGGCCTCGTCGTAGAACGCGTCGGAGTAGAGCGACTTGTGGCCGCCGAGCCGCGAGACCTCGGCCTCGATGCGGCGGTTCACGTCGCCGTCGGTGGCGCCGGGCGCGACGGCCACCGTCGACCAGAAGCCGACGTTGACGTAGCGCTCGCCGCGGCGCATCGGGTAGAGCGGCCACGGCGTCTCGCCGCGGGGCTCCTGCTCGCGCAGCTGGACCGGGCAGAGCCAGACCGGCTCGATGGGCACCTCGCGCAGGAACCAGTCGACGAACTCGGCCGTCGCGTCGAGCGGGATCTCGACGTCCTGCACGACGCGCTCGCGTCCCGGCAGGCCGCGCAGGCGCTCGATGCGGCCCATCACGTGGTGGCGGTTCTCGAAGGCGACGATCTTCCAGTAGACGTCGCTGCGCAGGAGCCGGCTCGGCCAGAGGCGCCGAACGGTGGGGTGCTGCGCCCCGAACGCGCGGCTGCACCAGAACCAGTCGGTGTCCCACCTCCACAGGTAGTCGTGGGCGGTCAGGACGTCGGTGCGCCGCTGCTGGATCGACCGGTAGAAGACCTGCTGGCCGGTGTAGTCGCTCGGCCGGGCCTGTCCCTCGAGGTGGTCGGTCCACCGGCCGAGGCAGAGGTAGGCCTCCGACGGCCCGAACACGACGCCGTCGACGAAGTCGACGCGGTCGCCGTCCCACGTCTGGGTCGCCATGACCTCGGCGGTGGCGCCGGTGAGGGCGCCGACCGTGTCGAACCGCACGTGCCGCAGCGCCACGTAGGGTCGCGCTGGCTCGAGCTCGATGAGCAGGTCGAGGGCGTAGCCGAGCGAGCCGTAGGAGTTCGGGAAGGTGTGGAACAGGTCGGCGTGCTCGCCGTCCGGGGTCGCCGTCACCACCTCGCCGTCGCCGGTGAGGATGCGCATCTCGAGCACCGACTCGTGCGGCAGCCCGTTGCGGAACGAGGCCGCCTCGATGCCGAGGCCGGTCACGGCCCCGCCGATCGTGATGGTGCGCAGCTGGGGCACGACGAGTGGTACGTAGCCGTGGGGGAGCAGCTCGTCGACGAGCTGCTCGTAGGTGGTGAGGCCGCCGACGAGGGCCGTGGCCGGCCCGCCGGCATGCCCGGGACGCACCTCGACGACACCGCGGAACGCCGAGAGGTCGAGGCCCGGGCCGGCGGCCGCGTGGCGGTCGCGGAAGAGGTTGGAGGTGCGCTTGGCGAGCCGCACCGGCAGGTCGGGCGGGAGGGCGGCATACGACCGCGTCACCTCGGCCAGCGCACGGGCGTGCCGCGAGGGGGAGGACGTGACCGAGGGGGTTGCCACCGTCGCAGTCAAACAGATCTCCTCGGGGCTCGGGGCTACTCGCGGACCAGCATCGTGGCGCCGAGGCCGACCATCATCACGCCGCCCGTGGCGCCGAGCGAGTCGAGCCGGGACGGCTTGCGGGCGAACCACTCCCGGGCCCGGGCGGCCAGCAGCGCCCACATGCTGTCGCTGCAGACCGCCATGACGCCGAAGACCGCGCCGAGGACGGCCATCTGCGCCCCGACGTGCCCGGCGCCGGCGTCGACGAACTGCGGGAGGAAGGCCACGAAGAAGAGGATCGTCTTGGGGTTCGTCAGCCCGACGACGGCGCCGATGCGCAGCGCGTGCCCGCGCTTGGCCGAGACCTGCGCCTCGAGCGCCTCCCGCGCCTCGTGCCGGTGGCGGATCGCCTGGATGCCGAGCCAGATGACGTAGGCCGCGCCCGCGACCTTGATGACGGTGTAGGCGGTGATGCTCGCGGCGACGACCGCGCCGAGGCCGACGGCCACGAGGACGGCCTGGGCCGTGACGCCGATCGCGTTGCCGACGACGCTGAGGAGCGCGTCACGGCGGCCGACCGTCAGCGCGCGCCCGATGGTGAAGAGCAGGCTGGGGCCCGGCACCTGGATGAAGAGGAAGGACGCGACGAGGAAGGCGACCCATTGGCTCGAGGACGGCACCGCACCAGTCTGCTCCCGGTCGCGCGATTCGGCAGGTGGTTTTCGGGGGTCGGACACTAGCGTCGGGGCCATGACGACACCGCCGCCGCCTCCCACCGTCCGCACCGTGCGCACCGACCCGCCGCTGGCCGCCGACGAGGCGACGACCCTCGTCGCGTTCCTCGACTTCCACCGCGACACGCTGCGCCAGAAGACCGAGGGGCTCACGGCGGAGCAGCTGGCCCAGCCGCTCGCGCCGTCGACCCTGACCCTCGGGGCGCTGCTCAAGCACGTCGCGCTCAACGAGGCGAGCTGGTTCGGCGAGGTGCTGCACGGGCGGCCGATGCCGGAGCCCTGGGCGAGCGTCGACTGGGACGCCGACCGCGACTGGGAGATGACCTCGGCGCGCGACGACAGCCCCGCGGAGCTGCGCCGGCTGATGGACGAGGCCGTCGAGCAGGCTCGCCGCGACATCGACGCGGCGCTCGCCGAGGGCGGCCTCGAGTTCCGGTCGGCGACGCTCTCGCGCAAGGACGACGAGACGTTCACCCTGCGGTGGATCCTGCTGCACATGATCGAGGAGTACGCCCGCCACAACGGGCACGCCGACCTCCTGCGCGAGGCCGTCGACGGCGTCACCGGGGAGTGACGGCCCGCCGGAGGCAGAAGCGACGCAGCGGCTCCACCGACATGACGTCGGCGAGGTCGCGGTAGCGCGCGGCTGCCTGCTCCTGCCGACCGGTGTGCCACTCGAGGTCGGCCAGCGCCAGCGACGCGTCCCGACTCGCGTAGGCCGGGCCGTGCCGCTCGAGGGACTCGAGCTCGCGCTCGACGTCGGCGAGGGCGGCGGACCGGTCGCTGACGGCGTGCGCCGTGGCGACGAGGCGCGCCACCCGGACCGAGGGGGAGGGCCACCGCTGCTCGAGCGCGCCGTAGAGGGTGACGATCCGCGGCCAGTCGGTGTCGGCGAAGGAGCGTGCGCTCGAGTGCAGGCCGGCGATCGCGGCCTCGAGCGCGAAGCGCCCGTCACCCGCGGCTGCGAGCGTCGCGTCGGCGAGGCCGGCTCGAAGCAGGTCGCCGTCCCACCGGCTGCGGTCGACCTCGTCGAGGGCCAGCCCGGTCCCGGTGTCGTCGACGCGGCCCGGACGGCGAGCCAGGCCGAGGCGGATGACGGCCCGCAGTCCGCGCACCTCGGTGTCGGCGGGGTGGGCTGCGACGAGGGCGTCGGCGATCGAGAGCGCCTGCCGGCCGGTGTCGGCCAGGGCGTCGGCCGGGTCGAGCACCGTGCGGTGGGCGACCGTGAACATGCCTGCGACGCAGGCGATCACGACGGGGAGCCGGCGAGCGCGTTCGGTCGCGTCGGGCACGCTGAAGGTGCCTCGCGCGTCGGCGAGGGCGCGCTTGGCGCGGGTGAGGCGGGCTGCGGCGGCGGTCTCCTGGATCCCGAGGTGCCCCGCGATCTCCGGGATCGTCAGGCCGCAGACGACCCGGAGGGCCAGCACCATGCGGGACGGGGCCGAGATGGCCTCGTCGCAGGCGACGAAGAGCAGCGCAAGGCGGTCGTCGAGCCCCTCGGTTCCGCGCAGGGGCAGGTCGTCGGCGTCCATGGCGGTGTGGTCCGCCTCGGGCCGGGCGAGCTCGGGGGCCAGTCGCCGGAGGGTGCTCCGGCGCCTGACGTCGTCGAGCCAGGCCCGCCTGGCCACGGAGGTGCACCACGCGGCATACGACTCGATGGGCGGCCCGCCGTCGCGTTCGTGCGCGGCGGCGCGGGCGACGGCCTCGGCGGCGTACTCCTCGGCGTCGTCGAGGCTCCCGGTGAAGGAGGCGAGGGCGCGCACGATGCGCGGCCACGCCTCCTCGAACTCACCCGAACCGAGCGGCACTCACATCCCCGTCGGGAAGACCTTGCGCCACTCGACGTGGCCGCCCGTGGGCACGAGCGCGGCCACGCGCCGCGCGGTGTCCTCGTCGTCGGTCTCGACCATGTAGAAGCCGGTGATGACCTCGGAGGTGTCGGTGAACGGGCCGTCGGTGTAGACGGCGTCCTCGACGAGGCGGCCCTCGGCGCCGGGCCTGACCGTGCCGCCGTGGCGGGTGTTGGCGAGGGCGGCGCCGCCGATGATGCGGGCCCCCAGCTCGGCCACGGCCTGCTGGAACGCCTTGTGCTCGGGGAACGACTCCTCGAGGTCGGCTGCGGGCGCGGCGCCGGGGGCCGCCGGCGCCGCGGGGTCCTTGCCGGCGGGCGCGGAGTCGGTGTCGCCGCCGAGGTAGGCGTCGGAGTCCCAGTCGCCTTCGCGGATGAGGTAGACGTACGTGTCGGTCATGGTCGGATCCTTCTCGAAGCGGCGCGGTGCGCGGGTGGCGACTCTCGCCACATCATCCTGACGAACTCAGGTCGTGGGAATCGACATGACGGCGCACGTTCTCGGAGCGGGTCGCTCAGCCCGCCCCGAGGCGCTCGAGACGACCCTCGAGGGAGGCCCGGCGGTGGGCGTTGCCGTCGAGGTCGAGGTAGCGCGTACCGAAGGTCGCGAGCAGGGCGTCGTCGAGGCGGCGCACCGCCCCCGGCGGGTACTTGTAGCCCATCCGAGCGATGAGGTCGGCGGCATCGACGGGGGCGACGACCGCGGCGAGGTCGTCGACGGAGGTGATGCCGAGCTCGAGGAGCAGGCCGGAGACCCACGTGTAGTGGTCGGTCCGGGACCAGCCGGCGTCGGCATACTTCGAGGCGAGGAACTTCGCGAGGTCCTGGGTGCTGATCCGCGGGTCCTGCACCTCCGGGTCGGGAGGGCTGGCCGGCAGGGCCATCTGGAGCCGGTCGCGGATGGCCGAGAACTCGCGGTCCGCGAGCTCGATGAGTCCGGCGGCGAGGGTGAATCGGCGGTCGAGGTCGTGGGCGTGCTCCTCGGGCACCGTGCCCTTGTAGCGGATGTCGTGCTCGAACTCGGCCCAGGCGTGCTGCAGCACGGTGCGGATCTGCACCGAGGCGCTGCGTCGCCGCAGCGGCTCGTAGCGCGACGGGACCGTGCGGCTCGCGTCGACGGCGACGAGCTGGTGGCGGCTGGCGTAGCCGAAGCGGCCCGAGCGGGCGGTCTCGAGGCCCATGTCGCGGTCGTCGAGGACGGCGAGCTCCTCGGCGAGCAGCTCGGCCACGGCCGTGACGTCGTCGTGCACGAAGGTGATGACCCGCACGCCGATCTGGTCGGTGATGTCCGTGAGCGGCTCCGGGTAGAGCAGCTGGCCGTCCCGGCGGCGCTCGGCCTTGGACGCGAAGGACGCGACCGTCTTCGTCCGCCCACCCACGCTGAGGTAGTTGATGCCGGCCTCGTCGAGCAGCCCCGTCACCATCTCGACGAAGAGGGCGGTCGCGGCCTCCACGTCGGGACGGATCGCGGCATACGCCCGCGCGACCTCGCTCGTCTCGGAGGTCTCGCTCGTCTCGGAGGGGTGGGAGGAGCCGGTCGTCACGCCTGCGCCGTCGCTGTCGGACATGCGGACATCCTGCCGTGCGGTGAACGCCGGTGGCGACCGGTGGTCGTGGTGCCACCAGAGGTCTTCGCGCTGGGAGGCTCCCCAGCCGTGGCGTGCACCCCACCATGACGGGATCCAGGCGTCCACGGCAGCGTGCGCCGGGAACGCGCGCAGGGCGGCGTCGACGAGCCCGACGGCGCCGTCGGACTCCCAGTCGTCGCACCGCGGGTGCACCTGCTCGCTGTGCGGGCACGGGAACACGTGGGCCAGCCCGACGGAGTAGCCGATCGTCCGGTAGAGCGCGATGGCCGCCTCGAGGGTGATGCCGTGGTGGCCGCTCTCGAGCTTGGCGATGCGGCTCGGCGACACACCGAGCCGCTCGGCGAGCGCCCGCTGGCTCAGCAGGTAGGTGCGGCGCGTGTGCCGCAGGGCGTTGCCGAAGGCGTCGACCCCGTGTCCGAGGGGGAGCGTCATGGGACCACCGTCCCGCGGTAGGCGGTCCGGCGCGGGGTCCTCGCCCGCGCCTGTGGACAGCCGGCCGTGCGGCCAGGGGGCTGTGGACGCGGGTCTGCGGGAGTGCCCCCGCGCGCTCTGCATTGCGTCGTCAGGCGACGCACGGACACGGGCCCGGCCGCGACGTCGCGCCGCTCCTGGGGCGGTCTCCTCGGGCGCTCTGCTTTGCGTCGCAGGGGGAAGCGGGCAGGGTGGGGCGGCCGGTGGACGGATGGCGTCGCCGGCGTCTGCGTCGCGTCGTCCGGTGACGCGTGCCGCTGGCGGGAAGGGCCACCGCGGTGCAGGACGCGCGTGCGTCGCGTGGGCGAGCAACGCAGAGGCTGTGGGTGGTACTGGGTCGGGTCGGGGTCGGGTTCGCGCGTGCGTCGCGTGGGGGAGCAACGCAGAGGCGGCGGGTGGGATGGTCGCCGGTCTCGGGTCGGGGGGTGCGTCCCGGTGGGGGAGCAGCGCTGGGGGGGCCGGGTCGGGTGAGGTGAGCTCATCGGAATCGCGTGGACGCGGGGGCGTGCCGGGTGCGAGCGTGGGGCCCATGCAGCTCGAGACGGCACGACTCACGATTCGCCCCTGGACGCATGACGAGGCCGAGCGCCTGCTCGACATCCAGAGCCGCGTCGAGGTGGTCAAGTGGCTCGGCGACGGCGAGCCGGTGCTCATGAAGGACCTCGACGAGGCGCACGCCCGGATCGACCGCTACACCGTGCGCAGCGAGGTGCCGCCGCTCGGCTTCTGGGCGGTCGAGGTGCGCGAGACGGGCGTCGTCGCGGGATCGGTCATCCTGCTGACCCTGCCGAACGCGGAGCACGACGAGGTCGAGGTCGGCTGGCACCTGCACCCCGACTCGTGGGGTCACGGCTACGCCACCGAGGCCGCCACGGCCGCCATCCAGCACGGTTTCGATGCGGGCCTGCCGGAGGTCTACGCGATCACGCACACGACGAACGAGCGGTCGCAGGCGGTCTGCCGTCGCCTCGGTCTCGACGACCTCGGCGTCATGACGAAGTGGTACGAGGACGAGTCGCGCGTCTACCGCACGACGCCGGAGCGCTGGGCCAACCGAGGCTGACGGGTGGCACCCGAGCGGTAGAGCAGGGCGAGGGCTGCCACCCCGAGCGCCCACAGCGCGTGCACGCCGTTCAGCACGAGCAGCGCGCACACCGACGCGTTCGCGGCGAGCGCCGTCCACCACACGCCCGAACCCCGCGGCAGCAGCCGGAGCGCGGCCGCGGTGCCGAGCACGTAGACGAGCGTGAAGCATCCCGTCGCGAGGAGCATGAGCGGCGCGAGGCCGAGGTCGAGCACCGCGGCCAGGGTGAGCGAGACGAGCGAGCTCGCCGTGACGACGAGGACGCTGCGACGCGGCACCTCGCCGGCGGCGTGGCCCCGCGCGAGCCAGGCAGGCAGCGCACCGTCGCGGGCCAGTGCCGCCCCCAGCCTCGCCCCTCCGGCGAAGTAGGCGTTCATCGCCCCGACGGTGAGCAGCACCGCGACGACGGCGGTCACCACCCTCGCCTGGTCGCCGAGCGCGAGGGCCAGCAGGTCGGAGAGCGGAGCCCGGCTGCGCCCCGCGGCGGGACCCAGCACGAGGATGCTCGTCGCCGCGAGGCCGAGGTAGAGCAGGCCCACGACGCCCACCGCCACCGCCGTCGACCGCGGTACGTCGCGCCTCGGGTGGCGGTAGTCGCCGGCCAGCGAGGCGACCGCCTCCCAGCCGGCGAAGCCCCACACGAGCACCGCGGCGGCCGTGCCGACGGCGGACCAGCCGTGCGGTGCGAAGGGGGTCAGCGACGCGGTCGTGCCGTGCGGCAGGGCCACCGCCATCGTGGCGAGCATGAGCACGGCCAGCGCCGACGCGAGCGCCAGCTGCGCCCGGCCGGAGAAGCGCAGCCCCACGAGGTTCATCGCGCCCGTCCCGAGGACGAGCGCGGCTGCCACCACCGCCGTGGTCGTGCGGCCACCTCCGACGACGTCCGCGACGTAGCCGCCGGCCATCATCGACGCCGGCGGCGCCCCGACCGGCACGGCCCAGTAGAAGCACCACCCGACCGCGCCGGCCGCCCGCTCGCCGAACGCCCTCCGCACGTAGGTCGAGACCCCGCCGCGGTCCGGGTGCCGCGCGCCGAGGGCGGCGAAGGTGCAGGCCAGTGGGACCGACAGCACGACGAGCGCCGCCCACGCGACGAGGGACGCGGGGCCTGCGACCTCGGCCGCGAGAGCGGGCAGGGTGATGACGCCCGTGCCGAGCACGGCGCCCACCGACAGGGCCGCGCCCTGCGGGACCGTGAGCGACCCGCCGAACGCGGTGCTGGCCATGGGTCGAGCCTGCCGCAGTGGTGGACCTGTCGGAAGTTCCACTTCTGGTGCATTCGTTTGGGCCAGTCTAGGCTCGGGCGATGGACGTCCACCTCACGTCGACCGGCTCCGGCGACCTGACGGCCCAGCTCTACGCCCAGCTGCGTGCGGCGGTCCTCGGCGGTCGCCTGCGCGGAGGTGACCGGCTGCCCTCGACGCGCGAGCTGGCCGCGGAGCTCGGCGTCTCGCGCGGGACGGTGACGACGGCATACGACCGCCTGCTCGCCGAGGAGCTGCTCGAGGCCCGGCGCGGTTCGGGCACCTTCGTCGCGGACGGCTGCGCGCCGCCGACCGACGGTCGTCGTGCCCGGGTGGGCGCGATCGCGCCGACGTCCGTCTGGGCGACGACGGGACCAGCCACCGACCGCACCCCCGACCGCACCCCAGACCGCACCCCCGACCGCACGACCGACCTCGCGACCGGTGTCGTGCACGACCTCTCCGTCGGGGTGCCGGACGTCTCGCTCTTCCCGATCGCGACGTGGCAGCGGCTCGTCCGGGGGGCGCTGCGCCGCGAATGGCTCTCGACGCGCACGTATGCCGACCCCGGCACCGGGGCGGCCGGCACGCGCCTCGAGGCGGAGATCGCCCGGCACGTCGGCGCGTCCCGCTCGGTCGTCGCCGCCGGGCAGGACGTCGTGACGACCGCGGGCGCCCAGCAGGCCCTCGACCTCGTGGCCCGCGTGCTCCTCGAGCCGGGTGACGTCGTCGCCGTCGAAGACCCCGGCTACGCCGCGGCCGCGCGGCTGCTCACGACCCACCGAGCCGTCGTGCGCGGCGTCCCCGTCGACGGCGAGGGTCTCGTCGTCGACGCCCTGCCGGATGCGGCGAGGCTCGTGCACGTCACGCCCTCGCACCAGCACCCGACCGGCGTCGCGATGTCGCGGGCCCGACGGGTCGCTCTGCTGGAGTGGGCCGTCCGGCACGACGCCGTCATCGTCGAGGACGACTACGACAGCGAGTTCCGCTTCGCCGAGCGCCCCCTCGAGCCGCTGCAGAGCCTCGACCGCGACGGGCGGGTCGTCTACATCGGCTCGTTCTCCAAGTCCCTCCTGCCGGCCCTGCGGGTGGGCTACGCCGTCGCCCCGGCCAGCCTCACCCCGGCCCTGAGGGAGGCCAAGCGCGTGACCGTCTGGGACGGCGACACCGCCACCCAGGGGGCGCTCGCCGACTTCCTCGCCGAGGGTCACCACGCGGCCCACGTGCGACGGGCGACGAAGGTCTACCGCGCCCGACGGGACGCCCTGCTCGACGAGCTGACGCGCGAGGACGGCCTCGCGCCGTGGCTCGAGGTCGTGCCGTCCGCGGCCGGCCTGCACGTGTGCACGCTGCTGCGCGACCCCGGCGCCGACGACGTCGAGCTGGCCGCCCGGTCGTTGCGGGCTGGGCTGCTCGTCGAGCCCCTGTCGGTGCGGCACGTCGAGCAGCGTCCCCGGCACGGCTTCGTGCTGGGGGTGGGTGCGATCCGCGTCGAGCAGGTGCGCCCGGCGCTCGCCGTGCTGCGCGCGGTGCTGCGCGACGTGCTCAGCCCGTCAGGTCGGGAACCGTCCCGCCCGGGACCCGGCGGCGGATGATCGCGAACTGCGTCGCGAGCGGGACGATGCCGAGGACCAGCACCATGGGGACGGCGAAGCCGAGACGCAGGTCGTCGGCTCCCACGGCGCCGGTGAGCACCGCACCGAGCAGCGCGCCGACGTAGTTGAACTGGTTGAAGCGCGCGATGACCGCGTCGACCGTGTCGATGCGCTCGCCGGCGGACGCGTCGTCACCGCCGGCCAGCGCCCCGGCGGCGGAGAAGCTGAGGGGGGCGATGGTGGCCACGGCCCCACCGAGCACCGTGAAGCCGACCACGGCGACGACCCACGAGGGCGCGAAGACGATGACGGCGAGGGCGAGCGACGCCACGACCCCGCTGATCCGCAGCAGCCAGACCGGGCCGTGCCGGTCGACGAGGCGGTCGCCGACCGCGCGGGCCAGCAGGGTCGCCACGAGGTAGGGGAGCGTGGCGAGGGCGGTCAGGCCGGTGGGGGCGTCGAGCGTGCCGTCGAGGTAGACCGGGCCCCACGTCGTCGCGGCGGTGTCGACCATGTAGAAGAGCACCATGGCGAGCCCGAGCAGCGCGATCCGGCGCCACGGCACGGCGACGTCGGCGCCGGGCGCGGCGAGCCGGTCGCGGCGCACGTAGGGCGCGGCAAGGGCGGCCACCGGCACGACGAGCAGCGGCAGGAGGGCCGGCCCCAGCTCGACGTCGGCCGTGGCCAGCGTGACGAGCGTGCCGAGGATGCCGCCGGCGGTCCAGAACCCGTGGAAGGACGGCAGGATCGGCCGGCCGTAGAGGTGCTCGACGGTGACCGCCTGCATGTTGGACGACGCGTCGACGAGACCGAGGGCCAGCCCGTAGACGGCGAGCCCGGCGACGAAGACCCCGAAGGTGGGCGCGACGAGCAGGACGGCGAAACCCGCGGTCGCGGCGACGAGGCCGAGCCGGACGACGACGGCGCTCGAGGACCGGCCGGCGACGAGCTCGGCGACGACGGAGCCCCCGCCCGCGAGCAGCACGACCATGAGCAGCAGGCCGCTCACGGCGAGCTCGTCGAGCGACCACTTCTGCTGCACCTGCGGCAGGCGGGTCGTCAGAGAGATGAAGAGCAGGCCCTGGACGAAGAAGGCGGTCCCGGCGGCGAGCCGGGAACGCACCAGCGAGGACGGGGGCAGCGGCGGCGTCACGCTCGGACCCTGTCGGTCCCGCCCCTCGCCGTCAAGCGTCGCGGGTCACCAGTCGGCGCCCTGGCAGCGGGAGCGGTCGGTCGTCTCCACCTGCAGGGTGGCGTGCGCGACGTGGAACCGGTCGCGCAGCATCCGGCTGGCGGCCTCGAGCACCTCGGGCCCGGCGCCCGGGTCGGTGGTGACGACGTGGACGGTCGCGACGTCCATGCCCGACGTGAGGGTCCACACGTGCAGGTCGTGCACCTCGGTGACCCCCGGCACCTCCTCCAGGGCGCCGAGCAGCTCGGTCGGCTCGATGCCCGACGGTGCGTGTTGGCCGAGCACGGCCACGACCTCGCGGCCGAGGCCGACGGCCCGGACCGCGACGAAGACCGCGATGGCGAGCGCCACGGCGGTGTCCCACCACGCGCTGCCGGTGGAGCGCACGAGCAGGGCGGCGGCGACGACGCCGAGCGAGCCCACCGTGTCGGCCACGACCTCGAGGTAGGCGCCGCGGACGTTGAGGCTCTCGGCGGCGCCACCCCGCAGGAGGAGCAGCGCGACGACGTTGACGACGAGGCCGATCGCGCCGACGACGAGCATCGTGCCCGAGGCGATCTCGGGGGCGGCGCCGATGCGCCCGACCGCCTCGACGGCGATGTAGACCGACACGGCGAGCATGAGCAGGACGGCGAGTCCCGAGGCGAAGACCTCGGCGCGGTAGGAGCCGAAGGTGCGTCGTCCGGTCGTGTCGGGACGGGTGGCGATGCGCGTCGCGACGAGGGCGGCGCCGAGCGTCACGACGTCGGCGGCCATGTGGCCGGCGTCCGACAGCAGCGCGAGCGATCCCGACACGAGGCCGGCGACGAGCTCGACGCCGAAGTAGGCCCCGACGAGGCCGAAGGCGACCGCCAGGCGCCACCGGTGGCGACCGGCCGCGTGGTGGGCGTGGCCGTGGCCGTGGCTCACCGGACGGCCCCGTCGTGCAGGGCGTGCTCCCGCGTCACGTCGAGCAGCAGGCGGACGTGGGCGTCGGAGAGCCGGTAGAAGATGTTGCGACCCTCGCGACGGCCGGTGACGACACCTGACGCGCGCAGCAGCCGGAGCGCCTGCGACACGGTGGCCTCGGCCGTGGCGGTGGCCGCGGCGAGGTCGCACACGCAGAGCTCGCCGGCCTCGAGGAGGGCGTAGAGCAGGCGGGCCCGGGTGGGGTCGCCGATGAGCTTGAACACGCTCGTGACGCGGGCCAGCTCGCCCTCGTCGGGCGCGTGGGCCGCGGCCAGGGCGACCTTCTCGGGGTGCACGTGCGAGGTCGCGCACCCGTCGAGACCGGTGACGGTCGTCATGCTCATCCCTTCATCTGATCGGATGATCAGATGTCACTGTGTCGTCCGTCGAGACCGGGTGTCAAGCGGGCGGCAGACTGTCGCCCATGCTGAGACTGACCGTCACGATCCCGGCCGAGCTGACCGACCGGGTCACCGAGGTGCTCGCCGACTCCACGGCCGTCAGCACGCTCTCGGTGATCCGCGGCGCCGCGCTGCGCCCCGTCGGCGACGTCGTGCACGCCGACGTCGCCCGCGAGGGTGCGAACGTGCTCGTCGACCGGCTGCGCGACCTCGGCGTGCACCGCGAGGGCACGCTGCAGATCGAGCCCGTCACGACCTGGGTCTCGCGCCGCGGCTTCGAGGCCGACGAGGAGACGCCGGGCAGCAGCTCGGACGCCGTCGTCTGGGCCCAGGTCGCGCAACGCTCCTACGACGACAGCGAGCTCAACTGGACGTTCCTGTCGTTCATGTCGCTCGCCACCCTCATCGCCGGGATCGCCATTGTGCTCGACTCCCAGATCCTCGTCATCGGCGCCATGGTGCTCGGGCCGGAGTTCGGCGCGGTCGCCGCGCTCGGGGTCGCCCTCGTGCGACGGCGCACCCTGCTGCTCGCCGTCGCGGCGCGGGCGCTGCTCGTCGGCTTCGGCGTGGCCATCGCCGTCACCGCGGTGGCCGGGCTCGCCGCACGGGCCCTCGGGTGGGTGACGATCGACGACATCAGCGGCCCCCGGCCCGCCACCGCCTTCATCTACACGCCGGACAAGTGGTCGTTCATCGTCGCGGTGCTCGCGGCGGCGGCCGGGGTGCTGTCGCTGACCTCGGCGAAGGTCGGCGGGCTGAGCGGGGTCTTCATCTCCGTCACGACGGTGCCCGCCGCCGGCAACGTCGCCCTCGGCCTGGCCTTCGGCGCGTGGGACGAGGTGCGCGGCAGCGGCCTGCAGCTCGTGGTCAACCTCGTCGGCATGGCGCTCGCGGGGTGGCTCACCCTCGCGCTCCAGCGCGCCGTGTGGTCGCGCGTGCCGGCGCCGCGCTCGCACTCGCGGCTCAGCCGTCGCATCCACGCCGACCCGCCGACCCGCTCGTGATGACCCCGCCGCCGGGCCTCGATCCCGGCCGGATCGTGACGGCCCTGCGCGATCGGTGGGGCATCGACGTGGTCACCCTGACGTATGCCGCCGTCGGCTTCGGCGGCCACCACTGGCGCGCCGTGGACGCGGCGGGCGTCCCGTGGTTCGTCACGCTCGACGTCGACGTCCCCGGCGGGCCGCTGCGCGCCGCCCTCGGCTCGGCGCGCGCGCTCGCGGACGCCGGCCTCGCCTTCGTCGTGGCCCCGGTCCCGAGCCGCGACGGCGAGGTCGTCGTCGACCTCGGCACGACCGGTTGGCTCTCGGTGACTCCGTGGCTCGACGTCACCCGCACCCCCGAGCCGGGGGTGCAGGACCGCGGCGACCGCGACGCCGTGGTCTCGGCGCTCGCCCGCCTGCACGCGCGCACCGACGTCGTGGCGGGAACGGCCGGCCGCGACGACCTGTGCGTGCCGGAGCGTGACCGTCTCGAGCGCGCGATGACGGGCACCCTGCCCTGGGCGGGCGGCCCAAGTGCAGACCGGCCGTATGCCGATCGCGCCGCCCGCGCGCTGGCCGCCGCGGCCGCGGTGCTGCGGCCGGCGCTGGAGGAGTGGGACGCCGCCGCCGCGCGCGCCCGGCAGGACGCCGCCACGGACGGCGACGCCTGGGCGGTGACGCACGGCGAGCCGCACTGGCGCAACGTGCTCGTCGGCGCCGACGGCCTCCACCTCGTCGACTGGGACACGACCCTCGTCGCGCCGCGCGCCCGGGACCTGTGGCACGTGGCCGGCGCCGACGGAGCCGCCTCGCTCGAGGTGCTCGACGCCTACGCGCGCCACGCGGGGCGGGTGGTGCGACCGGAGGAGCTGCAGGCCCAGGCCCTGCGCTGGGACCTGACGGACGTCGCGCTCTACGTCCGCTGGTTCAGCGAGCCGCACGCCGACGACGCCGACAGCGCCACGGCGTGGCAGGGTCTCACCGAGGCGTTGGACTCGCTCGGGGCACGGGGGTCGAGGGGGACGGGGGAGCCGGCGGCACCGTGAACGTCGTCGACAGGGCGCCGTTGACGACCGACAGCAGCACGACGGTCTCCTGCCGGATCACGGCGTAGCGGCTCACCGCGACCGGTGACGAGGCCTCGGCCTCCCCCGAGGCGGCGTCGGCGAAGAGGCGCAGCGAGCCGACCCGGCCGTAGTAACTGGGCGGGTCCACGCCGGGCGGTGGCCCGTTCGCCTCGAGGCGCGCCAGCCGGCGGGACAGCTCGTCGAGCCGGACGGCTGCGGGCGCACCGCCGAGCGGCATCCGGTCGAGGGCGGCCACGTCGGCCACGAGGGCGGTGTAGTCGACGACGGCGCCCGCCCGGTCGAAGACCCGCGTCGTCGTCAGGGCGGGGCGCGGCAGGACCGTCACCGTGACCGCCGGGGTGGCCACGACGGTCGTCGTCCGCACGACGGTGGACGTGACGGTGACGGTGCGGGTGTCGACCTGGGTCACGACGACCGTGCTCGTCGGTGCACCCGTCGACGTGTTCGGTGGCGCGGGCGTGCCGGTCGAGGCGACCACCTGGCTCAGCTCGACGGCCGGGGTGCCGCTCGAGCAGCCGCCGAGCGCGAGGGCGCCGGCGAGCGCGACGAGCCCGATGGCTCCCGCAGCGGGGGCGCGGCGCACGGCGGCTCCAGGTGTCGACGGGGACGGTGGCTCGATTGTCGGCCCCGGACCGGCCCACGGGGGCCGAATGGGACCAATCAGGTTCGCGCCACGTCGGGGCGGCTTGCCGACCGCCGCGTCCGGGCCGTCAGAGCAGCGAGCTCGGGTCGTCGGGCACGTCGGCGGCATACGCCGTCAGCAGCTGCAGGGGCACGACCTCGAGCGCCTTCTCGTGGGTGCCGGCGAGCAGCACCGGTGCGGCCGCGCCGTCCTGGTGGGCCTGCAGCCAGCGGGCGGCCACGACGCACCAGCGGTCGCCGGGGGTGAGCCCGGGAAAGCGCCACTCCGGCCGGGGCGTGACGAGGTCGTTGCCGACCGAGCGCTGGTGCGCGAGGAACTCGGCCGTGACGACGACGCAGACGGTGTGGCTACCGCGGTCCTCGGGCCCCGTCGTGCAGTAGCCGTCGCGGTAGAAGCCGGTGAGCGGGTCGGTGCCGCAGGCCACGAGGTCGCCACCGAGCACGTTGCGTTCACGCGCTGCCATGGCTGCCAACCTAGCGGCCTCGCGGGCCCCGCGTCCGGAGGCTCCGCTCGCTAGGCTGAGGTCATGAGGGAGCACGACCAGGACTACGTCGACGCCTGCCGATCGCGGGTGGAGTCGCAGATCGGGATGTTCCGGGAGGTCGCCCAGGCCGCCCGCGACCACGGTGACGCCGACGTCTCCGGCCTCGAGGGCGCCCTCGAGTCGCTCGAGTACGAGTACTTCAACAACATGCTGCTCGTGCTCGACGCCTCCTTCCCGACGCCCGACGCGGGCCCCGGCACCGCCGTGGCGGAGGTGCGGGCGCTCTCGCGCTCGCTCATGGAGGACGGCGGCACGCTCGCGGTCGACCCCGAGGACCCCGACGCCCCGGCGCCCGGTGGTGGGGTGCTCGGACTGCGGGCCGGCGACCCGATCACGTTGACGCTGCAGCAGTTCCGCCGCATCTCCGACGCGTTCTTCCGCGAGATCGAGAGCCGCACCGCCCGCAGCGATGGGTGACCCCGCAGGGGTGCGCCGCGACGCGCTCGGCGTGCCCCACCTGCGCGCCGACGACGTCCTCGAGCTCGCGCACCTGCAGGGACGGGTGACGGCCCTCGACCGCGGCTGGCAGGTCGAGCACCACCGCTGGCGCATGGAGGGCCGCACGGCCGAGCACGTCGGGCGTGCCGGCCTGCCGTGGGACCGCTTCGCCCGGCAGGTGCGCCTCGAGCCGATCGTGCGGCGCTGCTTCGAGGGCCTCGACCCCGAGACGCGCGAGTGGCTCGCCGCCTACGTCGACGGCGTCAACGTCGCGCTCCCCGAGGGACTGGGCCACGCGCCCGAGATCGACGCGCTCGGCCTGCAGCCGTATGCCGCCCGCCCCCGACCGTGGGAGCCGTGGACGCCGCTCGGCATCTTCTGGGGCATCCACCTGCTCTTCGGCACGTTCCCCGGCAAGCTCTTCAACGCGCACGTCGCCGACCGGCTCGGGCCGTCGTTCCTCCCGCTCTTCGACGCCGAGGGCGCCGACGGCTCGGGCAGCAACGCGTGGGTGATCGGCGGGTCGCGCACGGCCGGCGGCCTGCCGCTCGTGGCCGGCGACCCGCACCGCACCATCGAGCTGCCCGGCTGCTACCAGCAGGTGGGGCTCGCCTGCCCGGGCATCGACGTCGTCGGCTTCACCTTCCCCGGCGTGCCCGGCGTGCAGCACTTCGCGCACGCCGGGTCGGTCGCCTGGGGCATCACGAACGCGATGGCCGACTACCAGGACCTCACCCTCGAGACGCTGCGGGTCCTCGACGGTCCGGGTGGACGGCGGTTCGAGGCCCGCGGGCTGCAGGGCTGGGAGCCGGTCGAGGCCAGCACCGAGTCGATCGCGGTGCGGGGGGAGCAGCCCGAGGTGGTGCCGGTGGTCGTCACCGCCCGCGGACCGGTCGTGACCGGCCTCGAGGGGGAGCTGGAGCGCGCGGAGGGTGGCGTCCCTGACGGGAACCCGCCGGCATACAGCCTGCGAACCCCCACGCAGGTCGAGCACGACCTCGGCTTCGCCGCGCTGCTGCCGCTGCTGCGGGCGCGGACGGTCGACGACGTCGAGGCGGCGCTCGCGCACTGGGTCGAGCCGGTCAACAGCGCCCTCGTCGCCGACGACACCGGCGCGATGCGCCACCTCGTCGTCGGGCGCGTGCCCGACCGCGACGCGGCGGGGCTCGCGCTGCCGTTGCCCGCGTGGGACCCGCGGCACGCCTGGCGCGGCTACCGCACCGTGCCCGCCGAGGTGGTGGCCGACGTCGCGGTGAGCGCCAACGACCGGGCCAGCGGCGGCGGCCTCGGCGCGGAGTACGCGACGCCGTTCCGAGCGGAGCGGATCCGGGCGCTCGTCGGTGAGCGCACGGGGCTCACGGCCGACGACTGCGCGGCGATCCACGTCGACACCCGCAACGGGCAGGCCGACCTCATGCGCGAGCTCGTCGGGGCGTGCGTGCCCGAGGCGCTGGGCGAGCCCGCCCGCGCGGTGCGTGACGCGCTGCTCGCCTGGGACGCCCACAGCGACGCCGGCAGCCACGGTGCGGCGCTCTTCGCCGGCTGGCGCACGGCCCTCGTGCGCTGGCTCGCCGCGCACCCGGTGCTCGCCCCGATCGCCGGACCCAGCGCGCACTCGCCGCTCTTCGCGTCGTGGACCGACGTGCCGACCCGGGTCGGGGCCGGGTGGCAGGCGATGGCGGTGCTCGGCCCGCCGCACGGCATCGCCGTCGGCGAGGGGGTGCGGCACGCCCTCGAGCACGTCGCTGCCTCGATCAGCCCGAGTCAGGTGTGGGGCGAGCGGCACTGGCTCGACCCGGTGCATGCCCTCGACCCCGTCGGCGAGACGGCGGGCGCGCGGCCGACCCCGCGGCGTCGACCGGTGAGCGGCGACAAGGGCTGCGTGCTCGCCGCCGCGAGCGCGCCGGGCTCGACCGAGCGCTGCTACGGCGGTCCCGTGGCGCGCTACGTCTGGGACCTCGCCGACCGGAGCGCGAGCCGCTGGGTCGTCCCGTTCGGGGCGTCCGGCCGGGCGGGCGAGGCGAGCTTCGAGGACCAGACCGACGCGTGGCTGGGGGGGGTGCTGCTCCCCGTCGACGATCCGCTCTGATCGGGAAAAGTCGGGACTTTACTCGACACTTACCATTCCCAGTGCAGTGGATGACGGTTCAACGTACAGTTATGGGGTAAAGGCACCGTTTTGCCCCTTGGTGTCGCTGCGCGAACGCAGGAGAGGTGAGTCAGGTGACCACGAGCATCGTCCCGGCACCCCACGACCCGTCGCGCCCCGGCCCGGCGACGGCCGAGCTCGACCGGTGGGTGCAGGACCCGTCGTGGCCCGTGCCGCCCCGCGGCTGGCACCTCTGGGCCGCGGCCGGCGCCTCGGCCGCGAGCGAGCACGAGCCCTCCTTCACCCTGCCGGCACGCCCCGGCGCGGGTCGTGAGCGCGTCGACCTGCTGGCCGACCGCGAGCCGCGTCCGCTGCCCGAGGGCACCGTGCCCGGATTCGCGATCCTCGCCTGCCTCGTCCTCTTCGCCTTCCTCGTCGGGGGCGCGACCGGTGGCCTCGTCGTGCTCGGCGTGGCCCCGCTGCTCGCCGCGGTCGCCGCCCTCGTGACCGGTGGGGTCTCGCTCCTGCCCGTCGGCGGACGCCGCGGCGCCGGACTGCTGCTCGGCACGGCCGTGACGGCGCTCATCCTCGGCTCCGTCGTGACGAGCGACCGGCCGTCGCCCGTCAGCGACCTCGACGCGGCGATGATCGCGTCCGGCGCGCCGCGCCTGGCCGACACCGACCTGACCGACCCCCAGCCGACCGACCCCGAGCCGGCCGGCGCCGACGCCGCCCCGGCCGCCGCGTCCGCCCCGGCCGCCTCGAAGGGAACCGAGGGTGCCGGCGTCGTCGCGTCTCCTGCGCCCGTGCCCTCGGCCGGCGCGTCGCGACCTGCTCCGCACGCGGCGACGGGTGCCGGCTCGGCGTCGACGACGCCTCGCGCCACGAGCCGGCCCGCTGCGTCGCCCGCCCCGCAGTCCGCGCAGTCCGCGCGGCCCGCTGCGCCGGCCGCGTCCGCCCCGGCGGTCGCCGCGCCCGGAGGCGCCACTCGTCCCGGGGTGGTGAGCCGTCCGGCCACGCGCCCGTCGGTGCCCACGCTGGCGTCCGACGCCCTGGAGCCCCGGCCGGCTGCCGCGGCCGCACCGGCCAGGGACGCGGCCCGGCCGGCGACGAGCGCGCCCGGCACGGCCGAGCCCGCCACGGCGAAGCCGGCCAAGAGCAAGCCGGCGAAGAGCAAGCCGGCGACGAGCAAGCCGGCGAAGAGCAAGCCGGCCAAGAGCAAGCCGGCCAAGAGCAAGCCGGCCAAGAGCAAGCCGGCCAAGAGCAAGCCCGCCAAGAGCAAGCCCGCCAAGGCGAAGTCCCAGCCGGCCAAGGTCAAGCCCGCGAAGGGCACGCCCGCCAAGCCGATCCGTCCCGGCGCGGGACCGGGCGGGGCGGCCCACGCGGTCACGGACCGCACGGCGCCCTGAGCGGCTCCGCGCGAGGCCGGGGACGCCGGCACCGCGCGTGTGCGACAGTGACCCCGTGCACTCCTCGATGACCCGCGCCACTATCATCTGGTTCGTCGGCGCCGCGGTCGTTGGGGCGGCCGCGGGTGGCCTCCACCTGCTCCGGTCGGACCTCGGCGGCGCGCACACCGGCACGCCGCTCATGGTCGGCGCCTACGGGCTGACCGCCCTGGCCGCGCTCATGCTCTACCACGGCGTCGTCGTCGCGGCCCGCGAGCAGGATGCCGCGGCCGGGCCGGAGCAGCCGCAGCAGGTCCAGAAGCCCAGGAAGCCCCAGTCGCAGCCGGGCGGCTCCCCGCCCGACCCGACCGTCTACACCTTCCGCGGTGGCAAGCCGGTGAGCGATCGCTCCCGGCCCCCGCGACCCTGACGACGGGCACCCTGACGACGGGCACCCTGACGGGCACAATGACGGGGTGAACGCCGGCGTCACCCCGTGGGTGCTGCACGTCGACCTCGACCAGTTCATCGCAGCGGTCGAGGTGCTGCGCCGTCCCGAGCTGGCCGGCCTGCCCGTCATCGTCGGGGGACGCGGCGACCCCACCGAGCGTGCCGTCGTGTCCACCGCGAGCTACGAGGCCCGGGCGCTCGGCGTCGGGTCGGGGATGCCGCTGCGGCTGGCCGCGCGCAAGGCGCCGGACGCCGTCATCCTGCCCGTCGACGCTGCTGCCTACACGGCCGCGTCGGAGCAGGTCATGGAGGCGCTGCGCGGCCTGGGCGTCGTCGTCGAGGTGCTCGGCTGGGACGAGGCCTTCCTCGGGGTGGCGACCGACGACCCGGAGGCCGTGGCGCACCGCGCGCGGGAGGCCGTGCTCGACGCGACCGGGCTGCACGCATCCGTCGGCATCGGCGACAACAAGGTGCGCGCGAAGATCGCGACGGGGTTCGGCAAGCCGCGCGGGGTCTTCCGGCTGACCCGGCACAACTGGTTCGAGGTCATGGGGGAGCGCCCGACGATCGACCTCTGGGGAGTCGGGTCGAAGGTCTCGAAGCGACTGGCCGGCCACGGCATCGCCACGGTGCGCGAGCTCGCCGACGCCGAGGAGGCCGTGCTCGTCGGTGAGTTCGGGCCGCGGATGGGCGTCTGGTACTCCCAGCTCGGCCGCGGCCTCGGCTCGGCCGTCGTCGACGACACCCCGTGGGTCGCGCGGGGCCACAGCCGCGAGACGACCTACCAGCACAACCTCACGACGCCCGAGCAGGTGCGCGAGGCCGTCGCCGAGCTCGCGTCGCAGGCGTTCGACGACACGAGGAAGGAGGGCCGGCCCGTCGTGCGGGTGACGCTCAAGGTGCGCTACGCACCGTTCTTCACGCAGACGCGGGCCCGCAAGCTCGCCGAGCCGACGAGCGAGCGGGCCACCGTCGTGGCGGCGGCCCTGCAGCTCGCCGCGGGCCTCGACCCCGAGCGCGAGGTGCGCCTGCTCGGCGTGCGGGCCGAGATGGTGATGCCCCCGGACGGCGACCCCGTCGAGCGGACGCCTATCCGCGGACGCCTCTGACGCCGTCGTGCAGGAACCCCACGATGGGGGCGAGCTCGGGCACCTCGCCGGCCGAGTCGAGCGACGTCTCGAGCACGGCGTCGTGCGTGGGGCGCGCCTCGCGGTAGAGCGCCCAGCCGGCGTCGGTGAGCTCGGTGTAGATGCCCCGGCGGTCGTCGGCGCACAGCACCCGGGTCAGCAGGCCACGGTCCTCGAGCCGGTTGACGAGCCGGGTCGTGGCCGACGAGGAGAGCGCGGCCGCGCGGGCGAGCTGCGACATGCGCATGTGCCACCCGTCCTGGCGGGAGAGGGCGTCGAGGACGGTGAACTCGACGACGGAGAGGGCGTGTCGACGCACGAGCTCGCGCTCGAGGGCGCTCTCGATGTGCGCGTGCAGCGCGGCGAGGGTGCGCCATCCCGAGGCGCGCACCTCGACGGCGGAGTCGGCGATTCCCATGCGCACCATCATAGCGCGCGTTTGCAATATGCCGCGTGTGCAACTAACGTCGCCGACGTCAAGTAGTTGCACACGCGGCATACCGGCGCGAGCAGGGAGGCTCGGACCGGCGTCACCGTCCCGTTCGGAAGGACTCGGAACCACTCATGCCTCTCGGTCTACTCGCCCTCGCTCTCGGCGGCTTCGGCATCGGCCTGACGGAGTTCGTCATCGCCGGCCTGCTCAGCACCGTCGCCGGCGACCTCGGGGTCAGCATCCCCACCGCCGGCTACCTCATCAGCGGCTACGCGCTGGCCGTCGTCGTCGGCGCCCTCGGGCTCACGCCGGTGCTCGGCTCGTGGCGGCCCAAGCGCGCGCTGCTCGTGCTCATGGTCCTCTTCGTCGCCGGCAACGTGCTCTCCGCCGTGGCCACCGGCTACGGCGTGCTCCTGCTGGGGCGCGTGGTCGCCGCACTCGCCCACGGCGCCTTCTTCGGCATCGGCTCGGTGCTCGCCGCCTCGCTCGTGCCGGCCGACCGCCGCGCCGGCGCGATCTCCGTCATGTTCGGTGGGCTCACCCTCGCCAACGTGCTCGGGGTGCCGCTCGGCACCTTCGTCGGCCAGCAGTGGGGCTGGCGCGCGACCTTCGCCGTCATCGCCGTGGTCGGCGTCGCTGCGGCGGCCGGCATCGCCGCCCTCGTCCCGGATGCCGCGGCCGAGCGCCGCGAGGCCGGGCTGCGCACCGAGCTCGCGGCGTTCCGCAGCGGCCAGGTGTGGTTCTCGCTCGGGATGACCGTGCTCGTCTTCGGCGGCATGTTCGGTGCCTTCATGTACGTCGAGCCGCTCCTGACCCGGGTCTCCGGCTTCGGCGAGTCGGCCGTGCCGTGGCTGCTCGTGCTCTTCGGCGTGGGCCTCTTCGCCGGCAACCTGCTCGGCGGCCGCTGGGCCGACCGGGCGCTGAACCGGACCCTCGTGTGGCTCACGCTGGCGCTCGCCGTGTCGCTCGTCGCCTTCGCGCTGCTCTCGGGCACCCGCCTCGGCTCGGCCGCCATGCTTCTCGCGATGGGCTTCTTCGGCTTCGCGACGGTGCCCGGGCTGCAGATGCGGGTGCTGGAGCACGCGACCGGCGCTTCGACGATGGCCTCGTCGGCCAACATCGCGGCCTTCAACGTCGGCAACTTCCTCGGTGTGTGGGTCTCCGGGCTGGCCATCGCGGCCGGTCTCGGCTGGACCTCCCCGCTGTGGGTGGGGGCGGCCTTCGCCGCGCTCGGCCTGCTCGTGCTCGGTCTCGCGGCCCGGGCGCAGCGCGCCCGGCCGGTGCGCGAGGACGTGCCCGAGCCGGCGCCCGTCGGCTGAGGAAAGCCGCGATCCCGGCAGCCTGGGCGGCTGCCGGGATCGTGGTGCGTGCGTGGTCGTGCGGGCGGGTGGTGCCGGAGCGTCAGGCGCGACCGTGGGCCGCGCGGCTGCGGCGGCTCAGGGCGTCGACGGTGACCGCGAGCAGCAGCACCGCGCCGGTGATCATGTAGCGCTCGGGCGAGCCGAGGTTGATCAGGGCGAGGCCGTTGCTGATCGACTGGATCACGAGGATGCCGAGCAGGGCGGCATACGCCGACCCGCGCCCGCCGAAGAGGCTGGTGCCGCCGATGACGGCCGCGGCGATGGCGTTGAGGTTCGTGTCCGCGCCGCCGCTGCTCTGGTTGGCGGCGGCCAGGCGGGCCGCCGCGAAGATGCCGCCGACCGCGGCGAAGCTCGAGCAGAGCGCGAACACGGTGAGGTAGACCCGGCGCACGTTGATGCCGGCTCGGCGGGCGGCCTCGACGTTGCCGCCGACGGCCATGACCGAGCGGCCCCAGCGCGTGCGGCGGATGGCGAAGTCCATGACGACGACCAGCGCGAGGAACACGAGGAACATCACCGAGACGCCACGGTCGCGGTTGAGCACGATGATCGGCACGACGAGGAAGAGGGCGAGGAAGCCCGAGCGGACGGCGATCATGCTGACCGGCGTCGTCGACAGGCCGGCCGCGTCGCGGCGGGCGTTCGCCCGCAGCCGGGCGAGGGCGAAGACGGCGACGGCGGCGAGGGCCAGCACGTAGGCGAGCGTCGCCGGCAGGAAGGTCTGCTGGGCGAACTTCACGAGGCCCGACTCGAACGGCAGGTTGATCGAGCCCTCGGCGCCGAGCACCTTCAGCTGCAGGCCGAGGAAGCCGAGCAGCCCCGCCAGGGTGATGACGAAGCTCGGCACGCCGAACCGCGTGTAGATCGCGCCGTAGGCGAGGCCGATGACGAAGGCGACGGCGACCGCGACGAGCAGCGCGAGCAGGACCGGCCAGCCGCGGTTGACGGTGCCGACGGCGACGATGGCGGCGGCGAGGCCGCTCACCGAGCCGACGGAGAGGTCGATCTCGCCGAGGAGCAGCACGAGCACGATGCCGATGGCGATGGTGCCGATGGCCGCGCTCTGGAGCGTGAGGTTGACGAGGTTGCGCGGTGAGAGGAAGGCGTCGTTGAGGCCCTGGAAGACGACCCAGATGATGACGAGGCCGATGACGACGGGCAGGGCGCCGAGGTCACCGCTGCGCAGCCGGGAGAAGAAGGCGCGCACGGTGCCGCCGACCCCACCGGCCTGGGCGATGAGCCGCTCGTCCTGGAGGTCCGCCGGCAGGGCGGCGGTCGCGGCGGTGGGGTCCGCGGGCTCGGCGGCGTCGCGGGTGGGGTCCGGAGTCGTGGTGCTCACTGCTGCTCCTCGCTCGGCGTCCGGCGCGAGGCGCGCTCGGACACGGCGTTCGTCGTGGCGCCGGTGATGGCGGCGATGATCTCCTGGGCGTTGGTCTGGCTCACGTCGAAGGTGCCGTTGTTGCGGCCCAGGCGCAGCACGCAGACCCGGTCGGCGACGGCCATGACGTCGCTCATGTTGTGGCTGATGAGGATGACGCCGTGGCCGTTCTCGCGCAGCCGCTCGACGAGGTTGAGCACCTCGGCGGTCTGGGCGACGCCGAGGGCGGCCGTCGGCTCGTCGAGCATGACGACCTTCGGGTCGCCGAGGAGCGAGCGGGCGATGGCGACGGTCTGGCGCTGGCCGCCCGAGAGGCTGGCGACGGGGATGCGCACCGACGGGATGCGCGCGGAGAGCTGGCGCAGCAGCCGCCACGACTCCTTCTCCATCGTCACCTCGTCGAGGGCCCGGCCGGAGTAGAGCTCGCGGCCGAGGAAGAGGTTGCCGACGACGTCGAGGTTGTCGCAGAGCGCGAGGTCCTGGAACACCGTGGCGATGCCGAGCTTCTGGGCCTCGGCCGGCGAGCTGACGGCGGCGGAGGCGCCGTCGAACTCCATGGTGCCGGAGTCGGGCGTGTAGACGCCGGCGATGGTCTTGACGAGCGTCGACTTGCCGGCGCCGTTGTCGCCGACGAGGGCGACGACCTCACCGGGCCGGACGTCGAAGTCGATGTTGGTGAGGGCCTGCACGGCGCCGAACCGCTTGGAGATGCCCCGCAGTGAGAGCACGGCCGTCTGCGTCGGTGCGGGTGGCGGTGAGGTGGTTGCGGTCATGTCCGTCCTTCGGATCTGTCGAGCGGGAGCGCGGTGCACGTCGGTCCCGGTGCGACGCCGGGTGGGTGGGCACGAGGATCCGTGCCCACCCACCCGGTCTACACCTTGCGTGTCGCGCGGGCAGGCGTATGCCTGCGGGTGGTGCGTCGGGCGCAGGTCAGCTGATGCCGGCGGCGGTGCAGGCGGCCGCGAAGGTGCTCGAGCAGATGTCGGACGTCTTGTAGATGCCGTCCTTGACGATCGTGTCCTTGATGTTGTCCTTGGTGACGGCGATCGGGTCGAGGATCGTGCTGGCGATGCCCTTGAAGTCCGTCGTCTTCTCGGGGGTCTGCTTGTTGGCGAGGGCGATCGCGGCCTTCGCGGCGGCCTCGGCCTCCGGCTTGATCGGCTTGTAGATCGTCATCGCCTGGTCGCCGGCGAGGATGCGCTGGATCGCGGCGAGCTCGGAGTCCTGGCCCGTGACGGGCGGGAGCGGGTTGACGCCGCCACCCTTGAGGGCCGCGATGGCGCCGCCCGCGGTGCCGTCGTTGGCCGCGTAGACGCCGACGAGGTTGCCCTTGACGGCCGAGATCTGCCCCTCCATCCACTGCTGGGCCTTGTCCGGGCTCCAGTCGGGGGTGTCGTACTCGGCGGCGATCTTGAAGCCGCTGCCGTCGAGGACGCTGTGCGCGCCGGACTTGAAGTCGGCGGCGTTGGGGTCGGTGGGCGAGCCGTTGATCATGACGACGTCACCGGAGGTCTTGCCGCTCTTCTTGACGAGGTCGACGAGCGTCTGGGCCTGGATCTTGCCGACCGTCGCGTTGTCGAAGGACACGTAGTAGTCGGCGCCGTCGATGAAGCGGTCGTAGGCGACGACGGGGACGCCGCTGCTCTTGGCGCTCGCGACGACCGAGGCGGCGGCCTTGCCGTCGACCGGGTCGAGGACGAGGACGTTGGCACCCTGGGTCAGGGCGGCCTCGGCCTGCTGCTGCTGCTTGCCGGCGTCCTGGTCGGCGTTGCTGTAGATGACCGAGCAGTCGGCGCAGGAGGCCTTGACGGCGGCCTCGAAGAGCGGACGGTCGAAGGTCTCGTAGCGCGTGGTCTTCGACTCGGGGAGCAGCAGGGCGATCTTCTTGCCACCGCCGGCAGCGGCGCCGCCGCTGCTGTTCGAGCCGGACGGGGTGTTGTCGCTGCTGCTGCCGCACGCAGCGATCGAGGTGAGGCCCAGGCCGGCCGCAAGGGCGATGCCGGCGAGGCGGGTGGAGCGTGCACGCATGGTTTGGAACTCCCTTGTTCAAGCGCCGGCATCCACGTTGGTGCGGCCCGTACTCCGGAGTAAAAGGCCTGCGACCCCTTGGCGTCAAGGCTTGAATTCAAGCCATGGACGTAATCGTTACCAAGTGGCCCTCGGTCGCGGCGTACAGCGTCTCGGCCGCGACGACGGCGCCCACGACGTCGGCGTCGGTCTGCAGCTCGGACTCCCGCACGACGAGAGAGGCCACGGCGCTGGGGATGGCGCTGCGCTCGAGGGCGCGCTGCATGGGGTCCGCGAGCACGTGCCCGACGAGCGAGAGCTGCCCGCCGAGCACGACGACCTCGGGGTTGAGCAGGTTGACGAGGCCCGCGAGCGCCACCCCGAGGTGCCGCCCGGCGTCCTCGATGACGCGCCGGCAGCCGGCGTCGCCGTCGATGGCCTTGGCGATGATGTCGCGCAGCGTCAGGCGCCCGTGCGAGCCGGCGAGGGCGTCGCTCAGGGCGTGCGCGCCGATGAACGTCTCGAGGCAGCCGCGGTTGCCGCACCGGCAGACGGGGCCGTGCTCGTCGATCGTCAGGTGCCCGATCTCGCCGGCCGTGCCCGCGATGCCGCGGAAGACCTCGCCCCCGAGCACGATCCCGGCCCCCACCCCGTAGGACAGCTTGATGTAGGCGCCGTTCTGAACCCCTTGCAGCGCACCGCATCTCAGCTCGCCGAGGGCTCCGAGGTTCGAGGTGTTGTCGACGGAGACGGGGGCTCCGACCCGGCCGCGCATCTCGTCGGCCACGTCGACGCCGCGCCACCCGGGCAGGATGCTCTCGGACCCGACCTGACCGCTCACGCTGTCGACGGGAGCCGGGATGCCGACGCCCACGGCCTTGACGTCGGGCATCGTCTTGCCGGCTTTCTCGACGAGGTCGTGGAGCAGGCGCGCGGCGCGCTCCATGCCCTCGTCGGCGTTGTGGTTCGCCGGCAGCGGCATGCGCTGGCGGCCGACGATGTCGCGCGGCCCGGTCGCGACGGCGACGCGCACGTCGCGGTCACCGAAGGCGATGCCGGCGAGCAGCGTGTTCCCGGTGGCGAGCGAGACGAGGACGGCCCGCCGCCCGTTGCGGATGCTCGGGGACAGCTCGAGCGCGCCCGCGCCGTCGAGCTCCTTGACCATGTTGGAGACCGTGGCGGGGCTGAGGCCGGTCGCCCCGGCGAGCTCGACCTGGGTCATCGCCCCCTGCTCGCGGAGGGCGTCGAGCACCCGCAGGCGGTTGGCTTCACGCAGAGATGCCTGCGAGCCGGGTGCCGCCTGCGATGGATTCACGGGGTAAAGATAAGCGGTTGTGTCCGCTCTTGGGTAGCCGTCCCGGCTCAGAGTGCGGCGGCGACCGCGCGGCCCGCCGTCCGACCGCTGAACAGGCAGCCCCCGAGGAAGGTGCCCTCGAGCGAGTTGTAGCCGTGCATGCCGCCGCCGCCGAACCCGCTCACCTCGCCCGCGGCGTAGAGCCCCGGCACGGGCTCGCCGCCCGCGCCGAGCACCCGCCCGGACAGGTCGGTCTCGAGGCCTCCGAGGGTCTTGCGGGTGAGGATGTTGAGCCGGACGGCGATGAGCGGACCCGCGGCCGGGTCGAGCAACCGGTGTGGGGGTGCGACGCGGATCAGCTTGTCGCCCAAGTAGTTTCGCGCCCCGCGGATCGCCGTGACCTGGGCGTCCTTGGTGAAGTCGTTGGCGATCTCGTTGTCGCGCGCCACGATGGTGCGTCGGAGGGCTGCAGCGTCGACGAGGTGGTCGCCGGTCAGCGCGTTCATCCCGCGGGCGAGCGCGTCGACGGTGCTCGCGACGACGAAGTCCTCGCCGTGCTGCTTGAACGCCTCGACGGGGGCGGGGGCGCCGCTCCTCGCCCGCCCGAGCACCTGGCGCACGTCCCGCCCCGTGAGATCGGGGTTCTGCTCCGAGCCCGAGAGCGCGAACTCCTTCTCGATGATCCGCTGCGTCAGCACGAACCACGAGTAGTCGTAGCCGCTCCGCTGGATGTGGCCGAGGGTCCCGAGCGTGTCGAAGCCCGGGAAGAACGGCGCCGGGAAGCGGCGTCCGCGGGCGTCGAGCCACAGCGACGAGGGGCCGGGCAGGATGCGGATGCCGTGGTTGTGCCACACGGGGTCCCAGTTGCGCAGGCCCTCCGTGTAGTGCCACATCCGGTCCGGGTTGATGACGCGACCGCCCGCCCGTTCGGTGATGGCGAGCATCCGGCCGTCGACGTGCGCCGGCACGCCGGCGACCATGCGGGCGGGCGGCGTGCCGAGCCGGGCGGGCCAGGCACGGCGGACGAGCTCGTGGTCGCCGCCGATGCCACCGCTCGTGACGACGACCGCCTGCGCCGCGATCACGAAGTCGGCCACCTCCTCGCGACTGCTCGGACGGCCGCGCTCCGCACCGTCCTCGACGAGTCGACGCCCACGCACGCCGGTGACCGCGCCGTCGGTCACCACGAGGTCGTCGACGCGGTGGCGGAAGGCGAGGGTGACGCGTCCGTCGGCCACCGCGGCGCGCACCCGGCGCTCGAAGGGCTCGACGAGGCCGGGGCCGGTGCCCCACGTGATGTGGAAGCGGGGCACCGAGTTGCCGTGCCCGTCGGCCCGGCCGTCGCCGCGCTCGGCCCACCCGACGACCGGGAAGAGCCGGTGCCCCTGCTCGCGGAGCCACGCCCGCTTCTCGCCTGCGGCGAAGTGGAGGTAGGCCTCGGCCCAGCGGCGCGGCCAGTAGTCCTCCTCGCGGTCGAACTGCGCGGAGCCCATCCAGTCCTGGGTCGCGAGCTCCAGGCTGTCGCGGACGCCCATCCGGCGCTGCTCGGGGCTGTCGACGAGGAAGAGACCGCCGAAGCTCCAGAACGCCTGGCCGCCGAGCGACTGCTCGCCCTCCTGGTCGACGAGCACGACGCGCCGGCCGCGGTCGGCGAGCTCCGCGGTGGCGACGAGCCCGGCGAGGCCGGCGCCCACGACGACGACGTCGGCGTCCATCGGTCTCCTTCCGTGGGTGCTCGAGCGGCACCCGGGCGCCCAGCCTCGCCGACGGTCCATCGACGGTCAACCACCCGGCTTGACTTCCCGCGCTGTGAATGAAAATCATTCTCGCATGAATCGCCGAACGTCATCCTTCGTCCTCGCGCCGTTCCTCGGTGCCCTCCTCGCAGGCTGCGCCGCCCCCGGCGGTCCCGCCGGCTCCCGGTCGTCCGCGCCGGCACCGATGCCGTCCGCCGCGCCGACGGCGGAGGCGGAGGGGCCGTCTCCCCGCCTCGCCCTCAGCCACCGCGACGGGGTCATGGTCGTCGACGCCGCGACCCTCGAGGTCGTCGGCGACGCAGCGACCACGGGCTTCATCCGCCTCAACCCGGCCGGTGACGGGCGCCACGTGCTCGTGACGCAGGAGGACGGTTGGCGCGCGCTCGACCTCGGTGCGTGGACCGAGCCGCACGGCGACCACGAGCACTCCTTCACGACCACGCCGCGCCTGACCGCAACGACGATTGCGGGGTCGCACCCGGGGCACGTCGTCGTGCACGGCACGCGCACGACGCTCTTCGCCGACGGGACGGGGGAGATGCAGGTGCTCGACACCGACTCGCTCGGGGGCGTGGACGGTTCGGTCGACGTCGTACGCCACAAGGCGCCCGCCGCCCACCACGGCGTCGCCGTGACCCTGCCGGACGGCACGCTCGTGCACAGCCTCGGCACCGAGGAGGCCCGGACCGGGGCCGTCGCGCTCGACGTCGCCGGCGCGGAGGTCGCGCGCACCGACGACTGCCCCGGTCTGCACGGCGAGGCGGTCGCAGCGGGCGACGTCGTCACCCTCGGCTGCGAGGACGGCATGCTCGTCTATCGCGACGGGCGCTTCACCAAGGTGACCAGCCCGACGGCATACGGCCGCATCGGCAACCAGGCCGGGTCGGAGCGCTCCGGCGTCGTCCTCGGCGACTACAAGGTCGACGAGGACGCCGAGCTCGAACGACCCACGCGCGTCTCGCTCGTCGACACCCGGACGGGTCGGCTGCGGCTCGTGGAGACCGGGGCGAGCTACTCGTTCCGCAGCCTCGAGCGCGGCCCCGCGGGTGAGGCGCTCGTCCTCGGCACCGACGGTCGACTTCGCGTCATCGACCCCGACACCGGCGTCGTGAAGCGCTCGGTGCCGGTGGTGGGGCCCTGGCGTGAACCGCTCGAGTGGCAGGACCCGCGGCCGTCCGTCCGCGTCGTCGGTGACCGGGCCTACGTCACCGAGCCGTCCCGCTCGCGCCTCGTCGCCGTCGACCTCACCACCTCCCGGGTGACCGGCGAGGCGATCCTGCCGCACGTGCCCAACGAGATGGCGGGCGTCGCCGGTTGAGGGTGAGCGCGCGGACCGGCGACCGGTGACGTCGCCAGGACCGCCGGGTATGGCACCGGGGCCCCGCGGACTGGGGACCCATCGACGAAAGGACATCCCGATGACCGACGTGACCACGGACTCCGGCCTCCTGCACGAGGTGAAGATCCACGTCGAGGACACCGGCGGCGACGGACGCCCCGTCGTGCTCGTCCACGGCTGGCCGCTCTCGGGCGCGTCGTGGAAGGAGCAGGTGCCCGCCCTGGCGGACGCCGGCTACCGCGTCGTCACGTACGACCGGCGCGGCTTCGGTGAGAGCGACAAACCGCACGGCGGCTACGACTACGACACGCTCACCGACGACCTCGGGAGCCTGCTCGAGGCGCTCGACCTGCGCGACGTGACGCTGGTCGGGTTCTCCATGGGCGGCGGGGAGGTGGCCCGGTACGTGACCCGTCACGGCGAGGACCGCCTGCGCAGCGTCGTCTTCGCGGCCGCCGTGCCGCCCTACCTGCTGAAGACCGACGACAACCCCGAGGGGCCGCTGACGGAGGAGGCCTCCGGGCAGATGGAGGAGGGCGCGAAGGGCGACCGTGACGCCTTCTTCGACCAGTTCACGACGGACTTCTTCTCCGCCCACGGCACCCTGAAGGTCGACGAGGCGACCCGCCAGGAGGCGATCGGGCTCTGTCGCCAGTCCGACCAGCGCGCGCTGCTCGGCTGCATGGAGGCCTTCGGCACGACCGACTTCCGCGACGACCTCGCCGCGATCACCGTCCCGGCCCTCGTCATCCACGGTGACGCCGACGCGATCGTGCCCTTCGAGGGGTCGGGCCAGCGCACGCACGCCGCCCTGCGCGGGAGCGAGCTCGTCGTCCTCGCGGACGGTCCGCACGGGATCAACGCCAGCCACCCGGCGGAGTTCAACGCCGCCCTGCTCGACTTCCTGCAGAAGTAGTCGCGCCGGCCCCCGGGGCGCCGCCGACCACGGGTCCGCGGCGCCCCTCAGCGTGTCTGCTTGCGGCAGAGCGGGATTCCCCCTGGGCTCGTGGCGACGCAGGCTGGACGCATGAACGACACCTTCTCCTCCGCCGCGCTGGACGACCAGCTGTCGATGGAGCTGCTGCACCAGCGCATCATCGTCCTCGGCTCCGAGGTCGACGACCCCGTCGCCAACCGGGTCACCGCGCAGCTGCTGCTCCTCTCGGCCCGCGACCCGCGCGCCGACATCAGCCTCTACGTCAACAGCCCCGGCGGCTCCGTCACCGCGGGCCTGGCGATCTACGACACGATGCGGGTCATCCCGAACGACGTCTCCACCCTCGCGCTCGGTTTCGCGGCCTCGATGGGCCAGTTCCTCCTCGGCGCCGGCACGCCCGGCAAGCGGTTCGCGCTGCCGAACGCGCGGATCATGATGCACCAGCCCTCCGCCGGCATCCAGGGCACGGCCGCCGACGTGGAGGTGCAGGCCGCCAACCTCAAGGCGGTCAAGCGCCGGGTCAACGAGCTGCAGGCCGAGCACACGGGGCAGGCGGTGGAGCAGATCACCCGGGACAGCGAGCGCGACCGGTGGTTCAGCGCGGAGGAGGCGGCGGCATACGGGATCGTCGACCACGTCGTGCGCTCACTGACCGACGTGCGCCCGGGCGGCGTCGAGCGCAAGGTGGGACTGCGGTGAGCAGCTACACGATCCCCTACGTCGTCGAGCGGACCCCGGCGGGGGAGCGCAGCTTCGACATCTACAGCCGGCTCCTGCAGGAGCGGATCATCTTCGTGGGCACGGAGATCGACGACGGGGTGGCCAACGTCGTCATGGCGCAGCTGCTGCACCTCGCCGACGTCGCACCGGAGCGGGAGGTGTCGCTCTACGTCAACAGCCCGGGCGGCTCCTTCACGGCGCTGATGGCCGTCTACGACACGATGCAGTTCGTGCCGACCCCGGTCGCCACCTACTGCCTCGGCCAGGCGGCGTCGGCGGCTGCGGTGCTGCTGGCGGCGGGGGAGCCCGGCCGACGCTTCGCGCTGCGGCACGCGCGCGTGCTGCTCCACCAGCCCTCCGCGGGCGGGCAGGGCACGGTCAGCGACCTCGCGCTGCAGGCCGACGAGCTGCTCCGGGTGCGGGCGCAGGTCGAGGAGGTGCTGAGCCGCCACACCGGGCGCAGCGTCGAGCAGCTGCGCCTCGACACCGACCGCGACAAGGTGCTGACCGCGCAGGAGGCGGTCGCCTTCGGCATCGTCGACCACGTCGTCGAGCGGGCCGCGGAGGCGGTGGCCGGTGCGGGCTGACGCGGCCGACCCGAGACCTCCGCCGGGGCTCGTACCGCCGGCGACCACCTCCTGCGGTGCCGAGCGCATGGGGAGTGCTCCCCATGCGCTCGACGTGCGACCCGCTCCAGACCGGGAGAGGCTCGAAGGGCACGACACGGACGACCGCACGAAAGGGACTCGTATGCGCAGGAATTGGTTCACCCACGTCATCGCCGTCGCCGCCCTCGCCCTCGGGGGGCTGGGCGTCGCGACCGCCACCGTGACCGCCACGGCACCCACGGCCCACGCCGACGAGTGCTACTCGTGGCCGCGCACCCTGGGCTCCGGGGCATCCGGGGCCGACGTCACGCAGCTGCAGATCCGCGTCGCGGGCTGGGTGCCACGCGGCCAGGTCATGGGCATCGACGGCTCGTTCGGGGCGCAGACGAAGACGGCCGTCGCGAACTTCCAGCGCGCGTACGGCCTCTCGGCCGACGGGGTCGCCGGCCCCGCGACGTTCTCGAAGATCTACGCGCTGCAGGACCCCGACTGCACGCCCGTGCACTTCAGCTACGCCGAGGCGAGCGAGAACTGCGGGCGCGGCTTCACCGGCACCGCGGCCCAGAAGGAGAACATGAAGCGGGCCCTGTGGCGCGCCGAGGCGCTGCGCCACCAGCTCGGCGACCACCCGCTCCGGGTGACGTCCGGCTTCCGCGACACGACGTGCAACGCGTCGGTCGGCGGCGCGACCAACAGCGTGCACCTGAACGGTGGCGCTCTCGACCTCGTGCCCGGCGACGGCTCGACCTCGATCTGCAGCATCGCCAAGCAGGCCCGCTACGCCGGCTTCGGCGGCATCTTCGGTCCGGGCTACCCCAACCACAGCGACCACGCGCACGTCGACATCCGGTCGAGCATCGCGTGGGACGCCGACGCCTGCTCCGGCTGGTGACCGTGGACCCCGCGCTCACCCGCCGCTCCCTGCTCGTCGGCGCCCTCGGCGTCGGCGCGGTGGGGGGCCTCGGGGTCGCCAAGGCGGCCCCCTCGAACGCGGCGGTCACCGCCGTCGCCCGCCCGAGCATCGCCTCGTGCGCCGCGTGGGGCGCCCGGCCCGCGACCGGCACGGTCGGCATGACCGGGCCGCCGCAGAAGATCCTCGTCCACCACACGGCGTCGGCGAACACGACCGACTACTCGCAGGCGGCGGCATACTCCCTCGCCCGAAACATCCAGTCGTGGCACTTCGCGCGCGGCTGGATCGACTCGGGCCAGCAGTTCACCATCAGCCGAGGCGGCTTCACCATGGAGGGCCGGCACCGCTCGGTCGAGGGCCTGGGCTCCGGCTCGAGCACCGTCTTCCCGCTCGGGGCGCACTGCACGGGGCAGAACTCGACGTCGATCGGCATCGAGAACGAGGGCACGTACACGAGCGCCCTGCCGACGTCGGCGCAGTGGGACGCACTCGTCGCGCTCTGCGCGTACCTGTGCCAGACCTACGGCCTCGGGCCGGCGGACATCTACGGCCACCGGGACTTCCTCGACACCGAGTGCCCGGGAGACGCCTTGTACGCCAATCTCCCCCAGCTGCGGGCCGACGTCGCGACGCGGCTCGGCACGACCAACCCGCCCCCGCCGCCGACCCGCACCTGGCCGACGCTGAAGCAGGGCAGCAGCGGCTTCCGGGTGACCGCCGCGCAGCACCTGCTGCGGCACTCGGGACGCAGCGTCACGGCTGACGGTGCGTTCGGGCCGGGCACCGCTGCGGCCGTCGTCTCCTTCCAGCAGGCCGGGGGCCTCACGGCCGACGGCGTCGTCGGGCGGGCGACGTGGGAGGCGCCCCTCGCCGTCACCTGCCGGCAGGGGCAGACGTCCGACGCCGTCCGCGGCGTGCAGTCCGCGCTCACCGCGCAGGGGTATGCCGTCACGGTCGACGGCGTCTTCGGCGCGGGAACCGCCTCGGCCACCCAGGCCTTCCAGACCGCCCACGCCCTCGACGCCGATGCCGTCGTGGGCCCCAACACGTGGAGCGGGCTGCTCGCGTAGATCGGAGGAACCATGAAGACCACCACCACCCGCAGGAGCCTCGCCGGGCTCCTGGCCGCGGCCTCGATCGCGGTGCTCGGCGTCGCCGCGGCCCCGAGCGCGCTCGCCGCCTCGACCGACGAGATCGCGTTCGACTACTTCGTGTCCAAGGGCCTGACCGAGCGGCAGTCGGCCGGCGTCGTCGGCAACCTCATCCAGGAGTCGGGCAGCCCGATCAACCCCTACGCGAACCAGCCCGGCGGCCCCGGTGTCGGCATCGCTCAGTGGAGCGAGGGCGGCCGGTGGGACACCGACTCCCGCGACAACATGGTCTGGTACGCGGGGCTGAGCGGCCGCAGCCGCTACGACCTCACGGCCCAGCTCGACTTCACCTGGTACGAGCTGTCGACCTTCTCCGGCTACGGGCTCTCGAGCCTCAAGGCCGCGACGTCGGTCGACTCGGCGACGACCGTCTTCATGCAGAAGTTCGAACGGTGCGGCACGTGCGCGACGACCCAGCGCATCGCGTACGCGAACGACGTGCTGCGCAAGTACGGCTCCGGCGGCACGGGCGGTGGCAGCACGGAGACGAGCCTGCCGGTCCTGCGCAGCGGCAGCAGCGGCGCCGCCGTGCGCACCCTGCAGTACCTGCTCCGGGCCTCCGGCAAGAGCGTCACGGCAGACGGGTCCTTCGGCCCCGCGACGGACTCCGCCGTGCGCAGCTACCAGTCGGCGCACGGGCTGTCGGTCGACGGCGTCGTCGGCAACAACACCTGGTACTCGTTGCTGCCGGTGCTGCGGCAGGGCTCGACGGGCGAGGCCGTCAAGGGCCTGCAGCGCGAGCTCGTCGACGCCGGCTACTCGCTGACGGTCGACGGCTCGTTCGGGCCGGCGACGTACTCGGCCCTGCGGTCCTACCAGTCCACGAGCGGGCTCGTCGTCGACGGGGTCGCCGGCACCAACACGTGGGGCAGCCTGGTCGACTGACCCGACCGCGTCGCTCAGGCGACGAGCAGCACCGCACCCGTCGCGTCGGCCGGTGTCCCGGTCGGCGCGGCGGCGTGCCCGAGGGTTCCCGCCACGCTCGACCCCACCCGTGAGGTGAGGTCGAGGACGCGGCCGCCGGTCGACGCGTCGGCCGCCAGCGCCCGCAGCTCGCGGTGGGCGGCGCCGACGAGGTCGGTGATGCTGGAGCCGAGGGCCACGCAGACCGCCTCCAGCACCTCCGACGACGGCTCCTTGAGACCGCGCTCGACCTCGGAGAGGTAGGCGAGGGAGATGCCCGCGCGGGCGGCCACCTCGGCGAGCGTGCGGGCCTGGCGCGTGCGCAGGCCGCGGAGCAGCCGGCCGTAGACCTCCCGGAGCAGGGGCGCAGGGGCGGGCGGGTGCGTCGCGACGTGGGTCATGGCCGTCTCCGATCTCGGTGCGTCGTCCCAGCGTCGCACGGGTGCCGCCCCGGTGCGCCGGGCCGGGGACCGGTGTCGCTACGCCGTGGGCGAACTCGTCACCCAAAAGATGTTGATGCTGTGCACATGGTGCGCGAGGCTGTCGGTGGGGGCGGTTACGGTCGCCCCATCGTCGCCACTCACCCGGGGAGCCGCACATGACCACGACCATCGGCGCGCCGTCCACGCGCCACCGCTTCACGGGGCCGGCCATCGAGGCCGAGCACCTCGTCAAACGCTTCGGCGACATGACCGCCGTCGACGACGTCAGCTTCACCGTGCCGCAGGGCTCGGTCCTCGGCCTGCTCGGGCCCAACGGCGCCGGCAAGACCACGACCGTCCGGATGATGACGACGCTGAGCCGGCCGACGAGCGGCACCGCCCGCGTCGCCGGGCACGACGTGGCGCGCGAGCCCGAGCTGGTCCGCCGCAGCATGGGGCTCACGGGGCAGGCCGCCACCGTCGACGAGCTGCTCACCGGCCGCGAGAACCTCCGGCTGATGGGCTCCCTCTACGGCCTGCCCAAGGCCGAGGTGCACCGCCTCTCCGACGAGCTGCTCGAGCGCTTCTCGCTGACCGACGCCGGCAACAAGGTGATCAAGGAGTACAGCGGCGGCATGCGCCGGCGCCTCGACCTCGCCGTCAGCCTGATCGCGACCCCGCCCGTCCTCTTCCTCGACGAGCCGACGACGGGCCTCGACCCCCGCAGCCGCGTCGAGCTGTGGGAGGTGCTGCGCGGCCTCGTCCGCGACGGCACGACGCTGCTCCTGACGACGCAGTACCTCGAGGAGGCCGACCAGCTGGCCGACCGCATCGTCGTCATCGACCACGGCCGCATCATCGCCGAGGGCACGGCCCTCGAGCTCAAGGACCAGTCCGGCAAGGCCGCGATCGTCCTCACCGTCTCGCACGCCGAGCAGCTCGAGTCGGCACGTGCCCTCCTCGCCGCGCACGTCGAGGGCGTCCACGTCGACGTGTCCGCGCGGCGGCTCACCGCCCCCGCCGAGGGCCTGTCGGACATGACGCGGGTCGCCGCCGTCTTCGACCGCAGCGAGATCGAGCTCGACGACCTCGGCCTCCAGCGGCCGAGCCTCGACGACGTCTTCCTCAGCCTCACGGGCCACCGCGCCGAGACCGACGCCCCCGAGTCCGACGCAACCGGGGCCGGCGCGACCCCGGACACCAGCTCCACCGCCGAGGAGTCCCGATGACCGACCGAGCCACGACGACCGCCACCGCCACCGTGGGTGCGCCCGCGGGGCCGCACGACTACGAGCCCCCGGGCCGCTCGCGCCAGATCGGGATGATGGTCTGGCGCAGCCTCAAGCACATCAAGCGCCAGCCCGAGATGCTGACCGACGTCACGATCCAGCCGATCATGTTCGTGCTGCTCTTCGCCTTCGTCTTCGGCGGGTCGATCCAGACCGACAGCGGCTCCTACCGCGAGTGGCTGCTGCCCGGGATCATGGCGCAGACGATGGCGTTCTCCGCTTTCATCGTCGCCATCGGGCTCAACATGGACCTCGACAAGGGCATCATCGACCGCTTCCGGTCGCTGCCCATCTCCCGGTCGTCGGTGCTCGTCGGGCGCAGCGTCTACAGCCTCATCCACTCGAGCATCGGCATCTTCGTCATGTCGATGACGGGCCTCGCGATCGGCTGGCGCATCCGCGGTGGCTTCGGCAACGCCGTCCTGGCCCTCGCGCTGCTGCTGCTCTTCGGCTTCGCGATGATCTGGGTCGGCGTCCTCGTCGGGTGCTCGATGCGCTCGGCGGAGGCCGTCAACGGGCTGATGTTCACGACGATCTTCCCGGTCACCTTCCTCGCCAACACCTTCGCCCCGACCGAGGGGATGGTGCCGTGGCTGCGCACGGTGGCCGAGTGGAACCCGGTCAGCTCGCTCGTGCAGGCGATGCGCGAGCTGTGGGGCAACGTCCCCGCCGCGCCCGCGGACGCGGCGCTGCCGTTGCAGCACCCCGTCGTGACGACGGTGATCTGGTCCCTGCTCATCACCGGGGTGGTGGCACCGCTCGCCGTCCGTGCGTTCGTGCGGCGCACCACCGACTGACGGGGCGCCCTCGGGGGAGCCTCAGAGCGCGCGCATCCGGTTGTTGCGCGGCTGGTGCTCGAGCTCGGCGAGCCCGAGCTGCTCGAGCAGGGGCGGGAGGTACATGCCGACGCGCCCGCGGTAGCCCTTGCGCAGGCCGTACCAGCCGCCGAGCGGGTTGCCCTCCGAGCGGGCCCACGCCTCGACGGTGCCCTCCTTGGCCGGCTTCTGCTCGTCGGCC
This sequence comes from Terrabacter aeriphilus, assembly GCF_039542985.1. Taxonomy (NCBI): domain Bacteria; kingdom Bacillati; phylum Actinomycetota; class Actinomycetes; order Micrococcales; family Intrasporangiaceae; genus Terrabacter; species Terrabacter aeriphilus. The sequence goes on from NZ_BAABIW010000006.1 coordinate 139,547, forward strand.
GCCCCGAGCGGCACCCAGTCGCCCTGCTCGCGCAGCCAGGCGTGGAGGTCCTCGACGACGCGGGCGTCGTACGTCAGGCGCGTCGAGCCGACCTGGCACACGAGCTGGGCCGGCTCGGCGTCGTCGTCGCGGAACATCGTGTACTCCGACGTGCCGGGCGGGGTGCGCAGCACCCAGGGGTCGTCGCTGCTGCCGGTCCCGCTCATCGGGGCTCCTCCCCAGGTCGTCAAGATCGCGTCAGGATAGCGCCGTCGGGGTGCGCGCGAGGCCGGGTCGGGTGTTCCGTGGAGTCATGACCACCGACCGGCCGACGTCGCACCCGAGCGCCACGCGGTGGGGCGCGGCGGCCCTGCCGGTGCTCGTCGGCGCGCTGCTCGCCCTGCTCCGGGGCACGCTCGCGGAGAGCACCGCGGCCATGGTCCTCGTGCTGACCGTCGTGGCGGCGGCCGCCACCGGCGACCGCGTGGCCGGCATCGCCGCGGCGCTCACGGCGGCCGGCAGCTTCGACTTCTTCCTCACCGAGCCCTACCTCTCCCTCTCGATCCACCGCACCGACGACGTCGAGCTGGCCGTCGTGCTCGTGCTCGTCGGGCTCGCCGTCACCGAGATCGCGCTCTGGGGCTGACGCCAGCAGGCGGTGGCCCTGCGCCGCGAGGGCTACCTCACGGGCCTCGCGGACCTGCTCGACCTGCCGCCCGGGACGACGGCGACGGCCCGGGGCGCCGCCGTCGCCGACGCCATCGCGACCGCGCTGGGCGCCGACCGCTGCGCCTGGCACGCCGGTCCGCCGCGGTGGGACGACCCCGTCCTCGCGGCCGACGGGAGCGTGACCGCCGGCGGGCGCCGGCTGCCCGTCGAGCGCACCGGTTTGCCCCCGGAGGGGATCACGGCCATCGTGGTGACGCAGGACGACGACGTCCTCGGCCACTTCGCGGTGACGGCCTCGACCCGGGTCGTGCGCCCGAGCCCCGAGCAGCTGCGCGTGGCCGTGCTCCTCGCCGACAGCATGCTGGCGCGGCGCCCGTCCGGCCGGTGAGCCGATGGTAAGGGTAGCCTTACCTATGGCGTAGGGTGGGGAGCGCCCGCCGCACCGGCGGCATCCTCCACGTCGTCGAACCCCTGAAGGACTCCCTGCCATGACGTTCCGTCCCCGGCCCCTGGCCGGCATCGCCCTGCTCACCGCCGCCTCCCTCGGGCTCGCGGCCTGCGGCTCCGATTCCGGCTCCGGGTCCGGGTCCGGCAGCACGGCCGGCGGCGGCGAGCTCACCGTCTACAACGCCCAGCACGAGAGCCTGACGCAGGAGTGGGTCGACGCCTTCACGACGTCGACCGGCATCAAGGTCACGGTGCGCAACGGCTCCGACACCGAGCTGTCGAACCAGATCATGCAGGAGGGTGCGGCCTCGCCCGCCGACGTGTTCCTCACCGAGAACAGCCCCGCCATGACCCAGGTCGAGAACGCCGGCCTCTTCGCCGACGTCGACCAGGCCACCCTCGCGCAGGTGCCCGCGCAGTTCCGCCCGTCGACGGGCAAGTGGACCGGCATCGCCGCCCGCTCGACCGTGCTCGTCTACGACAAGCGCAAGGTGCAGGAGAACCAGCTCCCCGCCTCAATGCTCGACCTCGCCAAGCCGGAGTGGAAGGGCCGTTGGGCCGCCTCGCCGTCGGGCGCCGACTTCCAGGCCATCGTCTCGGCCCTGCTCGAGCTCAAGGGCGAGGCCGCGACGAACGAGTGGCTGACCGCCATGAAGACCAACGCGAAGATCTACAAGGGCAACAGCACCGCGATGAAGGCGGTCAACTCGGGCGAGGTCGACACCGCGCTCATCTACCACTACTACTACTACGGCGACCAGGCCAAGACGGGCGAGAACTCCGGCAACGTCGGCACGCACTACTTCAAGAACCAGGACCCGGGCGCCTTCGTCTCCGTCTCGGGAGGCGGCGTGCTCAAGTCCTCCAAGCACGCGGCCGACGCGCAGAAGCTGCTCGCCTTCATCACCGGCAAGAGCGGCCAGGAGGTGCTCGAGAAGGGCACCTCGTTCGAGTACGCCGTCGCCTCCGACGTCCCGTCGAACCCCGCGCTCGTGCCGCTCAAGGACCTCCAGGCCCCGACCGTCGACCCCGCCAAGCTCAACTCCGCCACGGTCACCGACCTGATGACCCAGGCTGGTCTGCTGTAGTGCTCCGGTGACCACCGCCCAGATCGCGACCCGCGCACCGCGGGAGCACCGGGAGCGTCGGCGTCCGCCGGTGCTCCCGGTGCTCGCCGTGCTCATCGCACTGTTCTCGCTCATGCCGCTCGGCTACGTCGTGGCGATGACCGTGGCGACCGGGTGGGACGCCGCGGCGCCCCTCATCTTCCGGGCGCGGGTGGGCGAGCTGCTGCTCAACACCGTCCTGCTCATGCTCGTGTCGGTGCCGCTGTGCCTCGTGCTCGGCGTCGGCGGTGCCTGGCTCGTCGAGCGCACCCGCCTGCGCGGTCACCGGTTCTGGGCCCTGGCGCTCGCGGCGCCGCTCGCGATCCCGGCCTTCGTCAACAGCTACGGGTGGGTCTCCGCCGTGCCGTCGCTCGCCGGCCTGTGGTCGGGCGTGCTCATCTCCGTGCTGTCCTACTTCCCGCTCGTCTACATCCCGGCGGCCGCGACGCTGAGCCGCCTCGACCCCGCCCTCGAGGAGTCCGCGGCGGCGCTCGGCCTCGGCCCCTGGCGGGTGTTCCGCCGGGTCGTGCTGCCCCAGCTGCGGCTCGCGATGACCGGCGGCGCGCTGCTCGTCGGCCTGCACCTGCTCGCCGAGTACGGCGCCTTCGCGATGATCCGCTTCGACACCTTCACGACCGCGATCATGGTGCAGTACCAGTCGACCTTCAACGGCGCGGCCGGCAACATGCTCGCGAGCGTGCTCGTGCTGCTCTGCCTCCTGCTCCTGCTCGCCGAGGTGCGCAGCCGCGGTCACGCCCGCTACGCCAAGGTCGGCTCCGGCGGCCAGGCGGCCCCGAGCCGGATGCCGCTGGGGCGCCTGCGCGTGCCTGCGCAGCTCTCGCTCCTGCTCCTCGTCGCCCTCGCGGTCGGGGTGCCGATGTGGTTCGTCGTGCGCTGGGTCGTGCTCGGCGGGTCGGCCATCTGGGCCCCCGACGAGCTCGTGCCGGCCCTGACCCAGACGCTCCTCTACGGCGTGGCGGGCGCCGCCGCCACGGTGCTCGTGGCCTTCCCGATGGCCTTCCTCGCGGTGCGCCGGCCGAGCTGGTTCACCCGCTCGCTCGAGCTGTCGAACTACGTGACGAGCTCGATGCCCGGCATCGTCGTCGGCCTGGCGTTCGTGACCGTCAGCATCCGCGTCCTGCCCGCCGTCTACCAGACCGCGGTGGTGCTCGTCGCCGCGTACGTCCTGCTCTTCCTGCCTCGCGCGCTCGTCAGCCTGCGCGCCGGCCTCGCCCAGTCACCGCGCGAGCTCGAGGAGGCGGCGCAGGCCCTCGGCGTGCGGCCCTTCGTGGCCTTCGTCCGGGTCACGCTGCGCCTCACCGCCCCGGCCGCGGCGGGCGGCGCCGCCCTCGTCTTCCTCGCCATCGTCAACGAGCTGACGGCCACCCTGCTGCTCTCGCCGAACGGCACCCGCACCCTCGCCACCGAGTTCTGGGCCAAGAGCAGCGAGATCGACTATGCCGGCGCGGCCCCGTACGCCCTGCTCATGGTCGCGCTGTCGGCCCCGATGACCTACCTGCTCTTCCAGCAGTCCAAGAAAGCGGTGGGACAGTGACCGACACGACCGGCACGACCGACACGACCGACCCGGCCACCGGTCGCCTCGAGGTGGCCGCGCTGACCAAGAGCTTCGGCGCGCAGGAGGTGCTGCGCGGCGTCACCCTCGGCGTCGAGCCGGGCAGCACGACCGCCATCGTCGGCCCGTCCGGGTCGGGCAAGACGACGCTCCTGCGGCTCATCGCGGGCTTCGAACGACCCGACTCCGGCACCGTGCGGCTCAGCGGCGAGCCCGTGGCCGGCGACGGCGCGTGGGTGCCGGCGCACCACCGCAACGTCGGCTACGTCGCGCAGGACGGTGCCCTCTTCCCGCACCTCACGGTGGGGCAGAACATCGCCTTCGGCCTCGTCGGCGGCGCGGTCGGGGGCGGGCGCCGCGCGAAGGCCCGCGTCGACGAGCTGCTCGAGATGGTCTCCCTCGACCGGGCGCTCGCCTCGCGCCGCCCGCACGAGGTCTCCGGCGGCCAGCAGCAGCGCGTGGCGCTCGCCCGGGCGCTCGCGCGCGAGCCGCAGCTGATGCTCCTCGACGAGTCCTTCTCGGCGCTCGACGCCGGCCTGCGCGTGGCGACCCGGCGCACGGTGGCCGCGGTGCTCGGGGCGGCCGGCATCACGACCGTCCTCGTGACGCACGACCAGGCCGAGGCGCTCAGCTTCGCCGACCAGGTGGCCGTCATGCGGGGCGGGACGCTGGCGCAGGTCGACAGCCCGCTCGAGGTCTACACCCGCCCCGTCGACCGCGCGACCGCCGAGTTCCTCGGCGACGCCGTCATGCTGGAGGCCTGGGTCGACGGCGACCGGGCCACCTGCTCGCTCGGCACGGTGCCCCTCGCGCCGACCACGCACCGCGGTCGGGTGCAGCTCATGCTGCGCCCCGAGCAGATCCGGGTCGACCCCGAGGGCCCGATCCGCGGCGTCGTCGTCGACACCGACTACTTCGGCCCGGAGAGCACCGTCCGGCTCGAGCTGACCTCGGGCCGCGAGCCCGGGTGCGAGACCTCGGCGCTGGCGCGCGAGGGCGAGATCATCAGCATCCGGCACTCGAACGCGTTCATCGCGGCGCCCGGCACCGAGCTGCGGCTGCGCATCGAGGGCGAGGCCATCGCCTTCCCGCCGGCCGGCTGACACGGCTCGCGCTGCTCGAGGCGCCCGCGGCAGAGCCCGGACATGGGCGCGCCCCGCCACCGAGGAGGTGATGGCGGGACGCGAATGCCGAAGCAACCTCATGCACCGTAGGCCCGCGCGGACCGCCGTGGGGTAAAGCCCCGGTCAGGATTGGGCGAGGGTTTCGTCTCGCCCGGCCGACCGAGCGGCTCGGCCGGCTCAGCCCGCGTGCGCGCGCAGCCAGGCGATGTCGGCGGTCTGGCCCTCGAGCCCGCCCGGCGTCTCGCAGACCACGGGCGCCCCGGCCGCGCGGACGACGTCGGCGAGCGCGTCGCCGGCGATGTGGCCGGAGCCGAAGTTCGTGTGCCGGTCGGCCCCCGAGTCGAACTCGTCACGTGAGTCGTTGGCGTGCACGAGGTCGATGCGCCCGGTGATGGCGCGCACCTGCTCGACCACGGTGCCGAGGTCGTTGCCGCCGGCGTGCGCGTGGCACGTGTCGAGGCAGAAGCCCACCCGGTCGCTGCCGGACGCACCGCCGATGGCGTCCCAGAGCCGGGCGATCGCCTCGAGCCGCCGCGCCATCGCGTTGTCGCCGCCCGCCGTGTTCTCGATGAGGAGCGGCACCGCGAGGTCGAGCCCGTCGATGCACTTGCGCCAGTTGTCGAACCCCTTCGCGGCGTCCTCGTCGACGCCGAGGTGGCCGCCGTGCACGATCACGCCCTTGGCGCCGATCTCGGCGGCCGCGGTCACGTGCTGCTGCAGCAGCTTGCGACCCGGGATGCGGATGCGGTTGTTGAGGCTCGCCACGTTGATCGGGTAGGGCGCGTGGACGTAGAGGTCGATGCCCGCCGCCTCGGCGTCGGCGCGCAGCGCGGCCGCGCCACCGGCATACCGGATGACCGGGCCCTTGTAGCTCTGCGGGTCGCCGAGGAAGAGCTGCGAGAGTGAGGCCCCCCGCGCCCGCGCCTCGGCGATGGGGTCCTCCTGGTCGACGTGCGCACCGATGTGTAGGGCCATGCCGCCAGCGTATGCCGGGGGCGGGCGCCGGGAACGCGGTGCCCCGGCGCCCTCCCCGCCGGGTCCGGATGCCGACCTGCTTGCATAAGCCACCCTTATGCAAGCAATAATGTGGAGGATGAAGACCTCGCGTTTCCCCGCTGTCGTCGACGACGTCACCGTCCGCCTCGTCGCGGCCGTCGTGCTCGCCGTCGGCGTGGTCGCCCTCGCGACGTCGCAGTGGTGGCTCTACGCCGTCCTGGCCGTCGACTTCACGCTCCGGGCCTCGCTCGGACCGTCGGCGAGCCCGGTCGCGCGGCTCGTGCAGCGGTGGATCCGACCCGCCGTCTCCGCAGCCGCGCGACCCACGGCCGGGCCGCCGAAGCGTTTCGCCGCCGCCATCGGGGCGGTCATGACGGTCGCGGCGACCGCGCTGTGGCTGACGACGGTCATCACGGGCTCGTCCATCGCCGCCACGGGCGTCGTCGTCATCGGCGCCGTCATGGTGCTCTTCCCCGCGCTCGAGTCGCTGCTCGGGATCTGCGTGGGCTGCGTCCTCTTCTCGTGGCTGATGCGCCTCGGCCTCGTGCCCGAGGAGGTCTGCCTCGACTGTGCCGACATCACGCGTCGGCGCACGCGGCCCGCCGCCGACTCGACGCTGGCCGGCTGACTCAGCCGGCGGCGGCGCGCAGCTTCTCGAGCAGCGGTCCGGCGGCCTCGGCGAGGAAGCGCTCCTGCGCGTCGCCGCCGACCTGGACGACGGCGACGTCGGTGAAGCCCGCCTCCCAGTAGGGGCGCACGGCCTCGACGATGCGGTCGAGGTCGGGGCCGCACGGGATCGAGTCCGCGACGTCCTCGGGGCGCACGAACTGCGTGGCGCCCGCGAAGCCGGCCGGGGTCGGCAGGTCGGCGTTGACCGACCAGCCGCCGCCGAACCAGCGGAACTGGTCGTGCGCGCGCTTCACCGCGACGTCCTCGTCCGGGTCCCAGCAGATCGGGATCTGGCCGATGGCCCGCGCGCCCGAGCCGATGCGCTCGGCGCCGGCCGTGCGGTTCCACGTGTCGACGAGGTCGGACTTCGGCTCGACGGCGATGAGGTGGTCGGCCAGGGGGGCGAGCTTCTCGATGGAGGCGTCGCCGCTCACCGCGACGGCCACCGGCACGAGGATGTCGGGCACGTCCCAGACGCGCGCCGAGTCGACGTCGAAGTACTCGCCGTGGTGCGTCACGAGCTCGCCCGAGTGCAGCTTGCGGATGATCTCGATGGCCTCGACGAGCATGTCCTGGCGGGTGACGACGCCGGGCCAGCCCTCTCCGACGACGTGCTCGTTGAGGCTCTCGCCACTGCCGAGCCCGAGGGTGAAGCGACCGTCGGCGAGCAGCTGCACGGTGGCGGACTTCTGCGCCACGACGGCCGGGTGGTAGCGCATGGTCGGGCAGGTCACGTAGGTCATCAGCTCGACCCGCTCGGTCGCGTGCGCCACGGCGCCGAGGACCGACCACGCGTAGGGGGCGTGCCCCTGCTCGGTCAGCCACGGGGAGTAGTGGTCGCTCGAGACCTCGAAGTCGAAGCCCGCCTGCTCGGCCCCGACCGCCCAGCGGACGAGGTCCTTGGGGCCGCTCTGCTCGGTCATGAGGGTGTATCCGAAGTTCGTCACCCCCACCTCGTACCCGATGGCGCGCGTGACACGCCGACGGCGTACAGGGTTTGTCCACACCTGTGGACGTGACCTGTGGATCCGGCGTGTCTGAGCGGGGGACCGTGGCCTCCCGGCTCAGGACGGGGAGCGGCGCGAGAGGAAGCGGCGGATGGCCTCGCGGGGCCGGTCGCGCAGCTCGGCGCCGTGCGTGAAGGCGGCCACGTCGTAGTCGAGCTCGCCGAGCACGTGGGCGGTGCGCTGGGTCATGCGGAAGTCGGTGCAGAACGCCTTGACGGGCCAGCGGAGGCCGAGCACGTTGAAGATGGCGTCCCCGGTGATGAGCGTGCGCGACTCCTCGTGCAGGAGCGACACGTGGCCGGGGGAGTGGCCCGGGGTGTGCACGACGCGCAGGCCGCCGGCGATCGGCAGCACGTCGCCGTCGCGCATCTCGTGCTCGACGGTGACCGGCTCGAAGTCGCGGCCCGGGCGCGTGACCCGGTCGAGGAGCCGGCCGAGCAGGACGCTGCGGTCGCGCGGCGGCGACGAGCCCTCCACGACGTGGGCGGCGTCGTCGTGGTGCACCGTGAAGCCCCGACCCGTCTGCCGGGCGACGTGTGCGGCGCCGCCTGCGTGGTCGGGGTGCGCGTGCGTGAGGACCAGGCGGGTCACGTCGCGCGGACCGGAGCCGATGGCGGCGAGCGCGGCCATGACCTTGGGTCCCGAGGACGAGACACCCATGTCGACGAGGGTCACCTGGCCGTCGTCGTCGCGCAGGGCGAAGCCGTTGACGAGGTCGCGCACGAGCGGGATGCGCCAGACGTTCGGCGCGAGCGGAACCACGAGGTCCTGGGCCATGGGCCGACCCTAACCCCGGCCGGGTGGGTAGGTCCGGAACGTGGCGTCGCACGCCACCCGAGACACCGAGCAGAACCGAGCGCCCCTCCACGGGGCGACCAGAGGAGGACCACATGGCCAAGCGAGTCGCATTTCTCGTCGCGAGCGAGGGCATCGAGCAGGTCGAGCTGACGGAGCCGTGGAAGGCCGTCACCGACGCCGGGCACGAAGCCGTGGTCGTCAGCCCCGAGGCGGGCGAGGTCCAGATGTTCAACCACCTCGACAAGGGCGACACGAAGCCGGTCGACGTGACCGTCGCCGACGCGAAGGTCGGCGACTTCGACGCCCTCGTGCTGCCCGGCGGCGTGGCCAACCCCGACGCCCTGCGCACCGACGCGGCGGCCGTCGCCCTCGTGCGCGAGTTCGTCGCGTCGGGCCGGCCCGTGGCCGCGATCTGCCACGCGCCCTGGACCCTCATCGAGGCCGACGTGCTGAAGGGCCGTCGCCTCGCGTCGTGGCCCAGCCTGCAGACCGACATCCGCAACGCCGGGGGCGAGTGGGTCGACGAGTCCCTCGTCGTCGACGGCAACCTCATCACGAGCCGCAACCCCGACGACCTGCCCGACTTCTGCGGTGCGGTCGTCGAGGCCCTCGAGCACGGGGCCGCCGCCAACCCTGCCTGAACGCGTTTGTCGCTCAGCCGAACCCGTGCCGGGCCAAGGGGTGCAGGAGCTCACGCTCCTCGTACGCCAGGTGTGACAGCAGGGTGTCGGTGAGCAGGTCGAGGGCGCGCTGGATCTCCTCCAGCGCGCCCTCGCCCGTCTGCCCGTACCCCTCGGTGCCGACGAGCCCGACGAGGGCGTCGTCGACCTGCTCGAGCACGTCGGCGATGACGTGGTGCTCCTCCTCGAGCCGGTCGAGGACCGGGCCGAGGTCGGGCTGGACGCCACGCAGGTGCGTGAAGATGCTGCGGTCCTCGAGCGTGTGGTGCCCGGTGACGAGGCGGCAGTACGTCTCGCAGTAGGCGCCGAGCGTCCAGTTGTTCTGCCGCATGGCCATCGTGTTGATGACCGAGCGCGCCGCCCCCGTCGACAGGGCTCCGCGCCGCACCTGGCCGACGATGTCGCGCAGCTGGGCGAGCTCGGCGCGCAGGTGGTCGTGCACGTCGACGAGGTGCTGGGGCACCGCGGCCTCGGCGGGGGAGTATGCCGCGTCGACGGGTTTCGCGGTCACGGGGCGGTCGTCCTCGCGCCAGGGCAGCGACGCGCTGAGGCGGGTGCCGTCGTCAGGTGTCGCGCGGACGGTGAGCGGTGAGGCGTCGGCGCGAGCGGCACGAGCACGGGGAGCGGGAGGAGCGGCGGCTGGTGGCTCGACGCCCCCGGCTAGTCGGGCGCGTTCGGACTCGACGAGGTCACGCACGGCTGGGGCGACCTCCACGGCATACCTTCGCAGCACGTCGGGGTCGTCGGTGCCGAGGACGTAGGTGCTCATCCCCTCCGTCAGGGTGAGCTCGGCGAGCTGCTCGGCCCAGTCGTCGGCGGTGCCGCGCAGGAAGCCGCGGCCCGTGCCGAACTGGCCGAAGACGTTGTACATCCGCCGGATCGCCTGTGGCCCGCGCCCGGCCCGGTCGGCGGCCTCGTCGATGGCGGCGTTCATCGCGGGGAGGGCGTCGGGGTCGGCGTAGCCCATGCTCGGCAGCCAGCCGTCGGCGAGGCGGGCCGTGACCCGCAGCATGCGTGGCTGGTAGGCACCGAGCCAGATCTCGACGGGGTGCACCGGGAAGGGCCCGGCGTGCATCCCCGCGACGGAGTAGTGCTCGCCCCGCACGGTGACCGAGCGGGCGCCCGGGTCGTCGGGATGCTGTCCCCAGACGCCTCGGATGATCCGGATCGCCTCGACGAGCGCGTCGACGGCTTCCTTGGGTGAGCGACGTTCGCCGCCGGCGGCGACGATCGCGTCCCAGAAGGCACCGGTGCCGAGGCCGAGCTCGGCCCGGCCACCGCTCAGCACGTCGAGGGTCGCGACCTGCTTGGCGAGGCCCACCGGTGGTCGCAGCGGGAGGTTGGCGACGTTGGCGGCCACGTGGATCGCGTTGGTGCGAGCGGCGACCGAGGTGAGCAGCGTCGAGGTGTCGAGGTGCGCGGCGTTGTAGGGGTGGTCCTGCACCGTGAAGAGGTCGAGCCCGACGACGTCGGCGAGCTGCGCGAGCTCGAGCGTCGCGTGGGTGCGGGAGGCGTCCGGGCTCGCGAAGACGCCGAACCTCAGCTCGTGCCCGTAGTCCATGGACTCAGGGTGGCATACGCTCCGGGGCATGACCCGGGACGACGCAGCCGTCGAGGCGTTGCGCGCCCTCATCCGCATCCCGACCGTGTCGCACTGGGAGCGGGACCGTGAGGACCGGTCCGCCTTCGCGGCGCTGCTCGTCGAGCTGCGGGAGCGCTTCCCGCGGCTGCACGCCGTGTGCGAGGTGGAGCGGATCGGTGGCGACGCGTTGCTCGTCCGTTGGCCGGGTCGGACGCCGGTGGCGCCGGTCGTGCTCATGGCGCACCTCGACGTCGTGCCGGTCGACGACCCGTCGGTGTGGACGCACCCGCCGTTCGCGGGTGACGTCGCCGACGGGCACGTCTGGGGCCGTGGGGCGCTCGACTGCAAGGGGTCGCTGGTGGCGACGTGCGCGGCCGTCGAGTCACTGATCGCGGACGGCGTCACGCCGGGACGCGACGTGTGGCTGTCGTTCGGCTGCAACGAGGAGGTGTCGGGAGAGGCGGCGGAGGTCGCCGTGGCCGCCTTGAAGGTGAGGGGCGTCGAGCCGTGGTTCGTCCTCGACGAGGGTGGGGCGGTCGTGCAGGGCGTGCTGCCCGGCGTGGATGCGCCGCTCGCGGTGGTCGGCGTCTCGGAGAAGGGCACGGTCGACGTCGAGCTCGTCGCGCACGGCGACGGCGGCCACGCCTCCGCGCCGCGGCGGATGGGGGCCACGTCGCGCCTGGCCCGCGCCATCCTGCGCCTCGAGCGCAGGCCCTTCCCCAGCCACCTGCCCGACGCCACCGTCGACATGCTCGAGCGTGCGGGCGCCCATGCCCGGATGCCGTATGCCGCGGTCTTCGGTCGTGCGCGGCGACTGCGGCCGGTGCTCTCCCGGGTGCTCCCGCGGCTCGGCCACGAGACGGCGGCACTGACGCGGACCACCGTTGCCGTCACGCAGCTGTCGGGGTCGCCCGGCGCCAACGTCATCGCGCCCGTGGCACGGGCGCACGTCAACATGCGCGTCATGGTGGGCGAGACGGTCGACGGGGCGCTCGAGCGGATCCGCCGCACCGTCAAGGACCCCCATGTGGAGGTCGTGCTCGTCAGCGGCCACGGACCGAGCCCCGTGTCGCCGACGGCCGACCCGGCATACGGCCTGATCGAGGCGACGGTCGGCGAGGTGTTCCCGGGCACGGTCGCGATCCCGTACGTCATGCTCGCGGCCACGGACTCGCGGCACTTCCACCGCGTGTGGCCCCGCGTCTACCGGTTCACCCCGTTCCGGATGAGCGACGCCCAGCGTGCTGCGATCCACGGGGTCGACGAGCGCATCGGCATCGACGACCTCCACGACGGGATCGCTTGGTACCGCCGGCTGCTCGAGCAGCTCTAGCCCGAAGTCGTCCAGGAGGAGCAGGATTCGCATGTCTGACAGCACGGTCGTCTCCGACGCCGCCCGGGCCCTCGCGCGCAGCCCGATCACGAAGGTCGTCGGGTTCCTCGTCTGCGTCGAGCTGGCCAGCGGGGTGCTGCAGGGCTACTACACGCCGATCTTCACGGACATCGCGCGCCACCTGTCCGTCAAGGACGCCGACGTCAACTGGTTCGAGGCCGCGCAGCTCATCGTCTCGGCGCTCGTCGTGCCGCTGCTGGCCCGGCTCGGAGACCTCGTCGGGCACCGCAGGGTGCTGCTCCTGTCGACGGTGGTGACGGCCCTCGCGTCGTGGGGCGTGGCGTTCGCCCCGAGCTTCGGGCTCTTCCTCGTCGCGTGGGCGATCCAGGGCTTCTACGTCGTGTGGCTGCCGATGGAGGTGGCGATCATCCACCGCCGCACCGGGGGCGCGGAGCGGCGGGTCCGCGGCGCCGCCGGCCTGCTCGTCGCGGGACTGGAGCTCGGGGTCATCGCGGGTGCCCTGACGAGCGGCGCCCTCGCCGAGTCGCTCGGCATGACGGCGCTGCTCGCCCTGCCCGCGGTCGTCGTGACGCTCGCCCTCGTCGCCATCTGGTTCGGGGTGGAGGAGTCGCCCACGCTCGCGCACGGCAGGGTCGACTGGGGCGGGTTCGGGCTCGTCACCCTCGCCCTCGGGCTCGTGATGGGCGGCCTCGTGCTGCTGCGGGTGGCCGGCCCGGGCAGCCCGTGGCCGTGGGTGCTCGTCGTGGCCGGAGGGGCCGCGCTCGTGCCCTTCGCCCGCCGCGAGCTGTCGCACCCGGAGCCGCTCGTCGACCTGCGGATCCTCGGGGCGCGCGGGCAGTGGCCGGTGCAGGCGACCGCGTTCCTCTTCGGCGTCTCGGTGCTCGGGGCGCAGATCCCGCTCTCGACGTTCGCGCGCACCGACCCCGCCGTCACGGGCTACGGACTCGGCGCGTCGGCCGGCCGCGTCTCCGTCATCATCGGTGGCTACGTGCTGTCGCTGGCCGTGGGCGCGCTGCTGTTCCACCTCCTCGCGCAGCGCACGGGCACGCGCGCGGCCATGGTCGTGGCGGCCCTGCTCGTCGCCGCCGGCTACCTGATGTTCCTGCCGTTCCACGCGTCGCTCGCGCAGACGATGACCAACATGGTGGTCGCGGGGCTCGGCTCGGGTGCGCTCGTGGCCGGGCTCCCCGCCGCCGCGGCCGCGCAGGCGCCCCCCACGCACACCGGTCTCACGACGGGCATGACGAACACGACGAAGACGATCGGGGGCGCCTTCGCCTCGAGCGTCTTCGCCATCGCCCTCGCCTCGACCGGCACGGTCGATGCCGAGGCGACCGCGCACGCGTCGCTGTCCGGCTACCTCGTCGTCTGGTCCATCTGCGGCGTCACGGCGCTCGTCGCGGCCGTGTTCCTCGCGGTGGTGCAGGACGCGCCCCGCACCACCCGTCCGGCGGCCGTCTAGCGACCGCCACCCGGGAGCCGGGGGGATGCGCCCAGCTGGGCGCGGTCGGCCGCGGACCGGCCGGAGTGCCAGCCCTCCGCGTCACGGGCGGCGCCGACGGTCGTGCGGCGGACGTCCGGGAACCACTCGTCGACCCGCTCGGCCACCTGCTCGGCGCGGGCGGCGAGCAGGGGGACGAGCTCCCTCCCGCTCGGACCGTCGGCGACGGCCGACCGCTCCTCCGCGACGGTCGCCTCGTGCAGCCGCTCGCCGATGCGCTGGGCGAAGGCGGAGAGGAACGACTGGCGGAAGGAGCGGGTGCGGCTGCCACCGTGGGGATCGGTGCGGGAGCCGGCGGCGGCGAGCGTGCGCGTGGCCTGCACGAGGAGCGAGGTGAAGAGCAGCTCGACCGCCTCGAGGTCGGCCTCGAACCCCACGACGGTGCCGAAGCCGAGCTCGCGCGACCACACCATCCGGCACCGGTTGGCCGAGGCGACGGCCTGCAGCAGGGAGGCCTTGGGCCCGTCGTAGGGGTTGTCGATGCCGATGCGCCGACCCGACGGGCCGCTGCGTCGACCTCGCGACGCGTCGTGCCGTGCCAGCAGGGCCGCGTCGATGCTGTGCCGCGCCATGAGCGACTGCGCGCCGGCGGTGAAGGTCGCGGCCTCCGCCTCGAAGGTCGTCGACTCGGCCTTGGCGAGGAGCATGCGCACCCGGCTGAGGATCCGCTCGTCGGCCACCGGGGGTGGGGGTGTGTCGCCGCTCTCGCCCCGGCTCGCGGGGATCGCCTGACCGGGGAGCGGGGTCAGCAGCTCGAGCCGAGGCAGCCGGGAGAGCAGGTGCAGCACCGCGAGCACGCGCTCCACGAGGGTGAACCAGTCGAGGCCGCCGGCTCGTCGTGCCTCGACCCACGTGACCGACGGCGATCGCGGTGCGGCGTCGTCGAGCTCGCGCAGCTGGGCGAGCCACTGCCGGTCGACCGTGGCCGGGGCATACTGCGCGAGCTCGGCCGCCATGACGTCCACGGCGATCTGCTGCTCGTCGGGCCCGAGCCGGCGTCCGGTGAGCCGGTGGACGTCGGCGGGCTGCCAGCCGAGCTCCCAGGCCCGCGTGACGGCCCGGGCCAGGGCGTCGACCAGACCGCGCACGACCACGCGCGCCGTCGTGCCCGAGGAGCAGAGCGTCGCCACCGTCGAGATGGTGTCGTCGATGTCGCGCGTGTCGGCGCGGTCGATGGCGTAGACGCCCTCGTCGAGCAGGAGCTGCAGGGCGGTCCGCAGCTCGTCGTCGCGGGCAGCACCAGGTGCGTCGGGTGCGCCGTGCTCGTCGTGTCGCGGGGCGCCCGAGCGGTCCTGCGCTGCTCGTCGCCGCTCACGGCTGGCCTTGCCCATCGGTCCTCCTCGGGTCGTCCACCCATCGTGTCATCGGCCGCGCGTGCGGTGCGCAGCCGGCACCTGGCTGTGGACGACGAGTGCCCCGGGGTGAGGGGGTGTGGACGGCAGCGGCTCGGCGGAGCGTCGGGCAAGGGTTCGTACCCGAGCCCGCTGAAGACGCTCCGGCACGCTCAGGACGGTGGGACGTTCGAACCGTCCGGTGAGGAAGCCTGCGGCGGCGCGGTCCCACCGGACCGCCCACGAGTCCGGTCGGTCGGCGCGGGGGTTGGCAGCTCGAGGCCCTCGCGCCAGTTCTTGGGGTGGGTCGTGCAGGTGCGTCCAGTCAGGGTGGTCCACTCCAGGGCTCGGCCGGGCAGGCCCGTGGGAGTGCCCTCGGTGACGGGTCGGGAGGTCCACGCGCCGGTGGTCTTCGTGTTGCGGTGGAAGCGGTGCTTGGCGTAGAGGTTGTCGGCCCCGGTGGGTCCGGCGGGGTAGGGCGCCTCGTGGTCGAGGTCGCACCGGGCGGCCGGGGTCTCGCAGCCGGGACCGCGGCAGTGGCCGTCCAGGGAGGCCACGGCCCGCCGCAGCCGGGTCACGAACGTGCGCTGCGGGAGCGGCCCGCCGCCGCGTGCTGGTGCCAGCACGTTCTCGGCCACCCGCGCCACGTCTGCGTCCGACAGGGCCGCGGTCTCGGCCGCGAACTGCAGCACCCGCGCCAACGCGCACCGACCCGATCGCAACGCGGCCAACGCTGCTGCGTGCCGCCGCGGGGCGGTCGCGACGCTCAGACGGCGGGCGACCTCCCCGGTGCCGATCCCGGTCGCCAGCGCGATCTCCTCACCGACGACCCGGTCGAGGCCGACGCGGCCCAGCCCTGCCCGGCCTGGTGCGGCGGGGAGCGCGTCCAGCTGGCGCGACTCGATCGCGTGCAACGCGCCGTAGGCCTCGAGCAGGTCTGCCTCGACCCGTGCCTGGGCCGCTTCCAGCGCCTCGATCCGCGCGAGGGCCACCTCCCCGGCCCGCGCCAGCCCCTCCAGGACCCCCGCCCGCTCGTCGCGCTCCGCCCGCTCCACACCCTCGGCGCCGGCATCGTCGGCGTCCTCGGCCTTTGCTCGGGCGGCGGCCAGAGCAGCCGACACCGCGTCGAGTTGCTGCCGCACGAGGTCCAGGGTGGCCACGACGGCGCGCTCGAACGCCTCCGGGTCGGTGCCCCGGGAGAGGCGGATCGGCTCGAAGCACCCGGCCGGGAAGCGGCGGCCGCCGTCCGGTGGCTCGGTCGGCGCGGCAGGTGGAGCCGGTGTGTGCGGCACGTGCGCCTCCTCCCAGGACGTCCTCTCGTTCACCCATGAGAACATGTGTTCGACGGAGTTGGAAGGGGTTGAAAGCGGCTGTGGACTGGTGGGTGCCACTGTCCCGCAGGCGATTCCGCGCTGTGCGACTGACTCTTCGACGGGGAGGAGTGGGTGGAGGAGGGCAGGTCATAGGGTCTGTGCATGGCGCGGACGAGGATGACCATCACGGGCACGCCGGTGGGGGACGTCGAGCTCGCGGTCGTCACGCCGGTCGGCACGCGCAGGCGCGACCCGCTCCCGCTGCTCGTCGCGCACGACGGTCCGGAGTACTCGCGACGCTCCCACCTGCTCTCCGCCCTCCGTGCCGCGACGGCCGACGGTCGCGTGCCGCCCAACCGGGTCGTGCTCCTCGAACCGGGCGACCGCAACGCGAGGTATGCCGCCAACCCGCTCTGGGGGGACGCGCTCGTCGAGCACGTGCTGCCCGCGCTGCACACGGCATACGCCCTCGACGGCCGGCCCACCCTCATGGGCGCGAGCCTGGGCGCACTGGCCTCGCTCGAGGCGGAGTGGCACCACCCCGGCACCTTCGGCGCGCTCTTCCTGCAGTCGGGTTCGTTCTTCCGGCGCCGCGTCGACGACGAGGAGGACTTCGAGTTCTGGGGGCGGGTGACGCGGTTCGTCACGAACGTGCGCCGCGTGCGCCGACGCCGCACCGACGCCCGCATCGTCCTGACGTGCGGCGGCGACGAGGGCAACCTCGCGAACAACCGCCAGATGGCCGAGACGCTCGCCGCCTCCGGGCACGACGTGTCGTTCACGGAGGTGCCCGGCCGGCACGACTGGCCCTCGTGGGAGCACGCGTTCGACCCGCACCTGCTCGACCTGCTCGACCTCGCCGCGCGGAGGTCGCGGGAGTGAGCGGCGACAGACGGCCCGGTTCCTGCAAGGATCGCTGTCGAGAAACCCGATGCCCGACGGTAGGAGCGCCACGATGACCGACCTCGCCCCGCAGCAGGACTCGCCGACCACGCCGACGGCGCCGTCACACCGCACGCATCTCGTGGGGCTGCTGCTCGGGGCCGAGGAGGACTGGCCCACCGCCTTCGAGGCGCTGCTCGACCTCGTCGGACCGATCACGACCGACGACGGCGTGACGCACGAGCTGACGAGCGAGCGCCTCACCATCGAGCCGTTCGACCTGCGCCAGCCGGTGCGCACCGAGCTCGTCATCGACCGCCTCGCCTACTGGTACTACCACCCGCGCGAGTGGCTCAAGAAGGCCGCGCTGATGAACGACACCTACCTGCTCAACAGCCCGTTCACCTTCCAGTCGATGGAGAAGCACAGCGCCTACGTCGCGCTGATGCGTTTGGGGCTCAAGGTCCCCGAGACGTGGCTCGTGCCCTACAAGAACCCCGTCGACAACGTGCGCTGGGCCTACACGAGCGCGAAGTACAACCGCCCGTTCGACCTCAAGGCCATCGCGAACCAGCTCGGCTACCCGATGTACATGAAGCCCTTCGACGGCGGTGGGTGGCGCGGCGTCTCACGCATCGACGACGAGTCGGACCTGGTCAAGGCCTACGACGAGTCGGGCGAGATGCTCATGCACCTGCAGTCGACCGTCGAGTACGACCACTTCGCGCGCGCCCTCTCGATCGGGCCCGAGACGATGGTCATGGACTTCCGTCCCGAGCAGCCCATGCACAACAGGTATGCCGTCAGCTATGACTTCCTGCAGCCGTCGGCCGGCAAGCAGGCCGCCGCGATCAGCCGCATCGTCAACGCGATGTTCGGCTGGGAGTTCAACTCCTGCGAGATGCTCGTCAAGGGCGACGACGTCTATCCCATCGACTACGCCAACGCGTGCCCCGACGTGGCCGTGACCTCGCTGCACTACTACTTCCCCTGGGCCATCAAGGCGCTCGTGCGCTGGTCGGCGTACTGCCTCGTCACGGGGCGCAAGGGGCCGATGGACCTCGAGATGCGGCGCTACTTCGACGTCGCGGACCGCGACGACCTCACCGACGAGGAGAAGCTCGACGCCTACCTCGCCATCGCCGACGAGTACTTCGAGACCGACGCCTACCGCGCGTGGTGCGCGCGCCACCTGCCGCACCTCGACGCGGCGGTGCTCGAGTGGGTGAGGTCGGATGCCTTCGCCAACCTGCTGCGCGCGACGGTCGTCACGACCTACCCCGCCCACGAGCGCGACCGCTTCATGGCGCACTTCGGCGGGCTCATCGACCTCTGGGTGAGCGACGAGACGGCGCGGCTGGGCGCGGCGCCGGCCTGATCCGCCTCAGCGCCGGTGCCGACGGCCGTCCGCGCCGCGGTTCGAGCTCCGGATGCCCTGCTGGAGCCTCAGGGCGTCGCGCAGGCCCGGCGGCGTCGGCAGCCTGCGCCGGACCAGCTCGGCCGCGTAGCTCTCCAGGGCGTCGAGGAGCACCTCTCGTGCCCCGTCCAGGAGCATGGGGTCGACCCTGCCGGCGCGGAGCCCGTCGACCTCGAGCTGGGCCGCGCGGACCGTCGTCATGAGCTGGTCGAGTCGCGGACCGACGGGCGACGCCAGTGACGGATCGGTCATCGCCTCGAGCTCCGATCTGCCCGTGCGTGCCGCACCGGCTTCCCCTCACCGTACGCCGTGCGGAGCGACGTCGGCTCCGCACGGCTCGTCGTCGTCAGCCGCGCGCGCCGCCGATGCCGGCGACGAGGTTGATCGCCGACGCGATGACGACGGTGCCGTAGAGGTAGGCGAGCAGGGCGTGCCCCAGCACGACCCGGCGCACGTCGGAGGTGCGCAGGTCGGTGTCCGAGACCTGGTAGGCCATGCCGAGGTTGAAGGAGAAGTAGGCGAAGTCGGAGAAGGTCGGGTCCTCGTCCTGGTTGAAGTCGATGGGGGGCGTGGCGCTCGAGTAGTAGACGCGGGCGTAGCGCAGCACGTAGACGGTGTGCACGCAGAGCCAGCCGACGGCGACGGTGAGCAGCCCGATGACGGCGTCGACCAGCTGGGCGGTCCCCGTCGCACTGCTCCCCACGAGCAGCGCCGCGACGCCGAGGAGGCTGGCGAGCCCGACGACGATGACGACGACGTCGTACCAGGCGGCGTCGCCGTCCCGACCGGCCACACGCCGGCGGGTCGCAGGGGCGTCGTGCCCGAGGACGTGCGCGAGCAGCGGCCCGGCGAACGAGAGCCCCGCGGCGACGAAGCCGACGAGCACCCGTGCCAGCGGCTCGGCCGCCGGACCGAACGGGAGGAGGAGGCCGACGAGCAGCCCGACGACCAGGGCGATGCCGAGTCGCCGACGGATGGTGACCACGGTCCGGACCCTACTCCCGCGGGGTACGTCACGCGGTGGCATGCGCGTACCGGACGCCCCTTCCACCGAGCCTTAGGATCCCCTCATGTCGGACACCCCCAGCGCTCGGCGCAGCCTCACCGTGGTCTACAACCCGGTCAAGGTCGACGACGTCGACGCGGCCAAGGAGCTCGTGGCCCGGGCTGCTGCCCGGCACGGCTGGGAGAGCCCGGCCTGGGTCGAGACGACGGCGGAGGAGACCGGCGAGAAGCAGGGGCGGGAGGCCGTGCGATCCGGTGCCGGTGTCGTGGCCTCGCTCGGCGGGGACGGGACGCTGCGGGCCGTCGCCTCGGCGCTCGTGGGCACCGACGCGGCGCTCGGCCTGCTGCCGGGTGGCACCGGGAACCTGCTGGCCCGCAACCTCGGGCTCCCCGTCGACTCGCTCGAGGACGCCGTCGAGGCCATGCTCGGCGGCGCCAACCGACGCATCGACGTCGGCCTCGTGCGGGTGGCC
Source organism: Terrabacter aeriphilus (assembly GCF_039542985.1). Taxonomy (NCBI): domain Bacteria; kingdom Bacillati; phylum Actinomycetota; class Actinomycetes; order Micrococcales; family Intrasporangiaceae; genus Terrabacter; species Terrabacter aeriphilus. The sequence continues at coordinate 159,456 of NZ_BAABIW010000006.1, forward strand.
GACCGGCCCGTCGAGCCCCGGGAGAGCCACGGCACCCACGACGGCGGGTCGCTCGTCGACGATGACGAGGAGGTCTTCCTCGTCATGGCCGGGCTCGGCCTCGACGGCCAGGTCATGGCGGGCACGAACGACAAGGCCAAGGCGGTCGTCGGCTGGATCGCCTACCTCCTCAGCGGTCTGCGTCAGCTCTTCACGCGGGGCTTCCGGGTCGAGGTGACCTCCACCGGCAGCGCCGGCGTCCTCGCTGGCGCGAGCGACCGTGACGACCACCAGCACCGGGACGACGAGCGGAGCGGCTCGGTGAGCCGGCACGCCCGCACCGTCGTCGTGGGCAACTGCGGCACCCTCCAGGGTGGCATCGAGCTCATGCCCGAGGCCAAGCTCGACGACGGCGTGCTCGACGCCGTCGTCGTCGCCCCCAAGGGCCTCACCGGCTGGATCTCCGTCGTCTCGGACATCGCGACCCGTCACCGCGCCGGGCACCGGCGCCTCGACCGGCTCCGGGGTCGCGAGTTCACCGTCACCGCGGGTCGTCACGTCGAGGCCGAGATCGACGGCGACCCCATCGGCACGCACGTGTCGCTCGGCATCCGGGTGCTGCCGGGGGCGCTGGTGGTGCGCGTTGGTTGAGCTCCGCCGCGACGGGCGGCGCCCCGCGGGCCGGCGTCGCCGGCTGCTCGGCGCGCTCGGCTACGGCCTCGGGTTCGCCCTGCCCGTCACGGCGCTCGCCTTCGTCGTGCGCGAGAAGTTCCGTCCGCTCATCGACCTCGACGAGCGGCTCATCGTCGCGGCCACCGACATCACCCGTGACAACCCGTGGCTGCGCACGACGCTGCTCGCCTGGCAGGAGGTCACGCAGCCCAAGTGGGTCTACATCGCCGCCTCGGCCGTGTGCCTCGTGCTGTGGCGCCGGCACCGCCACCTCGCCACGCGCTGCCTCTGGGCCTTCGTGACGATGATGGTGGCCTGGAACCTCCAGCTCGTGCTCAAGGAGGTCGTGCGCCGGGCCCGCCCGGTCGTCAGCGACCCCGTCTCGCACGCGCCCGGCTACAGCTTCCCGTCGGGCCACGTCGCGAACGCCGCCGCGATCGCGACGGTGCTGACGCTGCTGCTCTGGCCGGTGCTCGCACCGACCGCGCGGCGGTGGCTCGTCGGGGGGCTGACGGCATACGTCGTGCTGACCTCGCTCGACCGCGTCTTCCTCGGCGTGCACTACCCGTCGGACGTCGTGGCCGGCATCCTCTTCGGCGTCGGCCTCGGCACGGCCTCCTACGTCGGCTACCTCGGGTGGAACCCCCAGGGCCCGGACACCTCCCCTCCGCCGGAGGGTGACACCGGGCCCGAGTCCTCGAAAGGCAGTTCGTGAACCCCTCCTTCGTCCACCGCTACGAGGTCGACCAGTCCCGCCCGTCGGTCGGCTCGGCGCTGCGTGACGCGGCGCTGCGCGTGCTGGCCCCGGCCGTCGTCCTCTTCGGGCTCATCGTCGGGCTCGGCTTCCTCATCCTCGGGCCCCTCGGCAACCTCCCCTGGGAGGAGGACCTGAGCAAGAGCGTCGCCGCGGGCCGCACCGCGACGATGAACTCGGTCACGGCGGTGTGGTCGCACGTCGGCAACACCGAGATCGTCATCGGCGTCTGCGTCGTCGTCGTCGCGCTCGTGTGGTGGCGCACGAAGCAGTGGTGGTACGCCGTCGTGCCGGCCATCGCCATCGCGGCGCAGGCGAGCGTCTTCGTCGCGGCGACCACCCTCACCGACCGCAAGCGCCCGGCCGTGGAGCACCTCGACCCCGCGCCGCCGACGTCGAGCTACCCCAGCGGCCACATGGGCGCCTCGACCGCGCTCTACCTCACCTTCGCGCTCATGGCGCAACGGATCGAGCGCGTCTGGCTGCGCCGGCTCGTCACGGTCGTCTGCGCGATCGTGCCGCTCCTCGTCGGCTACGCCCGGCTCTACCGCGGCATGCACCACCTCGTCGACATCCTCGTCGGGATGGTCAACGGTGTCGTGTGCGCCCTGCTCGCGTGGAACTACCTGCGGCGCAAGGCGTCCTAGACGTCGGCGTGCCGGGCCCGGCCGAAGCAGTAGACGCCGAAGGCGATGAGGCCGACGGCGACGATCCCGAGCAGCACCGGGCCGCCGGGCGCGCCGAGGAGGTTGTGCAGGGCGCCGTCGAGGCCGCGTGCCTCGCTCGGCTTGTGCCGCACGGCGGCGAGCACGAAGAGGCCACCGACGATGGCCAGCGCCACGCCCTTGGCGACGTAGCCGAACCGGCCGGCCTTGACGATCCACTGGCCCGGGTGGCTCTCGAGGTCCTGGAGGAACTTCTTCTTCCAGCCCTTGACGACGTGGTAGGCGCCGACCCCGATGACGACGAGGCCGACGAGCGCGACGAGCCACTGCCCGGCGGGCTGCTTCATGAGGCTGGCCGTGAAGTCGGTCGTCTGCTTCCTGCTCGAGGAGTCGCTGCCGCTCGCGAAGGTGAAGGCCGACCACGAGAGCACGAGGTAGACGACGGCCTTGGCCACGGCCTTGCCGCGCTCCGAGGCCTCACGGCTGCCGGTGATGGCCTCCGTCACCTGCCAGAGGGCCAGCCCGAGCCACGCCACGACGGCGACCCAGAGCGTGACGAGGCCGAGCGCGTTGTCGGCCATCGAGCCGAGCGCGCCCGACTGGTCGGCACTCGCGCCCTTCGAGCCGAAGGCGAGGCGCAGCGCGATGGCGCCGATGACGATGTGCAGCACCCCGTTGACGGCGTAGCCGACGCGGGCCGCCGTCTCGAGGGCGGGGTGGTCGCCGGCGCGCCGCGAGGCGGCCTTGACGTCTGCGGAGTCCATGGGTGGTGATCCTGTCGGTCGAGGGGTCCCGAGGGCACCGCAGAACATACCCGTTCAGGGCAGCTCGAGGACGCGGCGGAGCTCGGTCCATGCGAGCACGCCCAGCGCGCGGTCGGCGGCCTCGGTGCCGCCACGGGCGAGCTGCATGCCGCCGGTGGCCACCGTCTCGCCGGGCAGCACCACGCGGTGGCCGGCCCGCGGGTGCGTGACGAGGGTCGTCGGCAGGTCGAGCGCCGCGCGCCGCTGTTGGACGGCGCGGGCGAACTCCACTGCGGGCCAGACCTGGTCGTCGCCGCCGGCGACGAGGAGCACGTCGCCGAAGAAGCGCTCGACCGGGATCGTCGCCGCTGCCACCGCGGCCGCGTGGGTGCGCAGGCTCTGTGCGTAGACGGGGGCGTATGCCGGGGGGTCCCCGGGCGCGTGCGCGTCGTCGTCGTAGGGCACGAACGGGAGAGGGCGACCGCCGCGGCTCCACGACGAGTGCTGCGGCCGGAGCTCGCCGTCGGGCCCGGGTCCGACGTTGGCCCACACGACGTGGCTCGGCGCGAGCGCGACGACGGCGTCGACCGCGGGGTCGTCCTCGGCATACGCGAGGAGGCCCTCGGCGCTCTTGGAGGCGCCCAGGAGCACGACGCGCTCGCACTGCGCCGACAGGGCGGCGACCGCCGGCGCGAACGCCTCGAGCGGGTGCTCCCAGATGCCCGCGGGGCGGCCCGGTCCACCGAACCAGCGGTAGGTCAGGGCGGCGCTGACGCCGGCGGCGGCGAGCACGCGCGCCCGCTCGACCTCGACCCGGCCGCTCGACCCGGAGAGGACGAGCACGCCGGTGCCGTTGCCGCCGCGCTCGGGCTCGACGAGCACGCCCTCGTCCTCGCGCCGGTGCTCCCGCAGCCGCGCGCTCATCCGCCGAGCCTCTCGAAGCCGGTGACCGTGAGCACGGCGGCGCCGACGTCGTCGCTCGCTGTCAGGTCGACGACGGCGGTGATGCCCCAGTCGCGGTCGTCGTCGGGGTCGACGACGACCTGGCGCAGCCGCCACTCCGTCGGCGTCCTCTCGATCTGGAGGAGGGCGGGGGAGCGGGCACCCTGGTCGGTCGCGACGGCGTCGTGGTCGTCGTAGTACGCGCCGAGGGCCTCGTTCCACGCGTCGGCGTCCATGACGACCTTCTGGGAAGGGTCGGTCAGCTCGGCGACCCGGGCCTCCAGCTCGCCCAGGGCTTCCCACTCGTCGCGCGCGGCGAGCTCGACGCGGTGGAACATCGCGTTGCGGATCATCACCGTGAAGGCGCGCTCGTTCGCCGTGAGCGGTCGGGCCGGAGGGGTGACGTCTGCGGCGCCGACGGTGTCGTCCGCCGGGTTGACGAGGTCCTCCCACTCGTCGAGCAGGCTCGAGTCGGTCTGGCGCACGAGCTCGCCCAGCCACTCGATGACGTCCTCGAGCTCCTCGGTGCGGTGGCTCTCGGGGACGGTGCGGCGCAGCGCGCGGTAGGCGTCGGTGAGGTAGCGCAGGACCAGCCCCTCCGATCTCGACAGGCCGTAGTACGAGACGAACTCGTTGAAGGTCATGCCGCGTTCGTACATCTCGCGCACGACCGACTTCGGCGACAGCGCGTCCTGCGAGATCCAGGGGTGCGACTGCCGGTAGGCGGCGAGGGTGACCTCGAGCAGGTCGGCGAGCGGCTTGGGCCAGCTGACCTCCTCGAGCCGCTCCATGCGCTCCTCGTACTCGAGGCCGTCGAGCTTCATCGCCGCGACGGCCTCGCCACGCGCCTTGAACTCCTGCGCCCGCAGCACCTGCCGGGGGTCCTCGAGGATCGCCTCGATGACCGAGACGAGGTCACGGGCGTACGAGTCGCCCTCGGGGTCGAGCGTGTCCATGACGGCGAGGGCGAAGGGGGCCAGGGGCTGGTTGAGGGCGAAGTCGCGCTGGAGGTCGATCGTCAGCGCGTGCCGCCGACCCGAGTCCTCCACCGTGGCGAGGCGCTCGACGACCCCGGAGGTGAGCAGCTCCTTGGCGAGCACGAGGGCGTGGCGCTGGAGGCGGCGCTGGTCCTTGACCTCGTGGTGGTTGTCGGAGAGCAGCCGCGCCGCGTGCGCGACCGGGTTGCCTTCTCGCGCGAGGATGTTGACGAGCATCGAGTGCGACACCTTGAGCCGTGGCTGCAGGGGCTCGGGCTCGGCGACGATCAGCCGCTCGAAGGTCTCCTCGGACCAGTTGACGAAGCCGTCGGGTGCCTTCTTGCGCTGGATCTTCTTCTGCTTCTTGGGGTCGTCACCGGCCTTCTCGACCGCGCGGAGGTTGTCGATGACGTGGTCGGGCGCCTGCGCAACGACCCAGCCGCGCGCATCGAACCCGGCGCGTCCGGCCCGGCCGACGATCTGGTGGAACTCGCGGGCCTTGAGCAGGCGCTGGCGCGTCCCGTCGAACTTCGTCAGCCCGGTGAGCAGCACGGTGCGGATCGGCACGTTGATGCCCACACCGAGCGTGTCGGTGCCGCAGATGACCTTGAGCAGGCCGTCCTGGGCGAGCTGCTCGACGAGGCGGCGGTACTTCGGCAGCATGCCGGCGTGGTGCACGCCGATGCCGTGGCGGACGAGCCGCGACAGCGTGCGCCCGAAGCCCGACCCGAAGCGGAAGGCGCCGATGCGCTCGGCGATCGCCTCGCGCTCCTCGCGCGTCGTGATCTTGACGGCCATGAGGCTCTGCGCGCGCTCGAGCGCGGCCGCCTGCGTGAAGTGGACGACGTAGACGGGGGCGCGGTCCTGCTCGAGCAGCAGCTCGATGGTCTCGTGCAGGGGCGTGACGGCATACGAGAACTCGAGGGGGACGGGGCGCTCGGTGCCGGTGATGACGGCCGTGGAGCGGCCGGTGCGCCGCGTCAGGTCGTCGCGGAACATCGTGACGTCGCCGAGCGTCGCCGACATGAGCACGAACTGCGCCTGCGGCAGCTCGAGGATCGGCACCTGCCACGCCCACCCGCGGTCGGGCTCGGAGTAGAAGTGGAACTCGTCCATGACGACGAGGCCGACGTCGGCCGAGCTGCCCTCTCGCAGAGCGAGGTTCGCGAGGATCTCGGCGGTGCAGCAGATGATCGGCGCGTCACCGTTGACCGACGCGTCGCCGGTGATCATGCCGACGTTGTCGGCCCCGAACTGCTCGCAGAGGGCGAAGAACTTCTCCGACACGAGCGCCTTGATCGGCGCCGTGTAGAAGCTGACGCGGTCGTCGGCGAGGGCCGCGAGGTGGGCGGCGGTGGCGACGAGCGACTTCCCCGAGCCGGTCGGCGTCGACAGGATGAGGTTGCTGCCGCTGAGGATCTCGAGGAAGGCCTCGTCCTGGTGCGGGTAGAGGGTGAGGCCGCGGTCGGTCGTCCACCCGGTGAAGACCTCGTAGAGGCTGTCGGGATCGGGATCCCGCGGGATGCGCTCGCTGAGGTTCGTCGTCACCGCATCGAGTATGCCGGTCCGCGCGGTCACGGCCGACCGGACCGCGGGCGCCCGCCCCCGTCCGGCGAGCGCCCCTTGCCCTGTCGGTGGGGGATGGCAGGCTGGCCCCCGATGGCAAAGGGCAAGAAGGCAGACGTGCTGGACCGCTTCTCCCCGGCGACGGCGGAGTGGTTCCGGAGCAGCTTCAGCGCGCCCACGACCGCCCAGGCCGGCGCCTGGGACGCCATCAGCTCGGGCCACCACTGCGTCGTCGTCGCCCCCACCGGATCGGGCAAGACGCTCTCGGCCTTCCTCTGGGCCGTCGACCGGATGGCGCGCGAGCCGGTGCCCGAGGAGCGGCTCGAGCGCTGCCGCGTGCTCTACATCTCCCCGATGAAGGCGCTCGCCGTCGACGTCGAGCGCAACCTGCGCGCCCCGCTCGTCGGCATCGGCCACGCCGCGGCCCGCCTCGAGCTCCCGCCGCCCGACATCAGCGTCAGCGTGCGCTCCGGTGACACGCCGGCCAACGAGCGGCGCGCCTTCGCGCGCACGCCCACCGACATCCTCATCACGACGCCCGAGTCGCTCTTCCTCATGCTCACCTCGTCGGTGCGCGAGGCGCTCAAGGGCGTCGAGACGGTCATCATCGACGAGGTGCACGCCGTGGCCGGCACGAAGCGCGGGGCGCACCTCGCACTCAGCCTCGAGCGGCTCGACGCGATCCTGCCGAAGCCCGCCCAGCGCGTCGGCCTGTCGGCGACGGTGCGCCCGGTCGAGGAGGTGGCCCGCTACCTCGCCGGCGGGCGGCCCGTCGAGATCGTGCAGCCCGAGTCGACGAAGCAGTGGGACCTCGAGGTCGTCGTGCCGGTGCCCGACATGGGCGAGCTCGGCAGCGCGCCGGCCGAGATCTCGCCGGGCGTCCCGGACCTCTCGGGCCCCGCGGCCGGCAACGCCCCGCAGGCGAGCATCTGGCCGCACGTCGAGGAGCGCATCGTCGACCTCATCGCCGACCACCGCTCGACCCTCGTCTTCGCCAACTCCCGCCGCCTCGCCGAGCGCCTCACCTCCCGGCTCAACGAGATCTGGGAGGAGCGGCTCGCCGAGCAGGAGGGGCTGCCCTCACCGGTCATGGCGGCGCTCTCGACGCAGCCGCCGGCGCAGGTCATGGCCCAGGCCGGCTCGTCGCGCGGGGCCCCCGGGGTGCTCGCGCGGGCCCACCACGGCTCCGTGAGCAAGGAGCACCGCGCGACGATCGAGGAGGACCTCAAGGCCGGGCGCCTCCCGGCCGTCGTCGCGACGAGCAGCCTCGAGCTCGGCATCGACATGGGCGCCGTCGACCTCGTCATCCAGGTCGAGAGCCCCCCGTCGGTCGCGAGCGGGCTTCAGCGCGTCGGCCGCGCCGGCCACCAGGTGGGCGCCGTCAGCCAGGGCGTGCTGTTCCCGAAGTTCCGCGGCGACCTCGTGCAGACCGCCGTCGTCGTCGAGCGGATGCGCGCGGGCGCCATCGAGTCGCTGCGCATCCCCGCGAACCCCGTCGACGTGCTGGCCCAGCAGGTCGTGGCGATGTGCGCCATGGACGACTGGTCGGTCGCCGACGTCGAGGCCCTCGCGCACCGGTCGGCGAGCTTCGCCTCGCTGCCGCGCTCGGTGCTCGAGGCCACCCTCGACATGCTGGCCGGCCGCTACCCGTCCGACGAGTTCGCCGAGCTGCGCCCCCGCATCGTCTGGGACCGCGTCACCGACACGCTCTCCGGCCGCCGCGGCGCCCAGCGCCTCGCCGTGACGAGCGGCGGCACCATCCCCGACCGCGGCCTGTATGCCGTCTTCCTCGCCTCCGGGGAGGGGCCCGGTCGCCGCGTCGGCGAGCTCGACGAGGAGATGGTGTACGAGTCGCGTGTCGGCGACGTCTTCACCCTCGGCACCTCGACGTGGCGCATCGAGGACATCACCCACGACCGGGTCCTCGTGACGCCCGCTCCGGGGCAGGCCGGCAAGCTGCCGTTCTGGAAGGGCGACCAGCAGGGCCGCCCGGCCGAGCTCGGCCGGGCCCTCGGCGGCTTCGTCCGCGAGATCGTCGGGCTCACGCCCGAGCGGGCCCGCGCGCGCGTCACCGCGGCCGGGCTCGACGAGTGGGCCGCCGACAACCTCATCGCCTACCTCACGGAGCAGAAGGAGGCGACGCGGCACGTCCCCGACGACCGCACCATCGTCGTCGAGCGCTTCCGCGACGAGATCGGCGACTGGCGCGTCGCCGTGCTCTCGCCCTTCGGTGGCCAGGTGCACGCGCCGTGGGCGCTCTGCGTGGCCGCCCGCATGCGCGAGCGGTTCGGCATCGACGTCCAGGCCATGCACGGCGACGACGGCATCGTCTTCCGGCTGCCCGACCTCGAGTTCGACGACGGCGCGGCCGTGGGCCAGCAGCTCGTCGAGCTCGTCACCCTCGAGCCCGAGGAGGTGAGCGCGCTCGTCACGCAGGAGATCGGCGGATCGGCCCTGTTCGCAGCGCGGTTCAGGGAGTGCGCGGCTCGTGCCCTGCTCCTGCCCCGGCGCCGGCCCGACCGCCGCCAGCCGCTCTGGCAGCAGCGGCAGCGGGCCGCGCAGCTGCTCGAGGTCGCGAGCCAGTACCCGAGCTTCCCCATCGTGCTCGAGGCCGTGCGCGAGTGCGTCCAGGACGTCTTCGACGTGCCGGGTCTCGTCGCGCTCATGGGCGACATCCGCTCGCGCGCGGTCAAGGTCGTCGACGTCGAGTCGCACCAGCCGAGCCCCTTCGCGAAGTCGCTCGTCTTCGGCTACGTCGCGCAGTACCTCTACGAGGGCGACTCCCCGCTCGCCGAACGGCGGGCGGCCGCCCTCGCGCTCGACCCCTCGCTCCTGTCCGAGCTGCTCGGCCAGGGCGAGGCGCTCGCCCTGCGCGACCTGCTCGACCCGGAGGCCGTGGCTCGCACCGAGGCCGAGCTGCAGCGGCTGACGCCCGAGCGCGGGGCGCGCGACGCGGAGGACGTGGCCGACCTGCTCCGGGTGCTCGGTCCGCTGTCGCTGGGTGACGTGGTCGCCCGCACGGCCGAGGGCTTCGAGCCGGCTGCGGTCGAGGCCGCGCTCGCCGAGCTCGAGGCCGCCCGCCGCGTCATCGCGGTACGGGTCGGGGGCGACGCCCGCTGGGCCGCGATCGAGGACGCCGCCCGGCTGCGCGACGCGCTCGGCACGGCCCTGCCCGTCGGGGTGCCGCAGGCGTTCCTCGAGCCGGTGCCCGACCCCCTCGCCGACCTCGTGGCCCGCTTCGCCCGCACCCACGGGCCCTTCGCCGTGCAGACCGTCGCGGCCTGGTGGGGTCTCGGCCCCGCCGTCGTGCACGACGCGCTGCGCCGCCTCGTCTCGGCCGGTCGGGTCGTCGAGGGCGAGCTGCTGCCCACCGAGAACGGTGGGGGCCACGGCCCGGAGTTCTGCGACGCCGAGGTGCTGCGCCTGCTGCGGCGACGCTCGCTCGCCGCGCTGCGGCACGAGGTCGAGCCGGTCGACCAGGCCGACCTCGCGCGCTTCCTCCCGCAGTGGCAGGGCGTCGGCGGCGGGCTGCGCGGGCGCGAGGGCCTGCTGCGGGCCGTCGAGCAGCTGACGGGCGCCGAGGTGCCGGCCAGCGCGCTCGAGTCGCTGGTGCTGCCGGCCCGGGTCGCCGACTACCGCCCGGCCCTGCTCGACGAGGTGATGAGCTCCGGCGAGGTCGTCTGGCGCGGCCACGGTTCGCTGCCGGGCGACGACGGCTGGGTCAGCCTGCACCTCGCGGACGCCGCGCACCTGACGCTGACGCCCCCCGAGGTCGTCGACCTCACCGACGACGAGCAGGCCGTGCTCGACGCGCTCGAGGGCGGCGGCGCGTACTTCTTCCGGGCGCTCTCGACCCGCGTCGGCCTCGGCGACACCGAGCTGAACGACGCCCTGTGGTCGCTGCTCTGGTCGGGCCGCGTCACGAACGACACCATCGCGCCGCTGCGGGCCCTGCTCGCGGGCGGTCGCACCGCGCACAAGCGCACCACCTCCGGCCCCCGGGCGAGCCGGTATGCCGGCCGGCGCGGGTCGCTCGGCCGCTTCGGTTCGCTGCGGGGCCCGCTCGCCGGTTCGAGCCCGGCGCAGGTGGAGGCGGCCGAGGAGGCGGCGACGGGCAAGGCGCTCGCGGCCGGACGGGCCTCGGGGTCCGGGCCGTCCACGGGCGTGGGGCGCTGGACGGCGCTGCCGCCCGCGGAGACCGACCCGACGGTGCGGGCGGTCACCAACGCCGAGCTGCTGCTCGACCGCTACGGCGTGCTGACGCGCGGATCGGTCGTCACCGAGGACGTGCCCGGCGGGTTCGCCGCCGTCTACCGGGTGCTCGCCGCGGCCGAGGAGGCCGGCAAGGTGCGCCGCGGCTACTTCGTCGAGGGCCTCGGGGCCTCGCAGTTCGCCTCGACGGGCGCCGTCGACCGGCTCCGGTCGATGTCGCGGCTGCCCGGATCGGGTTCCGGGCCCGGCTCGCAGGACGCCGAGCCCGGTCGGGACCGCACCGGCCCGCCCGCGCTCGTGCTCGCCGCGAGCGACCCGGCCAACCCGTACGGCGCCGCCATCGGCTGGCCCGAGCGGGGCCTGACCGACGCCGCCGACGAGGAGGAGCCTGCGGCCGACGGCACCACGCCCAAGGCCGCACGGCGCAAGGGACACCAGCCCGGCCGGAAGGCCGGCGCCCTCGTCGTCGTCGTCGACGGTGAGCTCGTGCTCTACGTCGAGCGCGGCGGCAAGACGATGCTCTGCTGGTCCGACGACCCTGAGCACCTGCAGGCCGCGGCCGACGCGCTGGCGCTGGCGGTCCGCGAGGGGGCGCTCGGGCGCCTCACCGTCGAGAAGGCCGACGGTGCCTCGGTGCTCGGCTCCGACCACCCGCTCGTGCAGGCGCTCTCGCAGGCCGGCTTCCACATGACGCCGCGCGGCCTGCGCCTGCGCCGCTAGCCCGGGCCGGTAGCCCGGGCCGGTAGCCAGGGCCGGTACGGCGCGGGCGGGTATGTCGACGACGACCCCGCGCCCGACGAGAGGACCCGAGATGGACACCGCAGCCAAGGCCCACGAGCTCCAGCGCCTCCACCGCGACCCCGAGCTGCTGCTCGTCGTCAACGTGTGGGACGTCATCACGGCCCGGGTCGTCGCCGACACCCCGGGCACCCGGGCGCTCGCGACGGCGAGCCACTCGATCTCGGCGGCCTACGGCTACCCCGACGGCGAGCAGATCCCGCGCGACCTCATGATCGAGGCCGTCGGGCGCATCGCCGCCGCCGTCGACCTGCCCGTCACGGCCGACCTCGAGGCCGGCTACGGCGACGCCGGCGAGACGGTGGCCCGCGCCATCGACGTCGGGATCGTCGGCGCCAACCTCGAGGACCAGCTCAAGCCCCTGCCGGATGCCGTGCGGGCGGTCGAGGCGGCGGTGGCGGCCGGCGAGCGGGCCGGCATCCCGTTCGTGCTCAACGCGCGCACCGACGCCTTCGTCAAGGCCGGTGACCGCGACCCCGGCGACGTCCTGGACGACGCCGTCGAGCGGGGCCGCGCCTACCTCGACGCCGGGGCCTCGACCTTCTTCGTCCCGGGCCTGCTCGACGAAGGGGCGGTGGCCCGCCTCGTCGAGGAGCTCGGTCCGCAGAAGGTCAACGTCATCGGCGTCCCGGGCTCGCTCGACCTCGCGACGCTGCAGCGCCTCGGGGTCGCGCGCGTGTCCTACGGCCCGTGGAGCCAGAACGTGGCCCTGACCGCCCTGGCCTCGCTCGCGGAGGACGTCTACGCCGGCGGCGGGCTGCCCGAGGGCACCCGCAAGCTCAACTGATCCGGGTCGCCGAAGAGCAGCGGGACGACGGCCCAGAGGAAGACGCCCAGCAGCGCCAGGCTGACCAGGGTGAGCGGGTTGCGCAGCCAGACGACCCAGAACCCGAGCCGGTCGACGTGCGACACGACGCCGCCGACGATCTGGGCCGGCTGCACGGGGCTCGTGTCGGCGACGGCGTTGGCGTCCCCCTTCGTCGTGAAGCTCCCGTCCGCGAGTCGCTCGACGAGGCGGTGCGAGACGACCGACCCGTCCTTGACGAACGAGACGACCTGGCCTACCTCGTAGTGGCCCTTCTCGACGACGACGAGGCTCTGGGGCGGGATCGTCGGCTTCATCGAGCCGGTGCGGATGACGAAGGCCTGGTATCCGAGGTGGCCGCCCACCAGCATTCCCAACCCGGTCGCGAGCGCGACCAGCAGGCCCGCCGCGAGAAAGGCGAACGCTTTCCTCATGCGCATTCCCTGGTGATTTCCGTTGTCCTTTTTCGTCCTTTATGTCTTATTGCCTCACGGGGCCGTCCGTGGGGTGCGGCGACCAGCGGCGCCGGCGCCGCATCCCACGGCTGACCCTCAGGTCACGGCTGCTGGCCGACCTGCGTCTCGACGATCTTGTACGGCAGGCCGCTCGCGGTCGGCGCGCCGAGCGGGTACGCGTTCCACGCGCCGCCACCCTCGGCCGACTGGCCCTGGAGCTTGCCGGCGTAGCCGAAGCCGAACGAGTAGGTCACCGTGCCGGTCGGCGGCACGTTGCTCGCGAGCTTGACCTTCTGCGGCACCGGCCAGCACCCGTCGGGGCTGAAGGGGCCGCAGGTGGAGAGACGGTCGTTGAGGTTCGCGGAGTCGAACTTCGCGGATCCGTTTGCGGCGATGTGGAACTCGCCGTAGGTGCCGAGGTTGTTGAGCGCGTGGAGCGCGTCGGCGTTGTCGAACACGACCCAGACGTCCTGGTTGTTGAGGCCGGTGTTCGTCACCTTGGCGTCGACCGTCTGCACCTCGCCCGGCAGCAGGTTGGTGTAGGCCAGCGTGTTCGTGTTCGTCTGGCCCTTGATCGAGCCGATCGATCCCGTCAGGGACCCCGCCTGGCTGTCGGTGAAGTAGGCGAGCGACCCGCCCACCGAGCCGACGAGCCCCGCGGCGACGAGCACGAGCGATCCCGCTCCGACGGCGAGGCGAGCGCGACGGTTGTTCTTGGGCAGCATGAAATGAATCCCCATCCCCTTGGTCAAACCCCTGTCCGCGCGATTCTTCGACGCGGATGTCGCGCGTTTCCCCCGTGCGACCGGCCGAACCTAGCACGGTGATTTCCGCCGCCGAATGCTTTTGGCGCGACTTTTTGACGCACCGTCGGAAAGTCACGTGACTTTGCCCGCGCACGGCCGTGTCCGCGATTCGGGCCCCGAACTCCTATCTCATCAGTAGGTTTAAGGTCCCGGCACCCGCGAGAGCGCAGGAGGACGCGATGCGACCAGCCCACCCGACCGACCCGACCCGCTCCACCCGACCGACCGTGGCCGTCCTCGGGGCCGGCGCCGCCGGCACCCTGGCGGCGATCCACCTCGTGCGCACGGCCGGGCGTCGCGCCACGGCCGTCGACGTCGTCCTGCTCGACCCGGCGGACCGGTGGGGGCGCGGGGTCGCCTTCGGCACCGCCGACGACGGGCACCTGCTCAACGTCGTCGCCTCCGGGATGAGCGCGATCCCCGAGGACCCGGGCCACTTCGTCGCGTGGCTCGGCCGGCAGGACCCGTCGTGGGAGGGTTCCGGCGCCACCTTCGTCCCGCGCCGCCAGTTCGCCCTCTACCTCGACGACACGCTGACCGACGCCGTCGCCTCCACCTACGGGCTCGTCACGCTCGCGCACCGCCGCCGCCGTGCCGTCTCGGTGCGGCGCACCGCGTCGGGGGCGCTCGTCACGACCGCCGACGGCGGCGAGCTGCGCGCCGACGCGGTCGTCGTCGCGACGGGACTCCCGGCGGTCGGGTCGCGCTGGGCCCCGGAGGCGCTGCGGAGCTCGCCCTTCTACGTGCCGGACCCGTGGCTCCCCGGCGCGATCGACGTCGTGCGCCGGGACCACGCCGGGCCGCCCGACGTGCTCGTCGTGGGCACCGGCCTGACGATGGTCGACGTCGTGCTCTCCCTCACCGCGGGCGATGCCCGCGCCGACCGCCGCGTGCGCGCCGTCTCGCGGCGAGGTCGCCTCCCGGAGGTCCACAGCGACGACCCGAAGCTCGCCGCGATCCCTGACGTGGCCGACTGGGGTAGCGGCCTCGGGGAGCTGCGCGAGCAGGTCGCGGCGCACGTCGCCCGGGTGGCGGAGGCGACGGGCGACTGGCGGCCGGCCGTCGACGGTCTGCGCTTCCAGGTCTCCGCGCTGTGGGACCGGCTCAGCGAGTCGGACCGGCTGGAGTTCCTCGCGACCGACGCGGCCGACTGGAACGTCGTGCGGCACCGCATGGCTCCCTCGAGCGGCCGGGCGCTCGCCCGACTGCGTTCCGCTGGGCGCCTGCACGTCGGGGCCGCCGAGGTCGTCGACGTCACGCCGCTGGCCCGGGGCGGGCTCGAGGTCCTCCTGTCGGACGGTACGAGCGCCAAGGTCGGCTGGGTCGTCAACTGCACGGGCCCGCAGGCCGACGTCCGGGCGCTCGGCGACCCGCTCGTCGACGACCTGCTCCGGACGCGTGGGGGTGCGGCGGCCGCGACGCCCGCCACGGGCGGGATGGGGTTCCGCACGGCTGCAGGCCGGCTCGTCGACTCGGTGGGCACGACGGAGGCGCCGATCTGGACGCTCGGTGCCCTGCGTCGCGGCGAGCTGTGGGAGTCGACGGCCGTGCCGGAGATCCGGGCGCAGGCCCGGGCGGTCGGTGCGGCGGTGCTCGACGCCGTCGCGCCCCAGCCCCGTCGCCTCGCCGACGGGCGCCTCGTGAGCGGGCGCCACCCGGTGGCGCGGCCCCGTGACCCGCTCGGGCTCCCGATCTCGACGACGGCCGAGGCCGCCACCGCCTACAACGCCGGGCTCGAGCGCGTCATGCGGCTGCAGGCCGGTGGCGACGACCTGCTGCGCCAGGCGGCCGAGCTCGACCCCGGCTTCGCGCTCGCGCACGCGGCCCGGGCCCTGCTCGGCCACGAAGCCGGCGGGGACGCCGACGTCGCGTCCAGCCTGCGCGCGGCGCAGGAGGCGGTGCGGGTCCGGGGCGACGCCCGCGAGTCCAGTCTCGTGGACGTCGTCACGCGTCGGGTCCACGACGTGCACGGTGCGGGAACCCAGGCGCTCATGAGCCACATCGCGGCCCACCCCCGTGACGTGCTCGCCGTGTCGGCCGCCGTGCCCACCATCGCGTTCTCCGGCGTCACCGACGTGCAGCAGGAGGCGTGGGAGCTCGTCGAGGGACTGGCGCCCGCGTACGGCGACCACTGGTGGTACATCTCGCTGCTCGCCTTCACGCGGCAGGACCAGGGGCGCTTCGACGAGGCCGGCCTGCTGGCCGAGAGCGCCTTGTCGTGCGAGCCGTCGTCGGGGCACGCCGTGCACGCGCTCTCGCACGTCATGTACGAGACGGGCCAGCACGAGGACGGGCTCGTCTGGCTCGACCACTGGGTGCGCGAGAGCGGCCGGTCGGCGAGCCACCGCGCCCACTTCTCGTGGCACGCCGCGCTGCACGAGCTCGTGCTCGGTGACACCGAGGCGGTGCGGGCGCGCTACTACTCCCAGCTCGCCCCGCCGACGGTGACCGGGGTGCGCGCCCTCGTCGACTCGGCGTCGCTCCTCTGGCGCTGGCGCGTGACGACGGCGGGCTGGGACGCCGCCGTCGCGGACGGCCACGGGGGACCGGCCGCCTTCGACGGCGAGGCCGCCGCGCCGCCCGTCCGTCCGGTTCTCTCCGCCGTCGAGCCGGCGCTGCTCGCCGCCCCGGAGACGCCGTTCGTCGCACTGCACGCCGCGCTCGCCCTCGCCGGCGCCGGCGACGCGGCGGCCCTCCGGACCCTGCGCGCCCACTGCCTCGCGGCCGCCGACGGCACCGTGCGCCGGGTCGTCACCACCGTGTGCGATTCCCTCCTCGCGGCGCTCGACGAGCGGTGGGGCGTGGCCGCGACCCTCCTGACGGACGTGCTCCCCCTCCTCGTCCGCGTCGGTGGCTCGGCCGCGCAGCGGGAGGTCGTCGAGGACTCGCTGCTCTTCTTCCTCGTCCACGACGGCCAGCTCGGCGCGGCCGCGGCGTTGCTCGAGGCCCGCCTCGACCGGCGGCCCTCACCGCTCGACCGGCGGCGGCTCAGAGGCGTTCTGACCGCTCACCCGGTGTGACCACGCCCCGGGTGTCGAGGAACCGGCGCGACCGGGCGGCGAGGTCGTCGACGGCATACGACCGGTGGTGCTGCAGGAGGACGACGAGGTCGGCCGCGTCGACCGCGTGCCCGAGGTCGGTCACCGACGCGGCGGCGTCGCCGAGCTCGACCTCCAGCTCGTGCCACCACCCGACGAGCGGGTCGTGGAAGGTGACGCACGCGCCCTGGTCGAGCAGGCGGCGTGCGACGGGGACGGCGGGCGACTCCCGCTGGTCGGCGATGTCGGCCTTGTAGGTGATGCCGAGCAGGAGCACCCGTGCGCCGCGCAGGGCCGTGGCGTCCTCGTTGAGCGCGTCCTGCGCGCGGCGCACGACGTAGGCCGGCATCGAGGCGTTGATCTCCTGCGCGAGCTCGACGAAGCGGAACGGGTAGCCGAGCCGGGTGCGCACGTTGTGCGACAGGTAGTTCGGGTCGATGGGGATGCAGTGCCCGCCGACCCCGGGCCCGGGGTAGAACGCCTGGAACCCGAAGGGTTTCGTGCGCGCGGCCGCGATGACCTCCCACAGGTCGATGTCGAGGTCGTGGCAGAAGCGCGCCATCTCGTTGACGAGCGCGATGTTGATGTGGCGGTAGGTGTTCTCCAGCAGCTTCGCCGTCTCCGCCTCGCGCGTCCCGCTCGTCGGCACGACGGTGTCGACGAAGCGCGCGTAGAAGGCGCCCGCGGCAGCGGTGCAGCCGGGTGTGTGGCCACCGACCACCTTGGGGGTGTTGGCGATCCCGTGCACGGGGTTGCCGGGGTCGACGCGCTCGGGCGAGAACGCGAGGTGGAAGTCGACGCCCGCGCGCAGGCCACCCGCCTCGAGGAGGGGGCGCACGACCTCGTCGGTCGTGCCGGGGTAGGTCGTCGACTCGAGCACGACGACGGTGCCCGGGCGCAGCCGGTCGGCCACGGCGCCGACCGCGTGCAGGACCGCCGTGAGGTCGGGCGCGCCGTCGTGGCCGAGCGGGGTGGGCACACAGACGACGACGACGTCGGCGTGGGCGAGGCACGCCGGGTCGGTCGTCGCCGAGAAGCCGGCGGTGAGCATCGCCGCCACGTCGTCGTCGGTGAGGTCGTCGACGTGCGATCGCGCAGCCGAGATGGCAGCGACCACGGCCTCGCTCGTGTCCAGACCGACCACGTCGAGCCCCGCCCGCACCGCGGCCTGCGCGATCGGCAGGCCGACGTAGCCGAGGCCCACGACGACGGCATCGTGTCGCGCCCCGGCCGGTGACGCCTCGCTCACGAGCCCTCGTAGGCGAGCCCGCGACGGTCGGCAGCGCCCGAGCCGTGCGCGGCGTGCTCGTGCTCGCGCCGCCGACGGGCGAGCTCGGTGACGTGCTGCACGAAGTCCCGGCCGATGACGTTCCAGTCGTAGTGCCGCCGCGCGTAGGCGTGCCCCGCCCGGCCCAGCGCGGCGCGCCGCTCCGGGTCGCGGGCGAGCTCGACGAGCGCGGCGGCCGTGGCCTCCGCGTCGTCGAAGGGGACGACGATGCCGCAGCCGGCCCGCTCGACGAGGTCGGCGGCCAGGGGCAGGGGCGTCGTGACGACGGGCAGCCCGTGCGCCATGTACTCGAGCACCTTCGTGGGCATCGAGTGGCGGTAGTTGGGCCGGTCCTCGAGGAGCGAGAGGCCGGCGAGCGCGCCGTCGAGCATCGGCAGCGCCCGGGCGCTGGGCACGAAGCCGTGGTGGCGCACGTGGCCGCACTTGACGCCCCAGCTCAGCGTGTCGGCCGTGCGGGCGTCGCGCGCCGAGCCGATGATCTCGACCTTGACCTCACCCCGCGTGGCCACCGTCAGCAGGCGTCCGGCCTGCAGCAGGGTGGAGGCGCCGCGGGCCATCGTCAGCGAGCCGAGGTAGACGGCCCGCGACGAGCCGGGCGGCGGCGGGTCCGACGGCACCCGGACGGTGTTGGGCACGACGACGTGCTGCCGCTCGAACCGCTCGGCGTAGGCGTGCTCGGCGAGGATGACGTCGTGGTGCCGCTCGGCGTGCCGCTCGATGGCGCGCGCGGCGCGCGCCAGGGGGCGGCGGGCCCGGTCCGGCACCCACGGCTTGGCCTCGATCGCGGCGGCGGTGTCCTCGTGCACGTCCCAGACGAGGTTCGTCAGGCGCAGCCCGGCCACGGCGGCGACGAGCTCCGGGTCGTGCACGAGCGCCACGTCGTGCCGGGGCGCCTCGCGCGCGAGCAGCCGCCGGGCGGCCCGGAAGGCGTCGGCGCGTGACCGCCCGGCGGCGTGCGGCAGGTCGACCGGGTGCAGCCCCGCCACGTCGGGAAGGTCGAGCCCGTGCGCGGCGAAGGGAGCGGCATACGTGACCCGCACCCCGGCCTCGAGGAGCGCCCCGATCTGGCGCGCGCGGATGCGGGCGTCCTCGGGGTGGTGCACGACGGTGACGACGAGCACGCGGTACGGGATCATGGGTGGGCCTTCCGGTGGGACTGCTCGTAGGCGCGCACGACCTCGTCGGTGGGGCCGTCCATGACGAGGCGGCCGCGGTCCATCCACAGCACCCGCTCGCACGACTCGCGGATCGCGGCGTTGCTGTGGCTGACGAGGAAGAGGGTGCTCGCGCCGCGGCGGATCTCGGCCATGCGGTCGCGGCTGCGGGCCTGGAACTCCGCGTCGCCGGTGGCGAGCGCCTCGTCGATCATGAGGATGTCGGGGGCGGCGGCGGTCGAGATGGCGAAGCGCAGCCGCGCGCCCATGCCCGAGGAGTAGGCGCTCATCGGCAGGTCGACGAAGTCGCCGATGCCGGAGAAATCGACGATGTCGTCGTAGCGCTCGCGCACCTGACGAGGGGTCAGCCCCAGCGCGAGGCCGCCGATCATGACGTTCTTGGCGCCGGTGAGGCCCGTCAGCAGCACGGCGTTGACACCGAGCAGCGACGGCCGCCCGGCGGCCCACACCCGGCCGTTCGTCGGCGGGATGAGCCCGGCGACGGCCCGCAGCAGCGTGCTCTTGCCCGAGCCGTTGCGCCCGATGATGCCGACGGCCTCGCCGTGGTTGACGACGAACGAGACGTCCTTGACGGCATGCACCTTGCGCACCGTGCTGACCGGGTTGCGTCTCGTGAGCAGGCGCTCGACGAGCGGCAACTCGCCGCCGGTGTCGGTGCCATTCTGCTTCGCGCCGAAGACGGAGTAGACGATGTCGAGTCCCGAGCAGACCACGCTCGGCGTGCCCGGTGCCATGGCGTCAGTTGCTCCCATAGCGACCCTCCCCGCGCCAGAAGAAGACGAGCCCGGCCGTGCAGAGGCCGACGCCCCAGAGGGCGGCCGCCACCCAGCTGCCCCAGGTGAGGGCGTACTGGTCCATGAGCGCCTCGCGGGCGGTCGTCATGCTGACGGCGAGCGGCTGGTAGAGCAGGAGCGCGCTGACGAGCCCGTGCCCGGCGTAGTGCGGGATGCTGAAGAAGACCCCCGAGACGTAGCGGGCGAGCCGGACGCCGACGGGCACGAGGTTGGCGGCGTCGCGGGCCGCGTTGACGACGCGGGCCAGGAAGAAGGCGAGCCCGAGGTTGATGAGCGTCTGCAGGAGCAGCGAGACCGGGAAGAGCAGCCAGTGGAACGAGAACGGCTCGCCGGTCAGGGGGATGAGGACGAGCAGCACGGCGAACGCCGGCATCGTCACGAGCAGCTGCGTCAGCGTCACCGAGATCGGCAGCACGGCGCGGGGGAAGCGCAGGGCCCGCACGAGCCCGATCTGCCCGACGACGGCGCGCGAGCCCGCGATGATGGCGCTCGAGGA
Source organism: Terrabacter aeriphilus (assembly GCF_039542985.1). Lineage (NCBI taxonomy): Bacteria > Bacillati > Actinomycetota > Actinomycetes > Micrococcales > Intrasporangiaceae > Terrabacter > Terrabacter aeriphilus. The sequence goes on from NZ_BAABIW010000006.1 coordinate 179,621, forward strand.
GTAGCCGAAGACGAAGATGCCGATGGTGAGGAACGCGATGTAGTTCTCGGTGCCCCCGCGGGTCCTGAGCAGCAGCCCGAAGATCAGGTAGTACGACCCGACGAGCAGCAGCGGGTTGATGACCGCCCACAGCTGGCCGAGGTGGTTGTTCGCGTTCGCCGCCCAGGCCTGTGCCGTCGAGAGGTGCCAGACGAGGTGCCGGTAGCCCCAGATCTCGCGCAGGTGACCGCCGAGTCCCGGTCGCACGCCGAGCTCCTCGAGCCCGGCGCGGCGCGCGAGGGCCTCGGCCTGCGCGGCCGTCAGTGGTGGCGCGGGCGGCGGCGTGCCGTCCACCGGGGCGTCGGCCCGGGTCGTCGTGTCGGTGGTCCGGTTGCTCATGTCGTCGCCGTCCGCACCTGCTCGTAGATCCTCCCGTATGCCGTGGCCGCCCTCGACCACGTGCGCTCCTGCGCGACGTGGTCGCGACCCCGTGCCCCGAGGCGGGCGCGCCGGTCGGGGTCGGCGGCGAGCGCGCGCAGCGCCTCGGCGAGGGCGTCGGCGTCGCCGCACGGCACGACGAGCCCCCGGTCGGCGGTGACCAGCTCGCGCAGCGGTGGCAGGTCGCTCACGACGACGGGTCGCCTCAGGCCCATGGCCTCCACGGGCTTGAGCGGTGGCACGACCGCGGTCACGGCCGTGCGGCGCCGGGGCACGCAGAAGACGTCGATGGCGGCGTGGTGGTCGCGGCTGCGCTCGTGCGGCACGGCCCCCGTCAGCACGAAGCGCGTGCGGTTGCCCGAGCGGCGCAGCTCCGTCGCCCGCCGGGCGAGCCGCCCGCGGGCCGGGCCGTCGCCGACGACGAGGACGACGAGGCGTGGGTCGTCGAGCAGCCCACCCGCCTCGACGAGCACGTCGATGCCTTCGTAGTCGTTGAGCGTCGACACGGTGCCGACGACGACGTCGTCGGGACGCACGTCGAGCGCGGCCCGCACGCCCGCCCGGTCGGTCGGGTCGGTGAGGTGCGCGTCCGGTACCGCGTTGCCGACGACGTGCACGGCGGCGGGGGAGACCCCGCGGTCGACGATCGCGCCCCGCATGCTCTGCGAGAGGGTGACGACCGCGTCGGCGAGGCCCAGGCAGCGCGTCTCGGTCGACCGCGTCCAGCGGTAGAAGTCCGACGCCGGGTCACCCCCGCGGCTGCGCCACGTGTCCTCGAGGAAGCCGCGTGCCTCGTAGACCACCGGCACCCCGAGCCGGCTGCCGGCGAGCAGGGCGGCCTGGGCGTTGAGGTGCTTGGAGTGGGCGTGGACCACGTCGGCGCCGACCGCACGTCCGAGCGTGGCCACGGTGTCGGCATACGCCGCGAGGAGCGCGTCCGGGCGGTCGAGCCGGCGACCTCGGCGCAGGTCGCGGTGGTAGGGCACCCCCGCGAGGCTGGTGAAGCCGGTCGCCCCGAGATGGCCTGCGGCGACGGGGAACCCGGGCGGGGTGCACACGTGTGCATTGGTGCCCGCCGCCCGCTGCGCGGCCACGATGCCCTGGGTGCGCACCGTGTAGCCCGCCTGCACCTCGGGCAGCGCGTTCGTCACGACGTGCACGACGGCGAGGGTGTGGCCGGACGTGGTGGACGTCGGGGTGGGCGCCGGGCGGTCCGGGCGCAGCACGTCGAGCGCTGCCCCGGTCAGCACGGCGTGCTCGCCGGCGAGCCAGCGCCGGTGCGCCCGGGCCACCGGGCTGCGGGCACCGTCGAGCGCGCGCTCCGCGGCACCGACGTCGCCGGCCGCGTGGGCGAGGTAGGCGGCGGCCGACCCGCGCACCGGTACGGATGCCGGCACCGGCGAGCTCGGTGACGCGGCGAGGCGCGTCCACTGGCCGGTCGCGGCCGCGGCGGCGAGCAGGTGCTGCGTGCGCCGGGGGCCCGCGCCGCGCAGCTCGTCGCCGAGCCGTCGGCGCGCGAGGTCACCCTGCCCCGCCGCGGCGGCGGCGACGACGGCGAGGGGCCCGCGCGAGCGGGCGCTCAGCGCGCGCCGCACCCCGATGGGCAGTGCCCGGGTGCCGACCCAGGCGGCCTGCCACGGGTTGCGGGTCACGTGGGCACGGGCCACGCACGCCGCGACGGGGAGGTTCGCGACGAGCAGGGCGGCCGTGGCCGGGACGTCACCAAGTGTTCGGCTTCCCGTTGCACTTCGGGGTCCGAGGGCGCCGAGCGCGAATGCCACACTGGCGCCGAGTCGGGAGGTCACGCACCGAACGTTTCAGGTGCCCCCCGAACGGCGAACCCGCTGAGGCGGAACAGAAGTCGAACAGAGAGAGAAGTTTGTGAACACCCGGCAGCGACTGGTCTCCCACCTCGACCGGGCGCGGCTCGCGGCGACCCGGGCGGCGCGCGACCCCCAGGCGCGCAGTGCCCTGCCCCGCAAGGTGCGCGCCGAGCTGCACCGGCGCCTGCCCCGGGTGCGGTCGGCCCGACTGCGCGTCGACGTGCCGCCGGCCGAGGTCCCCGAGGGGCCGGTCGCCCGGCCGGGGGTGACCGCGGCCGTCGTGCTCGACGACTTCTCGGGCCTCGCACTCGGCTACGAGTGGAGCCAGCTCGCGGTCACGCCCACCGGCTGGCGCGACGAGCTGGCCGCCACTCCGGTCGACCTCCTGTTCGTCGAGTCGGCCTGGAACGGCAACGACGGCGCCTGGCGCCTCGCCATGACCGGTGACGACGGTCCGTCGCAGCAGCTGCGCGCCCTCGTCGGGCGCTGTCGCGCCGACGGGGTGCCGACGGTCTTCTGGAACAAGGAGGATCCGCCGAACTACGCGCTCTTCCTCGAGACCGCGCGCCTCTTCGACCACGTCTTCACCGTCGACGCCGGACGCATCCCCGACTACCGCCGTGACCTCGGCCACGACCGGGTCGCGTTGCTGCCGTTCGGGGCCCAGCCGCGCATCCACACACCCGTGCGGCACGGCGCGGGGCGCACGCGCGAGGTGGCCTTCGCCGGCAGCTACTTCGCCGACAAGCACGACGAGCGTCGCCGGCAGATGGAGTTCGTGCTCGAGCCGGCCGTGCCCCTGGGGCTCGAGGTGTTCTCGCGCCTGGCCGGGCGCGACGCCCGCTACCAGTTCCCGAGGCGGTATGCCGGTGCCCTCGTCGGGAGCCTGCCCTACCGTCGGCTGCTCGGCACCTACACGGCGTACAAGGTCTTCCTCAACGTCAACTCGGTGACGGAGTCGCCGACGATGTGCGCGCGACGGCTCTTCGAGCTGTCGGCCGCCCAGACCCCGGTGCTCTCGGGGCCGGCGGCCGCGATCGAGCCGTTCTTCGGCGACACGGTGCGCGTCACGCGCGACGCGGCGGAGACCGAGCGCGAGCTGCGGGCGCTGCTGCAGCACGAGGACTACCGCGACCGGCTCGGGCTGCGGGCGCACCGGAGGGTGCTCGACGCCCACACCTACGGCCACCGGGTCGACACGGTGCTGACGGCGGTCGGCATCACGACGCAGCCGCGGGACCGGTCGATCTCGGTCGTCGTGCCGACGATGCGCCCCGGCCAGGTCGGGCACGTGCTCGACTTCACGGGTGCGCAGGCGCACCCCGACGTCGAGCTCGTCCTCGTCACCCACGGCTTCGAGCCGGCGGCCGACGAGGTGCGACGCCGGGCCGACGACGCCGGGCTCGACCCCGCACGGGTGGTCGTCGTGCCCCGCCCGTCGAGCGAGACGCTCGGGGCGTGCCTGAACGCCGGTGTCGCGGCCGCGTCGGGCCGCTACGTCGCGAAGATGGACGACGACAACGTCTACGCCCCGAACTACCTGGCCGACCTGGTGCGGGCCTTCGACTACACGGACGCGGCGGTCGTCGGCAAGTGGGCGCACTACGCCCACCTCACCGCCACAGGGGCCACCCTGCTGCGCTTCCCCGACGCGGAGCACCGCTACGTCGACCTCGTGCAGGGCGGCACCCTGCTGCTCGAGCGCGACCTCGCGAGGCGCGTGCGCTTCGCCGACCTGCCGCGCCGGGTCGACACGACCTTCCTCGACGCCGTCCGGGCGGAGGGCGGCCGCGTCTACTCCACCGACCGCTTCAACTTCGTCTCGGTGCGGGCCTCGACGCCGGACGGCCACACCTGGCCCATCTCCGACGTCGAGCTGCTCGCCCGGCGCGGAGTGCTCGCCTTCCACGGCGACCCGACCGAGCACGTCACCGTCTGAAGGGGATCCACCATGTCAGCCCCGGCCCGGCGCCTCGTCGCGTCCTACTGCTTCCCGCCCTACAGCGACACGGCGGCCGTCGTCGCGGCCAAGCGCGTGCACGCGCGCGGCGAGGCGGTCGACGTCATCTGCAACGCCATGGACTCCATCCGGCACCAGGACCCCGACCTCGTCAGGCTCTGTGGCGGTCTCGTGCGCCGGCACGCGGCCGTGCCGTCCCGCACGGCCTTCAGCTCCTGGGCGTCGATCGTCGACTACCAGCAGCTGGGGCTCGAGACGCTCCTCCGGTGGGAGGATCTGCAGGGGGAGTACGAGTCGCTCTACAGCAGAGCGCAGTTCGCCGCCTCGCACTTCCTCGCGGCCGCCGTCAAGACCGTGCGGCCGGGCATCGTCTGGGACGCCGAGTTCTCCGACCCCCTCTCGCACGACGTGCTCGGACGCGTCCGCGAGGCGCCGGCCCACGACGACCGGAGCCTCGCGCGGCTGCGGTCGGCGGTGGAGGCCGCCGGCTTCCGGCCCCCCGCGTCGCTCAACGCGTTCGAGTGGTGCGAGGTCGCGGCGTTCGCGCTGGCCGACTCGGTGATGTTCACCAACGCGCACCAGCGCGACGCGATGCTGGAGGGCTGCCACGACGCGGAGCTGGCGGCTCGTGTCGAGCGGGTCGCCGTCGTCTCCCCGCACCCGACGCCGCCCGCGGAGCTCTACGCGGCCCGCTCGTCGGACGTCCGGCTCGAGCCGGACCGGCGGCACGTCGGCTACTTCGGCAACTTCTACGCCAACCGCGGGGTGACCGGGGTGCTCGACGCCCTCGCCCTGCTGCCCGACGACGTGCGGTGCCGGGTCGTGCTGCACGTCTTCACGTCGAAGCCGGAGGAGCTGCACGACGTCGTCGTCGCCCGCGGCCTCGCCGACGCCGTGCGCGTCGCCCCCTTCGTCGGCTACCTCGAGTTCCTCGGGCTGGCGCGGCGCATGGACTGCCTCCTCGTCAACGACGCGGTGAGCCCGCCGGGCGGGCGCAACCCGTTCCTGCCGTCGAAGTGGAGCGACTACCGCGGCAGCGGCACCCCGGTGTGGGGTGTCGTGGAGGAGGGCAGCCCCCTCGACGCCCAGCCCCTCGACTTCCGGTCACCCATCGAGCACGTCAGCGCCGCGGTGCAGGTGCTCCGTCGGATCAGCTCTCTCCCAGCACGATCCGTCGAAGGCGCTCACCTGAGTCCGTCCCGCTGAAGCGGGCGCGCACCGTGTCGACGGTGCGCCCGCACGCGTCCTCCCACGTGCCGGACGCGTCGATCCGCAGGATGCGCTCGGCGGCGTCACCCGGGGTGGTGGTCACCCAGTCCGGGGGGAAGAGGGTCCCGGCACCGCCGATGCCGGCATACACCGGCCAGTCGCGCACGACCGGGACGGCGCCGCTCGCGGCCATCTCGACGAGTCCGACGTGGAAGCCCTCGCGGCGGCTCGCGCTGAGGGCCCAGCCGACCTCGCGCAGGTGCTCGGGCAGTCGCGTGGTGTAGCCGACGAAGTCGACGCCGTCGGCGACGAGGGGATCGGCCATCCGCTCGCGGAAGGCGGCGGCGGCCTCGCGCTCGACGGGGTTGCGCTCGTCGACGGCGAAGTCGGCGCCGACGAGGCGTAGCCTCCACACCGGGTCGTGCCGGCGCAGGGTGGCGAGCACCTCGAGCGCCCACAGCGGGTCCTTGACCTGCTGGGCCCAGCCCACGAGGCCGAGGGTGGTGCGGGCCGACGCGACCTTCGGCAGCACGTAGCGCTCCACGTCGACCGGGTTGGCCACGACGTGCTGGCGCACGCCGTCGAGGCGGCCACCGAGCGTGGCGACGGCCGCCCGCCGCAGGTGGTCGCTCGGGAAGATCACGTCGTCGACCTTCTCCCACTGCGCGGTGTGCAGCCAGGCACTCAGGGTGTCGACGCCGTGCAGCCGCGCCACGACGCGTGTGCCGGACGGCACGACCTGCGTCACCCACGTGAGCCCCTTGTCGGCCCAGTCGACGAAGACGACGTCGGCACCGAGCGCCTCCGCCGTGGCCAGGTCGACGGAGGGCGGGTGGCCGGCCGCCGTGAGCAGCCGCTCGCGCACGGTCGCCGGGTCGACGCCGGTGTTGCCGAAGCGCTTGTCGCGTGCCGACAGGTCGAGCACCTCGACGTCGGCATGGCCCTCGAGCTCGGCGACCACCGCACCGGAGAACTTCGGGTAGGCGCCGGGGAGGACGCTCACCCTCGGCCGCCGCCGGCCCGCGACCGGAGCGGTGGCAGCCGTGCTCCGCGACGGCGGTGGCGGCGTCGAGTGACCGAGCAGGCGGCCGATCTCGCTCTCGCGCAAGGGATCGAGGAACGCGTCGGGCTCGCTGACGAGGGGCGACCGGGTCTCCGCGGTGTGCAGCCGTCGGGCGAAGAGCAGGTCGAGCGCGACGGTCGTCTCGAAGGCCGCCCGGTCGAGGTCGCCGGCGGCGAAGGCCTCGTCGGCCGCGCGGAGGGTGGAGCGCGCGGCGCCCACGACGTCGACGGCGCCGGCGTCGCTGCCGGTGAGCAGGGCCTGCAGCGCGTCCAGCCCCGGCGAGCGCGGCGTGGTCGCCGGACCGAAGACCGCCTCCCGGTCGGCGAGCAGCTGCGCGGACGCCTCGAGCCGGCCCGCGCGCTGGAGGCGGTAGGTGACCATCGTCCAGAGCTCGGGATCGACGAGGGCCCGGGCGTGGTCGGGGTCGGCGCGGAGCAGGCGGGAGGCCCGCCGCGCGGCGTGGGCGTCGGGGCGCGCACCGCGCAGCGAGCTGGCGGCGACGCGGAGGGTGAGGGCGGCGAGCTCGGTCGCGCCGACGGCCGGGCGGTCGTCGCCCCACGTGCGCAGCAGGGTGCGCCCCGCACGGTCGAGCACGACATGTGTGCCCGGCCCGTCGAGCAACCTCGCCGCGTGCGTGTCGACCCGCCCGTATGCCGGCCCGGCCACCCGGGCGGGCACCACCTCGGGCAGCACGCGACGCCCGACCCGCAACGACTCCTGCACGGCGCGCAGCGCCAGCCGCCGGCTGCGGGCCGCCGTCGGGCCGACGGCCGCCTCGACGCGCGCGACCGACCTCGGCAGCACCTCCACGCGGTGGGTCTCGGGGAGCCGGCGGAGCCCCTTGGTGAGCCGACCGCGGTAGTGCAGCACCCGGATGCCGTAGCCGCTCCGAGCGAGCAGCCCCAGCATCCGGTCCTGCTCGTTGACCGCGGCGGCGTTGCCCGCGACGACGACGAGGGAGCGGGGGCCGGCCGGCGGCGCGAAGAAGAGGGCGTGGCCCTCGGTGCGCGTGCCCGGTGCCGGCGCGTGGCCGCCCGCCGGGCCGGTGGGACCCACGACGCCGAGCACCCCGGCGTCGTGGAGCATCCGGTCGACGTTCGCGCGGTCGACGCCCGGGGTGGCTGCTAGCGCCCTCAGGTCGGCGAGCTCGGCGGCCACGAGGGCGTCGGTCAGGGCGCTCCGGTCGGCCGGGTGGGCCTGCGTGCCCTGCGTCAGCGCCACGAGGGCCGCGACGTGGTCGGCCGGCTCCGGGGAAGCCGTGGGGGCGGCGTCGTAGCGGGCGCCCCGCGCAGCCGGGCTGAGGTCGAGCAGGGTGAAACGGTGCTCGAAGCGGCTCAGCAGGCGCCCGTGGAGCACCGCGTCGGAGGCGTGCTCGGGATCGGTCGAGAGCGGTTCGCCGACGAGCCAGGCCCTCGGGTAGAGCCGGCCGCCGCGGCCCCGGAGCAGCTGGGGCGCCCGCTCGGGCGCGACGAGCCGGCTGTCGGCCGCCAGGGGGGACAGCCGGTCGGTCGACGCGTCCGCGGGGAGGTCAGCGGGGAGGGGCCCGGCGACGGCCACGCGGTCGGGGTGGCGGGCGTCGTGGAGCAGCTCGAGCAGGTCGGGTGAGACGGCGTCGCCGGCGTCGACGAAGGTGACCCAGGGGGCGCGCGCGAGGTGCACGCCCGTCGCGCGGGCGGCGGCCCGCGACATGGCCACGGACGGGGACGTCACGACCTCGAGGTCGACGGGGGACGGCGAGCCGAGGGCGGGGGCGGCATCCCCGGTGCGGTGGCGCACGACGACGACCTCGAAGCGGTCGGTCGGCAGGGTCTGCGCGGAGAGGGCCGCGAGGCACGGGCCCACGTCGTATGCCGGGCCCACGACGACGACCACGGAGAGCTCACGCACCCGGCGAACGTAGAGCCGCGGGGTGAATAGGCTGGACGCACCCGCGACCGCGGAGGTGAACGACCGGTGATCAGGAGGTGGCGTGCCCGAGGGAGACACGGTCTGGCGCACGGCGTCACGACTGCACCAGGCGCTCGCCGGCCGCGAGATCGTCGAGTCCGACCTGCGCTGGCCCGAGATCGCGACGGCCGACCTCACCGGCCGCACGACCCTCGAGGTGGTGAGCCGCGGCAAGCACGTGCTCCACCGCGTCGAGGGCGGTCTCACGCTGCACTCGCACCTGCGCATGGAGGGCCAGTGGCGGATCGAGGCGACGCCGGGACTGCCGGCGCGCTGGCGGCGCAACCCGCAGCTGCGCGCGCTCGTCGCCGGGCCCGACTGGACCGCGCTCGGGCTGCGCCTCGGCATGCTCGACCTCGTGCCCACCGCCCGGGAGGGCGACCTCGTCGGGCACCTGGGGCCCGACGTGCTCGGCCCCGACTGGGACGCCGCGCGGGCGGTCGACAACGTCGCGCGCAGCCACGCCCCGATCGGCGAGGCGCTGCTCGACCAGCGCAACCTCGCCGGCGTGGGCACGATGTGGTGCGCCGAGACCCTCTTCCTCGAGCGCGTGCCCCCGTGGACGCCCGCCGACGAGGCGGGACGTGAGACGGTCGAGCGGGTCGTGGCCCGCGCGCACCGGCTCATCGACAACGGCCGCCGCAACGCGGTGCAGACGAGCACGGGAAGCACCCGGCTCGACGAGGCGCACTACGTGCACGCCCGGAGCGGCCGCCCGTGCCGGCGCTGCGGCGAGACGGTGCGCGTCGCGATGATCGGGCGGGCGCCGCAGGAGCGCACGATGTTCTACTGCCCCCGCTGCCAGGGTGGCCTCGGGCCGACCGACGACGGTCGCCCCCAGGCACCGCTCGGCTCCACCCGCGGGGCCGCCCGCACGCGACGCTCCTACTGAGCGGCACCGCCGAATCGGGGAACGATGTCGGCGCGCGGTCCTACCGTGTGAGGACCAGTCCGACGAGAGGAGCACCGCCATGGCATCCCGACTCAACCCCTACATCGGGTTCCAGGACAACGCGCGTGAGGCGATGGAGTTCTACCGGTCCGTCTTCGGCGGAGAGCTCACCGTGTCGACCTTCGGCGAGTTCGGCGACACCGGCCCCCGGGCCGAGGGGGTCATGCACGCCCAGCTCGAGACCCCGAGCGGCTACACGATCATGGCCTCGGACACCCCCGACGAGATGCCCTATCAGCCCGGTACCAACGTCTCGGTCAGCCTGAGCGGCGACGACGGTGCGGAGCTGCACGGCTACTGGGACAGGCTCGCCGAGGACGGCAGAGTCATGATGCCGCTCGAGAAGCAGATGTGGGGCGACGAGTTCGGCATGCTGACCGATCGGTTCGGCATCGGCTGGCTCGTCAACATCGCGGGCTCCCCGAGCTGACGCACCGCTGGTCCCGAGCCGTCAGCCGAGCCGTCAGCCGAGTTGGCGCGCGAGCTCGTCGCGGTCGATGAGGCTCGTGTGCGTGCCGGCGGTGCCGCAGGCCCAGGCGCCCGCGACGCTACCGGCGCGCGCGGCCTCCCGGGCGTCGGCCCCGGCGAGCCACGCCTGCAGGAACGCCGACACGTAGGCGTCGCCCGCGCCGTTCGAGTCCACGACGGGTCGGTCGTCGAGCTCGACGGCGCGCACGGCGAAGGCGCCGCCGTCGCGCACCGTGACGCGGCTGCCCCGGGCGCCGTCCATGACGACGACGAGCCGGGCCCGCCCCCGGTCGAGCACGTCGGCGACGACCGCGTCCTCCATGCCCTGCAGCCGCGAGCCGGAGACGAAGACGATGTCGGCGGCACGCGCGAAGGGCACGTGGTGCGGGTTGTGGCCGTCCCAGTCGTGCAGGTCGGTCGAGGTCGTGGCACCCGCCGCCGCCGCGTCCTCCAGGGCGCGCACGGTCCACGGCATGATCGACGCGTGGACGTGCCGGGTGCCCCCGGCGAGGATGCCGCGCCACAGGGCGGGGTCGGGTGCGAGGTCGTCGGGGTGGCGCGGGTCGTAGAACGACATCCGCGTGCCCGCCTCGTCGACGAGGTTCACCGCGCGGCGCGTGCCGCTCGCGTGCACGACGTGGTCGAAGGGGAGGCCCTCGGCCGTGAACCGGTCGAGGAGGAGCCGGCCCTCGTGGTCGTCGCCGATGACGTCGACGAAGCGCACCGCGAGCCCGAGGCGGTGGCACCCGAGCGCGACCCCGCTGCCGGTGTGACCCACCATGAGCTCGATGGGCGGCACGACGTGCGAGTCGGCGAGGGGCACGGGCAGCGCGGCGACGCGCACGATGGTGTCGACGCCGGCTCCGCCGACGACGAGGACGTCAGTTCCCACGGCGTCAGTGTGCCCCACCGACGCGACCCGTCCGGCGTCAGGGCCGCGTCACGCTGAGGAGTCCGAGGCACATCTCGTCGGTCGTGCCCTCGCCCCAGACGACGTAGCGCTCGGGAAGGCCCTGCAGGTCGGGCAGCCGGTCGCGCCAGGACTGGTCGTGCGTGCACGTCACCCGGATCGTGTCGCCGGGCCGGATGCGGGTGGCGGGGACGGGGACGGCGCCCTGGTCGTCGAAGTTCCAGACGGGGATCTCGAGCAGCGTGCGGGCGCGGGCGGTGCCCGGGTCGAGCTCGATCCGCAGCGACGAGCCGAGCAGGTGCATGTGCCCGGCCGCGGCCCGGATCGTCGCGGCCTGCTCGACCCTGCGCGTGCACGACTGGGTGGGTCCGGGGGCCGGGAGGAGGGTGCCGTCGCAGACGAGCAGCAGGCCGTTGACGATGCGCGACGACATCGGGCCGAAGCGCTGCGACACGTCCGCGACCGCCGCCCCGCGGTCGCAGAGCGGACCGGTGCGGTCCGGGCGGCAGGGCAGCTCGACGGGCGCGGGGTAGAGCATCGTCTCGAGCGGCGCCAGCCCGGCCGAGGTCGAGAGCCGCAGCCGTACGGAGGTGCGGTCGGGCGCGACGCCGTGCCGCAGGTTGTAGTGCACCTGCATGACGAGCAGCGAGCCCTTCTCCACCGGGATGCCGACGTCGGCGGGCAGCACGTTCTCGCGGCCGCCCGGTGCCCACGCCCCGACCCACGGCGCGTCGTCGAGGCCCCCGCCCGCGCCGAGGCCGGCTCCGCCGAAGCAGGTCCAGCCCGTGCCGCCGCTCTCCGCGTCCCTGGCGCGCGCACGGGCCGCGTCGGCGGCCGGCACCCGGAAGAGGATCACGTGGTGCACCTCGGCGGGCTGACCGGGCGCGATGTCGAAGCCGGTGACGAAGGCGTCGCGCGTGACGGCCGGGTCGAGCACGAAGCAGTGGTAGTCGTCGGTGCCGGTCGTCGGCGCCTTCGGGGTGTAGGCGGCGCGGGTCGTCACGGTGCGCACCGACTCGCCGCGGCGCAGTGCGGTGGGCGCGGTGGGCGTGGCAGGTGCGGCGGAGTGGGCCGGCGGGGTGGGCTCCTGCGTGCCGGCGTGGCCCGTGCCGTGCGCCTCGAGCCGCGCCTGGGCGGTCGGGTTCGGGGTGCCGCAGGCCGTGAGCACCGCGAGCGCCGCGACGGTGAGGGCGACGACGAGTGCGCGCACACCGGACTGCGCGGGGAGTGCTGGGCGTGCGGGGCGCCGCCTCGTCATCTGGCCAGTGTAGGAACGGATCGGCCGCTGCGGGGCTCCTGTCGAACCTCGGCCCGCGCCGCACGCGGGCCGAGGGTTCAGGACAGCTCGGTCGCGCGGCTCACGGGGATGCGCCGCGCGTCGGGGGCGCTCAGCCGCTCGGCGTTCGCCTCGGAGTCGGCGAGCTCCTTCTGCGACTCGAGCTCGGCCTCGACGCGGGCGACGTAGCCGGCCACCTCGGCCTCGACGCGCGCCTCGTCCCAGCCGAGGGCCGGCGCGACGATCTCGGCGGCGGCCCGGGCGCTCTCGACGCCGCGGCTCGGGGTCTCGATGGAGATGCGGGTGCGGCGCGCGAGCACGTCGTCGAGGTGCAGCGCTCCCTCGTGCGTGGCGGCGTACAGCGCCTCGACCTTGAGGTACTCCTCGGCGCCGGGGAGCGGCTCGTAGAGCGAGCGGTCGTCCTCGGCGAGGGCGAAGAGCTCGTGCACGAGCGAACCGTAGCGCTCGAGCAGGTGCGTGATCCGCCAGACCGGCAGGTCCTGGTGCCGCGCGAGGCGGTCGATCTGGTTGACGAGCGCGACGTAGCCCTCGGCGCCCGAGAGCGGGATGAACTCGGTGACGCTGTCGGATACGTCGCCGCCGACGTCCTCCCGGGCCGCGTCGACGGCGTCGGCCGCCATGACGCGGTACGTCGTGTACTTGCCGCCCGCGATCGAGATGAGCCCGGGCTGGGGGCGCGCGACCGCGTGCTCACGGGAGAGCTGGCTCGTGTCCTCGCTCTCTCCGGAGAGCAGGGGGCGCAGGCCGGCGTACACGCCCTGGATGTCGTCGTGCGTCAGCGGCACCTTGAGCACGGTGTTGATGTGCTCGAGGATGTAGTCGATGTCGGCGCGGGTCGCGGCGGGGTGGGCGCGGTCGAGCTCCCAGTCGGTGTCGGTCGTGCCGATGATCCAGTGGGTGCCCCACGGGATGACGAAGAGGACCGACTTCTCGGTGCGCAGGATGAGGCCGGTCTCGGAGTTGATCCGGTCGCGGGCCACGACGATGTGCACGCCCTTGCTCGCGCGCACGTGGAAGCGGCCCCGGCCACCCGCCATCGTCTGGATGTCGTCGGTCCACACACCGGTGCAGTTGATGACGACGGAGGCCCGCACCTCGGTGCGCTCACCCGTCTCGACGTCCTCGACGAGGGCGCCGACGACGCGCTCGCCGGCCCGGAGCAGCTCGACGACGCGGGCGGACGCGACGACGGTCGCGCCGTAGGCGGCGGCCGTGCGCACCGTCGTCAGGGTGTGCCGGGCGTCGTCGGCCTGGGCGTCGTAGTAGAGCAGCCCGCCGGTCAGGGCGTCGCGCCGCAGGGCCGGAGCGAGCTTGAGCGCGCCGGTGCGGGTCAGCTGCTTGTGCCGGGGCACCGAGCGTGCGCCGCCCATCGAGTCGTAGAGGGTGAGGCCGGCCGTGACGTAGGGGCGCTCCCAGCCGCGGTTGGTGAGCGGGTAGAGGAACGACACCGGCTTGACGAGGTGCGGGGCGATGCGGCTCAGCATGAGCTCGCGCTCCTTGAGCGCCTCGCGCACGAGGTCGAAGTTCATCTGCTCGAGGTAGCGCAGGCCGCCGTGGAAGAGCTTCGACGAGCGCGACGACGTGCCCGAGCCGAAGTCGCGCTGCTCCACGAGGGCCGTCGAGAGCCCACGGGTGGCCGCGTCGAGGGCCACCCCGCCGCCCGTCACGCCGCCGCCGACGACGAGCACGTCGAAGTGCTTGGTGGACAGGCGCTTCCACGCCCGCTTCCGGTAGTCCTCGTCGAGGCGCACTGGGCTGGTCATCGCTTCCCCTTCACGTCGCTGCCGAGAGTGCCCACTCTAGCCAGCCGAGTCGGACGACCCGACGGCGTGGTAGCGCGGTCGGCGTCGTCGCCCACCCGGGCGACCGCGCGGTGGCACAGGTCCTGCAGCCGGTCGTGCTCCATGGTGCGCACCCGCTCGCGCAGCGACCGAGCGTCGGCGGCCACGACCTCGACCGGGGTGTCCCGGGCGCCGACGAGGACGATGGGCAGGGCGGCGTCCACCTCGTCGGCTCGGGGCTCCGGCGTCAGGGTCGCGTCACGGCGCACGGTCGAGCTCTCGCCGGAGTCGCCACGCACGAGACCGGTCGGAGCCTGCACGGTGACCCAGCCCCGGTCGAGGTAGGCCTCGTGGAGCGCGCGTGCGAGGAGCCGCTCGCGGGCCAGCCCGGCGAGCACGACGAGCAGGCCGCCGGCGACGAGGAGCAGCAGCCCGGGCCAGGCCTCCCACTGCCGCCCGACGACGAGGGGGATGCCGCCGAGGGCGAGGACGCCCCCGGTCAGGACGATGCCGGTGGTGCGCAGCCCGTGCGGCGGGCGCACGCGGGCGGCGAAGCCCTCCGGCGTGCGGAGCTGGGCGCGGAGCTCGTCGATCGTCACCGCGCAAGGCTAGGGCAGCCCGCGCCGGTGCCCGGAGGGCGTCAGGGGCCGGCGACGAGCCCGGCGTTGACGGCGTCGTAGAGGCCGAGCACCGTGTCGAGGTAGCGCCGGGAGTGGTTGTAGGACAGGATCGCCGCCTCCATGTCGGCGCGGCGCGACAGGTCGCGCCCGCCCGCGCAGAGGTAGCGGCCGGCCGCGAGCACGGCGTCCTCGACGTTCTGCGGGTCGGCGACGCCGTCGCCGTTGCCGTCGGCGCCCCAGATCCGCCACGTCGACGGGATGAACTGCATCGGCCCGACCGCCCGGTCCCAGACGGGGTCGCCGTCGAGCCGGCCGGCGTCGGTGTCGCGGATCGCGGCGAAGCGGCCGCCCGACAGGGCCGGGCCGATGACGGGTGGCACGACGCGGTGCCGGGCATCGAGGATCCGGCCGCGCAGCGAGCTCGACTCGACCTCGTTGACGGCGGCGAGGAGCATGTACGGCAGGTGGCACCGGGCGCTCAGCCGGGTGACGGCGGCGGCGTACGCGTTGCCGACGACCTCGTACTTCGTCAGCTCCCGACCGCCCGCGGTGCCCGGGGTCGGGGGCAGCGACGGCACCCGGAGGTCCTTGGGTGGCGTCCAGTCCGTGCGACCCTCGGTGGGTCGCCCGCCGGGCTCGAGCCGCGAGGCCACGACCGACCCGGCCGCCGCCTCGAGGCGCGCCAGCATCGGCGTGACGGCCGCGACCGCGACCGCGCCGATGGCGCCGATGGTGCCGTTGCCGATGGCGGTACTGATTGCGGTGCTGACGGCGGCACGGGCTCCGCTCGCCGCCTGCGCGGACGGCGGGCCGGCGCCCACGCACAGCAGGGCCGCCGCCACCCCTGCCGCGAGGGCTCGGCCGCACCCGACGCGTCGGCTCGCCATGCCCTCGACTGTAGGCCGTCACGAGGGCTTGCGAGTACGGTCTCGTCATGCCGACGCAGCAGCGCAGCCATGTCGTGGCGATCGACCAGGGGACGACGAGCACCCGGGCCATGGTCTTCGACCGGAGCGGCCGGGTCGTGGCCGTCGACCAGCAGGAGCACCAGCAGATCTTCCCCCGCGCGGGCTGGGTCGAGCACGACGCGATGGAGATCTGGGAGAACACCCGCCTCGTCGTCGGCGGGGCCCTCGGCAAGGCGAACCTCAACGCCACCCACGTGGCCGCCGTCGGCATCACGAACCAGCGCGAGACCACCGTGGTCTGGGACCGTGCCACGGGCACCCCGGTCCACCACGCGATCGTGTGGCAGGACACCCGCACGCAGGCGATCTGCGACGAGCTGGCCCGCGACGGCGGCACCGACCGGTTCAAGGACGTGACCGGCCTGCCCCTCGCGACGTACTTCGCCGGCCCCAAGGCCCGCTGGATCCTCGACCACGTCGAGGGCGCGCGCGAGCGGGCCGAGGCCGGTGAGCTGCTCTTCGGCACGATGGACACCTGGCTGCTCTGGAACCTCACCGGCGGCGCGGCCGACGGGGGCATGCACGTCACCGACGTCACGAACGCCTCGCGCACCCTGCTCATGGACCTGCGCACCCTCGACTGGGACGCGGACGCCGCCGCGGCCATCGGCATCCCGCTCGCGATGCTCCCGGAGATCCGCTCGTCCTCCGAGGTCTACGGCACGTGCAAGCCCGGCATCCTCATCGACGTGCCCGCCGCGGGCGTCCTCGGCGACCAGCAGGCCGCCACCTTCGGCCAGGCCTGCCTCGACGTCGGCACGGCGAAGAACACCTACGGCACCGGCAACTTCATGCTGCTCAACACCGGTGAGGAGATCGTCGCCTCGGCGAACGGCCTGCTGACGACCGTCTGCTACCAGCTGGGCGACGCCAAGCCGGTCTACGCGCTCGAGGGGTCGATCGCCGTGACCGGCTCGCTCGTGCAGTGGCTGCGCGACAACCTCGGCCTCATCCACGACGCCAAGGAGATCGAGGCGCTCGCCGCGAGCGTCGACGACAACGGCGGCGCCTACTTCGTGCCCGCCTTCTCCGGCCTCTTCGCGCCGCACTGGCGCCCCGACGCGCGCGGGGCCCTCGTCGGGCTGACGCGCTTCGTCAACAAGGGCCACATCGCCCGGGCGGCCCTGGAGGCCACGGCGTTTCAGACCCGTGAGGTGCTCGAGGCGATGAACGCCGACTCCGGCGTGCCGCTGACCGAGCTGCGCGTCGACGGCGGCATGGTCGTCAACGAGACCCTCATGCAGTTCCAGGCCGACATCCTCGGCGTCGACGTCGTGCGCCCGGTCGTGGCCGAGACCACCGCCCTGGGCGCGGCCTACGCCGCGGGCCTCGCCGTCGGCTACTGGGCCGGCACCGACGAGATCCGCGAGAACTGGGGCGAGGACCGTCGGTGGAGCCCGCGGCTGGCGGAGCCGGAGCGTGAGCGCCTCTTCCGCACCTGGAAGAAGGCCGTGCAGCGCACCCTCGACTGGGTCGACGACGACACCCCCTGACGGGGCGAGGGGGCCGGGTCCGGCTCAGCCCAGGGCGGCGACGGCTGCGTCGTAGTCGGGCTCCTGGCCGATGGCCGGCACGAGCTCGGTGTGGATCACGGTGCCGTCGGCGTCGATGACGACGACCGCGCGAGCGAGCAGGCCGGCGAAGCCGCCGTTCTCCATCCGCACGCCGTAGTCGTAGCCGAAGCTCGAGCGGAACGAGGACGCCGTGACGACGTCCTCGATGCCCTCGGCACCGCAGAAGCGGCCCAGCGCGAAGGGCAGGTCGGCCGAGACGCAGACGACGGTCGCGTTCTCGAGGCCGGCCGCGAGCTCGTTGAACCTGCGCACGCTCGCAGCGCAGACGCCGGTGTCGACGCTGGGAAAGATGTTGAGCACGGTGCGCGTGCCGGTGGACAGCGTGACGTCGTCGCGCAGGTCGGCGCCGGTCAGGGTGAACGCCGGTGCGGGCGAGCCCACGGCCGGCAGCTCGCCGACGGTGAGCACGGTGGTGTCTCCGAGAAGGGTCGTGGCCATGGCCCTCATCCAACACGCTCCGGGTGCGACCGCGAAACCGGCGCCCGTCGGACGCGCCCTAGGGTTGGGGCATGAGCGAGTCGCCGCTGACCCCGGAGCAGCAGGAGCAGATCGTCGCGGTGGCCATGGACATGGCGCGTGAGGGCCGCACCGACGACCTCGTGTCGTTCCTCGACCACGGGCTGCCGCTCGACCTGCAGGACCACGCCGGCAACACGCTGCTCATGCTCGCCGCCTACCACGGCCACCTCGACACGGTCGCGTGCCTCGTGGGCCGCGGCGCCGACGTCGACCGGCGCAACGACCGCGACCAGTCGCCCGTGGCCGGGGCGATGTTCAAGGGCGAGGACGAGGTCGTGCGGGCGCTCGTCGCCGCCGGCGCCGACCTCGACGCGGGCTCACCGACGGCGCGCGAGACGGCCGCCCTCTTCGGGCAGGCGCACCTCATCGACGGGGAGGCCTGAGGTGGTGACGCCGCAGCAGCCCGACCCCGGGGCGCGCACCCGCTTCGTCATCAACCTCGTCGGCGCCGTCGGGCTCGTCTTCGGGGTGCTGCCGATCGTGCGCTACGTGCTCGACCTCTCCCTCTTCGAGTTCACCGTCGCCCCGTATGCCTGGCTCCGGCTCGAGGGCGCCGCACGGTTCCTGCCCCCGGGGATGGTGCTCGTCGTGTGCATCGTCGTCGCCTATGTGCTGGAGCAGCGCCTCTCACGGGACTGAGCGCCGTCCAACGCTGGACAGTCGCTGACGGTTCAACCACCTCGCCGTGATGTGATGTGGGCATGTCGGTCCGGGCCCCCCTCCTCGCCGCGCTCGTCGTCGGCACGAGCCTCGCGGTGGCGCCCGCGCCCGCCGCCGTCGCGGCGCCCGCGCACCCGGCCGTCCTGCCTGCCGGGCCGGTCGCCGCGCCTGCCGCCGACGCGGCCACGCCGGAGGTCACCTCGGTGCCGGTCGGCCCCGAGCCCGACGGCACCGCCGTACGGCTCGACGTCTCCGTCTGGCCGCAGGCGAGCGGCACGCACCCCGTCGTCCTGCTCGCGCACGGCTTCGGCGGCACCAAGGACTCGATGGCGACGCAGGCCGCCGAGCTGCACGACCGCGGCTACGTCGTCATCACGTGGAGTGCGCGCGGTCACGGGAGGTCCGGCGGCCGCATCCACCTCAACGACCCGGCCTACGAGATCGCCGACGCCCGAGCGCTGCTCGACCTCGCCGCGAAGCGGTCCGACGTCGAGCTCGACGCGGCCGGCGACCCGCGCGCGGGCGTCATGGGCGCGTCGTACGGCGGCGCGCTCGGGCTCATGCTCGCCGGCGCCGACCGCCGCGTCGACGGCGTCGTCTCCGCCATCACGTGGAACGACCTCGCCGACGCGTTCTTCCCGCAGGCGGCCGTCACGGCGCCGCCCACCACCGCGGCCGGCCGCGCACCCGTCGCGACGCCCGGCCCGTTCAAGCAGGTGTGGGCCACGAACTTCTTCCTCTCCGCGCTGCGCGGGGGGAGCGCGGGCGGTGGCGCCGACGCGGCCCGCTGCGGCCGCTTCGACCCGACGATCTGCCGGCTCTTCGTGCAGGCCTCGGAGACCGGCTCGCCCAGTGCCGAGCTGACCACGCTGCTCCGCGCGCACAGCCCCAAGCCGACGATGAACGCCGTCACGGCCCCGACCTTCCTCGTGCAGGGCGTCGGCGACTCGCTCTTCGGCCTCGACCAGGCCGATGCCAACGCGTCCGCGCTCGCCGCCAACGACGTGCCGTATGCCGTCCGGTGGAGCGACGGGGGCCACGACGCCCCGAGCACCCACGAGGCCGAGGAGCTCGACGCCTCGTACGCGTGGCTCGACCACTTCGTGCGCGACAAGGGCCCGGCCGGGAGCGGGGGGTCCGCGCTGCCGACGGCGGCCTTCACCTACGGCACGCCCGCCACGCGCCCGGGTCAGCCGACGACGCTGCACACGCTGCCGGCATACCCGGGCCTGTCGGGGGCGACCCTGCAGACGCGCTCGCTACCTCTGTCGACGACCTCCGGCTCGCTCGTGCACCCGCCCGGCGGCCAGCCCGCGTCGCTCATCGCGGTGCCCGGGCTCGCCGCCCTCGGCATCAGCCTGTCGACGTACCAGATCGCCGCCCTGCCGGGGCAGTCCGCGGCGCTCGACACCCAGCCGATCGGCGAGGCGGCGACCGTCGTCGGGTCGCCGACGCTGCGCCTCACCGTCACCTCCGACACGCAGGACGCGACGCTCTTCGCGTCCGTCTGGCGCGTCACCGGTGGCTCGGTGACGCTGACCAACCCGCTCGTCGCACCGGTCCGCGTCGCCGTGACGCCCGGACGGCCCACGCCGGTGACGATCTCGTTGCCGGGCGCCGTCTACGACCTGCCGGCCGGCACCCGCTGGCGCGTGCTGCTGACGAGCACCGAGTCGACGTACTCCAACTCACGCGTGCCGAGCGGCATCCGCATCTCCGACGCGTCGGCGCTCACGCTGCCGGTCGCGGTCGGCACGGCCGTGTCGGGCGGCGCCGTGGCCGCGGGGCTCGACGTCGAGACGCTGCTCGCTGCCGGAGCCCTCGTGCTGCTGCTCCTCGCAGCGCTCGTCGGCGCCCTCGTGCGCCGCCGGCGTCGCCGGCACCTGCCGTCGCGGCCCGACCTCGCCGACGTTCCCCTCGTCGTCGAGGGCCTCGTCAAGACGTATGCCGACGGGCACCGGGCCGTCGACGACGTCACCTGGCGGGCCGAGAAGGGCCAGGTCGTCGGGCTGCTCGGCCCCAACGGCGCCGGCAAGACGACGACGATGCGCATGGTCATGGGCCTCATCTCCTCCGACTCGGGCACCGTGCACGTGCTGGGCGAGCCGGTGTCGGCCGGGTCGTCGGTGCTCGCGCGGGTCGGCGCCCTCATCGAGGGACCGGGCTTCCTGCCGCACCTCACCGGCCGCCAGAACCTCGAGGCCTACTGGTCCGCCACGGGCCGCTCGCCCGAGGACGCCCACTTCGACGAGGCGCTCGACGTCGCGGCGCTGGGCGGCGCCGTCGACCGCCCGGTCAAGTCCTACAGCCAGGGCATGCGCCAGCGGCTCGGCATCGCGCAGGCGATGCTCGGGCTGCCCGAGCTGCTCATCCTCGACGAGCCGACGAACGGCCTCGACCCGCCGCAGATCGCGGCCATGCGCCCGATCCTGCGCCGCTACGCCGAGACCGGCCGCACCGTCGTCGTGTCGAGCCACCTGCTCGCCGAGGTCGAGATGACGTGCACCCACGTCGTCGTCATGCACGCCGGACGCGTCATCACCGCAGGCCCCGTCGCCGAGCTCGTCGACAGCGACGACATGACGATCCTCGACCTGCCCGAGCACACCGAGCCCGCCGTCGTCGCGGCCGGCGTGCACGCGCTCGAGGCCGCCGACGGCATCACGGAGGTGCGCGTCGACACCCCGACCCGCGTCGTCGTGACGCACGACCGCGGTCGCGCCGAGGTCGTGGCGGCGGCCGTCGCCGCCGGCCTGCCCGTCGTGGGCGTCAGCAGCCGACGCCACCTCGAGGAGGTCTTCCTCGGGGTCATCTCCTCGGCGTCCGGCGGCGGTGCCCCGGGTGAGCCGGGCGACGACGGCAGCTCGCTCGTCGAACGACTGAGGCAGGTGCGCGCCCGATGAGCCAGACCCCGACGAACCACACTCCCGCCGACGGGCCCGCGCCCGGCGAGGCGCTGCTCGACGTCATCGAGCCCGCGGGCGCGGGCGACACCGTCCTGCACCAGGTGCGCGACCCGCTCTCGTGGCGCTCCGAGGTCCGCCGCCAGTGGGGCCGCCGGCGCACGACGTGGGCCTTCGGCCTGCTGCTCGCGCTGCCGCTCGTCCTCGTCGGCGCCTTCGCCTTCGGCGAGCGGTCGAACAACGGCCGCGGGGGAGCGTCCACCCGGATCTTCGACCTCGCCCAGAGCGGCGCCGCGAACTTCAGCCTCGTGCTCGTCTTCCTCGCGAGCGAGCTGCTCCTCGTGCTGCTCGCCGCGCTCTTCTGCGGCGACGCCGTGCCGGCCGAGGCGTCGTGGTCGTCGCTGCGCTACCTGCTCGTGGCCCCGGTGCGGCGGGCACGGCTGCTGACGAGCAAGCTCGTCGTCGGCATCGCCTCGACGCTGCTCGCGACCGTCCTGCTGCCGGCGTGGGGGCTGCTCGTCGGCGGCATCGCCTACGGCTGGGACCCGCTGACGAACCCGCTCGGCGAGAACCTCACGTGGGCGCAGTTCCTGCCGCGGCTCGCCCTCGCGATGGGCTACATCTTCGTGACGCTCCTGCCCATCGCGGCCATCGCCTTCTGGATCGGCACCCGCTCCGACGCGCCGCTGGCCGCGGTCGGCGGGGCGGTGCTCGTCAGCATCCTGCTCGGCATCCTCGACCAGCTCGACGCGCTCGACCCGTACCGCAACGCCTTCCCCGGGCACTACTCGCGGGCCTGGCAGGACGCGCTCGCGGTGAGCCCCGACTGGACCGACATGCTGCACGGCGCGCTCTGGGCCCTCGTCTGGGCCGTGGCGTTCACGATGCTCGCCTACCGTCGGTTCCGGCGCTCCGACATCCTCAGCTGACCTGTGACGCGGGGGCCTCGCGCCACAGGCCGGTGCGTCAGAGCCTGGCGGCCTCCGGGATGATCCGCTCGCCGACGAGCTCGAGCCAGTCGGTGCTCGACCCGTCGGCGACGCCGGTCTGCAGGTGCGTCACGCCGAGGGCGGCGAGCTCGCGCAGGTGCTCCAGGGTCGCGTCGACGTTCGCGCCGTCGGGGCCCGGGTCGAGGCGCCCCATGACGGTCTTCTCGATCTCGTCGTAGTCGCGGCCGACGGCCTCGCAGTGGCCGCGCAGCACGTCGAGCTTGTGCGCGAGATCGGGGCTGTCGAAGAGGTTGCACGCCTGCGCGTACTGCGCAACCATCCGCAGCGTCTTCTTCTCGCCGCCGCCACCGATGAGGATCGGCGGGTGCGGGCGCTGGACCGACTGCGGCGAGTTCAGGGTGCGGCCGAGCTGGTAGTGCGTGCCGGCATACGGCCCGTCGTCGTCGCTCCACATCTGCAGGCAGATCTGCAGCGTCTCCTCCAGGCGCTCGAAGCGCTCGGCGGTGGACGGGAACGGCAGGCCGAGGCCGACCGACTCCTCCTCGTTCCAGGCCGCCCCGATGCCGAGCATGGCACGGCCCCCGGAGAGCACGTCGAGGGTGGTGACCTCCTTGGCGAGCAGGCCGGGCTCGCGGTAGACGGCCGCCGTGACCCAGGCGAGCAGCTGCACCCGCTCGGTGACGGCCGCGAGGTAGCCGAGCGTCGTGTAGGCCTCGAGCATCTCGTGCTCGGGTGGGCCGATCATGCCGATCTGCCACACGTGGTCCATGACGGAGAGCTTGGTGAAGCCGACGTCCTCGGCGGTCTTCGCGGTGCGCCGGAGGTCGTCGACGAAGGTGGCGGAGCCGCCGCTCCACGTGAAGTTGCTGATGTGCAGTCCGAGGTCCATGTCTCGCACCATACGTCCGTCCGCTGGACGCTGCGGCGCGCGAGCGCCCCGGCCGCGGGCGTCGGTCCTCGGAGTCAGCCCTCGGTGGGAGTGACCTGGGCGCCCGAGACGGGCGGCTGCGCCGACCACGGGAAGACGATCCACCGGTCGGTCTCGCGCCACACGTAGTCGGGGCTGACGATCGAGCGCGGCTTGCCGTAGAGCACGGCGCTGCGGGCCTCGGCGCCGTGCTGCTGGAGCAGGTCGAGCACGAGGGCGAGGGTGCGGCCCGAGTCGGCGACGTCGTCGACGACGAGGATCCGGCGGCCCTTGATGCTCTCGGTGTCGAGGTGCGGGGCTAGCAGCACCGGGTCGGGCAGGGTCTGCTCCACGTCGGTGTAGAACTCGACGTTGATGGCATCCGTGAGCTTGACGCCGAGGGCATAGGAGAGGCCACCGCCGGGGATGAGGCCGCCGCGCGCCACGGCGACGAGGATCTCGGGGCGGAAGCTCGAGTCGGCGACGAGCGTCGCGAGCTCGCGGACCGCGTCGCCGAAGCCGTCCCACGTCAGCACCTCCTTGTCGGTCAGGGTGGAGGCGTCTGCGTGGTGCGCGATCGTCATGTGCAGCAGGGTATCGACGTCGCGTGAACGCCGTGTTTCACGTGTCGAGGTCGGCCAGGGCCTGCCGGAGCGCGGCCTCGAAGGCGGCGACCGAGCCGGCCACGTCGTCGAGGGCGGACGGGCCGAGCGCCGGCACGAGGGTGCCGCCGCGACGCACGAGGACGACGGGCGAGCCGGACGCGGACACCGCCGCGGTCACCTCGTCGTCCATCTCGTCGAGGTGCACGAGCCGGACGGGCCGCTCGAGGCGGCCGACGAGGGCGTCCCACTCCGGCTTGCGCCGCACCGTGGCGTGCGTGATGTCGCAGAGCGCGCAGTGCGCGGTGCCGCGGAGGCGGCCGTAGGCGTACCGCAGCTCCCCGAGGAGGCTGCCCTCCGCGTGGTAGACGCCGACGAGCTCGCCGTCGGCAGGGCCGGTCGGACGGGTCTGTCGCACCGTGGGCTCCTCGGTCGCGGGTCGTGCTCCCGGTCGGGCGACGGGGTCGCGCCACCGTACCTCGCGACGCGAGCGCGGGCCCGGTGCGCGAGACTGGCCGGGTGACCTCCGCCCGCCGCCCGCTCTCCCCGTCGCGACGCTCGCAGGTGCCGCCCTTCCAGGTCATGGACGTGCTCGACCGCGTCGCCGTGCTGCGGAGCGAGGGGCGCGACGTCGTCTCGCTCTGCGCGGGGGAGCCGTCCGGCGGCGCGCCGCAGCTCGTCTCCGAGGCGGCCGCACGGCTGCACGGCTCGGGGCGCGCCCTCACCTACACCTCCGCGCTCGGCATCCGCGAGCTGCGCGCCGAGATCGCGGCCCACTACGGGCGGTGGTACGGCCTCGACGTCGACCCGGCCCGCGTCGCGGTGACGACCGGTTCGTCGGGCGGCTTCGTGCTCGCCTTCCTCGCCGCGTTCGAGGCCGGTGACCGCGTGGCGCTCGCGCGCCCCGGCTACCCCGCCTACCGCAACATCCTCTCGTCGCTCGGCTGCGAGGTCGTCGAGGTCGACTGCGGGCCCGAGACCCGTTACCAGCCGACCCCGGAGCTCCTCGACGCCGCGCTGGAGGGTGGTCCCCTCGCGGGGCTCGTGCTCGCCTCTCCGGCGAACCCGACCGGCACGATGGTCGACCGCGCGGAGCTCGCGGCGATCACGGCCTGGTGCGCCGCCAACGGCGTGCGGCTCGTCAGCGACGAGATCTACCACGGCGTCACCTACCCGGAGCCCGGCGCCGCCGACCCCCGCGGCGTGTGCGCCTGGGAGAGCGACGACAGTGCCGTCGTGCTCTCCTCGTTCAGCAAGTACTGGGGCATGACCGGCTGGCGCCTCGGCTGGATGCTGCTGCCCGCCGACCTCGTGCGCGCCGTCGACGCGCTCGCCGGCAACGTCGCGCTGTGCCCGCCCGCCCCGGCGCAGTATGCCGCCGTGTCGGCCTTCGCGGAGGAGTCCTACCGCGCGTGCGACGAGGCCGTCGCGGAGTTCGCGCGCACGCGGACGCTGCTGCTCGAGCAGCGTGAGCGGCTCGGGTGGGGCGAGTCGGCCCCGCCGGACGGCGCGTTCTACTACTGGGCCGACCTCGGGCCCCGGCTCGAGCGCTGGGGGTCGTCGGCGGCATACGCGAGCGCCCTGCTCGAGGAGGCGGGCGTCGCCATCACGCCGGGCGGCGACTTCGACGACCGGTCGGGAGGCCGGTCGGTGCGGCTCAGCTTCGCGGCGGGCCCGACGGCGGTCGCCGAGGCCATCGACCGGATCGCCGCCTTCCACGCCGGCTGAGGGCACCGAGGGCGAGCCGGCCCCCGGGCACGCCAGCGGGTCGAGGCGACACCACCTCGACCCGCCCGGGTCGACCCGCGGGCGCTCAGGTGATGAGCAGCACCGCAGCGGTCACCGCGCCGGCCAGCGCCAGCGTGGCGAGCAGCAGGCTCGTCACGGCGCCGGCGGTCCAGTAGCCGGACCGGTCACGCACGCTGGCACCGAGCAGACCGAAGCCTGCGGTGAGCAGCACACCGCCGGCGATCCAGCTGCCGAGGTACCAGGCCGCGCTCAGGCCCGCGAGGACCCAGCCGGCCGGCACCAGGTAGGTCCAGGCACCGAAGGCGGCGACCAGGACGCCGACCACCAGGAGCGTGTAGTCCACCGTGCGGCTGCGGAACAGCCTCGGAAGACGCTCGCTCCGCACCGATTGCTTCTCAAGGAGCTGTGACATCGTCTTCACCTCCTTTCGTCCACCTCCAGCCTCGCCGGAGCCGCCGGTGGGCGCCAGAGGCGTTGGTCCCGGCGACCCCTGCGACCTGCGGCTGTGGCGAGGCGGCCTCAGGCGGTGGCGGGCTCGAGCGCCGGCTGGACCGGCTGCACCGGCTGCACCGGCTGCACGGGCTGCTCGCTCCGGCGCTCCTCGGCGGCACGGGCGCGCAGGGCGGCCCGGAGGCGCCAGGCGCCGTAGATCGCGACGAGGCTGATGAGCAGGTGCAGGCCGAGGAAGCCGTTGGCGAGGCCGAGGCCGAGCAGGGCGCCCGCGACGAGCGGCCCGAGCGCCGAGAACGTCGTCTGGATGGCGGTGAAGGTGCCGAGCGTCGTGCCGACGAGTCCGCGCGGCGCGAGGCTGGCGGTCAGCGGGTTGAGCACCGGCGCGTACATCGTCTCGCCGACGGCGAAGATGCCGAAGGTCGTCACGAACAGGGCCGAGGCCACGCCGGGCGTCAGCTGGGCGACCGAGAGGACGATCCACGAGAGCGTCCAGACCGCGCCGACGACCATGAGCAGGCTCGCCGCGTTGCGCTTGGCCGTGACCCGCACGACGACGACCTGGAGCGCCACGATGACGACGCAGTTGACGGCGGCGGCGAGGCCGAT
The DNA here is from genome assembly GCF_039542985.1 of Terrabacter aeriphilus. Taxonomy (NCBI): domain Bacteria; kingdom Bacillati; phylum Actinomycetota; class Actinomycetes; order Micrococcales; family Intrasporangiaceae; genus Terrabacter; species Terrabacter aeriphilus. The sequence goes on from NZ_BAABIW010000006.1 coordinate 205,959, forward strand.
GGCCGACTCGTCCACGTCGAGGACGGTCAGGGCGTAGGCGGGCAGCCCGGACTCGAACTGCGCGTAGAAGCCGAGCGCGAGGGCGACGGCCACGACGGCGGTCCAGCGCAGGGCGGGAACGGCGAAGATCCGGCGCAGAGCCTCCACCGTGCTGACCCGCGTCTCGGCCTCGCCGGCGGCGAGGTCGGGGGCGACCTCGGCGGGCGCGCCGATGCCGGCCACGTGGATGAGCAGCGCGGAGATCGCGAAGCCGGCCCCGGCCGTGATGAAGGCGAAGGTCATGCCGTCGACGCGCGAGAGGTCGACGAACTGGCCCGCGACGAAGGCGCCGACGGCCATGCCGATGGCCTCGGCGGTGAACTTGTAGGCGAAGACCTTGCGGCGGTCGTCGCTGCCGGCCCAGCGCAGCACGAGCACGGAGGCCGCCGGGCCCGCGGCGGTGAGGCCGAAGCCGAAGACGAACATGCCGACGAGGAAGGCCGGGGCCGACTGCGCCCACACGAGGCCACCGACGCCGACGGCCGCGAGCAGCTTGGCGACGACGGCCACGACGACCGGGTCGAAGCGGTCGCTGAGGCGCCCGGCGAACGGCGCGGCGACGAGCGCGCCGACCGAGAAGAGGGTGCTGGCGAGGGCGGCCGCGAGGGCGCCCCAGCCGCGGGTGTTGGCCGCATACGCGTACTGGTACGGCAGGACCGTGCCCCATCCGAGCATGCCGATGGACGACGCGAGGATGAGCAGCTTGGTGCGCACGGTGGTTCACACCCTTTCCGAGGGGTTTCAGGACGGACCCGGTCTACAACGGATCTTCGTCATCAAATATTTCGAGTTCAAACTTCGACTTCGAAACGTTAGCAGGTGGCGGCGGGATGGAACAATGCGGTCCCATGGCAGCGAAGCGACGGCAGACCGCCCAGCAGGAGCACGCGGCCGACGTCGCGACCTACGTCGCCGCCGGCGGTGAGGAGTCGGTCCAGCGCGTCATCACGGCCGTGTTCTCCGTGACGAAGAAGCTCGACCAGTGGTACTCGCGGCAGTTCGCCGACCTCGACCTCACCCAGGGGGAGTGGGCCGTGCTCGCCGGGCTCGCCCGCGCCGGTGAGACCTGCCTCACCCCGAGCCAGCTCGCCGACCTCGCGAACGTCGCGCCGTCGTCGATGACCCACCGCCTCGACAAGATGGCCGGCCGGGGCCTGCTCGAGCGCCGCCCCGACGAGTCGAACCGCACCCGCACCCTCGTCTCGCTGACCGACGACGGGTGGGCCCTCTTCCGCGCGGCCGTGCGCGAGTCGAACGTCGTCGAGAGCGACACGCTGCGCGACCTCTCCAGCGAGGAGCGGCACGAGCTGGGTCGCCTCCTCGAGATCGTCATCGCCGGGCTCGACGAGATCGACGCCTGACCCGCGCGGGGCGTAGCGTCGGGGCATGAGCCCGCACGCGCAGCCGGTCGCCATCGTCACCGGAACCTCCTCGGGCATGGGCCTGCACGCCGCCGTCGAGCTCGCCCGCCGCGGGCACCTCGTCGTCGCGACGATGCGCGACCCGTCCCGGGCGACCGCCCTCACCGACGCCGCGGCCGAGGCGGGGGTCGAGCTCGACGTCCGCGCCCTCGACGTCACCGACCACGACGCCGCGCGGGCCTGCGTCGAGGGCGTCCTCGCCGACCACGGCCGCATCGACGTCCTCGTCAACAACGCGGGCCGGGGCGCGGTCGCGACCGCCGAGCAGCTCAGCCTCGACGAGGTGCGCGACCAGCTCGAGGTCAACTACCTCGGCCCCGTCGCCCTGACCAAGCTCGTGCTGCCCGGCATGCGCGAGGCGGGCTCCGGCACGGTGCTCACCGTGACGAGCGTGGGCGGGGCCGTCGGCCAGCCCTTCGCCGACGCCTACTGCGGAGCGAAGTTCGCCGTCGAGGGCTTCATGCAGTCGCTCGCCGTCGTCATGCTCACACACGGGGTGCACGTCTCGGTCATCGAGCCGGCCGCCGTCGCGAGCGACTTCGTCGGCAACGTCGCGCGCCCTGCCGGTGGCACCGACGCCGACCCGTATGCCGCCCAGCTCGACGCCTACCTCGCCCGGTCCGCCGGTGCCTTCGCCGACGCCCAGTCCGCCCGCGACGCGGGCGCCGCCATCGCCGACGCGGCGACCGCCACCGACTACCGCTTCCGGTGGCAGACGTCCGAGGGGGCCACGGCCTTCGTCGGCATGTCGCTCGCCGACACCGACGGCAGTCGGGTGCTCGGCGCGACCCGCGGCTGGATCGCCTGACCGACCCGATGGCCGACCCGATGACCGACCGCCTCACCTACGCACGCCCCGTGCCGACGATCGGCGACGCGTCGACGGCGGCCGAGCGGGCCCTGGCCCCGGACGCGTGGGCGCTGCCCGACGACCTCGCCTCGCTCGAGCGCGTCGTCGGCGCGCGGCGCGACATCCGCCGCTTCCGCCCCGACCCGGTGCCCGACGACGTGCTGACCGCCGTCCTCACCGCCGGGCACCGCGGGCCCTCGGTCGGGCACAGCCAGCCGTGGCGCTTCGTCGTCGTCACCGAACCGGCCACGCGCGACGCCGCCGCACTGATGGCCGACCGCTGCCGCCTCCGCCAGGCCGCCGGCATGACCGAGGAGTCGGCGCGGGGCCTGCTCGACCTCCGGCTCGAGGGCATCCGCGAGGCGCCGCTCGGCATCGTCGTCGCCTGCGACCGGCGCACCCCGGCGGCCGGGGTGCTCGGCCGGGCGACCTTCCCCGACGCCGACCTGTGGTCGTGCGCGGCCGCCATCGAGAACATCTGGCTCACGGCCCGCGCGCACGGCCTCGGCCTCGGCTGGGTCACCCTCTTCGAGCCGGCCGAGCTCGCCGACCTGCTCGGCCTGCCCGACGGCGTCGAGACGCTCGGCTGGCTCTGCCTCGGCTGGCCCGACGAGCGGCCGCCGGAGCCGGGGCTCGAGCGCGCCGGGTGGAGCCGGCGCGTGCCGCTCGAGCAGGTCGTCATGCGCGAGCGCTGGACCGAGCGCGACGCGCCACCGTCCCACCTGCGCGCGCCCGGCCCCGACGCGCTCGTCGGCGCCCGCGACCGGTCCGACGCCCTCCTCACGGTGCCCGGCTCGCTGGGCGTGCTCGACACCGTGCTCGACCGGGTCACCGCCCTGACCGCCGTCGACGGCCCCGGCACCCTCGTCGTCGCGGCCGCCGACCACGCCGTGACGGCATACGGCGTCAGCGCCTTCGATGCGTCGGTCACCGCCGACGTCGCGCGGGCCACCCGAGAGGGCACCTCGATGGGGGCGGTCGCCGCGCGCGCCGCCGGCCTCGGCGTCGAGCTCGTCGACGCCGGGATCCGTTGTCGCAGAGGCGATCTCGTGACCACCGACGCGCTCGACGAGCCGACGTATGCCGCCCTGCTGGCCCGGGGCCGCGAGCTCGGTCGCGCGCTGGCCGATGACGGACTCGTCGCGCTCGGGGAGGTCGGCGTGGGCAACACGACGGTCGCGGCCACGGTCGCGGCCGCCCTCCTCGACGCCACCGCGGACACCGTCGTCGGGCGCGGCTCGTCGGCGGACGCCGCGATGATGCAGCGCAAGCGCGACGTGGTGGAGCTGGCCCTGGCCCGGGTCACCAGCGCGGAGCGGCGCGACCCCCACGCGGTGCTGCGGCGGCTCGGCGGGGGAGAGCTCGCCGTGCTCGCCGGGGTGGTGCTCGGGGTGGCCGAGGGCGGTGGGGTCGTCGTGCTCGACGGGCTCGCGACCTCCGTCGCAGCGCTCGCCGCCGTGCGGCTCGAGCCGGGCTGCGCCGCGCACCTCGTCGCGGGCCAGCGCTCGCGCGAGCGGGCTCACGCAGACGTGCTGCGCGAGCTCGGTCTCGAGGCCCTGCTCGACCTGCGCATCCGGGCCGGCGAGGGCGTCGGCGCGGCGCTCGCGACGGGCCTCCTCAAGGACGCGATGCGGCTGCGACGGGAGGTGGCGCGGACCTCCGCAGTTTGAGTCGGAGGGGGCTGCCGCCTAGTTTGGGGTGGTTGTCCAACCATCGAACTGCCCCCACGAGGGGCTGGGAGAAACGCATGTCAACACAGACCGACGGCAGCACGCCGGCATCCCCGACCGGCGGCGGCGCCGGCGACCGCGCCTTCCTCGGGCACCCGAAGGGCCTGTCCACGCTCTTCTTCGTCGAGCTGTGGGAGCGCTTCTCCTACTACGGGATGCGCGCCATCCTGCTCTACTTCCTCGTCGACACGGCGGCCAACGGCGGCCTCGGCATCGACGAGACGACGGGTGCCGCGGTCGTCGCCATCTACGGCGCCTCCGTCTACCTGCTCTCGATCATCGGCGGGTTCACGGCCGACCGCGTCTTCGGTGCTCGCCGCTCGACCCTCTACGGCGCCGTCGTCATCATGGCCGGCCACGTGTGCCTCGCCGTGCCCGCGACGGCGACCGCCTGGCTCGGCATCGCCCTCGTCGCCCTCGGCACCGGCCTGCTCAAGCCGAACGTCTCGGCCATGGTCGGCACGCTCTACAAGCCGGGCGACGCCCGCCGCGACGGCGGCTTCTCGATCTTCTACATGTCCATCAACATCGGCTCGTTCTTCTCGCCGCTCGTCGTCGGGTGGCTGCGCGAGCACTACGGCTACCACGCCGGCTTCTCGGCGGCCGCGGTCGGCATGGCCGTCGCCATCGCCTGGTTCGTGCTCGGCCGCAAGGCCCTCGGCCCCGCCGTCGACGACGTGCCCAACCCGCTGGCTCCCGAGGAGCGCGGCCGCGTCGGCGCCCTCGCCGTCGGTGCCGTCGTCGCCTTCGCGATCGTCGTCGTGCTCTCCGGCCTGTGGCGCGACACGGTGCTCGACCAGGTCATCGACGCCATCTCCATCGTCGCCGTGCTGACGCCGATCGCCTACTTCACGATGATGTTCCGCAGCCCCAAGGTCGAGCGCGAGGAGAAGTCGCACCTCGCCGCCTACCTGCCGCTCTGGATCGGCGCGATGCTCTTCTGGATGATCTTCGAGCAGGCCGCCGGCAAGATGGCCCTCTTCGCCGCGAACAACACGGTCAAGGAGACCGCCGGCGTCTCGATCAACCCCGAGTGGTTCCAGTCGATCAACCCGCTCGCCATCGTGCTGCTCGCGCCGGTCTTCGGCCTCATCTGGGTCCGCCGCGCGGGTCGCTTCCCCTCGACGCCGATGAAGTTCGTGCTCGGCGTCGCGCTCATCGGGGTCTCGGCCCTCGCCATGTCGTGGGCCTTCGCGACCTTCCAGGGCAACACGGCGCCCGTCTGCATCCTCGGTGGCGTCTTCGTGCTCCAGACCGTCGCCGAGCTGTGCCTCTCGCCCGTCGGCCTGTCGGCGACGACCCGGCTCGCGCCGCGGGCCTTCGCGAGCCAGGCCATGGCGCTGTGGTTCCTCGCCAGCTCGGCCGGCCAGGCCATCGCCGCGCAGCTCATCCAGGCCATGGGTGGCCTGAGCGACGCGACGTACTACCTCGTCAACGGCCTCATCACGCTCGTCGTGGCGGGCGTGCTCCTCGCCCTCGTGCCGTGGATCCGCCGCAAGATGGCGACCGCCGAGGTGCACGTGCGCGAGTCCGTGACGGCGCACTGACGTGATCGTCACCCTCGCCGGCGTCACCCCGGTGGTCCACGAGACCGCCTGGGTGGCGCCGACCGCCGTCCTCGCCGGCGCCGTCGACCTGCGGGCCGGCTCGAGCGTCTGGTACACCGCCGTCCTGCGCGCCGACTTCGACCCGATCGTGCTCGGCGAGGGCAGCAACCTGCAGGACGGCGTCGTCGTGCACACCGACGCCGGCCAGCCGACGACGATCGGCTCGGGCGTCTCGGTCGGCCACCGCGCGGTGCTGCACGGGTGCACCGTCGAGGACGACTGCCTCGTCGGGATGGGCGCGGTCGTCCTGGGCGGCTCGGTCATCGGCGCCGGCATCCTCGTCGCGGCGGGCGCCGTCGTGCCGGAGGGCATGGTCGTGCCGCCCCGGTCGCTCGTCGCCGGGGTGCCCGGTGTGGTCCGCCGATCCATCGACGAGCCCGGGTTCGCCCGCATCCGCGCGAACGCCGAGGTCTACCTCGAGCTCGCCCGCCGGCACCGCGAGGCCACGGCCGGCTGAGGGCGGGCCGCCGGCATCCGCCCTCGGTGGGTGTGTCCGCGCATCAGCGCAGCAGCAGGACCGCGGCGACGACCCCGGCGACGACGACGAGCACGCGGAAGAGCGTGGGTGGCAGCCGCCGGCCGACCCGCGCGCCGACGTAGCCGCCGACGACCGAGCCGGCCGCGAGCAGCGCGATGGCGCGCCAGTCGAGATCGGCGACGGTGATGAAGATGATCCCCGCCACGACGTTGCCGGCGAAGATGGCGAGCGTCTTGAGCCCGTTGACGACGCGCAGGTCGATGTCGAGGCCCAGCCCGAGCACGGCGACCATCATGACCCCCGATCCCGCGCCGAAGTAGCCGCCGTAGACGCCCGTGAGCAGGGCGAACGCGGTCGTGACCGGTCCCATCCGGGTGCGGGCGCCCGCGTCCTCGCCCGCGCGGGCGCGCAGCCACCGCCCGATCCACGGCTGCACGCCGACGAGCAGGCAGGTGAGGAGGATGAGCCACGGCACGACGGCCTCGAAGACGCTCGACGGGAGCGCGAGCAGCAGGGCCGCGCCCCCGACGGCGCCGACCGCGCAGGTCACGACGACCGTCCACGTGATCCTCGGGTGCTCGCGCAGCTCAGCGCGGTAGCCGAACGACCCGCTCACCCCGGCGGCCACGAGGCCGACGGTGTTCGACGCGTTCGCCACGACGGGGGGCAGCCCGACGGCGAGCAGGACCGGGAAGCTGAGCAGCGAGGCGACGCCGACCGTCGAGGTGAGCACCCCGGCGCCGAGTCCGGCACCGAGCACGGCGAGCGCCTCGCCCAGGCCGTCGACCGTCGTCACGGACCGTCCCGCAGCACCGCCACGTCGCTGACGAGCACGACGTGGGCGTGCATGGCGTCGGCGGCGGCCGGCGCGTCGCCCGCCCGGATCGCGTCGGCGATCGCGCGGTGGTGCGCGAGCGAGTCGCCCGGACGCCCGGGCTGCGAGAGCGACTCGATGCGCGTCTCGCGCACGAGGTCGCGGATCTCGTCCATCAGGCGGGCGAGCAGGAGCGAGTGGGCGGCGGCCGTGACCGCCCCGTGGAAGCGCTCGTCGCCCTCGAGACCCCGGCCGCCGGCCTCGACGTCGCGGGCCATCTCGGCGAGCGCCTCGTCGATGCGGGCCAGGTCGTCGTCGGTGCGGCGCGTGGCCGCGAGGGCGGCGATCTTCGTCTCGAGCGCGTCGCGGGTGTCGATGACCTCGGGCAGGCGGTGCGCGTGGGCGCGGATGGCCTCGACGATGCGCCGCGGCGCGCGGGCGTCGGCGAGCACCGTGCCGTCGCCGTGCCGCACGGTCACGACGCCGATGACCTCGAGCGCCACGAGGGCCTGACTGAGGGTCGCCCGGCTGACGCCGAGGCGCTGCGCGAGCTCGCGCTCGGGGGGCAGCCGGTCGCCGGCCGTGAGGCCGTTCGCGGCGATCCACGCCGTGATCTGCTCGGCGACCTGTTCGTAGAGTCGGGTGCGCGCGAGCCGCGGCAGCTCCGGGGCGGGCATGGGGTCATCCTATTGACTTCCGGCCCAATGGCCTATTGGCTGGTCCACTGAGCCGGCCATGAGCCTCGTCACCACAGGCGCGGACCAGGCGAGCCGGACGCGACCGACGGAGGACACGCATGGGACCGGAATGGGTCTCGATCATCGCGCTCGTCGCCCTCTTCGTGATCGGCACGCTCCTGCCGATCAACATGGGGGCGCTCGCCTACGTGGCGGCCTGGCTCGTCGGGGTCTACTCCCTCGGTCTCAGCGAGAAGGAGATCCTCGCGGGCGTGAGCGGTGACCTCGTGCTCACCCTCATCGGCGTCACCTACCTCTTCGCCATCGCGAAGAACAACGGCACCGTCGACCTCATCGTCAGATCGGCCGTGCGGGCGGTCGGCGGGCGCGTCGCGCTCATCCCGTGGGTGATGTTCTTCGTCACCGCGCTGCTCACCGCCATCGGTGCGGCGAGCCCGGCCGCCTGCGCCATCATCGGCCCGATCGCCCTCGGGTTCGCGGGTCGCTACAAGATCAACCCCCTGCTGATGGGCATGTTCGTCGTGCACGGCGCGCAGGGCGGCGGCTTCTCGCCGATCAGCATCTACGGCACGATCACCAACTCGGTCATGAAGGACAACGGCCTGCCGTCGAGCGAGATGACCGTCTTCATCGCGAGCCTCGCGGTCAACCTCGTCATGGCCGGCATCCTCTTCGTCGTGCTCGGCGGCCGGCGCCTCATGAACCTGCGCGCCGACGACGTCGACGGGCCGCTCGACGGCGAGTCGCTCACCGACGACCTCCACCGCGGCGGCGTCGGCGTCGCCACCCGGGGCACCGGCACGATGACGCTGGGGCGCACGCAGGCTCTCGGCGTCAAGCGCGACCAGGTGCTGACGCTCGTCGCCTTCACCCTCGTCGCGGTCGTCGCGCTCGCGTTCGACAAGAACATCGGCTTCGTGTCGATCACGGCGGCCGTGGTGCTCGCCATGCTGTCGCCGACGCAGCACAAGGACGCCGTCAAGCAGGTCGCGTGGCCCACCGTCCTGCTCGTCGCGGGTGTGAGCACGTATGCCGCCGTGCTGACCGAGGCGAAGGCGCCGGAGTTCGTGGGCAACTGGGCCGCCGGCCTCGGTGCCGTCGTCATCGGTGCGCTCGTGCTCTGCTACGTCGGCGGTGTCGTGTCGGCCTTCGCCAGCTCGACCGCCCTGCTGCCCGTCATCATCCCGATCGCCGTCCCGCTCATCAGCAACGGCGGCATCGGCGCCGCGACCTTCGTCGCGGCGCTCGCGATCAGCTCGACGATCGTCGACGTCAGCCCGTTCTCGACCAACGGCGCCCTCATGCTGGCCAACCGGCCCGACAGCATCAGCGAGCCGGTGTACTACAAGCAGATCCTCACCTACAGCGTCATCGTGGTCCTCGCCGGCCCGTTGCTCGTGTGGGCCGCCCTGATCCTCCCCGGATGGTGAATGACATGACCTCTTCTGGACCGCTCGACGGCGTGCTCGTCGTCGACCTCTCCCGCGCCCTCGCCGGCCCCCACGCGACGATGATGCTCGCCGACCAGGGCGCCCGCGTCATCAAGGTCGAGGCGCCCGGCCGCGGTGACGACACGCGCGGCTGGGGGCCGCCCTTCGTCGGTGAGGAGGGGCGGCGCGAGTCGACCTACTTCCTGTCGGCCAACCGCAACAAGGAGTCGATCACCCTCGACCTCAAGGACGCGGCCGACAAGGACGTGCTGCTCGCGCTCGTCGACCGGGCCGACGTGCTCGTCGAGAACTTCCGCACCGGTGTGCTCGAGCGCCTCGGTCTCGGCATCGAGTCGCTCATGGAGCGCAACCCGCGCCTCGTCGTGCTCTCGATCACCGGCTTCGGCCACGACGGACCCGAGGGCGGCCGCGCCGGCTACGACCAGATCGCCCAGGGCGAGGCCGGGCTCATGTCGCTCACCGGCTCGGGGCCCGACGACCCGCAGCGCGTCGGCGTCCCGATCGCCGACCTGCTCTCCGGCATGTACGGCGCCTACGGCGTCGTCTCGGCCCTGCACGAGCGCTCGCGCACCGGTGTCGGCCGGGTGGTGCGCACGTCGCTGCTCGCGTCCGTCGTCGGCGTGCACGCGTTCCAGGGCACCCGGTGGACGGTGGCGGGCGAGGTCGGCCGCTCGGCCGGCAACCACCACCCGTCGATCAGCCCCTACGGCCTCTTCCGCTGCCGCGACGGGTCGGTGCAGATCGCCGTCGGCAGCGAGAGCCTCTGGCAGCGGCTGTGTGCCGCGTTCGGGCTCGACCCGGCCGCCGAGGGGCTCGCGACGAACGCCGAGCGCGTCGCTGCCCGCGAGCGGGTCATCGAGGTCGTCGAGGCGGCCTTCGCCGACTGGGACGCCGAGCCGCTCCTCGCCCGGCTCGCCGAGGTGGGCGTGCCGGCCGGCAAGGTGCGCACGCTCGACGAGGTCTACGCGTGGGACCAGACCGCGAGCCAGGGGCTGCTCGTGCAGGTCGAGCACCCGACGCTCGGGCCACTCACGCTGCCGGGCCCGCCGCTGCGCTTCTTCGACGGCGACGGCACCGAGGTGACCCGTCGCCACCACGACGCGCCGCCGACCCTCGACGAGGACGGCGCGGCCATCCGGGCCTGGCTCGCACAGGACTGAACGAGGGGGCCGACCGCAGGGACCGCCGGCCGTCAGCTGGCGGTCGCGGTCGGCCCGGCGTCGCCGTGCGTCGACCCGCCGGCGGTCGCGGTCGTCGCGATGAAGTCGGTGAGCAGGTCGGCGAAGCGCTCGGGCTGGTCGAGGTGCGGGAAGTGGCCGGCGCCCTCGAAGAGCTCGACGCGGGCGCCGGCGAGGGCGGCCTGCGCGCGGGCGGCGTGCGTGGCCGGTATGACCATGTCGCGCGTGCCCCAGACGACGAGAACCGGCAGGTCGGCGAGGTCGGGCAGGTAGTCGCCCGCGCTGACCCGCTGCCCGCCGGGGTCGACCACCGCCCGGGTCGTCGCGAGGAAGGCCCGGCGGCCGTCGGCGTCGCTGAGCGAGGCGAACCCCTCCCAGGCCGCGCGCATGTCGTTGCTCGCGCGCCAGCCGAGCCGGGAGAGGCTGCGGCCCACCGTCTCGACCCCGCCGCGCACCCACTCCGAGGCGAGCACGGGCAGCACGAACTCGGCCCCGGGCAGGGTCGCGGCGCGCAGCGCGGGGTTGACCTCGCGGCCGAGGCCGCCACTGCCGACGAGCACCAGCCGCTCGACGCGCGACGGGAAGAGGTAGCAGAACTCGAGCGAGATGCCGCCGCCGAGCGAGTGGCCGACGAGGGTGACCCGGTCAATGCCGAGCCGGTCGAGCAGGTCGCGCAGGGTCGCGGCGTGCGCGGCGAGCGAGTAGTCGCCCTCGGGCTTGGCCGAGGCGCCGTGCCCGAAGAGGTCGGGCACGACCACCCGGTGGCGGTCGTCGAGGCGGTCGATGAGGTGGGCCCAGTTGGAGTGCGAGCCGAGCAGGCCGTGCACGAAGAGCACGGTGTCGCCGTGCCCGCTGTCGACGTACGACAGCGCGTGCCCGTGCAGCAGCGTCGTCTGGGGCGCCAACCTGGTCACGACACCTCCTCGGGTCGACCGGTCCTCCTCCTCCCACGGTAGAACACCTCGCCCACGGTGCCGCGCGGTTTCCCTCGGCTCAGCGGAACCGGGCGGCGAACTCGCCCGGGGTGAGCCCGGTCGCCCTGCGGAAGTCACGGGTGAAGTGGGCCTGGTCGGCGTAGCCGAGCTCGGCGGCGATGGCCGCGAGTCCCGCCTCGGCGTCACGCAGCCGGTCGGCGGCCTCCTGCAGTCGGCGGCGCCGGATGAGCCACTTGGGTCCCAGCCCGATCCGCTTGTGCAGCAGGCGCTGCAGCGTGCGCTCGGCCAGGCCGAAGCGCGCGCACAGCTCGTCGACGCGGAGCAGCTCGGGCGAGCTCTCCACCTCCTCGACGACCGCGTTGACGAGCAGACCCTCCTCGTCGACGGGGAGGAGGAGCCGGAGAGTGTCCTCGACGTGGGTGCGCGCCTCGGCCTGGGCGGCCGGGTCGCGCGGGTCGGGGCCCATGGCGGCGCGCACCCGGCGCACGAGGCCGGCGCCGTCGAGGCGGGGCAGGGCCGACAGCTCGACCCACCGGTCGGTCATGCGGCGCACCGGCTCGCCGGTGAGCAGGTGCCCGGCCGCCGGCTGGAACATCAGGCCGACGGCCCAACCCCGGCCCGTCAGCGTCGTGTGCGACAGGCCGGAGACGACCCCGTGGAAGCGGGCGTAGCCGTCGGAGACGACGAGGAGGCAGACGGGGTACTGCAGCACGCGCTGCACCGAGTCGCGCCCGTCCGGCACGTCCCAGACGGGGATCCAGAAGCGCCGGGCCAGCTCGCCCAGGTCGGGTGACACGGAGGCCCGGTCGATGGACCACGTGCGGTCGGTGGGGTCGACGAGATGGGCGCGCTCGATGTCGTCGCGCGTGCGGGTGCCCGCGCCCGCAGGGCCCGTCGCGCGGGCCGATCCCGGTGACGTCGTCACCTGTCGGAAAGTATCAAGACCCACCGACGCGTGGGTCCCTAGCGTGTGGCCATGACCTCACCCACCACCGACGTCGCCCGAGAGCACGCCCGCCTCGCCGACCCCTTCACCGCCGTCGTCGACCGCCTCCCCGCCGACGGGTGGGAGCGGCCGAGCCCCTGCGAGGGCTGGACCGCCCGTGACGTGCTCGCCCACGTCACCACCAGCCAGCGGCAGTTCCTCGCCGAGCACGGCTTCGACGCCGCGACCGACCAGCCCCTCGACATCGACGACCCGGGGCGCACGGCGGTCGACGCCCGGGCCGCCTGGCACGCGCACGACCGCCGCGTGCGCGAGCTCCTCGCCGACCCGGCCGTGGCGGGGCACGAGTACGACGGCGTCTTCGGCCGCACCACGGTGGGCCGCTCGATCGTCGCGTTCCACGGCTTCGACCTCGTCGTGCACCGCTGGGACATCGCGACGGCAGCCGGCCTCGACGAGCGACTCTCCGACGACGAGCTCGACCTGCTCGAGCGGTCGGCCGACGGCTTCGGCGAGCACCTCTACGACGACGGTGTGTGCAAGCCCGCCCTGACCGTTCCCGAGGGGGTCGACCGCCAGGCTCGGGTGCTCGCCCGGCTCGGGCGGCGCACACCCGCCGCCTGAGCGGTCACCGCGACCAGAGGTACTCGACCTCGGGACGGCCGGCGCCGGCATACCGGTTGCGGCGCACGGCGACCCGCGTCTCGCAGAGGTGCTCGGCATAGCGTCGCGCGGTCACCCGGCTCACGCCGAGCGCGTCGGCGAGCTCGCTCGCCGAGCGCCCGCCGTCGCTCTCGCGCAGCAGTCGGGAGACCCCGGCGAGCAGCTCCTCACCCATCCCCTTGGGCAGCCGCGCCTCGCCCGCCACGCGTGCGCCGGCGAAGACCTCGTCGACCTGCGCCTGGGTGCTCACCTCCTCGCCCGCCACGAGCTGGTCGCGGTAGGCGCGGTAGGCGAGCAGCCGGTCGCGCAGCGTCGCGAAGACGAAGGGCTTGAGGAGGTACTGCACGATCCCGAGCGACACGGCGGCCCGCACGACGTCGAGGTCGCGCGCCGACGTGACGGCGATGACGTCGGCGCGGTGCCCGGCCGCCCGCATGGCCCGCACGACGTCGAGCCCGTGGCGGTCCGGGAGGTTCATGTCGAGCAGCACGACGTCGATCTGCTTGTCCTGCAGCGCCTTGAGGGCGGCCTGCGACGTGCCGACCGTGGCCGCGACGACGAAGCCGGCGACCCTGCCGACGTAGGCGGTGTGGGCCTCGGCCGCGATCGGCTCGTCCTCGACGACGAGCACCCGGAGCGTGGCCGCCTCAGGCTCGGTCATGGGTCGTCTCCTCGTGCGCGTCGGTGTGGGTGCCCGGGTGGGGGTCGGCGTGCGGCGAGCGGTCCGGCAGGCGCACCGTGAACGTCGCCCCCGGCGGGCCCGAGACCTCGAGCGTGCCGCCGAGCCGGTCGACCGTCTGGGCGACGAGGGCGAGCCCGATGCCGCGACGGCCCGCGCTGCCCTGCTCCTTCGTCGACCAGCCGCGCCGGAAGGCGTCCTCGACCGCGCCGGGTGGCAGCCCCGGACCGTCGTCGGCGACGACGAGGACGGCCTCGCGGCCCTCGACCCGCGAGGCGAAGCGCACGCGCCGCTCGGCACGGCCGTCCGCGGCCCCGGACCCCTCCTCCTCGGCGACGGCATCCATGGCGTTGTCGAGCAGGTTGCCCACGACGGTCACGACGTCGCGGGTCGGCGCCACGTCGCGCGGCCAGCGGGCGCCGGGCTCGATCTCGAAGGTGATGCCGCGCTCGTGGGCCTCGGCGGCCTTGCCGAGGAGCAGGGCCGTCAGGGCCGGCTCGTCGACCGCCTCGACGACGCGGTCGGTGAGCACCTGGGAGACGTGCAGCTCGTCGGTCGCGAAGTCGAGGGCGCGGTCCGTGTGCCCGAGCTCGATGAGGCTGACGATGGTGTGCAGCCGGTTGGCCGACTCGTGCGCCTGCGACCGCAGCGCCTCGGTGAGCCCCCGCGCGGAGTCGAGCTCGCCCGTCAGGGCCTCGAGGTCGGTGCGGTCGCGCAGGGTCGCGACGTGCCCGAGCAGCCGACCCTCCCAGCGGGCGGGCCCGCGGTTGAGCACGAGCACCCGCGCCGCCGTCACGTGCAGCTCGTCCTCGTGGGGTGCGTCGTCGGTGAGCGCGGCGGCCAGCGCCGGCGTGAGCCCGAGCTCGGCCACCGGCCGGCCCACGGCGTCGGGCGGCAGGGCGAGCAGCCGCGTCGCCTCGTCGTTGGCGAGCCGCAGCCGGCCGTCGAGGTCGGTGATGAGCAGGCCCTCGGTCACGGCGTGGAGCACCGCGTCGTAGTACTCGTACATCTCGCGCAGCTGCTCCTCGCCCAGGCCGTGCGTCTGCCGGCGGATCCGCCGCGCCACGAGGCCGGTGCCGAGGCCGGAGAGCACGGCCGCCACGAGCCCGGCGAGCAGGAGGCCCGGCAGCTGCGCGCGCACCCGCTCGCCGACGGCCGCCTTGCGGATGCCGACGGAGACGAGCGCGACGACGCGACCGTCGTCGGTCACGGGCTCGACGACGCGCGAGGAGGGTCCCAGGGTGCCGGTGTAGTCCTCCTCGACCTCGCCGCCGGCCAGGGCCTCCTCGGTGTGGCCGATGAAGCGCTTGCCGATCTGCGTCGGGTCCGGGTGGGTCCAGCGGATCGCGTCGCGGCTCATGACGACGACGAAGTCGGTGCCCGACGCGACCCGCACGCGCTCGGCGTACGGCTGCAGGGCGGAGGTCGGGTCAGACCCCTGGACCGCCCGCACCACCTCGGGCGTCGACGCGACCGTCACGGCGACGGCGCGCGCCCGGGCGATGGCCTGCTGGTCGCCCGCGCGCTGGGCCTGGCCGTAGGCGCCGGCCAGCCCGGCCACGACGACGAGCACGGCGATGAGCACCTGGAGGGCGAAGGTCTGCGTGGCGACGCTCCAGCGCCCGGGTGCGCCGAGCACCCGGACGGCGAGGCGACGCCACCGGGGCGGTCTCAACGACCGTCGCCCGGTCGCGAGAACTCAATGAACACAACCGTGACCCTAGTTCCTGGGAGGGGCAGCCTCGGAACATTCACCGGTCCCGTGCCCAGCGGGGGACCCAGCCAACGGAGGTCACCGTGAGTTCCACCGCCGACAGCGCCGTCGACGCCCAGCCGGGCCCGGCCCCCAAGCGCGACCGCACGCACTTTCTCTACATCGCCGTCACCGTCGCGATGCTCGCCGGCATCCTCGTCGGCTGGGCCTTCCCCGAGGTGGGCAAGAGCCTCAAGCCGCTCGGGACCGGCTTCGTCAACCTCATCAAGATGATGATCACGCCGATCATCTTCTGCACCATCGTGCTCGGCATCGGCTCGGTGCGGAAGGCGGCACAGGTCGGCAAGGTCGGCGGTCTCGCCCTCGGCTACTTCATCACGATGTCGACGGTCGCCCTCGGCATCGGGCTGGTGGTCGGCAACATCATCAAGCCGGGCGAGAGCCTCAACCTCACCGACGCCATCGCCGCGTCCGGCACGTCGCAGGTCGCCAAGGACTCCGAGGGTGCGGTCGACTTCCTGCTCGGGCTGATCCCCGAGACCCTCGTCAGCGCGCTGACGTCGGGCTCGGTGCTCCAGGCCCTGCTCATCGCGCTCCTCGTCGGCTTCGCCCTGCAGAAGATGGGCAAGAGCGGCGAGCCGATCCTCACCGGCATCAAGCACCTCGAGCGCCTCGTCTTCCGCCTCATGGCGATGATCATGTGGGTCGCGCCGGTCGGTGCCTTCGGCGCGATGGCCGCCCTCGTCGGTGCCACCGGCATCGGCTCGCTGACGAGCCTGCTCAAGCTGATGGTGGCCTTCTACATCACCTGCGCGATCTTCGTCTTCGCGTTCCTCGGCTCGATCCTCAAGCTCACGACCGGCATGAACGTCTTCTCGCTCCTGCGCTACCTCGGGCGCGAGTTCCTCCTCATCCTCTCGACGTCGTCGTCCGAGTCGGCCCTGCCGCGCCTCATCGCCAAGATGGAGCACCTCGGCATCTCCCGCCCGGTCGTCGGCATCACCGTGCCGACGGGCTACTCCTTCAACCTCGACGGCACCGCGATCTACCTGACGATGGCGAGCCTCTTCATCGCCGAGGCCATGGACAAGCCCTTCAGCATCGGCCAGCAGATCGGCCTGCTCGTCTTCATGATCATCGCGAGCAAGGGCGCCGCGGGCGTCAGCGGGGCCGGCCTCGCGACGCTCGCCGGTGGTCTCCAGTCGCACCGGCCCGACCTCGTGCCGGGCGTCGGCTTCATCGTCGGCATCGACCGCCTCATGAGCGAGGCCCGCGCGCTGACGAACTTCGCCGGCAACGCCATCGCCACGGTCATCATCGGCACGTGGGTCGGCGAGATCGACCGCGACAAGGCCGGCCGGGTCCTCTCCGGACAGGACCGCTTCGACGAGGCGAGCATGGTCGACGACCGCGACGAGGTGCCCGCCGACGCCCCGGCCCACGAGACCGAGCTGGTCGGCGCCCCGCGCTGAGCTCTCCCCGCCCGACCGAGGGGCCGCGGACCGTGAGGTTCGCGGCCCCTCGTCGTCGACGTGGGCCATGTCACGATTCCCGACCGGCTTCTCGGGAACCATTCGCGGACAACGTGATTCACGGAAGGGTTCGCGATGCGCCTTGTGGTCCGGTCCTGCTCACTTTGCGTTCGGCCGCTGACCCCGACACAGTTGACTGTTCGACCAGACATCTGTGACACGCAACGGTGAGGAGACAGACGGCGCCTTCGTCGGACGCCGTCCATGACGTATGAGTGAACTGACCAAGAGTCCCGACGAGGCGCTGCACCCCGCGCTCGAGCCGCCACCCGTCAACCACGACGACGCGCCGCCGTCGCGCGTCGACAAGGTCGTCTTCGGCGTCGCCGCCGGCGTCGCGATCGCCTTCGTCCTCTGGGGAGCGCTCGGCACCGACAGCCTCAGCACGAGTGCCGGCAACGGCCTCGACCTCGTCGTGCACAACACGGGCTGGCTCTTCTCGCTCGTCGCCTCCGGCTTCGTCGTGTTCGTCATCTGGCTCGCAGCCAGCAAGTACGGCAACATCCCGCTCGGCGGTGACGGCGAGGCTCCCGAGTTCCGCACGTCGTCGTGGGTGGCCATGATGTTCTCCGCCGGCATGGGCATCGGCCTGATGTTCTACGGCGTGACCGAGCCGCTGACCCACCTCGTCAAGCCCCCGCCCGGCACCGGCGCGGCCGGCAACCCCGAGGCCGTGCAGACCGCCATGGCGACGACGATGTTCCACTGGTCGCTGCACCCGTGGGCCATCTACGCCGTCGTCGGCCTCGCCGTCGCCTACGGCGTGTTCCGCAAGGGCCGCTCGCTGCTCATCAGCTCGGCCTTCGCGCCGCTCTTCGGCGAGAAGCGGGCGGGCGGCCCGGCTGGCCGCGTCATCGACATCTTCGCCATCTTCGCGACGCTCTTCGGCTCCGCCACCTCGCTCGGCCTCGGCGCCCTGCAGATCGGCTCCGGTCTCGAGATCGTCGCCGGCATCGGCCCGGTCGGCAACGGCGTGCTCATCGGCATCATCGTCGTGCTGACGATCTGCTTCATCCTGTCGGCCGTCTCGGGCGTCGCCAAGGGCATCCAGTGGCTCTCGAACATCAACATGGTGCTCGCGCTCGCCCTGGCCGTCTTCGTCTTCGTCGTCGGCCCGACCGTCTTCATCCTCAACCTGCTCCCGACGACGATCGGCTCCTACTTCCAGGACCTCGCGATGATGTCGGCCCGCACCGACGCCGCGGGTGGCGACGGCATGAAGGACTGGCTCGCCGGCTGGACGATCTTCTACTGGGCCTGGTGGGTCAGCTGGACCCCGTTCGTCGGCATGTTCATCGCGCGCATCTCGCGCGGTCGCACCATCCGCCAGTTCGTCTCGGGCGTCCTGCTCGTGCCGTCGGTCGTCTCGCTCATCTGGTTCGCGATCTTCGGTGGCGCCGGCATCGACCAGCAGCAGAACGGCCAGGACATCGCGAGCCAGGCCTCGCCCGAGGGCTCGCTCTTCGCGATGCTCGGCAACCTCCCGTGGTCGACGGTGACGGCCGTCGTCGTCATGCTGCTCGTCGCGATCTTCTTCGTGTCGGGTGCCGACGCGGCCTCGATCGTCATGGGCACGCTGTCGGAGAAGGGCACCCTCGAGCCGTCGCGCAAGACGGTCGTCTTCTGGGGCGCCGCGACCGGTGCGGTGGCCGCGGTCATGCTCCTCATCGGTGGTGAGGACGCCCTGGCGGGCCTGCAGAACGTCACCATCGTGGCGGCGCTGCCCTTCCTCGTCATCATGATCGGGTTGGCGGTCGCGCTCGTGAAGGACCTCTCGCGCGACCCGCAGGTCGTCCGTCGGCAGTACGCCGTCGCCGCCGTCGAGCACGCCGTCGTCGCGGGCGTCAGCGAGCACGGCGACGACTTCGCCCTGACCTTCGAGGAGACCGCGCCCGGTGAGGGCGTCGGCGAGATGGTCCAGACCGAGCCGGCCGTCGAGTCGCCGGAGGCCGTCGAGGTCCCCGAGGGCGTGGCCCGCACGGTCGACGACGAGAGCGCCCGGCTCGAGGACTCCGTGCGGCTCTGACGCCGCCCTCGGCCACCCGCCTCACCCCGGACGCCGCATCATCCGCCAGGTCGGATGATGCGGCGTTCGATCGCTGCGGCCACCGCGCCGGCCCGGGTGTCGACGCCGAGCTTGGTGTAGATGTGCGCGAGGTGCGACTTCACGGTCGCCTCCGACACGAGCAGCTCGCGGGCGAGCTCGCGGTTGCCCAGTCCCGTGGCGAGCAGCTCGAGCACCTCGACCTCGCGCTCGGTGACGACCGGGCCGGGGGAGGCCGCCCGCCGCACGAGCCGCGCGGCGACCGACGGGGCCAGCACGGTCTCGCCGCGGGCGGTGGCCCGGATGCCGGCGAAGAGCTGCTCGGCCGGAGCGTCCTTGAGCAGGTAGCCGACGGCTCCCGCGTCGAGCGCGCGCAGGACGTCGGCCTCGGTGTCGTACGTCGTGAGGACGAGGACGTTCGGGGCATCGGGCAGGGCGCGCAGCCGGGCCGTCACCTCGACGCCGCCCGGCCCCTCGCCGAGGTTGAGGTCCATCAGCACGACGTCCGGCCGCTCGGCCGTGACGACGCGTTGGGCCGAGGCGAGGTCGTGCGCCTCGCCGACGACCTCGATGCCGCCCTGCCCGTCGACGAGGGCGCGCAGCCCCGCGCGCACGACGGGGTGGTCGTCGACGAGGACGACGCGGACGCCGCCCGCCCCGCGGTCAGCCACGGCGCGCCCCGTCCGACCCGGCCCCGACGGGGAAGCGGACCGACACCGTCGTCCCCTCGCCGGGCGCGCTCTCGACGTCCGCGGAGCCGCCGAGGTCGGCCGCCCGACGCCGGATGCCGTCGAGCCCGTGCCCGCGGTCGCCGCGCCCGGCCGCCCGTGGTGCCTGCGCGGGGTCGAAGCCGCGCCCGTCGTCGCGGACGTCGAGGAGCACCTCGTCGGGCAGGTAGGTGAGGCTGACGACGGCGCGCGTCGCCGTCGAGTGCTCGACGACGTTGGCGATGGCTCCGCGCGTCGACCGCACCAGGGCCGCGGCGATGGCCGACGGGACGGGCTCGGGGTCGCCGTGCACGCGGACCTGCACGTCGAGGCCGTGCGCACCCGTCGCGGCGACGCGCCGCAGCGACGCCGGCAGCGCCTCGCCCGTCGCGTCGTCCTCGAGGTCGGCCGGGGCGAGGTCGCGCACGACCCGGCGCACCTCGTCGAGGCCCTCGCGGGCCGCGTCGCCCGCGGACGACACGTGCCGGCGGGCGGCGTCGGGCCTGCGGTCCCAGTCCTGCTCGGCCGCGCCGAGGAGCAGCGTGATGCTCGAGAGGCCCTGCCCGACGGAGTCGTGGATCTCGCGCGAGAGGCGGGTCCTCTCGGCCAGGGCGCCCGAACGGCGTTGTGCGACAGCAAGGTCCGCCTGGGCCTCGGTCAGCTCGTCGAGGAGGGCCTGGCGCGTGCGCGCCTCGCGCTCGAGCGCGCGGTACGACAGGACCGTGACGAGCGCGATCCCGACCGGCCCGACGAGCACCGTGGGGTCGAGGTCGTCGGTGATCCGGCTCCACGCCACGCTGACGACCGCGGTCATGACGACGACGACCGTGACGGCATACGCGAAGGGCAGCACCTGGAGCACGGCGAAGGCCACGGGCACGGCGGTCCAGGCGAAGGAGGGGGCGACGAGCGTCAGCGTCACCCAGAGCACGACGACGACGGCGATCCAGACGTACGGCCAGGCGGGACGGCCCGCCACGAGGCGACGGGTGAGGTGGGCCGCGCCGAGCACGGCGGCGCCGGCGAGCACGAGCGCCGCGGTCGCGTCGACGTCGTGGCGCAGCAGGTAGCGCACCGAGCACGTCACGAGGAGCACGACGATGACGGCGTCGAGCCACCGGTCGAGTCGCGCCACGGGCGCGAGGATGCCCTCCTCCATGGCGGCAGCCTAGGCAGGGCCGGGGCGTCGCGGCATCATCCGATCGGCTATCGAGGGGTGGCCGGTCGCCCGACGCGCGCGGTGGGGCCGCTCGGGGACCGTGGAGGGACTGCACCGACCACGTCCACGCACCCCCACACCGGAGACCACCATGAAGCGCACCCTCGCCACCCTCGCCGTCGCCGTCGCACCGCTCGTGCTGCTCGCCGCGCCGGCCGACGCGCACCGCCACGACCACGGGCGCCCCGCGACCTACCTGCTGACCGGCGACGACGGCGGCTCGAAGTTCGAGGGCATCGGGGCCGACGAGCGCCGCGGCGTCTTCTACGTCAGCGAGGTCACCGGCGGCGAGATCCACCGGGGTACGGCCGACCGGGCGCAGACCACCGAGTGGCTGCCCGGCGACGGCGCCGACGGCCGCTTCACCGCGCGGGGCATCACGACGGACGCCGCCGGCCGCGTCTACGTCGCGGGCGGGCCCAACGGCATCGGCACCGGCCGCCCGGACCTCTGGGTCTACTCGGCCCGCGGCGAGCTGCTCGCCGCGTTGCGCGCGCCGGGGGAGAACGTCTTCCTCAACGACGTCGCCATCGGCCCCGACGGCGCCGCCTACTTCACGAACTCGAACGCGCCGGAGGTCTACCGCGTCGCGCTGCGCCACGGCGACTGGGGCGTCACGCGGTGGGCCGACGCGACGGCCACCATCGAGCAGCGGCCCGGCTTCAACCTCGGCGGCATCGTCGTCACCGCCGACCGCTCGGCCCTCGTCGTCGCGCAGGGCAACGCCGGCCTGCTGTGGCGCTTCGACCTGCGCACGCGCGCCGTGACGCCGGTCGCCACGGGCGGGGCGGCCCTCACCGACGCCGACGGCCTCGTGCGGCAGGGCTCGCGCCTCACCGTCGTGCGCAACTTCGCCCGGATGCTCGCCACCCTGCGGCTCACCGCCGACGGCCGCAGCGCGCGCCTCGTGTCGCAGGTCGCCACCGACCCGGGCCGAGTGCTGACCACGGCGAAGGAGCTGCGGGGGCGGGTGCTCTTCGTCGACAGCAAGTTCGACGAGGCGGTCGCGTCCGGGCCCTACGAGGTCGTCACCGACCCGCTGGCACGATGAGGGGTGTGCGTCGCCGCAGCACGTCCCGGGTCGGGGCGCCGCTCGTGGTCGGGCTGGTGGCCGGACTCGCCCTGGCCGCCTGCACCTCCGGTGGCTCGCCGACGTCCCCCGTGACGCCGGCGGGGTCGGCGGCGTCAGCGGGGTCGGCCGGGTCCACGACCTCGCCTCCCGCGCCCACCACGACGGCGGCTCGAACCAGCCCGCCGGCCACGCGCCCGCCCGCCGCCCGCCCGTCCGCCGCGCGACCGTCCGCGGCCGAGCAGGCCCGTCTCGACGCGGCGCTGCGCGACGCGGCGTGGACGGACGACCTCGCGCGCGCGACGGCCCTCGTCTCCCGGGGCGCGGACGTCGACGCCAAGGACGACACCCGGCAGTCGGCATACCTCATCGCGGCGAGCGAGGGCCGGCTCGGGCTGCTCCGCCTCGCGCTCGCGCACGGCGCCCGCGTCGACGACAAGGACAGCTGGAACGGCACCGCCCTCATCCGGGCGGCCGAGCGCGGCCACGCGGCCGTCGTCGGCGAGCTGCTGCGGGCCGGCATCGACCGCGACCACGTCAACCGCATCGGCTACCAGGCCGTGCACGAGGCCGTGTGGCTGGGGCGCGGCACACAGCGCTACGTCGACACCGTGCGGGTGCTCGTCGCCGGCGGGGTCGAGCTCGTGAGACGCTCGCGCGACGAACAGCTGACCCCGCTCGAGATGGCCCGCGAGCGCGGGTTCGACCGACTGACAGGAGTTCTCGTGACCGCCACCTCTGCCGCTCCGGTGAAGGACCCCGACGCTGCGCTGCTCGCCGCGGCCGCCCGAGGCGACGCCGACGCCGTCGCGCTCGCGCTGCGCGCCGGCGCTGCCATCGAGGCCCGCGACGCGAAGGAGCGCACGCCGCTGCTCCTCGCCGCCACCGGCGACCACGTGGACGCGGCAAGGGTGCTCGTCGCGATGGGTGCCGACCCCGACGCGCTCGACGACCGGCACGACACGCCGTGGCTCGTCACCGGGGTCACGGGCAGCGTCGCGATGCTCGAGGCGCTGCTGCCCGCCGGGCCCGACCTGACGATCCGCAACCGCTACGGCGGGGTGTCGGTCATCCCGGCGAGCGAGCGCGGCCACGTCGACTACGTGCGCCGGGTCGTCACGACCGGGATCGACGTGAACCACGTCAACGACCTCGGCTGGACCGCGCTGCTCGAGGCCGTCATCCTGGGCGACGGCGGCGAGCGCCACCAGCAGATCGTGCGGATCCTGCTCGAGGCGGGCGCCGACCGCGCGATCGCCGACAAGGACGGGGTCACCGCGCTCGAGCACGCCCGGCAGAAGGGGTATGCCGCGATCGCCCGCATCCTCGAGGCGGGCTGAGCGGCGGGAGCCCGCCTCCGTCGCCGACCGACGACCGTTGCTGCGGTCCGACGGAGGGCTCGCCCCGCTGCAGGCGTGGGTCCGCGCGGCGCGCGCGAGCAACGGTCGTCGGTCGGCGCACGGCCCCGATCGACGGGCTCGCGCGTCAGGCGAACTCGGCGAGCAGGTCGGGGTCGACCCGGGCCAGCACGGCGTAGGCCGTGGCGACCGGCACGTCGACGAGGTCGTAGTGCTGCCGACCGGCCGCCGTCGTGGCGACGAGCGTCGCGAGGCCGGCCCGTCGCTGGAAGAAGGTCTGCTCGACCGTCCAGCCGATGATGCCGTGGCGGTCGAGCACCACCCGGCGGCGGTCGAGGGAGCCCTGTCGCGTCACGAGGTGGCGCTCGGTGACGGCGTGCCCGAGGGCGCGGTCCCGGTCGAGGCCGAGCGCGACGCCGCCGACGAGCAGCAGGGGCACGGCGACGAGCAGCGAGCCGTGCCAGTCCCAGGCGATCCGGGCGACGACAAGCACCGCCGCGACGACCGCGGCGGGCACGACGGCCCGGGTGAGGCGGCGCCGGCGGGCGGCCGGGCCGTGCGTCGTCAGCGGGCCGGTGACGGCGGCCACGTCGTCGCGGATGCGGAGGGCGAGCGGCGTCACGACCTCGTCGGGGGCGGGCGGGCACAGCCAGTCGGAGCCCCCGCGCTCGCGCAGCAGTCCGGAGGTGACGACGCGCAGCCGGGCGGCACCCGCGAGCCGCAGGCCCAGCGGCTCGTCGAGCTGCAGGCCGCGCACCCGGCCGACGTCGATGCTCGTCTCCCGGTTGGTGAGCAGGCCCCGGTGGGTGTGGAGCGAGCCCTGCTCGTTGCGGACGAGCCGGAAGCCCCAGAAGGTGAGGACGTAGGCGCCGACCGCGAGGAGCGAGACGACCCCGAGCAGGAGCACGACGTCGACCCACCAGGCGAGCGACGCGACCCACGTCGCCCCTTCGCGCACGACCGAGCGCTCCTGCACGAACCGCGAGAAGCCCTGCGACACGAAGCCGACGACGGCCGCGGCGCTCGCGATGCCGGTCACCGTGAGCGGCGCGTAGCGCACCCACCGCGGGTCGAGCCGGACGAGCAGCTCGTCGCCGGAGGGCCGCTCGGGCGGAAGGGCGGGGGTCGTGACCGGGTCGTCGGCCGTCGCGGCCCTCGCCCCCTCCTCGCCGCCCGCGCGGTGGAGCAGCTCGGCCCGCAGCCGGCGTCCCGCGCCGGTGCTGAGCGAGTCGAGCACGAGCGCGTCGGCCTTGCCGCCGGCCGTGGCGATCTCGACCTTGGCGAGGCCGAGCACCCGGTGGTGCAGCTGGGCGGTGAGGTCGACGGTGCGCACCCGGTCGAGTCGCGCTGTCGTCGTCTGCCGGGTGAAGAGACCACGCCGCAGCTCGATCTGCCCGTCGGCGACGCGGTAGCGGGTCGTCACCCATTGCAGCACCCCGTAGGCGACGAGCACCGGCACGGCGTAGAGCTCCCAGCGGTCGTTGTCGTCGCCGCCCGAGCGGAAGAAGACGACGGCGAGCAGGGCCGGCAGGAAGCGGACGAGGGTCTCGAGGGGGTGCACGAGCAGCATCCGGGCGTCGAGGCGCCGCCAGCCGTCGGTCACGTCGCGTCGTCCGTGCGCTCGAGGGCGGCGGCCGTCAGGGCGTCGACGAGCTCACGCGCCACCGGCAGGTCGAGGGCGTGGATCGAGACGGGCCCGGCCGCCGAGGCGGTCGTGATCGTCACGGCCGCGAGGCCGAGCAGCTGCGCCACGGGGCCGCGGTCGAGGTCGACGGTCTGCACCCGGCTGAGGGGCGCGATCCGGCGCTCCTGCCAGAGCCAGCCGCTCTGCGTGTAGACGGCCCGCGGCGTCGCCTCCCAGCGGTGCACCCGGTAGCGCCACCGCGGCATGACGGCGGTGTAGGTGCCGCCGACGACGAACCACACCGCGCCGACGACCCAGTGCGGGGTGCGGGACGGCGCGTCGTCGACGAACCACCAGACGACCTGCCCGGCGAGCAGCAGCACGAGCAGGGCGGCCGCGTTGACCGTCCACATGAGCACGGCCCGGTCGGACACGCGGTGCGCGGGCTCGCGCAGGACGGGTTCGGCCAGGGCGGGTCGGTCGGGCTGGGAGCGGTCGGGCTCGGGGCGGTCGGGCTCGGGGCGGTCGGGCTCGGGGACGGCGGGGTGCACCCGACCATCCTGCCGTCTTCAGGCGGCGAGCGTCCGGTCCGCCTCCGCGGGGGCGCGGTCGGCGACGAGTCGGGCGTAGCGGCCATCGCGGCGCACGAGGTCGTCGTGGCGGCCGATCTCGACGACGCGGCCGTGGTCGAGCACGGCGATCTGCTCCGCGTCACGGACCGTGGAGAGCCGGTGCGCGACGGTCAGCGTCGTGCGCCCGGCCATGAGCCGGTCGAGGGCCTGTTGCAGCTCGCGCTCGGTCTCGGTGTCGAGGGCGCTCGTGGCCTCGTCGAGCACGAGCACGCGCGGGTTGCGCAGCAGGGTCCGCGCGATGGCGAGCCGTTGCTTCTCGCCGCCGGAGAACCGGTGGCCGCGGGCGCCGACGACCGTGTCGAGCCCGTCGGGCAGGCCGTCGACGAGCGCCGCTACCTGGGCCGCCTCGAGGGCCTGCCACAGCTCGCGCTCGCTCGCCCCGGGTGCGGCGAGGAGCAGGTTGTCGCGGATCGAGGCGTGCACGAGGTAGGTGTCCTGCGAGACGACCCCGACGATGCGGGCGAGGTCGGTGGGGTCGAGGTCGCGCAGGTCGATGCCGTCGACCGTGACGCGCCCCGACTGCGGGTCGTGCAGCCGGGCGAGCAGGCCGGCGAGGGTCGACTTGCCCGAGCCGGTCTCGCCGACGAGGGCCAGCGTCGTGCCCGCGGGGACGTGGAGCGTCACGCCGTCGACGGCATACGTCGGCTTCTCGGCGTCGACGTCGTGGCTCATCCGCACGCCCTCGAAACGCACCTCGCCGCGGACGCGGTCGTGCTGCACGGCAACGGGGGCCGTCGGTGGCGCGACGTCGATGGGCAGGTCGAGGTAGCCGAAGATGCGGCTGAAGAGCGCCATCGAGGTGACCCACTGCGCGCCGACGTCGAGCAGCCCCATGAGCGGGCGGAAGATGCCGGCCTGCAGCGTGGTGAAGGCGATGAGCGTGCCGATCGTCATGCCGCCCGAGGTCGCCGGGAAGCCGGCGGCGAGGTAGACGAGCGCGGGGATCGCCGCGAAGACGATCTGCATCGTCGCCATGCGCCAGCGCCCGGCCAGCTGTGAGCGCAGCTCGAGGTCGATGAGGTCGGTCGAGGTGGCGGCGAAACGCTCGGCGGTCGCGTCGGCGGCCCCGATCGTCTTGACGAGGGTGGCGCCGCTCACGGTGAGCCCCTCCTCCACCTGGCTGTGCAGCTCGGCGAGCCGGCGCTGCCGCGTCGCCGTGATGTCGCGCCGCAGCAGGGCGACCCGGCGGGTCAGCAGCACGGCCGGCGGCACGACGAGCAGCGAGAGGAGCGACAGGCGGGGGCTCAGGGCGACCATGGCGAGGGCCGTGGCGGCCGCCGTCGTGACGTTGCTCGCGACGCCGGTGGCGGTCGAGGTGATGACCGACTGCATGCCGGTGATGTCGTGGGTGAGCCGGGACTGCACCTCGCCGCTGCGGGTGCGCGTGAAGAACGCGACCGACTGGCGCTGCAGGTGCCGGAAGACGTCGGTGCGCAGGCCGTGCATGACCTGCTGGCCGACGCTCGTCGTCAGCCACGTCTGCACGACGCCGAGCAGCTGGGTGACGACGGTGACGGCGAGCATGCCGCCGACGGCCCAGAGCAGCAGCCGCACGTCGCGGGCCGGGAGCGCGTCGTCGATGACGGTGCGCAGGAGGAAGGGCTGGGCCATCGAGATGACCGACACGGCCACGATGAGGACGGTGACGACGACGACGGTGCGAGCGTGGGGGCGGAAGAGGCAGGCCACGCGTCGCATCGACACGGGCGACTCGGCGAGCCGGCGGCGGTCCCGGGGGTCGATCGTCTCGGGCGGGCGGCCGCCGCGGCCGCCGCGAGGGGTGCTGGGGGGAACGGTCATGTGGTCACTCCATCTGTCGGTGTCTTCCCATAATGCAGAGGTTACCTCACTATGAGGCAGACTTGCAACGACGTCGTATGCTGCTGCCATGCGCCACGACGACGAGCCCCCGGGCGACGACCCCTCGCTCGACGAGCTGCTCATGGGGTCGGCGCGCGCCCTGCGCCGGCAGTGGGCGAGCGGGCTCGGCCCGGACCTGTCGCCGCACGACGCCCGCGCCCTGCGGGTCGTCGGCCGCCACGGGCCCACCCGGCTCGGGGTCGTCGCCGAGCACCTGCGCATCGCGCCGCGCTCGGCCACCGACGTCGTCGACCGCCTCGAGCTGCGTGGACTCGTCACGCGGGCGCCCGACCCCGACGACCGCCGCGCCATGACGGTCGTCCTGACCGACGAGGGGCGGGCGGTGCTCGCAGAGGTGGACGAGGCGCGTCGTCAGGCCGGCGCGGCCTTCTTCGGCGTGCTCGGCGAGCGTGACCGCGCCACCCTGGCGCGGCTGCTCGCCCGCCTCGACGCCGGGGGCCGGTGAGGTGCCGCTCCAGTCGGTCGAGGCCCTCGTCGACCCCGTCACCGACGCGGCCGTGCGCCGTGAGTGGCAGCTGCTCGCCGAGGCGGGACTGCCGAGCCAGGCCTCGCACCAGGGCGACACGAACGTCCCCCACGTCACCCTGTCGGCCGCCGTCGCGGTGCCGGCGCCGGTCGACGACGAGCTGGGACCGGCGCTCGCCCGGGCGCTCG
Organism: Terrabacter aeriphilus; assembly: GCF_039542985.1. Classification (NCBI taxonomy): domain Bacteria; kingdom Bacillati; phylum Actinomycetota; class Actinomycetes; order Micrococcales; family Intrasporangiaceae; genus Terrabacter; species Terrabacter aeriphilus. Next base: position 233,882 of record NZ_BAABIW010000006.1, read on the forward strand.
GCGACAGTCCGGTGACCGCCCGCCTCGGCCCCCTCGTCGTGCTCGGGGGAGCGCGCCTCGTGCTGGCCCGCCTCCTCGTTCCGTCGGCCGGGCTGCTGCACCTGCACGCCGCGGTCGCCGATGCGATGGCGGGCGCGACCGAGGTGACGGCCCAGGTCGCGGTCGGGCGCTGGGTGCCCCACCTCACCCTCGCGCGCGGCCTCGGCGCGGGGCAGGTCGAGCGGGCGGTCGCCCTGCTGCGGGAGGCCGCACACGCCGACGGCGCACACGACGGGCGCGACGCCCGCGACGCCCGCGATGCCCGCGAGGGTGCCGTCGTCGAGGTGCGGCGGTGGGACCCGGGCGCTCGGCGGGTGTGGCCCGTCTGGGCCGCGGACGGCATACCTACGATGGGGTCATGAGCCTCGAACTCGGCCTCGACACCTTCGGCGACATCGCCGAGGGTCCCGACGGCGCCCCGCTCCACCCGGCCACGGTCGTGCGGGAGGTGCTCGCCGAGGGCGAGCTGGCCGACCGGCTCGGCCTCGACTTCTTCGGCGTGGGCGAGCACCACCGCGACGACTACGCGGTGAGCGCGCCCGACGTGGTGCTCGCGGCGCTCGCGAGCCGCACCGAGCGCATCCGGCTCGGCACGTCGGTGACGGTGCTCTCGAGCGACGACCCGGTCCGCGTCTTCGAGCGCTTCTCCACGGTCGACGCGGTGAGCAACGGTCGCGCCGAGATCACCGTCGGCAGAGGCTCGTTCATCGAGTCCTTCCCGCTCTTCGGCCTCGACCTCGCCGACTACGAGACGCTCTTCGAGGAGAAGCTCGACCTCCTCGCCGCGATCGTCTCCGAGCAGCCGGTGCAGTGGGAGGGCTCGATCCGGCCACCCCTCCGCGTCGACCGCATCATGCCCGCCACGGAGTCGGGCCGGCTGCCGGTGTGGGTCGGCGTCGGCGGCACGCCGCAGTCGGTGGTCCGCGCCGCGCACTACGGCTTCCCGGTGGTCATCGCGATCATCGGCGGGTCCGCGCGCCAGTTCGCGCCGCTCGCCGACCTCTACCGGCGCGCGCTGACCGAGATGGGCAAGGCCGAGCTGCCGGTCGGGGTGCACTCGCCGGGCTACGTGGCCGCCACCGACGAGCAGGCGCGCGACGACTTCATGCCGCACTTCCTGCCCTACATGAACAAGCTCGGCCGCGAGCGCCGCTGGGCGCCCATGGGCCAGGAGCAGGCGCTCGCGCAGCTCGGCCCCGGGGGCGCCGTCTACTGCGGCTCGCCCGACACGGTGGCCGCCAAGATCGTCGACACCGTCCAGGTGCTCGGCCTCTCGCGCTTCCAGCTGAAGTACTCCTTCGGCACCCTCCCGCACGACCAGCGCATGGAGTGCATCCGCCTCTACGCCGAGGAGGTCGTACCGCGCGTGCGCGCGCAGCTCGGCGAAGGCTGACGTGCGGATCCTGTTGCTGGGCATGGGTTCTCGCGGTGACGTGCAGCCGCTCGTGGCCCTCGGTCAGCGCCTCCGGCGAAGGGGGTATGCCGTGTCGCTCGCTGCCCCTGCCGACCTCGGTCACGTCGTCGTGGGCGGCGGCGTCGACTTCGAGCCGCTGTCGTTCGACCTCGAGAGGCCGCTGCGCGAGGGGCTCGGGCGCGAGTCGCTGCGCGGCTCGGCGAGGACGCAGGTGCGTGAGGCGCGGCTCATGCGCGAGGTCATGGCCGGCACGGCCGAGCAGCTCGCCGGCGACGTGACCCGCCTCGTCGACACGGCGGACGCCGTCGTGTCGGGCGCCCTGACCTTCGACCTCGTCGACGCCCTGCTCGACCCGGGTCGCCGCGGAGGGACGCCGACGAAGCCGCACCTCTACGCGGTCTTCGCGCCCGTGTGGCCGAGCGCCCACGGGCCATCGGTCGCCCTCGCCCTCCGTCCGCGCACCGACACGTGGGCGAACCGCGCGTGGAGCACCCTCGCGGGACGCGTCGCCCTCGACCTCTTCCGGCCTGCCGGCGACCTCGTGCGCACCCGACGGGGTCTGCCCCGACAGCGGTTCCGCCACTACACGTCGGCGGCCGAGCGGACGCCGACCCTGCTCGCGGCGAGCCCGCACGTCGTCCCGCCGGCGGACGACTGGCCCGCGGCCCTGCGCCAGACGGGCTACTGGGTGCGCGACGACGACACGGCAGGGACGGTGCCCCCCGACCTCGAGGCGTTCCTCGACCGCGGTGACCCACCCGTCTACGTCGGCTTCGGCTCCATGCCGACGCCCGACCCGGACGGGGTGTCGCGGATCGTCGCCGACGTGCTCGGACGCCGCGGCGCCCGCGGCGCCCGCGGCGTCGTGTCGGCGGGGCTCGCCGGCCTCACGGTCCCCGCCCGCGCGGACCTGCTGGCGGTGGGCCCGGTGCCGCACGGCGTCCTCTTCCCGCGGTGCTCCGTCGTCGTGCACCACGGGGGAGCGGGCACGACGGCCGCCGCCGTGCGCGCCGGGGTGCCGCAGGTCGTCGTGCCGCACGCCGCCGACCAGCCCTACTGGGGCCGGCGGATGGCCGACCTCGGGGTGGCGGCCGCGCCGATCGCCCGCAAGGACCTCACGGCGGCGCGACTCGAGCGCGCGCTCGAGGTGGCGTTGTCCCCGGGAGCCCGCGCGGCGGCATACGCCCTCGGTGAGCGCGTGCGCGCCGAGGACGGCGCCGGCGACGCCGCCCGTCTCGTCGACGAGTACCTGCGCGGGCCCTCAGGACACACCAGGTCGGGCTGACCCGGCCGGCCCAGCGGCGACCAGCCGGCCGGTCGGGACCTCGTGTGTCGCGCGGGACCACGCCTGCGTCAGATGGTGACCGCGAGCTCGGTGGCCTGGCGGATGGCGCGCTTGGCGTCGAGCTCGGCCGCGACGTCCGCGCCGCCGACGACGTGCACCTTCACGCCGGCCTCCGCGAGCGCGGGACCGAGCGTGTTGACCGACTCCTGCCCGGTGCAGACCACGATCGTGTCGACGGCCAGCACGCGGGGGTCGGTGCGGTCCTCGCCGTGCGTGATGTGGAGGCCCTCGTCGTCGATGCGCTCGTAGTTGACCCCGACGTGGTGGTGGACCCCCTTGGCCTTCAACGCTGCCCGGTGCACCCAACCGGTCGTCTTGCCGAGCCCGCGCCCGATCGGGGTCGCCTTGCGCTGGAGCAGGTGCACCTCGCGCGGTGACGGCTCGGGCGTCGCCTCGACGAGGCCGCCACGCGACGCGTCCGGCTCGCCGACGCCCCACTCGGCCATCCACTGCTCCACCGTCAGGGGCGACTCGACGTGGGTGAGGAACTCGCTGACGTCGACGCCGATGCCGCCGGCGCCCATGACGGCCACGCGCCGACCCAGCGGCACCTCGCCGCGGACGGCGGCGGCATACGTGACGACCGTCGGGTGGTCGATGCCGGGGACGTCGGGCACGCGCGGCTCGACGCCCGTCGCGACGACGACCTCGTCGAAGCCGGTGAGGTCGCCGACCTCCGCGCGGCGGCCGAGGTGCACCGTGACGCCCGCGAGCTCGAGCCGCCGGCGGTGGTAGCGGATCGTCTCGGCGAACTCCTCCTTGCCCGGGATCCGCAGGGCGATGGCGAACTGGCCGCCGAGCTCGCTGCGGGCTTCGAAGAGCTCGACCCGGTGCCCGCGCTCGCTGAGGGCGACGGCGGCGGCGAGCCCGGCGGGGCCGGCGCCGACGACGGCCACGTGCTTGGAACGGCGGCTGGGCGCCAGCACGAGGGTGGTCTCGCGGACGGCGCGTGGGTTGACGAGGCAGGTGGCCGTCTTCTTCGCGAAGGTGTGGTCGAGGCAGGCCTGGTTGCACGCGATGCACGTGTTGATCTCGTCGGCGCGGCCGCTCGCGGCCTTGGCCACCCACTCGGGGTCGGCGAGGAAGGGCCGCGCCATCGACACGAGGTCGGCGCTGCCGTCGGCGACGACCTGCTCGGCGAGGTCGGGCATGGAGATGCGGTTCGAGGTGACGACGGGGATGCTGACCTCGGGGCGCAGCCGCGCCGTGACGCGGGTGAAGGCGCCGCGCGGCACGGACGTGACGATCGTCGGGACCCGGGCCTCGTGCCAGCCGATGCCCGTGCTGAGGATCGTCGCGCCGGCGGCCTCGACCTCACGCGCCAGGGCGACGACCTCGTCCCAGCTCTGGCCGTCGGGCACGAGGTCGAGCACCGAGAGGCGGTAGACGACGACGAAGTCCGGCCCGGCCGCCTCGCGCACCGCGCGGACGACCTCGACGGGCAGGCGGCGCCGGTTCACCGGGGAGCCGCCCCAGGCATCCGTGCGGTGGTTGGTGCGCGGCGCGAGGAACTGGTTGAGCAGGTAGCCCTCCGAGCCCATGATCTCGACGCCGTCGTAGCCGGCCTCGCGCGCGAGGCGGGCGCAGCGGGCGTACGCCGCGATGGTGCTCTCGATGCCGCGCGCGGTCAGGGCCCGCGGGGTGAAGCGCGCGATCGGCGCCTTGAGCGCGGAGGCCGAGACGGCGAGCGGGTGGTAGGCGTAGCGACCCGCGTGCAGGATCTGGAGGGCGATCTTGCCGCCCTCGCGGTGCACGGCGTTCGTGACGACCCGGTGGCGGCGCGCCTGGCGCTCGGTGACGAGGACCGAGCCCCCGGGGTAGAGCGAGCCGGCCACGTTGGGCGCGAAGCCGCCCGTGACGATGAGGCCGACGCCACCGCGGGCACGCTCGGCGTAGTAGGTCGCGAGCCGGTCGAGGTCGCGGGCCCGGTCCTCGAGGCCGGTGTGCATCGAGCCCATGACGACGCGGTTGCGCAGCGTCGTGAAGCCGAGGTCGAGGGGATCGAGCAGGTGGGGGTATGCCGTCGTCACCCGCCGAGGGTAACCGCTGGTTACCGCCCGGTAGCCGTGCACGCGGCCTGCGTCACAGTGCCGGCCGGGGTGGGTGAGAATGGCGGGATGAGCGATCTCGAGCACCTGGACGTCCTCGTCGTCGGCGCCGGGATCTCGGGCGTCGGCGCGGCCTACCGGCTCGCGACGTCGTCCCCCGGGACCTCCCCGGCGCGCACCTGGGCGGTGCTCGAGGCGCGCGACTCGATCGGGGGCACGTGGGACCTCTTCCGCTACCCCGGGGTGCGCTCCGACTCGGACATGATGACGCTCGGCTTCCCCTTCGAGCCGTGGACCGACCCCGACGCCATCGCCGACGGCGACAAGATCCTCGACTACCTGCGGGCGACGGCCGACCGGCACGGCATCACCGAGCGGGTGCGCCTCGGCCACCGGGTCGTCGCCGCGGAGTGGTCGAGCGCCGACGCGCGCTGGCTCGTCACCGTCGAGCACGCGGGCGGGCGCGACCAGCTGACCTGCGGGTTCCTCTACCTCTGCAGCGGCTACTACGACTACGACCGGCCCCACGACCCCCGGCTGCCGGGCCTCGAGGACTTCGGGGGTCGCGTGGTGCACCCCCAGTTCTGGCCGGACGACCTCGACGTGGCCGGGCGCCGCGTCGTCGTCGTCGGGTCGGGCGCCACGGCCGTGACGCTCGTGCCGGCGCTCGCCGCGCGCGGGGCCGACGTCACGATGCTCCAGCGCACCCCGACGTGGATCGCCTCGCTGCCCCGCCGTGACCGCGTGCGGAACGCGCTGCAGCGGGTGCTCCCGCCGCGGGCGGCCGGCTCGGCGGCCCGCTGGAAGAACGTCCTCGGCACGCTCGGCGTCTACGAGCTGAGCCGCCGGCGGCCGGCCCTGCTCAGGTCGCTCCTCTCCCGCAGCGCCACGCGTGCGCTCGGGTCGAGCGAGCTCGTCGCCGACCACTTCACGCCGACCTACGACCCGTGGGACCAGCGCCTCTGCGTGGTCCCGGACGGCGACCTCTTCGAGGCCGTGCGGGACGGCCGGGCGCACGTCGTGACCGACACGATCGAGACCTTCACCGAGGGCGGCGTCCGGCTGGGGTCGGGGCGGGAGCTCGCCGTCGACGTCGTCGTGACGGCCACCGGCCTGCGCATCCGCATCGCGGGTGGCATCGCGATCACCGTCGACGGGGAGACCTGTCGCACCGGCGACCTCACGGTCTACCGCGGCACGATGTTCGCCGGGGTGCCCAACCTCGCCATGTGCATCGGCTACGTCAACGCGTCGTGGACCCTCCGGGCCGACCTCGCGAGCCGTTACCTGTGCCGGCTGCTCGACCACATGGACCGGCACGGGTGGCGGGTCGCCGTGCCCCGCGCGCCGGGCGGCATGGCGGGGCAGCCGCTGCTCCCGCTGCGCTCCGGCTACGTGCAGCGCGCGGCCGACGAGCTGCCGCGGCAGGGTGACGGCGCGCCCTGGCTGATGCGCCAGAACTACCTGCTCGACCGCCGCGACATGCTCCACGGCGACGTCACTGACGGGATGTCCTTCGCGCGCTGACCCTCCATCGACACGCGCGGGCGCCGGGGCGGTCTGATCGGGTATGACCCCATCCTGACGACGACGGGGGAACGATGGCACAGCAGGGATCGCTGGAGGCTGACGTGGCGCTGCTCGTCGCCCGGATCGCCCGGCACGAGCAGGCGGCCCTCGCCGAGCTCTACGACCTGCTCGCGGCCCGGGTGCTCGGGCTCGTCCGCCGCGTCGTGCGCGACCTCGACGAGGCCGAGCAGGTGTGCGGCGACGTCTTCGTCGAGGTGTGGCGCACGGCCGACCGCGTCTGCACGTCGCGCGGCGCGGTGGCCTGGGTGCTCGGCGTCGCGCACCGCCGCGCCGTGGCACACGTGCGACCCACCCTGCACCCCCTGACGTCGGGGCAGGCCCGCGACGAGCCGGCCGGCCACCCCGGCCACCCCGGCCAGCCCGGCCACGACCGCGTGCTCGAGCTCGCGTACTACGGCGGGCACCCCGTCCGCGACGTGGCCCGCGCCCTCGGCATCCCGGTCGCCGAGGCGTATGCCCGGCTGCGCACGGCACTCGCCGGCCTCGCAGGTCCCGCCGGGGCCGCGGCGAGCTGACCCGACACGCCCCTCGGCGCGCGCGGGGCACGAAGTGGGTATGGGCACCACATGAGCGAATCGAACACACCTTCGAACGACGACGTCATCGGCGCCACCGGCGCGGCCGCGGCCGGGGGGGGCGACTCCACCATCAAGGACCCGGAGGACTGGGTCACCGGCGACGAGGCCATGACGGGGGCGCAGCGCAGCTACCTCGAGACCCTGGCCCGCGAGGCCGGCGAGACCCTCCCCGCCGACCTCACCAAGGCCGAGGCCTCCGAGCACATCGACCGGCTGCAGTCGGCGACGGGCCGCGGGGTCACCGACGGGCGCACCGAGGGCACCGGCAGCGAGCTCTGACCGGCGTCGGCCATCTCGCCACGCGGGGTGGCCGGTCGGGCGGACACTGGGACGGTCGGGGGTGCGCCGCACGAGAGGAGCACGCCATGTCCCGGGTCCAGCAGGGGCGCTTCACGGCCGACGTCGCGAGCCTCGGGGACGAGATCGTCGTCTTCGTCATCGGGATGCGGATCAACCGGCCGCTCAAGGTCGCCGCGTGGTGGCCGGTCTTCACGGCGATGCCGCGGATGCTGCGCCACCTCAGCGACCACCCGGACAAGGGCCTGCTCGGTTACCAGCAGTCGCTCGCCCCGCTCTTCCTCGTGCAGTACTGGCGCTCCTTCGAGGACCTCGAGCGCTTCGCCCGCGACCGCGACGACCCGCACCTCGAGGCGTGGCGTCGCTTCAACGCCAGGGTGAACCGGTCGGGCGACGTCGGCATCTGGCACGAGACGTACCGGGTGCGCACGGACGCCGTCGAGACGATCTACGGCAACATGCCGGTCCACGGGCTGGCCGCGGCCGGCTCCGTGCCGGTGCGCCGCGGCGGTGACTCGGCCGCCGCCCGGATCGGCGCGGCGGCCACCGACGAGCCGGTGCTGCCGCCCTACTGACCGACCGTGACGCGCTCGGACAGGGCGCCCTCCCGGGCGAGCTCGCGCAGCCGGGCCACGGCGCGGTCGCGCACGTCCCACGGGCTGATCGTGTTGACGTAGATCTTCGTGCCGCCCTCGAAGCCGGCGAGGGTGGAGATGCGCCACTTGAGCACCGCGCGCAGGGGCATCGGCACGTCGACCCCCGGGGGGGCGGTGGTGCCACTCCTCGTTGGACGGCACGTGCACGCCGGTCGCGGCGTGGCAGGCGTGCACGAGGTCCGAGAAGTCGCGCCGCTGCTCGTCCGTCAGGTCCCACGGGCAGTCGCCGGGACCGGTCACGTGCACGACGAGGGCCGGGTAGCGGTGGCCGACCCCGGCGAACGCGACCGCGTGCTCGGTGCGGGCGACGACGAGCCCCTGCTCGGCGGCATACCGGGCGCCCCACCGCGCGAAGACGTCCGGCTCGTCGCGCACCAAGGCGATCTCGTCCTCCTTCTGGGTGCCCAGCTCGTCGATGGCGACGACCTGCTTGTGGAGGTGGTCGAACGACGCGCCGGCCGGTGCCAGCCAGTTCTGGAAGACCGACACGTAGCGCGCGCAGTCGTTGTCGCGGTAGAGGTCGCGCATCGCGCGGATCGTGAGGTCCGTGTACTTCCAGTGCTCCTCGGGGGTCAGCGTGCCCGAGCCGGCGAGCTGGCTGTCGTCGGTCGCGCCGTCGACGTGGTGGCGCCGGGCGACGACCACCTGGTGGTTGCCCGCGAAGAGGCCGACGGCCTCGCGCTCGAGGTCGTCCTGCGCGAGCGGCTCGGCGTCGGCCCCCTCGGCGCCCCTCGCGCGCATCCGGATGCGCGCGAGGGCCGTGACGTGCGCCCGCCCACCCGTGCTCGCGAGGTATGCCGTCCGGCGCGCGCGGGAGGCCGCGGTCGGCTCCCAGCCGTGGGCCAGGTGCCAGTAGTCGTAGCTGAGGATCTCGAAGAGGTTCGGGATGAGCCGGAACTCCGCCACGGTCTCGTCGAGGTCGTCGGCGAGCACACCGCGCACCTCGCGCCACCCCGCGTCGTCCCGCACGAGCCGGGCGATCTCGGGCGTCGTCTCGCGCTTGCGCGCCGCGCAGAACGCGCAGTACGAGTCGTGGTCGGCGGGGTCGATGGGCAGGGGGTGGTGGATCGGCTGGCCGAGCGGTCGCGCCGCCCGGCCCGGCAGCGTCCACACCTTCGTCCCGGTGATGGGGTTGACCTGCTTGACGGTGCCGTCCGGCAGGCGGGTCAGCGGCTCGATCACGGCTCGATCACCCGGCCAGCCTAGGGCGCCCGGACGCGCCACGCAGGGACGTGCGGTCCTGGGCTAGCGTCGTGCAGGTGGCCGACGACGACGCACGAGACCAGCGCACGACCTGGGCCTACCGGGACGCCTCCCTGCCGGTGGAGGACCGGCTCGACGACCTGATCGGCCGGATGACTCTGCCCGAGAAGGTCGGTCAGATGCTGCAGCTCGATGCTCGGGGTGACCTGGGCGACATCGTCAGCACGAAGCTGGCGGGGTCGATCCTGCACACGTCGCCGGAACGGATGGTGGAGGCGATCGCGCTCGCCGAGCGGACGCGGCTCGGCATCCCGCTCCTCACCGCCGACGACTGCATCCACGGCCACTCGTTCTGGCCCGGCGCCACGATCTTCCCGACGCAGCTCGCGATGGCGGCCACCTGGGACCCCGAGCTCGTCGAGCGCGCCGCCCGCGCGACCGCCGACGAGGTGTCGGCGACCGGCATCCACTGGACCTTCTCGCCCGTGCTCTGCATCACCCGCGACCTGCGCTGGGGCCGTGTCGGGGAGACGTTCGGCGAGGACCCGCACCTCATCGGCGAGCTCGGGGCGGCCATGGTGCGCGGCTACCAGGGCGACGGGCTCACCGACCCCACAGCGGTGCTCGCGTGCGCCAAGCACTTCGCCGGCTACTCCGAGACGCAGGGCGGCCGTGACGCGAGCGAGGCGGACCTCAGCCGCCGCAAGCTCACGTCGTGGTTCCTGCCGCCGTTCGAGCGCGCCGTCCAGGAGGGCTGCCGCACCTTCATGCTCGGCTACCAGGCCATCGACGGGGTGCCCGTCACGGCCAACGCCTGGCTCCTCGACGAGGTGCTCAAGGGCGAGTGGGGTTTCACCGGCACCCTCGTCACCGACTGGGACAACGTCGGCCGGATGGTCTGGGAGCAGAAGGTCTGCGCCGACGACGTCGAGGCGGCCACGGTCGCCGTGCGGGCCGGCAACGACCTCGTCATGACGACCCCCGCGTTCTTCCACGCTGCGCAGGAGGCCGTGGCGCGGGGCCTGCTCGACGAGGCACACGTCGACGCGGCCGTGCGGCGGGTGCTGCGCATCAAGCTAGAGCTGGGGCTCTTCGAGAACCCCCGCCCGCCGGACGCCGCGCGGCAGGGGCTCGTCATCGGCTCGGCGGATCATGCGGCGCTCAACCTCGACGTCGCCCGACGCTCGCTCGTGCTCCTGACGAACGACGGAACGCTGCCGTATGCCGCCGACGACGCGGGTGCGACGGCGCGCACGGTCGCCGTGCTCGGGCCGAACGCCGACGACCCGCAGGCCAACCTCGGCGACTGGGCCGGCGCGTCGGGCCAGGTGGACTGGATGCCGGACGGGCACCCCCGTGACACCGTCGAGACGGTGCTCGACGGCTTCCGGGCCGTCGTGCCGCCGGGGTGGACGGTGACGCACGCGCGGGGAGCCGAGATCGAGACGCTCGTGCCAGATCCCGACGGGCCCCTCTTCCCTGACGGCCAGCCGCGCCCTCCCGTCTCCGCCGCCGCGCCCGTCGACCCCGACCAGCTCGCCGAGGCCGTGGCCACCGCGCGCGACGCCGACCTCGCCGTCGTCGTGCTCGGCGACACGATGGCCCTGACGGGAGAAGGGTGCTCGACCGCCACGCTCGAGCTGCAGGGCGGGCAGGTCGCGCTCCTCGACGCGGTCGTCGCGACCGGAACCCCCGTCGTCGTGGTGCTCCTGCACGCCAAGCCGTGCGTCGTGCCGCCGAGCGCCCTGCGCGCGGCAGCCGTCATCGAGGCGGTGAGCCCGGGCATGCGGGGCGGCCGGGCGCTCGCCGAGCTGGTGCTCGGGCACGTCGAGCCCGCCGGCCGGCTGGCCGTCTCGATCCCGAGGCACGTCGGCCAGCAGCCGACCTACTACAACCAGGTCAGGGGCCAGCACGGGCACCGCTACGCCGACCTGACGCAGGAGCCGCAGTTCGTCTTCGGCGAGGGCCTGGGCTACACGACCGTCGAGTGGTCCGAGCCCGGGATCGAGCAGGACGAGCTCGCCCCGACCGACACGCTCGTGGCGGAGGTGACGCTGACGAACACGGGCAGCCGGCCGGCGCACGAGGTCGTGCAGGCCTACGTGACGGACGTCGTCACGAGCGTCACGTGGGCGGCCAAGGAGCTCAAGGCGTTCCGCCGCGTCACCGTGCCGGCCGGGGAGTCGGTACGCGTGCGGCTCGACGTGCCGGCGGCAGCGTGCTCGATCGTCGACGCCGCCGGACGGCGGGTCGTCGAGCCGGGGGAGTTCCGCCTGCTCGTCGGGCGCAGCTCACGCGACACCGACCTGCACGGTGTGACCTTCACCATCACGCCCGGTGGCGTTGTCTGACTAGGGTCGGAGCCATGAGAGCCGCACGCATCACGAGCCTCGACGGCCCGGCATCCGTCCGCGTCGAGGAGGTGCCCGAGCCGACCCTCGAGCCCGGCCACGTCCTGGTCGACGTGCACGAGGCCGGGGTCAGCTTCCCCGACGTCCTCATGAGCCGCGGGCTGTACCAGATGCGCCCCGAGCTGCCGTTCGTGCCGGGGGCCGAGTGCGCCGGCGTCGTGCGTGAGGCCGCGCCGGGCAGCGCCGTCCAGCCGGGTGACCGGGTCGCCGCCTTCCCCGTGCTCGGCGCCTTCGCCGAGACGGTGGTCGTGCCCGAGGCGATGGTCTTCCCGCTGCCCGACGGCATGTCGTTCGCCACGGGTGCGGCGCTGCCGATGAACTACCTCACCGTGCACTTCGCGCTGACCCGTCGCGGGCAGCTCGAGCGGGGTGAGGTCGTGCTCGTGCACGGCGCCGCCGGAGGCATCGGCACCGCCGCGATCCAGCTCGCCCGGGCCATGGACGCCCGCGTCATCGCCGTCGTGTCGTCCGAGGAGAAGGTCGGGACCGCGCGGGCGGCGGGCGCGCACCACGTCGTGCTCGCGGACGGGTTCCTCGCCGCTGCCAAGGAGCTGACGGACGGCCGCGGCGTCGACGTCGTCGTCGACCCCGTCGGCGGCGACCGCTTCACCGACAGCCTCCGTTGCCTCGCGCCCGAGGGCCGCCTGCTCGTCATCGGCTTCACCGCCGGGCAGATCCCCGAGGTCAAGGTCAACCGCCTGCTCCTGAACAACATCAGCGTCGTCGGTGTCGGGTGGGGCGCGTTCTGGATGCCCGACCCGGGCTCCCTGCGCACCCAGTGGCAGGCGCTGCTACCGCTCCTCGAGGCCGGCGTGCTCGACCCGCCCGTCGGCACGCGCCACCGACTCGACGACGTCGCCGCCGCGCTGGGCGAGATCGACGACCGGCGCGCGCAGGGCAAGGTCACCCTGACCGTCCGCGACTAGGTTGGGGCGTATGCCGTCCCGCCCGAACCGCGCCCCGTCCACCTCCCCCCGACGCGTCCTCGTCACCGGCGCCGCCTCCGGCCTCGGCCTGGCGCTCGTGCAGGCCTTCGACGCGCGCGGTGACGACGTGCTCGCGACCGACGTGTCACCCACGCGGCCCGACGTGCTGCCCGAACGGACGGCATACCTCCCCCTCGACGTGCGCAGCGACGAGGCGTGGGCGGCGGCGCTCGAGCACGTGCGCTCCACGTGGGGCGGGCTCGACCTGCTCGTCAACAACGCCGGCGTGGCGGCGGGCGGTCGCATCGACGTCGCGACGATGGACGAGTGGCACTGGATCGTCGACATCAACCTGCTCGGGGTCGTGCGCGGCTGCCGCACCTTCACGCCCCTGCTCAAGGGGCAGGGCCACGGCCACATCGTCAACACCGCCTCGCTCGCCGGTCTCGTCCACGCGCCGGGGATGGCGGCCTACAACACCGTCAAGGCGGGTGTCGTGGCCCTGAGCGAGACCCTGTCGCACGAGCTCGCCCCGCACGGGGTCGACGTGTCCGTGGTCTGCCCGTCGTTCTTCCGCACCAACCTCGGGAACTCGTTCCAGGGCGCCGACGCCGACATGGAGTCGGCGGGCAAGAAGATGGTCAGCGGCTCGAAGCGCTCCGCCGAGGAGGTCGCCGCCGTCGTCGTGCGCGGCATCGACGCGCGTCGCGACGTCGTCCTCACCGATCGCGACGGGCGGATCGCCTGGCGCGCCAAGCGGTTCGCGCGCCCGGTGTACACGGCCGTCATGAAGCGCGCGGCCCGGCGCATCGCTGCGAGTCGCTGACCCGCTCTCCTCGTAAGCGGTTCGTAAGGAGCGCGCCGTCCGCCCGCGTGCCGATCCTCGGGACGATGCGAGGGACGGATCCACCCGAGCCAGGAGCCCCGCATGCGACGCCACCACCACCCCCGCCTGACCTCCACGGTGCTCGTCGCCGCCTGCGTCGGCGCGGGCACCCTCGTCGCGAGCGGGCTGGTCCCTGCCCCCGAGGCCCGGGCCGCCACGACGGCCCAGTACCGCTACCGGGAGCTCCCGGCGCTCGGTGGCGGCGGCTGGAGCGAGCCGGGCGCGATCAACGGCGCCGGCACGGTCGTCGGCACCTCGAACGGGCACGCCTACCGGTGGAAGGGCGGCGTGCTGACCGACCTCGGCGACGGGCTGCCGGGCCCGGGCGGCGAGAGCTCGGCGCGGGCGGTCAACCTCGCGGGAGTGGTCGTCGGCCAGTCGAACGTCGACAACGAGAACCCGCCGCACGCGGTGCGCTGGGCCGGCGGGGTGCTGACCGACCTCGGAACCGGCTACGGGGTGGGCAGCGGCAGCTCGGCCCGCGGCATCAACGCCGACGGGGTGGTCGTCGGGATCCACTACGCGCGCCAGTCCTCGCCCGTGCGCGCAGCGATGTGGCGGGCCGGCAAGGTCATCGACCTCGGCAGCCTCGGCGGCACGACGACGGGCTCCTACGGCACGATCAGCGAGGCCAACGCCGTCAACGACGCGGGCCAGGTCGTCGGCACGGCGTTGCCCCGAAGCGGCTACCCCCTGCGGGGGTTCATCTGGCAGAACGGGGTGATGCGCGACCTCGGGACGCTCGGCGGGACGTCGGAGGCGACGGTCGCCGAGGCCGTCAACAGCACGGGCGTCGTGGCCGGCTTCTCGCAGACCGCGGGCGGTGAGACGCACGGCTTCACGTGGACGGCGGGCCGCCTGCGCGACCTCGGTGTCCTCGGGCCCGCCTTCTTCTACCGCTCCAGCTTCGCCCGCGGCATCAACGACGCCGGCGTCGTCGTCGGCGCCGCGCGGGTGGCCGGCGCCGGCGAGCCCTACGGACACGAGGTGGCGACGGTCTGGCGGGCGGGGGTGCTCACCGACCTCAACCGCATCGTGCCGGTGCCCACCGGGCGACGACTGCGCCTCGCCTTCGACGTCGACAACACGGGGACCATCGTCGCGGTCAGCTGCTCGATCGCCCTCTGCGAGAACGGCGGCGGCGATGACCGCACCGTCGTGCTGCGCCCGGTCGGCTAGGTCACCGTCCCGGCACCCGGCAAGCCCCGACCACCGCCGTCCATCGTCCGAGGACGGGAGCGAGCGACCGGTCAGGGACGAGGCGCGCGCCGCACGTCCACGTCGGCGGGCGCGGACGCCCCGAGGACCGTGCGCAGGCTCTCGGCCACGAGTGCCGCGGCGGCGTCCCCGTCGGTCAGGGCCACGTCGAACTCCGGGTCGTCACCCGCCCGCGCCCAGCCGAGGGCCTCGAGGGCGGACTGCTGGGTGGGTGTGAGGTCGGTGAGTCCCTCGAACTGCGTGTCGCCGATGCACTCGAGTGCGAGCACGCTCTCGAGCCGGCGCACCTGGACGAAGACGTCGGGCACGGGCGCCCCGGACGCCCGTGCGGCTCCGTCGTCCCGGCGCCCACCCCGGAACCGGCGCCGGGCGCGCGGAGCGGGCGACCCGGCATCCGGGCTCGGCGCGGGTGACGGGGCGCGCACGCTGAAGGTCACCCAGTCGTCGGCGGCCAGGTCGGCGAGGTCGGCCCCGAGGCGGGACGTCCACGCCTCCCACGTCTCCTCGAGCGGGTCGGTCACGCGCGTGCCCCCGCCACCGCCGTCTCCATGAGGGCGCGCAGGTGCTCGGGGATGGGGGTGGGCCGGCGCGTCACGGCGTCGATCTCGACGTGCACCCAGTGGCCGAGCGCCTTGATGCCCGGGTCGGGCACGGCGGCGCGCCACGGGTCGACGAAGAGGCCGAGCTCGTAGGTGACGCTGCTGCGCCCGAGCCGGCTCACCCGCACGCCGACGACGAGGGGCGCCGGGAAGGCGACCTCGGCGTAGAAGGCGCACCCGGACTCGGCGACGACACCCTGGGTCGGGTCTGCCGTCGGGTCGACGGTCGCGTGCTCGGCCTGCCAGCCGTTGATGGCGGAGTCGAAGAGCTCGTAGTAGACGGCGTTGTTGAGGTGGCCGTACATGTCGTTGTCGGACCACCGCGTCGTGACGGGACGGTGGACGGGGAAGTCCGCGAGCGTCAGGGTGCGGGGGTCGCGCTCGGGGGTGTCGGCCATGCGCCCATCCTGCCCGAGCGGCTGTGGATGGAGGGCCGCGGTGTCGGCATCCGAACGTAGAGTTCTGCACGTGGGATGGAGCGTGGGTCGGGCGACGTGGGTCGGTGACGTCACCGACCCCGACATCGCCCAGCAGGTCGGCTCGCGCACCTTCGACCGTGGGGAGGCGTATGCCGCCGAGCGCCGGGTGCGCTCGCTCGCCACGCGGCCCGACGGGATGATGGTGCTCGGCACCATCGAGGGCAGCCGCGCCGAGACTTACCAGACGATCATCGAGGCCCGGCCGCACCCGAAGGGTCGCTCGCACCTCTGGAGCGGCCGGTGCAGCTGCCCGGTGGGCCAGGACTGCAAGCACGTCGTCGCCCTCATGCTGACGGCCCGCGACGTCGCGCGCGGGCGCCTGCTCGGGCCCCCGGGCGACGACGCCGAGGGCGTCGACGTCCCGGTCGACGGCGCGGGTGACCCCGGCGGCCCCGGGGCCCTGCCGGGCTCCGCGCACTGGTCCGAGGTGTTCGGACGACTGCGCGAGCGGCCGACCGAGGCCGACCCGGCGGTGGAGCGTCCGCAGCCGCGCGGCGACCTCATGCCGGCGGGCCTCTTCGTCGACACCGTCTACCGAGACCAGCGGGGGCGGCGCGGCGTGCCCGAGCTCAGCTACGGCCTGCGCCCCACCCGGTGGACCCGGGCCGGCACGTGGCACCGCACCCTGTCGTGGCACGACGCCCTGCCGCAGTGGCGGCCGGGCATCCGGTTCCTGCCCGAGCACGAGCGGATCATGGGGCGGCTGCACGACGTCGCCCGCCGCGGGTCCGGCGGCACGACCTACTTCTCGGCCACCCCGCCGCTCTCGCTCGACTCGAGCGCGGAGGTGTGGCCGCTGCTGCGCGAGGCCGTCGAGGCCGGCATCGAGCTGCTGCCCGGCGAGGGGGTGACCGGCCCGGTCTCCGTCGCCGACGAGGCCGCCTCCCTCGTGCTGCACGTGCGGCGGGCGGCGGGCGGCAGCGGTGACCTCGACCTCGACGTCGAGCTCGACGGGCTGCCCGAGGACGCCACCGGCGAGCTGCTCCACCTCGGCGACCCCGTGCACGCCGTGGCGGTCGAGGGCGACGACGGGTCGCTGACCCTCGTGCCCCTCGAGCAGGAGCTCGACCTCGGGCCCGAGGGGCTCACGGCGGCGCTCGCCGGCCTGCGGGTGCCGGCCGACGAGCGCGGCACCTTCCTGCGCTCGGTCGTGCCCGGCCTGCGCCGGCGCATCCGGGTGCGCTCCGAGGTGCCGCTGCCGGCCCCCGAGCTCTCGGAGCAGTCGCGGCCCGAGGAGGTGACGGTCCACGTCCACGTCGTCAGCGACGTGCCGGGCGAGCTGCGCCTCGACCTCGGGCACGCCTACGACGGGCGGCCCCGCCCGTTCACCACGGCGCGCTTCGGCACGGTCGGCGGCCGCGACCGCGACGCCGAGGCGGCGGCCGTGCAGGCCGCCACGTCGCTGCGCGCCGTGCCCGGCGCCCTGCGCTCCGACGTCGCGGGCCACGCCTACCTCGTGCCCCGCGTCGTGCTGACGGGGCTCGAGGCGGCCCGGTTCGTGTCGGGCGCCCTGCCCCTCCTCGAGGCCGACGAGCACGTCACGGTCGAGCTCGACGGCGCGGTGCCGGCCTACGAGGAGGTCACGGCGGCGCCCGTCGTGCGGCTCGGCACCGGCGAGTCCGGCGTCGGTGCCGACGACGCCGACGACGCCGACGGCGCGGGTGGCGCGCGGGCGCGGTCCGGCGCGGACGACCCCGGCGACTGGTTCGACCTGCACGTCTCCGTCGAGGTGGACGGCGAGGAGGTGCCGTTCGAGCCGCTCTTCGGCGCACTCGCCCGCGGCGACGAGATCATGCTGCTCGACTCGGGCTCGTACTTCCGCCTCGACCGTCCCGAGCTGCACCGGCTCCGCGACCTCATCGAGGAGGCCCGCGAGATCGCCGACCCCGAGACCGGGGCCCTGCGCCTCAGCGCGCACCACACCGACCTCTGGGACGAGCTCGTCGCGCTCGGCGTCGTCGACGCGCAGAGCGCCCGGTGGGCCGCGAGCGTCGAGGCGCTCGGGTCGCTCGAGTCCGGTCCGCTGGCGCCGGTGCCGGAGGGACTGCGGGCGACCCTGCGGCCCTACCAGCTCGACGGCTACCACTGGCTCGCACGGCTCTGGGACGCCGGCCTCGGCGGCATCCTCGCCGACGACATGGGCCTCGGCAAGACGCTCCAGGTCATCGCCGCCCTCGTGCGCGCCCACGACCGCGGCGAGCTCGGCGCCGGGTCGCGGCAGGCGCGGGGTCCGGTGCTCGTCGTCGCCCCGACGAGCGTCGTCGGCACGTGGCTCGGCGAGCTCGAGACGTTCGCGCCGCAGCTGCGCGCCGTGGCGGTCACGGCCACCGAGCGCAAGCGCGGCCGCCCGCTCGCCGACGTCGTGGCCGACGCCGAGGTCGTCATCACCTCGTATGCCGTGCTCCGCCTCGACGACGCCGCCTTCCAGGCCGTCCGCTGGGCGGGGGTGGTGCTCGACGAGGCGCAGTTCGTCAAGAACCGCCAGGCCAAGACCCACATCGCCGTGCGCAGGCTCGCCGCGCCCTTCACCCTCGCGGTGACCGGCACGCCCCTCGAGAACTCGCTCATGGACCTCTGGTCGCTGCTCTCGCTGACGGCGCCCGGCCTCTACCCCCGGCTTGACGTCTTCACGAAGAGCTACCGCAAGCCCATCGAGTCGGGGGAGCGGCCCGAGCTGCTCGACCTGCTGCGCCGCCGCATCCGGCCGATCATGCTCCGGCGCACCAAGGAGCAGGTGGCGATCGACCTGCCGCCCAAGCAGATCCAGGTGCTGGGCCTCGACCCGCACCCGGTGCACCGGCACATCTACGACCAGCACCTGCAACGCGAGCGGCAGCGGGTGCTCGGCCTGCTCGACGACCCCGAGGCCAACCGCGTCGCCATCCTCGCGGCGCTGACCCGGCTGCGGCAGCTCGCACTCGACCCGGCGCTCGTCGACGACGCGCACGTCGGCAAGGCCACCTCGGCCAAGGTCGACTTCCTCGTCGAGCAGCTGCGCGAGCTCGCGGCCGAGGGCCACCGGGCGCTCGTCTTCAGCCAGTTCACCGGCTACC
Organism: Terrabacter aeriphilus; assembly: GCF_039542985.1. NCBI lineage: Bacteria > Bacillati > Actinomycetota > Actinomycetes > Micrococcales > Intrasporangiaceae > Terrabacter > Terrabacter aeriphilus. Next base: position 252,624 of record NZ_BAABIW010000006.1, read on the forward strand.
TGCGCATCGTCGACGCGGCGCTGCGCCGCGCGGGGCTCGAGACGGCGTACCTCGACGGCTCGACGACCGATCGGCAGTCGGTGGTGCGCGGCTTCCGCGAGGGCGAGGCGGTGGCGTTCCTCATCAGCCTCAAGGCGGGCGGCTTCGGGCTCACCCTCACCGAGGCCGACTACGTCTACGTCCTCGACCCCTGGTGGAACCCGGCCGCCGAGGCGCAGGCCATCGACCGCGCGCACCGCATCGGGCAGTCGCGCCCCGTCACCGTCTACCGCCTCGTCTCCGCCGGCACCATCGAGGAGAAGGTCGTCGCCCTGCAGGAGCGCAAGCGCGACCTCTTCCAGCGGGTCGTCGACGAGGGCGGTGCGCTCTCGGGCGCCATCAGCGCCGACGACGTGCGCGACCTGCTCGGCCTGGTGTGATCGGCCTGGCTGGGCTCTGCCCCGGGGGCGCGGTGGTGGGGTCGTCGGCTTAAGCGGTGCTTCAGCGCTCCCCGGCACGGTGGTCCTGTCCACCCCACCGGCGCCCGCCGCCAGAACCGCAGGAGCACGACATGACCACACCTCGTCGGCACCCCGTCCGCCAGCAGCTCGCCCGGCTCCTCGCCGCGGTGGCCCTCGTCGTCGCGGCCGTCCTGGCGACCGTCACCCCGGCCTCGGCGGCGATCTACGACGGCAGAGGCACCTTCGGGGCCTACGTCGCGCCGCAGATCGACTGTCGGCACAAGATCTGGGTCGCCACCGGCGTGCTCCAGATGACGATCCCGGCGCCGACGGTGTACGCCCACAACTACCGCGCCGGGGCCGGGAACGACGGTGCCTACATCCGCTATGCCGCCTACGTCGTCGACGCGTGGACGGGGGGCGTCCTCTACCGCACCGGCTGGAGCGGCTGGTCCTACGCCTACGACAACCGCGCGGCGGCGTTCTCCGGGGCAGCGACGTACAGCCCCGACTGGCGGGGCAACTACGTCGTCGACTACCGCATCGAGTGGTGGGCGCCGGGTGGCACCGCACCCCTCGGCTGGGTCGCGCACCGCGCCGACCGCTATCCCTACGCCGACGTCTACACCATCGCGCGGGGTGTGTTCTCCTCCTGCTACAAGGTCTACTGACAGATCGGCGAGGGGGCACCGGTCGGGCCGTCCGTCACGGGACGGCCCGACCGGTCGTTCGCGTCGGCGGGACCGCCACCCCGTCGACCCCGGCCTGGCCGAGCAGTCGTGCGACGACGTCGTCGGGGGCGCCGGCGCCGACGGCTTGCAGGGTGGTGAGCCGCTCCGCGCCGAGTCGCTGTGCGACGACCGCGAGCGAGGTGCGCAGGAACGCCCCGGCCGTGCTCGCCGGCACCGCTCCCTCGTCGGCGAAGACCGCGTCGGCGCTGCCCCAGAGCCGCGCGGCCTCGGCGTCGTCGCCCTCCTGCGCGGCGACGACGGCCAGCGCCGTGAGGATGGCCCCGACGATGAACCGGTCGGGGTAGCGGTCCTGCGCCATGCGCAGGGCCTCGAGGAGGCACCCGCGGGCCTCCCGCGCCCGCTCGACCCCCGCGAGGGCGAGGCCGCGCATCATCAGCACGTGCGCCACGACGGGTCCGACGTCGAGGTCGCGGGTCAGGGCGAACGCCTCGTCGGTCAGGCGCACGGCCTCGGCGCCGCGTCCGAGGTCGAGCAGGTTCTCGGCAGCGCTCGAGAGCAGGTTCACGAGGTCGAACCGGTCGCCGGCGCGCCGGGCGTCGGTGATGCCGGCGAGCGAGGCCTCGAGCGCGAACTCGGCGTTGCCGGTGTAGCTCGCCACGTGGGCCGCGAGGTCGCGCGCGAGGCTGACGAGTGCCGGCTCACCGCTGCGCCGAGCGAGCTCGGCGGCCTCGGACGCCCAGCGCTCGGCCGCCGTGAGGTCGCCGAGGTGGGCCGTCATGGCCGCCAGGCAGCAGGCCCCGTTGACGACGAGGCGGTCGACGGGCAGGTGCGCCGCGGCGGCGCGCGCCAGGGCGTCCTCGAGCAGGCCGACGGCGTCGGCGTCGTTGACGTAGCTGCCGTAGGTGCCGGCGAGCAGGTCGAGGCGGATGCGGTCGGCGACCTCGTGGTCGAGGCCGCGCACCGCGTCGAGCCAACGCCGACCCTCGACGAGCCGGCCGGTGAGCAGCCAGTAGCGGCCGAGGCCGAGCGTCATGGCGTGCGCGCGCCGGCGGTCGTCCGCGGCGATCGCGTGGCCGAGCGCCGCGAGCACCGCGTCGTGGTCGTGGGAGAGCCGACGGATGCCGTCCGGTGCCGTCGGGCCGTGCAGCAGCGGCGCGGTGGCGACGACGAGGGCCTCGACGTGGTCGCCGACGCTCGCCTCGACCGCGTCGTCGACGGCCGGGTCGCGCCGGGCCGACACGTGGTCGCGCACCGGCGTCCTCAGGCGGACGCGGCCGGCGCCGTCGACCTCGGCCAGCCCGACGTCGACGAGGTCCTCCAGGGCGTCGAGGAAGTCCGGGCCCCCGTTCGGAGGAGCGGCGACGGCGACGTGGACCTGCTCCACGAGCTCGGTGGACGCCCAGCCGCCGAGGCGGGCCAGGACGCGGAGCAGGAGCGTCGCCCCGACCGACAGCAGCTCGATCGAGGCGTCGAGCACGACGGCGAGCCCGGCCTGGCGTGCCGGCAGGTCGGCGCGTCGCGCGTCACCGAGGCCGCCGACAGGCGCTCGGCGGAGGCGTTCCCCCAACTGCTCGACCGTGAGGGCACGGGTGCGGCTCGCCGCGAGCTCGAGGGCGAGCGGGATGCCGTCGAGGAGCGTGCACAGCGCCTCGGTGCGCTCCAGCGGGGCGCGGCCCGCCCCCGCCCGCACGCGCTCGGCGTGCGCGAGGAAGAGTGTGGCGGCGGGCGACGGCCCGCCCTCGCCGTCGGTCGCCGTCGGCAGCGGCTCGAGCCGCACGACGTGCTCGCCTGCCACCCGCAACGGGCGGCGGCTCGTCACGAGCAGCGTGAGGCCGGTCCCGCGGAGCAGGTCGCTCACGCCACGCCCGACGTCGGCGACCTGCTCCGCGTTGTCGAGCACGACGAGCGTGCCGTCAGCCGCCCCCGACAGCGTCGCCACGGGGTCGTCGGTGGGCTCGAGGTCCAGCGCCCGGCAGACCCGGTCGACGGCGGTCGTCCAGGAGAGCTCGGCCGAGAGGTCGCAGAAGTGGACGGCAGGGCGCGACGACCCGAGCCGGCGCGCGACGGCCGTGGCGACCGTCGTCTTGCCGAGGCCACCGAACCCGGTCAGGGTGACGACCCGCGCGGCCGAGAGCAGGGCCGACACGTGCTCGACCTCACCGTCGCGCCCGACGAACGGATCCGGGAGCATCGGCAGCACTGCGCCACCCGGCAACCCGTCGGCGTCGTCGGCATCCACGTGATCGGCCGGGGTGACGACTCCCGACCCGTCTGCGCCGGTCGCCGCGGGCGGTCGGAGGGTCTGCGCGAGGATGGCCGCCTCGACGGCCAGCGCCGGGGGTGAGGGGTCGACACCGAGCTCCTCGGCCAGGACCCGCCGCAGCCGTCGGCACGTGGCGAGCGCGGCCGCCTGCCGGCCCGCGTGGTACTGCGCCGACGCGAGCAGCGTCCACGCGTGCTCGTCGAGCGGGCGCTCGCCGACGAGCGCCTCGGCCACGGCCGCCGCGTCGGCCGGCCGACGCAGCCGGAGCAGCGCGTCGACGAGCTCGACCTGCGCCGTCGCGCGGGCCTCCTCGACGAGGCGGCGCGACCGCTCACCGACGGGCAGGTCCTCCAGACCGCCGAACGGCGTGCCGTCCCACGATCGCAGGGCGTCGTCGAGCAGGGCAGCCGCGCGCTCGGCACTGCTCGACCGCAGGGCGGCCCGTCCCTCCGCGACCTGCTCCGTGAACCGCCCGACGTCGCTGCCGATCCCGGCGCCGACGAGGCGGTAGGTGTCGCCGATCCGCTCGATGCGCGCGTCGTCGGTGCCGAGGGCGGCGCGCAGACCGGAGACGTAGACCTGCACGGCGTTGCGGGCGCTCGCGGGCGGTGCGTCGCCCCAGACGGCGTCGACGAGGGTGGGCACGGCCACGGCGCGGGGCGACTCGAGTGCCAGCAGGGCCAGCACGGCACGCTGCTTCGCCCCGCCCAGGGCGACGGGCCGACCGTCGCGGAGCAGGCGCACGGGGCCGAGCAGCCGCACGTCCAGCACGAGCCGATCATGACGCAGGACGCCGCTGCCCGAGCCGGTTTCGCGGGACCCCGGCTTGACCTCGAGTGGGCTTGACGTCGCAGGATCCACCGAGTGGGTACGTCACCCACAGCCTGCTCCCGACACCCTGTCGACGCCGTCACGGCGCGGCATAGAGTGGTCGGAGCCGAATGGTCTCCAGAAAGGAACGACAAGTGGCTTACACGCTTCCCGAGCTCGACTACGACTACGCCGCCCTCGAGCCGCACATCAGCGCTCGCATCATGGAGCTGCACCACAGCAAGCACCACAAGGCCTACGTCGACGGCGCCAACGCGGCCGTCACGAAGCTCGAAGAGCTGCGCGAGTCCGGCGACTACGCCGCGCTCAACGGGGTGGAGAAGAACCTCGCCTTCCACCTCGGCGGCCACACGAACCACTCCGTCTTCTGGAAGAACATGAGCCCCGACGGCGGCGGCGAGCCCGAGGGCGAGGTCGCCGCGGCGATCACCGAGTACTTCGGCGGCTTCGAGAAGTTCAAGGCGCACTTCAACGCCAACGCCAACGCGATCCAGGGCTCCGGCTGGTCGATCCTCGCGTGGGACACCATCGCCGCGCGGCCGCACATCATGCAGCTGTTCGACCAGCAGGGCAACATCCCCGTCGGCCAGATCCCGCTGCTCCAGCTCGACATGTGGGAGCACGCGTTCTACCTGCAGTACGAGAACGTCAAGGCCGACTACGTCAACGCCTGGTGGAACGTCGTCAACTGGGAGGACGTCTCCGCCCGCCTCGAGCGCGCCAAGGCGACGTCGGGCCTCATCATCCCCGGCTGACCCACAGCGACACGACGCAGGGCGGGCACCGCACGGTGCCCGCCCTTCGCCGTACCCGGGCCCGTCAGGCCGGCGGGGTGGGGCGGGCGAGGCGGTCGACGACGCCGAGGAGCAGCGCCTCGCGCAGCTCCGGGGGGAGGGCGTCGAGCAGCGCGTTGACCGGCGCCATCCGGTCGGGCAGCACGAGGGCGCCGCCGTCGCCCGCGAGTCCTGCGGCGGCGAGCAGGCCGGCGAACGTCGCCTCGTCGAGGGTCGCCGGGTCGATCGAGGCGGCCATCGCGACGAGCTCGGCCGGTGGCGTGGCCGGCCCGACCGCGCGGGCCGCCGCCGTCGCGTCGGCCAGGTCGGTGGCGATGAGGTCGGACGACGCCGCCGTCGCTGCGCTGAAGGTCAGGTGGAGGGTGGCCGGCAGGTCGCGGAAGCGCATCTGCGGCTGGACGAACCACCCACGCCCGAGCATCTCGTCACTGATGGTGAAGACGTCGCACGTGTCGTCGGCGACGAGCGAGAGCAGCGTCGAGTCCGGGGGCGCGGCCACCGCCAGACCGGGTATGCCGTCCACCGCCGCCGCGAGGTCGAGCGTCGCCGTGCGCGCCCGGCGCGCGAGCGTCGCGTAGCCCTCGGCGCCGACGTGGTGGACGACGGCCCAGGCCGCGGCCAGTGGTCCGCCCGACTTCGTCGACTGCGCCGTCGTGTTGAGCATCGTGTAGCCGGGCCACTCCGCGGAGGCGAAGAGGTGGGCCCGACGGAGGTCGGCGGACGCGTGGAGCAGCACCGACACGCCCTTGGGGGTGTAGGCGTACTTGTGCAGGTCGAGCGACACGCTCGTCACACCGGGGACGGCGAAGGTCCACGGCGGCTGGTCGGGCTCGGAGCCCCGCAGGTGCGGCAGCACCCAGCCCCCGATGCACGCGTCGACGTGGCACCGGGCCCCGGCGGCAGCGGCCGCCGCGGCGATCGGCGCGACCGGGTCGATGACGCCGTGGGCGTAGGACGGCGCCGACGCGACGACGAGGACGGTGCGGTCGTCGACGGCGGCGGCCATCGCCTCGGCGTCGGCGCGCTTCGTCACCGGGTCGACGTCGACGAGGACGGGCTCGACGCGGAGCCAGTGCGCGGCCTTGTGGAAGGCGGCGTGGGCCGTCGTCGGCAGCACCATCCGGGGCGCGGCGACGTCGGGCCGCGCGTCACGGGCGGCGAGGACGGCGAGCAGGATCGACTCGGTGCCGCCCGACGTGACGACGCCCGTGAAGCCCGTCGGCGCGTCGACGAGCCGCCCGGCGAGGCCGACGACGTCGTTCTCCATCTGCAGCAGCGACGGGAACGCCGTCGGGTCGAGGCCGTTCGTCGACGCGAACGCCGCGAGGGCCTCGCGGCCGATCGCGTCCGCCGAGGCCAGGCCCGAGTCGTAGACGTAGGCGAGGGTGCGACCCCCGTGCGTCGGGAGGTCGCGGGCGCGCATCGCCGTCAGCGCTTCCCGGATCTCGTCGTGATCCATCGTCACAGGCGTCCCTCTCCGTCCGGTCGATGTATCTGGCGGTCACCCGTGCTCGTGGAATACATCGAACCGGGGGAGGGGAGGGAGGGGAGGGCGCGGAGGGCGAGGACGGAAAGGGCGACGAGCGTCGCCGGGACCAGCGAGAAGCCGAGCGCGATCGCGGTGAGGGCGGAGTCCGACTGCGGCACGGTCGATCCCGTCGAGGACACGTAGCCGCCGAGAGCCAGCACGACGGCATACGCAGCGGGTCCGAGGGCGAGGCCGAGCGTCTCACCCGCGGTCCACACGCCGGTGTAGAGCCCGACCCGCGTGCGCGCCTCGGTGGTGCGGCTCGTGACGTCGGCGAGCATCGCGAGCGGGAACATCTGCGCGCCCGCGTAGCCGATGCCGACGACCGCGACGACGGCGTAGACGACGCCTTCCGGCAGGGCGCGGAGCAGGACGAGGACGAGGGCGCCACCACCGAGCAGGACCGAGGCGAGCAGGTAGCCGGCGCGCTTGCCACGGGCGGTGCCGAACCGCTGCCAGAGCGGGGTCACGACGAGGGCCGGCGCGACGAAGCAGGCGAAGAGCAGGGTGGCCGACAGCGACGTGCCGATGACCCAGCGGGCCACGTAGTCGACCCCGGCGAGCATCGCCCCGGTCGCGAGGGCCTGGAGCACGAAGGTGGTCAGCAGGAGCCGGAACGGCCGGTCGGAGCGGATGACCCGCAGCTGGTCGCCGAACGTGGCGCTCGTCACGGCCCCCGTGCGCACCGGCGCCGAGGCCGTGGCGCGCCACGCACCCCACGCGCCGAGCGCGATGAGCGCCGCCACGAAGAGGCTGACGGCGCGGTAGCCCCAGTCGGGCCCCAGCGCGTCGCGGATCGCGGGCGAGGCACCGCCGCTGACGAGGATGGCGAGCGCGAGGACGGCGACCCGCCACGTCATGAGGCGGGTGCGCTCGTCGTAGTCGTCGGTGATCTCGGCCGGCATGGCGACGTAGGGCACCTGGAAGAAGCTGTAGGCCGTCGCGCAGGCGAGGTAGGCCACGGCCACCCAGCCGGCCGCGAGCCACTGCGGCGCCGTCGGCCCGAGGAAGAGCAGGGCGAAGGCCGCGGCGAGCAGCAGGCCGGCGCGGATCAGGAAGGGGCGGCGGCGTCCGTCCGGGTGGGTGGAGCGGTCGCTGATCCGGCCGGCGACCGGGTTGAGCACGACGTCCCACGCCTTGGGCGCGAAGACGATGACGCCGGCGGCCGCGGCCGGCACGCCGAGCCGGTCGGTGAGGTAGGGCAGCAGGAGCAGGCCCGGCACCGTGCCGAACGACCCGGTCGCGACCGACCCGAGGCCGTAGCCGCGGCGCACGACGGCGGGCAGGGCGGTGCTCGGTGCGGGCGGCGTCGCCGGGGTCATGGACGCACCCTAGTGAGCCCGTCGGCGCGAGGGAGGACTTGAGGAGGAGCCGGTCAGCGGTCGCGGGCAGCGGGCGCGGACGCGGTGACGGTGAACGACGCCGGGGCCGTGAACCCCTGCTCGGCGAACGCCTCGGCGATGGCGGCCGCCACGGCATCCGCGTCGTCGGCGCGGACGATGGCGATGCACGACCCGCCGAAACCGCCGCCCGTCATCCGCGCACCGAGCGCGCCGTGCCGGCGGGCCGTTCCGGTCGCGACGTCGAGCTCCTCGCAGGACACCTCGTAGTCGTCGCGCAGCGACGCGTGCGAGGCGTCGAACAGCCGGCCGACCTCGTCGAGGTCGCCCGAGCCCAGGGCCTCGACGGTCTGCGTCACCCGCTCGATCTCGGTCACGACGTGGCGCACCCTCCGGCGCACCTCGTCGTCGTCGAGGCGCGCGAGCGCGTCGTCGAGGCCGCTCGGGTCGATCTCGCGGAGGGTGTCGACGCCGAGCGCCCGGGCCGCCTGCTCGCAGGCGTCGCGCCGTGCGGCGTACTGCCCGTCGACGAGGGCGTGCTCGGCGCGGGTGTCGGTGACGAGCAGCACGCACCCGGCGCCGTCGAGGTCGAAGGGCACCTGGCGCGTGTCGCCGGAGCGGCAGTCGAGGAGCAGCGCCGCCGCCTCGCCGCAGAGCAGGGCGGCCGACTGGTCCATGCCGCCCGTCGGGGCGCCGGCGATGTCGTTCTCTGCCTCGACGCAGCGTGCGGCGAGCCGGGCGCGACCCTCGGTGCTCTCGAGCAGCCCGAGCCCGAAGAGGTCGCTCGCCGCCGCGGCCACCGAGCACTCGAGCGCCGCCGAGCTGGACAGGCCGGCACCGAGCGGCACGGTGGAGTCGACGAGCACGTCGAGCCCGCCGACGGCGAGGCCGTCCCGGCGCAGCGCCCAGAGGACGCCGGCGACGTAGGAGGCCCAGCCGCCCGGCGTGTCGGCGGAGATGTCGTCGAGCGCCACCTCCACGACGCCGTCCTGCTGCGCCGACGAGACGCGCAGGAGGTCGTCGTCGCGGCGCGACACCGCGGCGAACGTCCTGTGGGGCAGGGCGATCGGCAGGCACAGGCCGCCGTTGTAGTCGGTGTGCTCACCGATGAGGTTGACCCGGCCCGGCGCCGACCACACGCCCGTCGGGGCGGAGCCGTAGGCGCTCTCGAAGGCCGCGGTGACCGAGCGGACGACGTCGTCCGAGGAGCGCTCGCTCACGGTGCGACCTCCCGCAGGCGCGCCGCGGCCCGCTCCGGCGCGACGTCGTTGACCCAGCCACCGACGCCCGACTCCGACCCGGCGAGGAACTTGAGGCGTCCCGGGCCCCGCAGCACCGACATGAGCTGCAGGTGCAGGCGCGAGACGTCACGCCCCGTGCGCGCCGGGGCCTGCTGCCAGGCCGCGATGTAGGGCAGCGTGACGGGGGAGCCGTCGTCGGCCACGTAGTAGCGGTCGAGCCGGCCCAGCAGGTCGCGGTAGACGACGGCGAGCTCGTCGCGCTCGTCGTCGTCGAGCGCGACGAGGTCGGGCACGTCGCGGTGCGGCGAGAGGTGCACCTCGACGGGCCAGCGCGCCGCGAAGGGCACGTATGCCGTCCAGTGCGTCCCGGAGACCACGACCCTCGAGCCGTCGGCCTGCTCGGCGGCGAGGATGTCGGCGCCGAGCAGCCGGCCGGTGCGCGCGTGGTGCCGGCGCGCCGCCTCGAGCAGCGCCTTGGTGCGGTCGGGCAGGTAGGGGTAGGCGTAGATCTGGCCGTGCGGGTGCGGCAGCGTCACGCCGATCTCGCGCCCGCGGTTCTCGAAGCAGAAGACGTGCTCGACCTCGGGGAGCGCGCCGAGGGCCTCGGTGCGCTGGGCCCACGTGTCGACGACGGTGCGCACGCGGTCGACGGAGAGGTCCTTGAAGGAGGACTCGTGCTCGCTCGTGAAGCAGACGACCTCGCACCGCCCGACGGCCGGGCGGGTGCCGAAGATGCCGTCGGGGTCGGGCGCGTCGGCACCGACGGACGTGACGGCATACGACGGGAAGCGGTTCTCGAAGACGACGACCTGGTAGTCGCGCTCGGGGATCTCGGAGGGGACCGAGCCGTGGCCGGCCGGGCAGAGCGGGCACTCGTCCTTGGGGGGCATGAAGGTGCGGTGCTGGCGGTGCGCGGCCACGGCCACCCAGTCGTCGACGAGGGCGTCGTGGCGCAGCTCGCCCGACTCCACCCGCGGCTCGACGGGGCGGGGGTCCTCCGCGGTGCGCGGCGGCGTGCCCGGCTCGTCGACGTAGATGATCTCGCGGCCGTCGGCGAGCCGCCGCGAGGTGAACCGGGCGGCGGTGCGGCTGGTGGTGGACATCATGCCTCCACGATCTCGAGGGAGCCGACGCTCTCGCGGGCGGCCGCGCGGGCGCGCTCGGGGAGGGCGTCGTCGGTGACGAACAGGTCGACGTCGGCGAGGTCGGCGAAGGTGCTGAGGCCCACGGTGCCCCACTTCGAGGAGTCGGCGAGCAGGCACACGTGCCGGGCCGCCGACACGAGCGCGCGGTTGGTCTCGGCCTCGACGAGGTTGGGCGTCGTCAGGCCGGTGCGGCCGTCGACGCCGTGCGCGCCGAGGAAGAGGAGGTCGACGTGGAGGCTGCGCAGCGCCGACACCGCCACCGGGCCGACGAGGGCGTCGGACGGCGTGCGCACGCCGCCGGTCAGCACGACGGTCTGGCCGGGCGACCCGGACTCGTGGAGCAGCTGGGCGACCGGAACCGAGTTGGTGACGACCGTGAGCGAGGGCACGTCCTTGACGGCGCGGGCCAGCTCGTAGGTGGTCGTGCCGGCGGAGATGCCGATGGCGCTGCCGGCCTCGACCCGCGCGGCCGCGGCGCGGGCGATCGCCTGCTTCTGGGCGAGCTGGAGCAGCGACTTCGCCGAGAAGCCGGGCTCGTCGCTGCTGCGGGTGCCGCCGAGGGCGAGCGCGCCGCCGTGCACGCGCTCGACGAGGCCGTCGGTCGAGAGACGCTCGATGTCGCGGCGGATCGTCATGTCCGAGACGCCGAGTCGCTCCACGAGGTCGGACACCTTGACGGCGCCGGACTCCTCGACGAGGTCGAGGATCACCGAGCGCCTCTGGCTCGCCAGCACGGTCAGCCCTCCCTGAGCACGGCCACGCCGCCGGGAGCGAGACGGACGGTGCCGTCGACGGGGGCGTCCGCGACGAGGTCGTACCCACTCGCCGCCACGTCCTGTGCGACGTCGGTGTGGTTGAGCAGGAAGAGCCACGAGGACGTGCCGTCGCTGCGGCGGGTCGCCTCGACCCCGCGCGGGAGCCCGGCGACGGCCGGGTCGACGCCGGCTGCGGCGAGCACGTCGTCGAGAAGCGCGCTCAGGGTGGCGTCGTCGGGCAACGTGCTGAGGTACCAGGCGGACCCGGCGTCGCCGGTGCCCGCCCGACGCGTCACCGCGGGGCGGCCCGAGAGGGGGCCGGACGCATACGTGCTCAGCACCTCGGTGCCGGGCAGGGCGGTGACGTCCTCGCTCCACCACGTGCCGGTGCCCGCGTCGAGCGCGACGGTCTCGACCGGGCCGAGGGGGAAGAACTCCTCGACGCGGACGCCGAGCAGGTCGCGGAAGGCTCCGGGGTAGCCACCGAGCCGCACGTGGTCGTGCTCGTCGCTGATGCCGGAGAAGTAGGTGACGAGCACCTCCGCGCCGCTCGCTGCCGCGGCGGCGACGGCGGCCGCGTGCGCGTCGGTGACGAGGTAGAGCTGCGGCACGACGACGAGGTCGTAGGCCGTGAGGTCGGTCGACGGGTGCACGACGTCGGCCGTGACGCCGCGGTCGTGCAGCGCCCGGTGGATCGCCGAGGCCGCGGTGAGGGCGTCGAGCTCGGAGCTCGGCATGCACGGCCCCTCGGCCGCCCAGATCGCCTGGAAGTCGTGCAGGACCGCGACGCGCGACTCGACCCGGCTGCCGACGAGCTCGCCGAGCCGGCCCGCGATGCGGCCGAGCTCCTCGACCTCGCGGAAGCGCGCGCTGTCGGGGCCGGCGTGCGGCACGAGCGCGCTGTGGAACTTCTCGGACCCGGCACGGGACTGGCGCCACTGGAACCAGCCGATGGTGTCGGCGCCGCGGGCCACGTGGGCGAGCGCGTCGCGGATCGTCTGGCCGAAGTCCTTGGCGTGGTTGGTCGGCTGCCAGTTGACCGCGCTCGTCGAGTGCTCCATCAGCATCCACGGCGCGCCGCCGGCCAGGCCGCGCGTGAGGTCGCCGCTGTAGGCGAGCTCGGCCCGGGGGTGCTCGAGGGCGTCGACGATGTAGTGGTCGGTGCTGACGACGTCGACGTCGGGCGTCCACTGCGAGTAGTCGAGGTGGCGGAAGTGGTCGAGGGTCATGAAGTTCGTCGTGACGGGCACGCCGGGGGAGAGCTCGTCGAGCACCGCGCGCTCGCCCCGCAGGTGCTCGAGCAGCGCGTCGGAGCTGAAGCGCTTGTAGTCGAGCACGTGGGTCGGGTTGTTGAACGTCGTCGAGCGGCGCGGGGGCAGGATCTGCTCCCAGTCGGTGTAGCGCTGGCTCCAGAAGGCGGTGCCCCACGCGTCGTTGAGCGACTCGAGCGAGCCGTAGCGGCGCTGCAGCCAGGTGCGGAAGTGGCGCGCGCACTCGTCGCAGTAGCACGGCAGGTTGTGGCAGGCGTACTCGTTGGAGACGTGCCACATCGCGAGCGCGGGGTGCTCGTGGTAGCGCGTCGCGAGCTGGCGGGTCAGGGCGAGAGCGTAGTCACGGAAGACCGGTGAGGTGGGGCACCACGCCTGGCGGCTGCCCGGCCACAGGGTGTGGCCGTCGACGTCGACGGGCAGGATCTCGGGGTGGGCGTGCGAGAGCCACGGGGGCGGGGTGGCCGTGGCCGTCGCGAGGTCGACCGCGATGCCGCCGGCGTGCAGCTTGTCCATGATCGTGTCGAGCCACTCGAACTCGTACTCGCCCTTGGCCGGCTCGAGCCAGCTCCACGAGAAGATGCCGAGGCTGACGAACGAGACGTTCGCCCGCTGCATGAGCTCGATGTCCTCGTCCCACACGGGGCGGGGCCACTGCTCGGGGTTGTAGTCGCCACCGAGTGCGAGGGTCTTCGTCGGCCATGAGCGCATGCCACACAGGGTGTCGCCTCCATCGCGGCGATGTCAACAATTTCCAACACAATCCTGCGGCGTCGCGTGGACTCGGTGTTCGAGTGAGGTGCGGCCCGGGGTCCGTGGACGCGTCGGCGGCCCCCGTCGCCGGGGGTGACGGGTGTCCCGGTTGCGCATTTACAACGGTGTAAAAGCGCAGGTCAGGGCGGACATGGTCTCGGTTCGGTCGCGGAAGTCGGCCAGTCTCCGGGAATCCCTTGACAGCCTCGGCCGTCCCGGACATTCTCTGTTTGTTGTTGGAGGTTTCTGGTGGCAGATGTTCGACTTCATCGCCGCGCTCCGACAACGCACCCGGCACAGCGTCAAAGGAGACCGCAATGACCCGCCCCTCGAGCGAGGCCGAGTTCCTGGCCCGCATGGTTCCCCCCTCCGTCCGCGGCGTGGACCGTCGGACCGTCCTGCGCGGCGCCCTCGGCGTCGGCGCCCTGCTGGGAGCCGGCGGCCTCGCGGCCTGTGGCTCGAGCAGCAACACCGGCTCGGGCGTCCCGACCGGCGCCGTCTCCGGCACCGTGACGGTCGGCTCCAACCAGTCCGACGCCGTGCCGAAGGCAGCGGTGCAGGCCTACATGGACGCCTTCGCCAAGGCGAACTCGGGCACGACGGTCAAGATCAACACCGTCGACCACAACTCCTTCCAGGAGAACATCAACAACTACCTGCAGGGCTCGCCCGACGACGTCTTCACGTGGTTCGCCGGCTACCGCATGCAGTTCTTCGCCGAGAAGGGCCTCGCCGGCGACATCTCCGACGTGTGGTCGGGCATCACCGGCATGAGCGACGCCCTCAAGAAGGCGTCGACCGGCGCCGACGGCAAGCAGTACTTCGTGCCCATGACGAACTACCCGTGGGCGGTCTTCTACCGCAAGAGCGTCTTCCAGGAGAAGGGCTACGAGGTCCCCAAGACCCTCGACGACCTCAACGCCCTCGGCGCCCAGATGAAGAAGGACGGCCTCGACCCGATCGCCTTCGGCGACAAGGACGGCTGGCCCGCGATGGGCACCTTCGACCAGATCAACCTGCGCGTCAACGGCTACGACTTCCACGTCAGCCTGATGGCCGGCAAGGAGGACTGGACCAACCCCAAGGTCAAGAAGGTCTTCGACACCTGGGCCGGCATCCTCCCCCTCCACCAGGCCGACTCGCTCGGTCGCACGTGGCAGGAGGCGGCACAGTCGCTCCAGCAGAAGAAGTCCGGCATGTACGTCCTCGGCTCGTTCCTCGCCCAGCAGTTCACCAAGGGCGCCGAGCAGGACGACCTCGACTTCTTCGGGTTCCCCGAGATCGACTCGACCATCGGCACCGACGCGGTCGAGGCCCCGATCGACGGCTACATGATGAGCTCCCGGCCGAAGAACGAGGCGGCCGCCAAGAAGCTGCTCCAGTACATCTCGCAGCCCGAGGCGCAGCTGCTCGCCCTCAAGGCCGACCCGAGCGTCATCGCGACGAACGACAAGGCCGACACGAGCGGCTACACGGCCCTGCAGAAGAAGTCGGCCGAGTTCGTCAAGTCCGCGAAGTCGATCACGCAGTTCATGGACCGCGACACGCGCCCGGACTTCGCCTCGACGGTCATGATCCCGGCGATCCAGAGCTTCCTCAAGAACCCCAAGGACATCGACGGCCTCTGCACGAGCATCCAGGCCCAGAAGAAGAGCATCTTCGGCTCCTGACGGGGGCGATCACCATGGCGAGCACTCGTAGGTACAGAGGTATCGACCAGCTGTCGGCGCGCGACCGCATCGTCGTCGCGCTGATGGTGGTCGTGCCGACGCTCTTGGTCCTCTGGCTCGTCTGGATCCCGGCGCTCGGCTCGGTCCTGCTCTCGTTCACGAACTGGGACGGGATCGGGCCGCTCTCCGGCATCAAGCCGGTGGGGCTCCAGAACTATCGGGACATCACGACGATCTACCCACCGTTCTGGCCGGCGATCCAGCACAACCTCATCTGGCTGGCGGTGATGTTCCTCGTCGCGACGCCGCTCGGCATGCTCTTCGCGATCCTCGTCGACCGCGGCGTCGCTGGCACGCGGTTCTACCAGACGAGCATCTACCTCCCGGTCGTGCTGTCCCTGGCCCTCATCGGCTTCATCTGGCAGCTCATCTACTCGCGCGACCAGGGTCTGCTCAACGCCCTGACCGGCGGGAGCACCGACTGGTACGGCGACTCGAGCGTCAACCTCTGGGCGGCCCTCGTCGCCGCGACGTGGCGCCACTCCGGCTACATCATGCTGCTCTACCTGGCCGGCCTGAAGGGCGTCGACCCGTCGCTCCGCGAGGCGGCGAAGATCGACGGTGCGAGCGAGACGACGACGTTCTTCAAGGTCGTCTTCCCGGTGATGCGCCCGATCAACATCATCGTCCTCGTCGTCACCTTCATCGAGTCGCTCCGTGCGTTCGACCTCGTCTGGGTGATCAACAAGGGCCGCAACGGCCTCGAGCTCATCTCGACGCTCGTCACGCAGAACGTCGTCGGTGAGGCCAGCCGCATCGGCTTCGGCTCGGCGCTCGCGACGATCATGCTCGCCATCTCGAGCGTCCTCGTCTTCATCTACCTCCGCATCGCCATGAAGGAGGACTGACATGTCCGCCACCGCGAACCCCGTGACGGAGCGCTCCCAGGAGCTGCTCAAGCCGCGCGAGGGCGGGCCCCAGTCCGGGCGCCGCTGGTTCCTGCCGGTCGTGCTGACCGCCATCTCCCTGATCTGGCTGTTCCCCCTGCTGCTCGCGCTCGTCAACTCGTTCCGTGACTACGCGTTCACCGCCAAGAACGGCTACATCTCCTGGGGCGGCTTCACGCTCGACAACTACAAGAACGCCTGGGAGCAGGGCGACTTCGGCCTGCACTTCTGGAACTCGTTCATCATCACGGTGCCCGCCGTGCTGCTGACGCTCTTCCTCTCGGCGTGCGTGGCGTTCGTCGTCGCGCGCTTCTCGTGGAAGATCAACTTCGCGCTGCTCGGCTTCTTCATGGCCGCCAACCTGCTGCCCCCGCAGGCGCTGCTCATCCCGGTCTACCGGATGTTCCGGGCCATCGAGGTGCCGTTCTGGTTCAGCGAGTCGGGCACGCTGCTCAACAGCTTCCAGGGCCTCATCCTCGTCAACGTGGCGTTCCAGACGGGCTTCTGCGCCTTCGTGCTCAGCAACTACATGAAGGCGCTTCCCAAGGAGCTCTACGAGTCGGCCGTCATCGACGGCGCCAGCGTCACGCGGCAGTTCTTCCAGATCACGCTGCCGCTCTGCCGGCCGGCGCTCGCCGCGCTCGCGGTGCTGCAGACGACCTGGATCTACAACGAGTTCTTCTGGGCCACCGTGCTGCTCCAGCAGGGCGACAAGTACCCGGTGACGAGCTCGCTCAACAACCTCCGGGGTCAGTTCTTCACCGACAACAACCTCGTTGCGGCGGGATCGATGATCATCGCGATCCCGACCCTGGTGATCTTCTTCGTGCTCCAACGACACTTCGTGGCGGGCCTGACGCTCGGTGCGACCAAGGGATGACGTGACCGACCTGACCAGCTCGTCCATCGTCCACCTCGAGTCCGCCGGGACCGCGCTCGTGCTCGAGCCGCGCCCCGGCGGTTCGGGGTTGCCCGAGGTGATCCACTGGGGTCCCGCCCTCGAGGGTGGGGCGAGCACGTATGCCGCCCTCGCCGCCCTCACGACGGCACCTGCACCCCCGAGCGCGCTCGACGAGCCGTGGCCGCTCACCGTGCTTCCCGGCGCGGCGGACGGCTGGGCGGGCACGCCCGGCTGGGCCGGCCACCGGGCCGGCGGGGCCGGCGCCGTGCGCTGGCACGACGTGTCGTGCGCGGCGGAGGGCGGGGCGCTCGTGACGCGCGCGACGTCGGCGGACGGCATCCGGCTCGAGCTGCGGCACGTCCTCGACGAGCACGGCGTGCTCCGCGTCGACGCGTCGGTGACCAACACCGCCGACACCGAGGCCCCCCTCGACGTCGCGGCGCTGCGGGCGATCCTGCCCCTGCCGGTGCGGGCCGACGAGGTGCTCGACCTGACGGGCCGGTGGTGCCGCGAGCGCTCGCCGCAGCGCAGCCGGCTCGACCACGGCACCCACCTGCGGGCCAGCCGCCGCGGGCGCACCGGCCACGACGCGACGCTGCTGCTCATGGCCGGCACACGTGGGTTCGACTGGCGCACGGGGGAGGTCTGGGCCGTGCACACGGCCTGGAGCGGCAACCACGAGCACCTCGTCGAGGCGCTGCCCGAGGGCGCCGGCCGCCACCACGCCGTGATCGGCGGCGGGGAGCTGCTCGCGCCGGGCGAGGTGCGCCTCGGGCCGGGGGAGACGTATGCCGCGCCGACCGTCGTCTTCGTCCACTCGACCGACGGCCTCGACGGCCTCTCGCGCCGCCTCCACGGCAGCCTCCGGGCCCGTGCGGGCCACCCGTCGCGGCCGCGCCCGGTCGTGCTCAACACGTGGGAGGCCGTCTACTTCGACACCGACCTCGACCAGCTGAAGGCCCTGGCTGACCAGGGAGCCCGCATCGGCGTCGAGCGCTTCGTGCTCGACGACGGCTGGTTCGGCGGCCGGCGCCACGACCGGGCCGGGCTCGGTGACTGGGTCGTCTCCGCGGACGTCTGGCCCGAGGGCCTGCACCCCCTCGTCGACCACGTGAAGGGCCTCGGTCTCGAGTTCGGGCTGTGGTTCGAGCCCGAGATGGTCAACGAGGACAGCGACCTCGTGCGCGAGCACCCCGACTGGGTGCTCGGGCCCGCCGCGGGCGCGCCCCGTGAGTGGCGCTGGCAGCAGCTGCTCGACCTGACGAACCCGGCGGCCTACGACCAGCTGCTCGAGCGCATCAGCGCGCTCGTCGCCGACCTCGGCATCGACTACATCAAGTGGGACCACAACCGCGACCTGCTCGAGGCCGTGCACACGGTCGGTGACCCCCAGGGGCCGGGCGGCCGCCGCGTCGACGCTCCCGCGGTCCACGAGCACACGCTCGCCTACTACCGCCTCCTCGACGACCTGCGGGCCCGTCACCCGCGGCTCGAGATCGAGTCGTGCAGCAGCGGCGGTGCGCGCGTCGACCTCGAGGTCCTCGACCACACCGACCGCATCTGGACGAGCGACTGCAACGACGCGCTCGAGCGGGCCGCCATCCAGCGCTGGACGAGCCTGCTCGTGCCGGCCGAGCTGATGGGCACCCACATCGGGCCCGCCACGGCCCACACGACGCACCGCACGCTCGACCTCGGCTTCCGCATGCTGCTCGCGCTGCAGGGCCACCCCGGCCTCGAGTGGGACATCACGGGCTGCACGGACGGCGAGCTGACGGCGCTGACGGCCTGGACCGCCCTCGCGCGCGAGCTGCGGCCGCTGCTGCACTCGGGCGACCTCGTGCGCTCCGAGACGCCCGACGGCACGGTGCTCGTCACGGGCACCGTCGACGCCGACCGCACGCACGCGGCCTACACGATCGCCCGGCTCGCCACCGGTCGCGACGCCGTCACCGGCTGCGTGCCCCTGCCGGGACTCGACCCGACGAAGGCGTATGCCCTCCGCCTCCGCCCGGAGGCGGGCCTGCCCGCGGTCGTGCAGAACACCGGGCCGGGCTGGTGGGAGCAGGCGCTCGCCGCCGACGGCGTGCAGGTGCCGGGGTCGGTGCTCTCGGGCGTCGGCCTGCCCCTGCCCGTCCTGGCGCCCGCGCAGGGCTACCTCCTCGAAGCACGAGCTCTCTGACCCCCTCCGCCCCCCTCCCTCAACCGTCGAGAGGCCACGGTCTGCGGGTCCTGCACCGTCGAGAGGCCAGACATGGTGGGTGCCCGCGAGTCGAGAGGCCGACCTTCGCAGCGAACTTCGGCCTCTCGATTCGCCAGGACCCGCACCGAGTGGCCTCTCGACGGTTGAGGGGGAGGGGGCGGGGAGGGGAGGGGCGTCAGGGCGCCTCGGCGGCGGCGTCGGTCGTGCAGTCGGCGCACCGGCCGAGCAGCGCGGCATGGCCGGTGTCGAGCTCGAAGCCCAGCTCGGCGCGCAGCCGGGCCGCCACCTCGTCGAAGAGCTCCGGCGCCACGTCGAGCACCCGCCCGCACACGTGGCACTGGACGTGCGCGTGGTCGGGATCGTGGTGGTGCGGCGCCGCGTCGCCCGCCGGGGCGGCGTCCGTGAGGTGGTAGACCGTCGCCGACCCGCCGAGGTGGACGTGCGCGAGCACGCCGGCGTCGACGAGCGCGGCGAGCGTGCGGTAGACGGTGGCGCGGTGCACGCTCGGCTCGAGGAGCGCGACCCGGGCGCCGATCTGCTCGGCGTCGAGGTGCTCGTCGGCGACGTCGGCCGCGTCGACGACGCGCAGGACGGCATACCGGGCGGGCGTGACGCGCTCGCCGCCCGCGCGGAGCCGAGCGACGACGCCGGCCACCCGCACGCTGTCGTCGGGGGCGGTCGGGCCACCCGCTGCACGTGCGGCACGCGGGGTGTTCGAGGGGGTCACCTCCCCATTATCGGCAGTGGCAGACTCTCCCCGTGCGCGCACTCACCAAGCTGACCGCAGGCCCCGGCCTCTCCCTCGTCGACCGCCCCGAGCCCGAGTGCGGGCCGGCTGACGTCAAGATCCGGGTGCTCCGGGCCGGCCTCTGCGGCACGGACCTGCACCTCGCCGGCTGGGACGACTGGGCGGCCTCGACGGTCGCGCCGCCCCTCGTCATCGGGCACGAGTTCTACGGCGAGGTCGTCGAGATCGGCGAGGACGTGACCGGCGTCGCCGTCGGCGACCGCGCGTCGGGCGAGGGCCACATCGTCTGCGGTCGCTGCCGCAACTGTCGCGCCGGTCGCCGCCACCTCTGCATCCGCACCGAGGGCATCGGGGTCAACCGCGACGGCGCCTTCGCCGACTTCGTCGTCATCCCGGCGAGCAACGTCTGGGTCCAGCCCGCAGACCTCGACCCCGACCTCGGCGCCGTCTTCGACCCGCTCGGCAACGCGACGCACACCGCGCTCCAGTGGCCCATGATCGGCGAGGACGTCGTCATCACGGGCGCCGGGCCGATCGGCGTCATGGCGGCCGCGATCGCCCGGCACGCGGGAGCGCGCTACGTCGTCGTCACCGACGCCAGCGACTACCGGCTCTCGCTCGCCGAGCACGCCGGGGCCGACCTGACGATCAACGTCACCCGCGAGACCCTCGCCGACGCGCAGGCCCACCTCGGCATGAAGGAGGGCTTCGACATCGGTCTCGAGATGTCCGGCGCCGCGCCCGCCGTCAGCGACATGATCTCGAACATGAACCACGGCGGCCGCATCGCGCTGCTCGGCCTGCCGCACCAGGCCTACGACCTCGACTGGGGCAAGGTCATCACCCACATGATCACGCTCAAGGGCATCTACGGCCGCGAGATGTACGACACCTGGTACGCCATGTCGCAGATGATCGCGACGAGCGAGCGCTTCCGCTCCGCCGTCGCGCAGGTCATCACGCACCGCTTCCCGGCCGAGCAGTGGGAGGAGGCCTTCGAGACGGCGCGTTCCGGTCAGTGCGGCAAGGTCGTCCTCGACTGGAGCTGAAGGGTTTTCGTATGCCGACAGCACCCGACCAGCCGCACCGCCCCCGTCCGCTCGTCCTCCTCCACGGTCTCGGCCAGTCGCCGATCGCGTGGCAGGACTTCGTCTCGGCCTACGGGGCAGGTCGCCCGATGACAGCGCCGTGGATGAAGGGCCTGAAGCCCAAGGACCCCGTCGGCTTCGACCTCGCGGCGGCTGCCGACGGCGTCGCCGACGAGCTCGAGCTGCAGGGCGTGCGGCAGGCCGACTTCGTCGCGGTGTCGGTCGGGGCGAGCGTCGCCCTGCGCCTCGCCGTGCAGCGGCCCGAGCTCGTGGGGCGCCTCGTGCTGGCCGGCGCGCTCGTGCGGCCCGGACGGGGAGCGTTGCGCCTGCAGAAGATCGCGATGCGCCTCGTGCCCGAGGGGAAGCTCGTCGACGCGGGCGTCTCACGCCCCCGGATGCTCGCCGTGCTCGATGCACTCAAGGGTTTCGACGGCACGGAGTCGCTGCGCGAGGTGGCGGCGCCGGTGCTGCTCGTCGCGGGGTCCAAGGACAAGGCGGGAGTGACTGCGGCACAGGCGCTCTCGCAGCAGCTGCCGACCGCGCGGGTGCAGGTCGTCGACGGCGCCGGCGCGCTCGTCAACACGGAGTCGGCCCGCGAGCTCGCCGACCTCGCGCACGCGTTCCTCGACGACACCGACCCGGCCGCCTGACCACGGCCCCGGAACCGGGGTCGGGCCAGGCGGCCGGTGGCTGTCAGCTCAGCCGGTGGGCCACGTCGCGTGCGTCACCGCCCCGCCACGCACCTCGACCGTGAGCTCGACCACGCCGTCGGGCAGTGGCACGAGCTCGTGCGCGCCCTCCGGCACGGACGGGTAGACGAGCGTGTGCACCACCCCACCGGCGCTCGGCCGGCCCACCACCGCCACGTGCGGGTGCCGGTGGCCGTGCTGGTGGTCGTGTCCGTGGTCATGATCGTGGTCATGATCGTCGTCGTCGTGGTCGTCGTGGTGGTGACCGGAGGCGCGTGCCGTCGACCCGGCCGGGCGGATCTCGACCTCGAGACCGTCGGTCGACCCGGGCATCGTGACGACCAGGGCGCCCACGTCCCCACCGATGTCGAGCAGCACCGGCCCCTGGCCCGCGTCGGGGTTCTCAGCGGTGCCCACGGTCAGGCGGCCGGCACCCCGGGAGCGGTCTGGAAGCCGCCGGCGGGGTCGGGCATGTAGGGGAAGTGCGGCAGGACCGCGAGGTTGGTGTTCGACGTGCCGTCCGTCAGGGCGGCCGCCGCGGCATCCGGGGTGAACGAGGGGTCCACGAGGGGGATGGTGGCCCCGGCGACCGCTCGCAGCTCGATGGCGACGACGTCGTCGATCAGCCTCCGGCCGTTCGGGAAGCCGGCGGCGTCCCCGGCGATGAGACCGATCGGGTTGGGCGAGCTGCTCGGCGGCACCGCGAGGTTGAGCCGCAGGAGGTCGGCCTGCCGCGGTCCCGTGTAGTTCTGGAAGCCGGGCACGACCCCGGCGGGGATGCCGGTGAGCAGGATCGCGAGGAGGTCGGCGCGATCCTTCGTGTAGGCCGCGAGGTTCGGGAAGACCCCGGGGTAGAGGGCAGGCAGCAGCTTGGCCAGCTCGGGTCGGGCGACGTACTTGGCGAAGGCGCTGTCGTAGCGCGGCGCGACGGCGTTCCAGCGGTCCTTCTCGGCCATCGGCGTGATGACCTCGTTGAAGAGCGGGTTGCCGAGACGGGACACCTGGGCGTAGGGCCCGTGCCCGCGGTGCCGCCCGTGGGAGTCGTCCCAGATCCGGGCCTTCTGGCGGCTCGCCGTGGCCCACACGCCGATCACCGAGGAGCCCCGCATCGGGTCGGTGGGGACGCGGTGGTCGCGGCTCAGGTCGGAGATCGGCACCTGCAGCGCGATGGTGTGCACGTTGAGGCCCTGCAGGCCGTTGACGCCGGCCACGCTGGGCAGCGGGAGCAGGTGGAGGTTCTGGAACGGGCGCAGGGCGCCGAGGTCGAAGATGCTGCCGAGGTCGACGAAGAAGGCGTCGCCGCGCTGCCCGGCGAAGACGGTGCGGCCCCCGCGGATGGGGTGGACCCCGGCGGGGGTGAAGGTGGCGCCGTAGTTCGGCGTGCTGCGCGGCCCGATGTTGACGGGTGGGCACGCGAGGCGGGAGGCGAGCTGCCGGGGCTTCTCGCCACGCTCGATGCGCGTCACCGAGTAGAACTGCGGGCGGTTCCAGTTCGGGTCGTCGATGGAGGTGAGCGGCCCCGTGTTGTAGAGGAACGTCTTCTTGTCGAGGACCTTGGTGGTGAAACGGAACTCGTAGGTGACGTCGGCCTTGGCGTCGCCCCGGTTGCTGACGTGGATCGCGTAGACGACGTCGTCGCCGAACTCGTAGAAGTTGGGGCCGCCCTGCGGGTTCTGGAACGGGATGAAGTTGGCGATGAGGGTGACCGAGCCCGGCTTGTCGGGGCTGACGAAGGCGTAGACGTCGGTGTTGTCGGCGACGGGGTCCTTCGAGATCTCGGGTGCTTCGCGGTGCGAGGACATGTCAGCGCCTCGCAGCCCGGTTGAGGCGGCGCACGAGGTCGTGGTCGTGGACGACCACCTCGCGCGTGCCGACGTAGAGCACGATCGTGCCGTGCTCGGGGTCGCTGACGTGCGCGACCAGGGGTTCACCCCGACCGGTGCCCGCGGTGGCGGGAGTGGCGACCGCGGAGCCGGCGGCCGCGGTGGTGACGGCTCCGGCTCCTGCTACGGCCAGGAAGCTTCGGCGTGACGTGGACATGACATCTCCTTCGAACAGCGAAACCACGGATCGGTCAGGATGGCCGGTCGCGGTCGCAACACGGTCGAGGGGTCGTCAACCGGTCACGCTACGCCCACGGATCTCGAAAAGGACAGTCTCGCAACAGCTTTCATCGCGAACCTGTTTCACAAAGGGGTCGACCGGGGACGAACCATGACACCGCGCCCGCTGCTGGATCGTCGGCGCGGTCCGGTGTGGACGGTGTGCCGCCTGCCGGGCGCGCGTCGCGTGGTTCAGTGGCTCCATGACCGACCGCTCGGACCACCGCTCGAACGACCACTCGGACGACCACGAGACGCACCTCGTCGAGGCCCCGGACGGCCGCACCCTCGAGGTGCTGACCACCGGGCCGGCGGACGGGCTCCCGCTCGTCTTCCACCACGGCACGCCGCAGGCCGCCGTGCCCTTCGGCGTCCTCGAGCGGCCGGCCACCGAGCGGGGCCTGCGCACGGTCGCCGTCTCTCGGCCCGGCTACGGGCGGTCGACGCCGCGACCCGACGCCGCGACGACCGCCACCGTCGCCGACGACGCCCGCGACACCGCCGCGGTGCTCGACGCGCTCGGCCACGACACCTTCGTCACCCTGGGATGGTCGGGCGGTGGGCCGCGGGCGCTCGCCTGCGCGGCCGTGCTGCCCGGCCGCTGCCTCGCCGCGACCTCGGGGGTGGGCATCGCGCCGCCGGACGCCGAGGGGCTCGACCTCACGGCGGGCATGGGGCCCGAGAACGTCGCCGAGTACGCCGCCGTCGCGGCGGGGCCCGAGGCGCTGACGGCCTTCCTCACGGAGCACGGCACGCCGGTGCTCTCGGCGAGCGCCGACGACATCGCCCGCGAGCTCGGGGGCCTGCTGCCGCCGGTCGACGTGGCGGCGATGACGGGTGAGCTCGCGGCCTACCTGGCGGCCGCCTCACGCCATGCCGGCGCCCAGGGCATCGTCGGCTGGCGCGACGACGACCTGACCCACTCCCGCCCGTGGGGCTTCGACCTCGGCGCGATCGAGGTGCCGACGGCGGTGTGGCAGGGCACCGAGGACCTGATGGTGCCGATCGCCCACGCCCGCTGGCTCGCGGCGCACGTGGCGGGCACCCGGGCCCACCTCGTCGAGGGGGAGGGGCACGTGTCGCTGCTCATGCGGATGGGCGACGTGCTCGACGACCTGCTCGCGCTGGCGGGCCGCTGAGGGCCGCACCGGACGGCATACGCTGGGTGGCGCCATCCGCTCCGCGCCACCCACGCGCCACCCACGCGCCCACCGGCCACGACCCGCGAAGGACACCGATGTACGGCTCAGTCAAGGACGAGATCGCCGCGACCCTGCGAGAGATCCAGGATGCCGGCCTCTACAAGAACGAGCGCGAGCTGACGTCGCCGCAGTCGGCGCACATCACCACCGTCAAGGCCGACGCGCTCAACTTCTGCGCCAACAACTACCTCGGCCTGGCCGACGACCCCGCCGTCGTCGAGGCCTCGAAGAAGGCGCTCGACGAGTGGGGCTTCGGCATGGCGTCGGTGCGCTTCATCTGTGGCACCCAGACGCTGCACACCTCGCTCGAGCACGCCATCAGCGAGTTCCTCGGCACCGAGGCGACGATCCTCTACTCCTCGTGCTTCGACGCGAACGGCGGCGTCTTCGAGGTGCTCTTCGGCGCCGAGGACGCGATCATCAGCGACGAGCTCAACCACGCCTCGATCATCGACGGCGTGCGCCTCTCGAAGGCGATGCGCTACCGCTACAAGAACGCCGACATGGCCGACCTGCGGGCGCAGCTCGAGGCCGCTCGTGACGCCGGGGCCAAGCGCACGGTCGTCGTGACCGACGGCGTCTTCTCGATGGACGGCTCCTACGCGCCGCTCGACGAGATCTGCGACCTGGCCGACGAGTTCGGCGCCCTCGTCTTCGTCGACGACTCGCACGCGGTCGGCTTCGTCGGCGACGGCGGCCGCGGCACGCCCGAGCTCTTCGGCGTCATGGACCGCGTCGACATCCTCACCGGCACCCTCGGCAAGGCGCTCGGTGGGGCCTCCGGCGGCTACGTCAGCTCGCACCGCGAGATCGTCGACCTGCTGCGCCAGCGGTCGCGCCCCTACCTCTTCAGCAACTCGGTCGCCCCGTCGGTCGTCGCCGGGTCGATGGCCGCGCTCGAGCTCGTCGAGGGCTCGGCCGAGAAGCGCGAGACGCTCAAGGCCAACACAGCCCTGTTCCACTCGCTCATGACCGAGGCCGGGTTCGAGCTGCTGCCCGGCACGCACCCCATCCGGCCGGTCATGTTCCCGGGTGAGGACGGTGCCCGCCGCGCCGCGCAGATCGCCGACCACATGCTCGGCAACGGCGTCTACGTCATCGCCTTCAGCTTCCCGGTCGTGCCGCGCGGCAAGGCCCGGATCCGGGTGCAGCTCTCGGCCGCGCACTCCGAGGCCGACGTCCGCGCCTGCGTCGACGCCTTCGTCGCCGCCCGGGACGCCGTCGCCTGACCAACGTGGCTGCAAGCGCGCCGTGGCGCAGTTGCAGCCGCGTGCGGGGCGGAAACCCGGCTGCAAGCGCGCCGTGGCGCAGTTGCAGCCGCGTGCGGGGCCGAAACCCGGCTGGAAGCGCGCCGTGGCGCAGTTGGGCGGGCCTCCCCGCACCCTGCGAGGAGGCCCGCTCGCCGGCTAGCGGTCGGCGGTGTTGAAGGCCTGGCGCAGCCTCGGCACCCGGCGGATGACGAACCGGTCGAGCAGGAGCACGAGCACGAGCGACGCGCCGAACACCGGCAGGACGATCGCCAGCGCCACGACGACGACGGCGAGCAGCGGCGACGACACCAGCGGCATACGGCCTCGGGGTGCGCCGACCGCGCCGGCCCCGCGGGGGCGGCGCCGCCACCACATGAGCGGCCCGGTCACGCACGAGACGACGACGGCCGCGCAGAAGAGCGCCGTCAGCCAGAAGTTGACCGTGCCGAAGCGACGGCCCTCGTGCAGGGCGATGCCCTGGCTGACCACCTGGGCGAGCGCCGGGTAGTCGTCGTAGCCGTAGGTGCTGACGACCTGGCCGCCGAAGCGGTCGACGTGGACGGTGCGCTCGGCGCCCGGGTCGTTGAACGCGTAGCCGATGACCGAGTAGACGCCGTGCTCGTCGGAGGGCAGCGCCACGGTCATCGGGTGCGTGAGCCCTGAACGGGAGCCCACCTCCACCGCGGTGTCGAGGTTCGCCACGCTCGTCTCGTCACCGTCGGCGCGCGGGTTCGACTGCGGCACCGGGCTCTTGCCCTGCGCCCACGGCACGGCGTGGTGGCTGTGCGGCAGCGACTCGTCGAGCGTCGAGGTCGGGTTCGACAGGGCGCCGGGATCCGCGCTCCACAGCGAGGTGCCCCGGTCGGTCGCGAGCTTCTGCACCTGCTCGCCCCAGATGCCCGTCCAGGGCAGCCCGGAGACCACGAGGAGCAGCAGTCCCGCCCCGACGACGAGGCCGGTGCGGGCGTGCATCGTCCGCAGCCGGGCGTTCGGCGCCCCGGCGAGCCGCTGGCGCCGACGCGCCCGGCGACCCTTGAAGAAGAGGACATAGCCGGTGACCGCCATGACGATCGCCCAGCACGCGCCGAGCTCCATGACGGTGTCACCGACCCGCCCGGCCATGAGGTCGGCGTGGAGCCGCACGGCCGTGCCGCTGATCGTCGAGTCGGGGTCGAGCGAGCCGAGCACGCGCACCGTGTAGGGGTCGACGAAGACGTCGCGCGTCAGCCCCTCCGCGGTCTCGACGGTGAAGCGGGCGCTGTCGTCGGCGCTGGTGGGCTCGGTGAAGGAGACGACGGTGGCCCCGGGGTCGGCTGCCTGCACCGCCTCGAGCTGGGTCTGCCACGGCTGCGTGAGCTGGCCCTGCGCGTGGTCGACACGCATGAGGTCGGCGTGCAGCAGCGGTTCGATCTGGAAGCGGAAGAGGTAGACGAGGCCGGTGAGGGAGAGGACGAGCAGGACGGGGACGACGACGACGGAGGCGTAGAAGTGCCAGCGCCAGAAGGCGCGGAAGAGGCCGGTGCGTGGTCGGGCGGCCTTCTGGGAGTCGGGTTTCGGACGTGCGGGATCGAGAACGGACATGGTGCTCCTCGAGCATGACGGAAGGGGGCGGCGGCCGGTCGGTACCGGCGCCGCAGGGGTGTCAGTGCAGGAGGAAGGCGGGTGGGCCGCGTCGCACCGGGGTGCGCGCGCTCCAGACGTCGTGCCGGACGAGCCGTGCGAGCCGGGCGAGCCGGCGGGCGGTGCGGTCGCGCTCGGCGTCGACCGTGGACGCGAGCAGGAGCTCGAGCGCGTTCACGAGCGAGCCACCCGTGAGCGCGGCCACGAGGCGCGAGACCGCTGCGCCCAGCCCTGCCGCCAGCGCGGCCACGAGGGTGCACGCCACGGCCCACGACTGCTCGCCGCGGGTCAGCAGCACGCCGACCGCGATGGCCGCCAGCACGTGCGCGACCAGCATGCCGGGTCCCGGCAGCAGGTCGGCGAGCCCGGCCGCCGACGCGGTCGAGGCGGAGGCCGCCGTCGAGCCCGCCGACGAACCCGCGGGCGACGCCGCGGCCCCGAGGTCACCCACCTCGATGCGCCCCAGCGGCCGTATGCCGTGGGCCGTGTGGGTGGCGACGTGGCCGCCCGCCGCGGACCCGTGCGCGTGCCCGCCGGGACCCGCCGCGAGCGCGGTGATCCCGTGGGCGACGTGGGCCGCGACCTGGAGGACGACGAGCAGCACGCCGGCGCGGGCGACCGTCATCTCCCGGCGGACGAGGGGCAGGCAGGCTCCGGTGAGCAGCAGGGTCGTGACGACGACCGCCGTGCCGGAGACGAGGTGGCCGCCGCCCGCGGCGTGCGCGAGCGTGGCCGTGCCCGAGGCCACGGCGGCGAGCACGACGGCGCGCAGGGTCTGCGCGTGCGGGCTCGTGGCGGTGGAGGGCACGCGACAAGGGTAGGCCAGGTCGCGTCAGCCGGTGGGCGGGTCGCGTCAACCGGTGGGCAGGTCGCGCATCCACGGGCGGGTGAGGTCGAAGCGGCGCCCCGAGATCTCGTCGACCTCGATGGCGACGACGATGGACTTCGGGGTGTCGACCCAGGGCCGCACGGGCAGCCGCTCCACGACGTAGGCCGCCTGACCCTCGAGGGTGCGGGTGCGACCGCGGCAGATGACGCTCGTCGCGCGCTCCTCGGCCACCTCGTCGACCTCGAAGGCGACGTCGGGGTTGGCCGTCACCCCGAAGAGCTTGCTGCCCTCCGCCGTCATGAAGACGAGACGCTCGCCGTCGACGGCGTAGTTGATCGGCACGATGTGCACCTCCCCGACGAGGTGGAAGGCCAGGCGGCCGAACTCGTGGGACCGCAGGAAGCCCCAGGCCTCCTCCGGGTGAAGGACGTGGACGGGGTCTCGGTCGGACATGGTGACCTCCTCGGAGGTACGGGCTGGTCGGCGTCTGGTCGACGGGGGGACCGGGCGGCTGCTGTCGCCTACTACTCATCGTAGGAGTCGCGGGCCCCGCCGTGACCCGTCTCGTGGCGAGTCCCGCGTCACACCACGCGTGCGATTGACTGGCCCCATGGACTTCTACAGCTCCTACGCCCAGGGCTTCGCACGGGTGGCGGCCTGCACGGTGCCGATCGCGGCGGCCGACCCCGAGCGCAACGCCGACGCCGTCATCGCCCGGGTGCGCGAGCTCGACGACGACGGGGTGGCGCTCGCGATCTTCCCGGAGCTGTGCCTCTCCGGCTACGCCATCGACGACCTCCTCCTGCAGGACCCCCTCCTCGACGCCGTCGACGACGCCCTGGCGCGCATCGCCGAGGCGACGGCCGACCTGCGGCCCGTCGTCGTCGTCGGCGCGCCCCTCGGGAAGGGCTCGCGGGTCTACAACTGCGGCGTCGTGATCCACCGTGGCCGCATCATCGGCGTCGCGCCGAAGTCGTACCTGCCGACCTACCGGGAGTTCTACGAGCGGCGGCACTTCGCGCCGGGCGACGACCAGCGGGGGCAGACGGTCGACGTGGCGGGGGACCGGGTGCCCTTCGGCCCCGACCTGCTCTTCCGCGCCACCGACGTGCCCGGCCTCGTGGTGCACGTCGAGGTGTGCGAGGACGTCTGGGTGCCGGTGCCGCCGAGTCACGAGGCCGCCCTCGCCGGCGCGACGGTGCTGACGAACCTCTCGGGCTCGCCCATCACCGTCGCGCGCGCCGAGGACCGCCACCTGCTCGCCCGGAGCGCCTCCGCGCGGTGCATCGCGGCCTACCTCTACGCGGCCGCCGGGGAGGGCGAGAGCTCGACCGACCTGTCGTGGGACGGCATGACGATGGTCTACGAGAACGGCGCCCTCCTCGCCGAGAGCGAGCGCTTCCCCGAGGGGCCGCGCGCCTCCGTCGTCGACGTCGACCTCGACCTGCTCCGCCAGGAGCGCCAGCGGCAGGGCACCTTCGACGACAACCGTCGCTCGCTCGCGGCGCGCACCGACGGCTTCCGCACCGTCGAGCTCGAGCTCGACCCGCCCACGGGCGACATCGGGCTGCTGCGCAAGGTCGACCGCTTCCCGTTCGTGCCCGACGACGAGGACCGCCTCGCGCTCGACTGCTACGAGGCGTACAACATCCAGGTCTCCGGCCTCGAGCAGCGGCTGCGCGCCATCGGCCAGCCCAAGATCGTCATCGGTGTCAGCGGCGGGCTCGACAGCACGCACGCGCTCATCGTGGCGGCCAAGGCGATGGACCGGCTCGGCCGGCCGCGCAGCGACATCCTCGCCTTCACGATGCCGGGCTTCGCGACGAGCGACCACACGAAGCGCAACGCCATCGCCCTGATGGAGTCGCTCGACGTCACGTGGGAGGAGCTCGACATCCGCCCGGCGGCCACGCAGATGCTCGAGGCCATGGGCCACCCGTTCGGGCGGGGCGAGGAGGTCTACGACGTCACGTTCGAGAACGTCCAGGCCGGCCTGCGCTACGACTACCTCTTCCGCATCGCGAACCAGCGGGGCGGCATCGTGCTCGGCACGGGTGACCTCTCCGAGCTCGCGCTGGGCTGGTGCACCTACGGCGTCGGCGACCAGATGAGCCACTACGGCATCAACAGCGGGGTGCCGAAGACCCTGATGCAGCACCTGATCCGCTGGGTCGTCTCCTCGGCGCAGTTCGAGGAGCACGTGGGTGAGCTGCTGACCTCCATCCTCGACACCGAGATCAGCCCCGAGCTCGTGCCGGCCAAGGAGGGCGACAAGCCGCAGAGCACGCAGGCCGTCATCGGGCCCTACCCGCTGCAGGACTTCACCCTCTTCCACGTGCTGCGCCGCGGCTACCGGCCCTCGAAGATCGCCTACCTCGCGTGGAACGCCTGGCGCGACAGCGCTGCCGGGGACTGGCCGGCCGGCTACCCCGAGGTCGACCGCGCGGCCTACGACCTCGAGACGATCCGCCACTGGCTCGAGGTCTTCCTCCGGCGCTACTTCGCCAACCAGTTCAAGCGTTCGGCGCTGCCGAACGGCCCGAAGGTCGTGGCGGGTGGCTCGTTGTCGCCGCGCGGCGACTGGCGTATGCCGTCCGACGCGTCCGCCGTGACGTGGCTCAGCGAGCTCGACGCGAACGTCCCCGAGAAGTAAGGCGATCCGAGTGGCATCGAAGATCATCGTCCGCGACCACCTCGACGACGACTGGCCCGCGGTGTGGTCGGTCATCGAGCAGGTGGTGCGCGCCGGCGACACGTTCCCGTTCCCCGTCGACCTCACCGAGTCGGAGGCGCGCGGGATCTGGCTCGAGAACGGCCCGGGCGGCCGGGTGACCGTGGCGACGGAGGGCGACGCCGTCCTCGGCACCGCGAAGATGGGCCGCAACCGGCCGGGCCCCGGGGCGCACGTCGCGACGGCCAGCTACATGGTCGCGGCCGACGCGCGCGGTCGTGGCGTCGGGCGCGCGCTCGTCGTCGACTCGCTCGAGTGGGCGCGCGCGTCCGGGTTCGCCGCCATGCAGTTCAACGCCGTCGTCGCGACGAACACCAGCGCGGTCCGGCTCTACGAGAGCCTCGGCTTCACCGTGGTCGGCACCGTGCCGCGGGCCCACGAGCTGCCGTCGGGCGAGCGCGTGGGCCTCAGCATCATGCACGTCGACCTGTAGGCGGCCCGGGCCGCGCCACCACGGTCAGGCGGTCACCACCACCTTGAGGGCCCGGGTGTCGGCGGCCCGCGCGAACGTGTCATAGGCCTCGATGAACTCGCCCATCGCGAACCGGTGCGTGACGAACCGCGCGAGGTCGACCTGGTGGGTCGCCAGGAGCCGCAGCAGCGTCGGCGTCGAGTACGTGTCGACGAGACCCGTCGTGATGGTGACGTTGCGGATCCACAGGTCCTCGAGGTGCAGCGTGGCCGGGCCGCCGTGCACGCCGACGTTCGCGACGCGGCCGCCGGGGCGGACGAGCTGGGCGCACTGCTCGAAGGTCGCGGCCACGCCCACCGCCTCGATCGCCACGTCGGCGCCG
Organism: Terrabacter aeriphilus; assembly: GCF_039542985.1. Classification (NCBI taxonomy): domain Bacteria; kingdom Bacillati; phylum Actinomycetota; class Actinomycetes; order Micrococcales; family Intrasporangiaceae; genus Terrabacter; species Terrabacter aeriphilus. Next base: position 284,448 of record NZ_BAABIW010000006.1, read on the forward strand.
AGCCCCTGGGTCAGGTCCCTGACGACGGCGACGACGTCCTCGCGCGCCGGGTTGAGCGTGATGTCCGCCCCGAACTGCTTGGCCGCCTCGAGCCGGGCGTCGGCCAGGTCGATCGCCACGACGTGGGCCGGACTGAAGAGCTTGGCGCCCATGATGGCGGAGAGGCCGACCGGGCCGGCACCCACCACCGCTACAACGTCACCGGGTGAGACCCGGCCGTTCAGCACACCGACCTCGAAGCCCGTGGGCCCGATGTCGGCGAGCATGAGCACCTCCTCGTCGGTCACGCCGTCCGGGACGGCATACGTCGACGTGTCCGCGAACGGCACGCGCACGAACCCCGCCTGCGTGCCGTCGATGCGGTGGCCGAGGATCCAGCCGCCGCCCCCGATGCACTGGCCGTAGCTGCCGGCGCGGCAGTAGCGGCAGGCGCCGCAGGCCGTGATGCACGAGACGAGCACGCGGTCGCCCACGCGCACGTTCTTGACGCCGGGCCCCACCTCGGTGACGGTGCCCACGGCCTCGTGGCCGAGCACGCGCCCGTCGGTGACGGCGGCGACGTCGCCCCCCAGGATGTGCAGGTCGGTGCCGCAGATGGTGACGGTGTCGACCTTGACGACGGCGTCGGTGTCGGCCTGCACGGTCGGCAGCGGCACCTCCTCCCACGCCTTGCGGCCGGGGCCGTGGTAGACGATCGCGCGCATGGTGCTCATCGCTGCTCCTCCTGGGTGGTGGACGCCACGCCCGCGCGGCATCCCCACCAGTGCACGCCGTGGGCACGGTGGGGCAACAGGGCCGTTCGTCCCGACCGGTGGCGACCGGTTCGGGACGGTGGTCCCTCAGGCTGAGGTCCCCCGGGAGGGGATCCCCTCAGAGACCGCCGATCTGGGTCAGCTCCGCACGCAGCAGCGCGACGAGCGCGTCGAGCTGGAGCGTGTCGCCCGAGGTGATGGCCTCGTCGCTGCCGTCGAGCGCCCGGGCCGCGAGGCCCTGCTTGGCGTCGATGAGCTCGGCGATCTTCGTGTCGATGGTGCCCGAGGCGAGGATGCGCCACGCGGTGACCGGCTCGTCCTGGCCGATGCGGTGCACGCGGTCGATGGCCTGCTGCTGCTCCGCGGCCGTCCACGACAGCTCGGCGAGCACGACGTTCGAGGCGGCGTGCAGGTTGAGCCCGACGCCGGCGGCCGTCAGCGAGCAGACGGCCACGGCGACGTCGGGGTCCTTCTGGAACGCGTCGATGGCCTCCTGGCGCTGCTTCGAGGTCTGTTCGCCGCGGACCGAGACGGTGCGCAGCCCGGCCGAGGCGAGCACGCTCTCGGCGGCGTCCATGACGTCGATGTGCTTGGCGAAGAAGACGACCTTGCCGACCGAGTGCGAGAGCTGCACGGCGTAGTCGGCCGCGAGGGTCGACTTCGCCTGGCCGATGCGGCGCACGAGCGAGAAGACGTTGTCGGTGCCCTTCTCCGACGAGGCCGACCGCAGCTCCGCGGCCGCCACGCGGCGCATCAGCGCGGTGTCGGGCTCGTCGTCCTCCTCCAGGCCCTCGCCCTGGGCGAGCAGCGCCCGGTAGCGCGACGCGAGGCGGCGGCCGAGCGCCCGCTCGGCCTCGCGGATCGAGCGGCCGAGCTCGTCGTCGAGCTCCACCGTGATGTCGGCGATGCGCTTGTCGGGCAGGTCCTTGGCGACGTCGATCTTGCGACGGCGCACGATGCCCATGTCGATGACGGTGCGTCGGGCCTCGGGGTAGAAGGCGCGGTCGGCCGGCGTGTAGCCGGTCTCGTCGAGCCGGCGCACGATGTCGGCGGTGGGCTTGCCGTCCCTGATCCAGCCGAGGAAGCGCCAGATCGCGTCGAAGTCCTTGACGTCGTTGATGAGCGGCGTTCCGGTGAGGGCGATGAGGAGCGGGTCGCCGCCCGGCGTCGTCTCGCGGAGGCGGTCGCCGAGGGCGAGCACCTGCTGCGAGCGCTGCGAGCCGAGGTTCTTGATGAAGTGGGCCTCGTCGACGACCATCGAGCGGAACCCGAAGCTCGAGAGCCAGGCGAAGTGCCGGTCGAGGATCTCGTAGTTGACGACGAAGACGTCGGCGAAGGCGTCGACGTCGTTGCCGTCGCCGTGGATGACGGTGACCCGCCGCTGCGGCGTCCACCGCTCCACCTCACGGGCCCAGTTGATCTTCACGACGTTGGGCACGACGGCGAGCATCGGGTAGGCGTTCGCGACCGAGGCGGCCAGCACCGACTGGGCGGTCTTGCCGAGGCCGGGCTCGTCGGCCAGCAGGAAGGTGCGGTGGCCGGCCTGCACGCTCTGCAGGAACCGCGACTGGTGCACCATGAGCTGCGACCCGGGCGGCGAGAACCGGTCGATGGGCGGCTTCGGCGGGAGGTCCATCGAGGCGGCCTCACCGCCGGCGCCCTGCTCGAAGGCGCGGTAGAGCGGGCTGAGCAGGTCCCAGCCGGCCAGCCGGCCGGGCAGGTAGTCGTGGTGCGTGGCCCGGTCGAGGTCGGGCGTGAGGAACGGGTTGGCCATCGCGCGGGCCGGCACCGACTGCGGCGTCACCTGGCGGGCCGCGATCTGCGGCGGCACGACCGGGCGCGGCGGCTCGGGGGCCGTGATGACGAGGTCCTCCTCGGCGAGCTCGGCCCCGGACTCGAGCAGCCAGTCGCGGCGCATCTGCTGCGCGGCGGGGCCCGGCTTGGCGTTCGCGTCGAGCAGCGTCAGCAGGCTCGTGTCGCGGGCCGTGATCTGGGCGAGGATCGTCGCGATGCCGTCGAGCCGCTTGAGCAGGTCGGCGCGGGTGGCGGAGGGGATCGAGGCGTCGTCGCGCACGCGGGAGCGCTCGGAGCGCATGAGCAGGGCCACGACGAGGAACTTCGTGCGGTTGGTCGGGCTCGCCTTGCCCTTGCTCGAGACCCGGGCCTCCACCTCGCGCACGCGGCGGGCCAGCACCGGGATGAGCGGTGCGGGGTCGTCGCGGCGCGGGGTGCCGTGGCGCTGGTCGGCGCCCTTGCGCTGGGTGGAGCCCTTGCCCTGGCCGTCGCTGGGGCGGCGGCGAACGCGCGTTGCCATGTTCCTCCTGATGACGCGGCGGACGCGGGGCCGGCCTCCCGGCGGCACCCTGCGCTCGACGCGACGTCGAACCCTGTCTGTGCCGGCGGCGGACTCGACCCGAGTCCCGGCGGACGCGCAGTGGCGCGCCACGATGTCCCGGACCCGGGGCGACGTCTCACGCAGGACGTGGACCGTCGGCCGCCGTTCGTGCGCCACGTGGGCGCGGGGACAGCTCGACTCTACAGGGCGTCGCGGGCCGTCGGTGGCGTATGCCGTCGCGCTCGCCGAGCAGGTGTGCCGTCCTCCCGTCGTCAGGCCCGTCCCCAGCGTCCGCGTCAGCCGAGCCCGACGCCCACGAGGGCGCCGATGGCATACGTGATGCCCATGGCCAGCAGGCCGCCCGCGACGTTGCGGGCGACGGCCCGCGCGACCGGGCTGCGGCCGAGGCGCGCGCTCACCCAGCCGGTCAGGGCGAGGGCCGCGGCGACGCTGACGACGGTGACGTGGATGCGCACGCGCTCGGGGCTGTAGGTGATCGTCAGCATGGGCAGCACCGCGCCGACGACGAAGGCGACCATCGAGGCGGCCGCCGCGTGCCACGGGTTGGTGAGGTCGTCGGGGTCGATGCCGAGCTCGGCCTCGGCGTGCGCGCCGAGGGCGTCGTGCGCGGTCAGCTCGCGCGCGACCTGCTCGGCCAGCGGGCGGCGCAGCCCCTTGGCCTCGTAGAGCTGGGTCAGCTCCTCGAGCTCGCCCGTGGGGTCCTCGCGCAGCTCCTGCTTCTCGAGGCGCAGGAGCGCGCGCTCGGAGTCGCGCTGCGTGCTCACCGAGACGTACTCGCCGGCCGCCATCGACATCGCGCCCGCCGCGAGCGCGGCGATCCCGGCCAGCACGATGGAGCCCTTGTCGCTCGTCGCGCCCGCCACGCCGACGACGACTCCCGCCGTCGAGACGATGCCGTCGTTCGCGCCGAGCACCCCGGCGCGCAGCCAGTTGAGGCGGCTGCCCACGGCCGCGTCGTGCGGCTCCTCGCGGTCGTGCGCGTCGAGCGGTGTCGCGTCGTCGGACGCGCGGGTGTCAGGCATGGAAGGCTCCGGGGGCCGTCGAACGGAAAGGGTGGCCGGACGATCGTGGCACCTGTCGGCGGCCCCGTCACGGCAGGTTGCCCTTACCCCCTCCGCCCCGGCGGGCAGCGCTCCGGGGCGTTGCGTCGCGTTGCCGCCCGAGATGGGCGAAGATTTGCTTCATGTCGGACATTCCGGATCTCAGCGCGGCGGACGAGGGCGACCTCTGCCGCTGGATGGTGGCGGCGTCGCCCGATGGCCTCTGGGTCATCGACGGCGACGGGCGCACCGTCTTCGCCAACGACCGGATGGCCCGGATGCTCGGCCTGACGCCCGCCGAGGCCATCGGCTTCTCCGTCTTCGACGCGGTCGACGAGCAGGGCAAGGCGGACTTCGCGGCGCACCTCGCGGAGCGGGCGCGCACCGGTCTGCCCGGTGACAACCTCGAGTGCGCCCTGATCGACCGCCAGGGCAACCGCTTCTGGGCCCTCGTCTCGCACTCGCCGATGGTCGACGAGCACGGCCGGCGCCGCGGCTGGATGTACCGGGTCAGCGAGTACAGCGCCCAGCGACGCCTCCTCGACCAGCTGGCCGAGGCCCAGTCGATGGCGAAGATCGGCAGCTGGGAGTGGGACGTCGGCGAGGACCGCGTCTGGTGGTCCGACGAGCTCTACCGGATCTACGGGCTCGAGCCCGGCTGGCTCACCCCGACCTACGACGGGTTCCTGGCGCACATCCACCCCGACGACCGGGCCCTCGTCAGCGAGGCCGTCGGTGCCGCGGTGGCGGGCAAGGACTCGTTCGAGTTCGATGCGCGCATCGTGCGCGGGTCGGGCGAGATCGTCTGGATCCGGGGCAGGGGCCGCGTGACGCACGACGCCGACGGTCAGGCCGTGCGGATGGGCGGCACCACCCAGGACATCACCGCGGTCAAGGACGCCGAGCAGGCCCTCGGGCTGCTCTCGGCCATGGCGACCGCCGCCAACGAGTCGGCCACGCTCGCCGAGCTGCTGCCGGCCGTGCTCGCCGAGGTCGCCCGCCACACGACGTGGCGCCCGGTGCTCGCCACCATCGTCGACAAGGACGGCGTGATGGGGGATCCGGTCCCCGTGCCGGACGGCACCGAGACGAGCCCGGTGCCCGCGGAGGTGGGCTTCGAGATCGCCGCACGGGCCGCCGCGAGCCGCGTCGTCGAGACGGGGACGTCGGAGCAGGGCTCGACGATCGTGGCGGTGCCCGTCGTCAACGACGGGCGGCTGGCCTGCGTCGTCGTCCTCGACATGCGGGGCGCCACCCAGCCCGTCGAGAGCGACGACCGCACGATCCGGCAGACGGTCGCGCTCGTCGCGCGCGTGGCCGACCGCGAGTGGACGGCCGAGCACCTGGCTCGCGCGCGTGACGCCGCGATGGAGGCCTCCCGGGCCAAGTCGGCCTTCCTCGCGACGATGAGCCACGAGATCCGCACGCCGCTGAACGGCGTCATCGGCCTGTCGGAGCTGCTCGGCCGCACCGAGCTGAGCCCGCACCAGCGGCGCCTCTCCGACGGCATCGACCAGGCCGGGCGGGTGCTGCTCGGTCTCGTCAACGACATCCTCGACCTGTCCAAGATCGAGGCGGGCCGGCTCGACCTCGAGTCGGTCGACTTCGACCCCGCTGCCGTGCTCGAGCGTGGCGTGGCGCTGCTCGCCGAGCGGGCCCGGGCCAAGTCGGTCGACCTGTCGGTGACGCACGGCCCCGACCTGCCGTTCCTCGTCTCGGGCGACCCGGTGCGTTTCGGTCAGGTCGTCGCCAACCTCACGACGAACGCGGTCAAGTTCACCGACTGCGGCAGCGTGTCGGTGCACCTCTCCCTCGAGCACGGCGACGGCACCGGCCCGGTGCTCCGCGTCGAGGTGACCGACACCGGAGCCGGGATCACGCCGGAGGTGCGCTCCCGCCTCTTCGAGTCGTTCTCGCAGGGCGACTCGTCGACGACGAGGCAGTACGGCGGAACCGGTCTCGGCCTCGCCATCAGCAAGCAGATCGTCGCCGCGCTCGGCGGCGAGATCGGTGTCGACAGCGAGCCCGGGCAGGGCAGCACGTTCTGGTTCACGGCCGCCTTCGCTCCCGCCTCGGGCCGCACCGTCGGGCGCTCCGCGGGCCGCGTCGCCGCCGTGACGGGACTGCGCGCCCTCGTCGTCGGCCCGAACGAGCCGCACCGCACGCGCATCGCGGAGCAGCTGACCGCCTGGGCCATGACCGTGGCGTCCGCCTCGTCGGGGCTCGAGGGCCTCGTGCAGCTCGACCGGGCCCACCGCGGCGACACCCCGATCGACGTCATCGTGCTCGACGACCCCGGCTCGGGGTTCGCGTGCCTCGAGGTGGTGCGGATGATCCGCACCGACCCGCGCTTCGAGCGGCTGCGCGTCGTGCTCGTCTGCGCCCAGGTGCCCCCGCCCGACCCGGAGAGCCTCGCCGAGGCCGGTGTCGACGCGACCCTCACGGCCCCCGTCATGCCGTCGGCCCTCTTCGACGCCATGGTCGACGTCGCCGGCAGCCAGCTCGTGCCCACCGACGCCGCCGGGGTCGCCGGCGACCGCACCGACGGTGGCGCGGGGCGCGACGGGGAGGGCGCCGGGGAGGGCGGCCCGGAGAGGGGCCGCCACGGCCTCGTCCTCGTCGTCGAGGACAACGAGGTGAACCAGCTCGTCGCTCAGGGGGTGCTCGAGAGCCTCGGCTACGCCGTCGTGCTCGCGTCCAACGGCGTCGAGGGGGTGGCGGCGCACCGCGAGCGCGCCGACGACCTCGTCGCCGTGCTCATGGACTGCCAGATGCCGCAGATGGACGGCTACGAGGCCACTCGGCTCATCCGGGCGCACGAGCGTCCCGGGCGCCGCCTGCCGGTCGTCGCCATGACGGCGTCGGCCATCGCGGGCGAGCGCGAGCGGTGCCTGCAGGCAGGGATGGACGACTTCCTCACCAAGCCGGTCGACGTGACGCTCCTCGCCGCGACCCTGCAGCGCTGGACCGGGTCGGGCCCCACGTCGTCGCGGCGGGCGGACCCGTCGCCGGCTGCCGGTGACGACGGGCTCGACCGCGCGCGCCTCGAGGAGCTGCGTGACCTCGAGCCCGGCGACCCGTCGCTGCTGCTGCGCTTCCTCGACCGCTTCTCCGACAGCGCCCGGCAGCGGCTGGCCGAGCTGGTGGCGGCGCACGCCGCGGGCGACGCCGAGGCCGCGGGCCGGATCGCCCACGGGCTCAAGGGGAGCGCCTCGAACCTCGGGGCCTCGGCGCTCGCCGAGGTGTGCCGCGAGGTCGAGGAGCAGGGCGCCGACGGCCGGCTCGCCGACGAGGCGCTCGTCGCGCGCGTCGAGCGCGAGCTGGCCCGCGCGACCGAGGCCCTCGACGCGTATGCCGTCGGGCTGCGTCAGGTGGTCTTCGTGCCGCCCGAGGGCTGACCGGAGCCCGAGCCGCTCGACGAGCCGTCGTCGTCGTGGTCGGGCCGGGCGCCACCGAACGGGTCGACGCCCTGCTGGAGCTGCTGGAGCAGCTGCTGCGGGTCGAGCTGGCCCAGCTGGCTCGGGTCCAGGGCGCCGAGGCCGCCGGTCCCGCTGCCGTTGCCGTTCAGCTGGGGCAGCTGCTGGGGGCTCGTGCCCTGCTGCGACCCCGGGCCCTGCAGTCCCTGGCCCTGCTGCCCGCGCTGGCCGAGCTGCTGGCCGCCCGGGAAGGAGAACGAGCGCCCGACGCCCGGTCCGCGGAAGCCGCCGTCGTCACCCGCGGAGCCGGCCGGCAGGGCGGCCGCGGCACCGATGGCGCCGGCGGAGGTCAGCACGAGCGCGAGTCCCGCGGTCACCGCGGTCTTCTTCGCGGTCCAGCGCGACCCGGCGGCGGGTGCCCCGGTGGTGGACCGCGCGGTGGTGGACGGCGCGGTGGTGGACGACGCGGTGGTGGACGACGCGGCGGGGGAGGCCGGCGCGGCCCCCGCGAGGGCGGCATAGGCATACGGCGTGGTGGGCGGCGCGATGGGTGGGGCGGCGGCGCCCGCGTGCGGGTCGAACTGCGGCAGGGGCGCGGTCGGCTCCGGTGCCGGGCCCCCGGTGGTGGAGTCGTTGCTCATGCGCCCACGCTCGGACCCGCGGCTGTGCGCACCCTGTGGTGGAGCCGTCGGCGTGCTGGGACTCGTGCGGACAGGGTGTCCACAGGGATCGCACAGGGAAAGGCTGGCGCCGGCACAGCCCCCCGGGTTTCACTGGGTGTCATGAGCGAGAAGACCAAGGCCGCGGCTGCCCGCCTCCAGCGACTCGACGGCTCCCCGGTGCGGGTGCTCGTCGTCGACGACGAGGCGAACCTCACCGAGCTGCTCGGCATGGCTCTGCGCTACGAGGGCTGGGAGGTGCGCACGGCCGGCACGGGCATGGAGGCGGTGCGCGCGGCCCGCGAGTTCGACCCCGACGCCGTCGTGCTCGACATGATGCTCCCCGACTTCGACGGCCTCGAGGTGCTGCGCCGCATGCGCGCCGACAACGCGAACGTGCCCGTGCTCTTCCTCACCGCCAAGGACGCCGTCGAGGACCGCGTCTCCGGGCTCACCGCCGGCGGCGACGACTACGTGACGAAGCCCTTCTCGCTCGAGGAGGTCGTCGCCCGGGTGCGAGCCCTCATGCGCCGCACGACGATCGCCGTGTCGTCGTCCGACTCGATGCTCGTCGTCGGCGACCTCACCCTCGACGAGGACAGCCACGAGGTGATGCGTGGCGGTGACGAGATCCACCTGACCGCGACGGAGTTCGAGCTGCTGCGCTACCTCATGCGCAACCCGAAGCGCGTGCTGTCCAAGGCACAGATCCTCGACCGCGTCTGGAACTACGACTTCGGCGGCCAGGCCAACGTCGTCGAGCTCTACATCTCCTACCTGCGCAAGAAGATCGACGCGGGTCGCGAGCCGATGATCCACACCATGCGAGGGGCTGGCTATGTCCTCAAGCCGGCTGTCTGAGGACGCCGGGCTGCCCGACCCCGCCGACCTCCCCGACGACGCCGGCGACACCGCGCCCGACCTCTTCCCGGTGCCGTATGCCGGGTCGTCCGGCCCCGTGCCCGCCGCACCTCACGCGTCGACGGGGTCGGCCGGGTCGGCCGGGTCGGCCGACCCGGCCGGGTCCGGGGGGTCCGGGGGGTCCGGGAGCCGCTCGGTGCGCGGGCGCCTCGCGGCCGCGCAGGACCGCGTCCGACCGTGGTCGGCGTGGACGCTGCGGGCCAAGCTCGTCGCCTCGATGCTCGCCCTCTTCACCGTCATCAGCCTCTGCACCGGCGCGTTCACCGTCGTGGCGCTCGGGCGCCAGCTGACCGGGCAGGTCGACGACCAGCTCAAGTCCTCGATGGTGCGGCTGCTGTCCGACCGCCGGGGCATCGACTTCGGCCTCGACGACGGCGACGGACCGCCGCGCGGACCGGGCGACGAGGGTCTCGTCGCCTACCTGCCGACGACCCCGACGACGGCCTTCCCCGACCCCGTCGGCAAGGTCAGCGCGGGCGGGCGCGGGCCCGTCCTGCTGACGACCGAGCAGCTGACCGAGCTGCAGGGCGCCGGGCTGCGTGGCGACCCCAAGAACATCGAGCTGACCGGCATGGGCACCTACCGCGTGCAGGCCACGCCGGTGCTCACGAACGGCACGACCGTCGGGGCGCTCGTCATCGGGCTGCCGATGGACCCCACCGAGCGGACCATCAAGCAGATGGTGCTCGTCGCCACGATGACCGTCGGCGCGGGCATCGTCCTCGTCGCGCTCGTCGGCACGTGGCTCGTGCGGCGCAACCTCGAGCCGCTGCGCCGGGTGGCGGCCACGGCCACGAAGGTGAGCCAGACGCCGCTCGACTCCGGCCAGGTGGCGCTCGCCGAGCGCGTCGACGCGAGCGACACCGACACCCGCACCGAGGTCGGGCAGGTCGGTGCCGCCTTCAACGAGATGCTCGACCACGTCGACGAGGCCCTCAACGCGCGGCACCAGAGCGAGCAGCGCGTGCGCCAGTTCGTCGCCGACGCCTCGCACGAGCTGCGGACGCCGCTCGCCTCGATCAAGGGCTACGCGGAGCTCACGCGCCGTGAGCCCGACGTCGTGCCGCCCACGGTCACCCATGCCATGGGCCGCATCGAGTCGGAGGCCGACCGCATGAGCTCGCTCGTCGAGGACCTCCTGCTGCTCGCGCGTCTCGACGCCGGCCGGCCGCTCGAGCAGGCGCCGGTCGACGTGTCGATGATCGTCATCAACGCCGTGAGCGACGCCCACGCGGCGTCACCCGGGCACCGGTGGGACCTCGACCTCCCGCCCGAGCCGGTCGAGGTCACGGGCGACAGTGCCCGGCTCCACCAGGTCGTGGCCAACCTCCTCGCCAACGCGCGCACCCACACCCCCGACGGCACCCACGTCACGACGTCGGTGCGGCCCGAGGGTGACTGGGTGCGGGTCGCCGTGCACGACGACGGGCCCGGGGTGCCGGCGTCGTTGCAGCCCAACGTGTTCGAGCGGTTCGCCCGTGGCGACGACGCCCGCGTGCGCGCCGGCGGCAGCACCGGCCTCGGGCTCTCGATCGTCGCCGCCGTCAGCAGGGCGCACGGCGGTCGCGTCGAGCTCGAGAGCCGCCCGGGCGACACGACCTTCTCGCTCCTGCTGCCCGCCTGAGCACGCGGACCCGGCGTCCCGTCACCGGGGGTCCGGGGTTCATCAGGGTGGCTCAGTCGGGTCACAGGACGGGCACAGTGCGGGGCCCGAGCGTAGGGGCATGGACACGATGACCCTCACCTCTCCGGGCGCGCCGGGCAGCACGGCGGCGCCCGCCGGGCCGGCCGACCTGCGACCCCGCACCACCTCCCCGTCGGCCGCCCGCGGGGGCCGTCCCGCTCGGCTGCAGCGCCTGTGGCGCGGCCCGACCGCCGACCCGTCGTGGGCCCGGCCCGCGCTCCTCGCCCTGCTCCTGCTCACGCTGGTCCTCTACACGTGGAACCTCACCGCGAGCGGCTACGCCAACTCCTTCTACTCCGCGGCGGTCCAGGCCGGCAGCGACAGCTGGAAGGCCTTCTTCTACGGCAGCTCCGACGCCGCGAGCTCCATCACCGTCGACAAGCCGCCGGCCTCGTTGTGGGTCATGGCGCTCTCGGTGCGCCTCCTCGGCCTCAGCTCGTTCGCGATCCTCCTGCCGCAGGCGCTCATGGGCGTCGCGACGGTCGGCGTCGTCTATGCCACGGTCCGCCGCCAGTTCGGGGCCGCAGCCGGCCTCATCGCGGGCGTCGTGCTCGCCCTGACGCCGGTCGCCGCGCTGATGTTCACCTTCAACAACCCCGACGCGCTCCTGACGCTCCTCATGGCGCTCGGCGCCTGGGCCACGGTCACGGCGATCGAGCAGGCCTCGCCGAAGTGGATGATGGTCGTCGGCGTCTTCATCGGCCTCGGCTTCCTCACCAAGACCCTCCAGGTCCTGCTCGTCGTCCCCTTCTTCGGCCTCGCCTACCTCGTCGCGGCGCCGACCACCCTGCGCACGCGCATCGTCCACTCGCTCCTCGCCGTCGGCACCATGGTGCTCTCGGCCGGCTGGTGGGTCGCGATCGTCGAGCTCGTGCCCGCCTCCGCCCGCCCCTACATCGGTGGCAGCCAGACGAACTCCTTCCTCGAGCTGACCTTCGGCTACAACGGGCTCGGCCGCCTGAGCGGTGACGAGACCGGCTCCGTCGGTGGCGGTGGCGGTGGCGCGGGCGGCCAGTGGGGCGAGACCGGGCTCTTCCGGATGTTCTCCTCGAGCGTCGGTGACCAGATCTCGTGGCTCATCCCGAGCGCGCTCGTCCTGCTCGCGGCCGGCCTGTGGCTGCGCGGCCGTCGCCCACGCACCGACCTGCGCCGCGCGGCCTACCTCGTCTGGGGCGGCTGGCTCGTCGTGACGATGCTCGTCTTCTCGTTCATGGCCGGCATCTTCCACGAGTACTACACCGTGGCCCTCGCCCCGGCCATCGGCGCACTCGTCGGCATGGGCGCCGTCGAGGCGTGGGAGCGCCGCTCGAGCGCGGTCGCCACCATCGCCCTCGCCGCGGCCACGGCAGCCGCCGCGACGTGGAGCTTCATCCTGCTCTCGCGCACGACCGCCTACGGCGACTGGCTGCGCGTCTCGGTGCTCGCCGTCGGCATGGCGGCAGCCCTGCTCATCCTCGCCACCCGGTGGCTGCACGCGCGGGCCGTGCCCGCCGTGATCGCGGCCGCCCTGCTCGTCGGCGTCGCGGGCCCGGGGGCGTATGCCGTGTCGACCACCGCGCAGGGCCACAGCGGGTCGATCGTGACCGCCGGCCCGGCCGGCTCGAGCCGTGGCCCCGGTGGGGCCGGTGGCCCCGGTGGAGCGGGCGGCTTCGGTGGCTTCCCCGGTGGCCAGCAGGGCACCGCGCCGCAGCAGGGCCAGACCGGCACGCCGGGCCAGACCGGCACGCCGGGCCGGACCGGCGCGGGCGGCGGCATGGGCGGCCTGCTCGACGCCTCGACGCCGAGCACCGCGGTCGTCGCGGCCCTGTCGGCCGACGCCGACCAGTTCACCTGGGTGGCCGCCGCCGTCGGGTCGCAGACCGCCGCAGGGCTCCAGCTCGGCACGCAGCTGCCGGTGATGGCCGTCGGCGGCTTCAACGGCTCCGACCCGAGCCCGACGCTCGCGCAGTTCCAGCAGTACGTCGCGAACGGCCAGATCCACTACTTCGCCGGTGGCGGAAGGGGATTCGGCAACCAGAACGGCGGCAGCAGCGCCTCGTCGCAGATCAGCTCGTGGGTGCAGGAGAACTTCACCGCCGTCACCATCGACGGGTCGACGTTCTACGACCTGACGCAGCCGGTCCGGTGACGACGAGCTCGCCCGCCGCGGCCGGGTCGCGGACCGGGCTCTCGCGCCAGGTGATCCGGTTCGCCGGCGTCGGGGTCCTCTCCACCGCCCTGCACCTGGGCCTCTTCGCGGCCCTCGTGCGGGGCGGTGCCCCGGCCCAGGTGGCCAACGGGGTGGCACTCGTGCTGGCCACGATCGTCAACACCGCGCTCAACCGGGCCTGGACGTTCGGCGTCCGGGGCCGGGGCGGCCTCGTGGCGCACCACGGCCAGGCGCTCGTCATCTTCGGCATCACGTATGCCGCGACGACCGTGGCGCTCGCCGTGCTCGGCGCGCTCGTGCCGAGCGCCGGGACGCTCCTGCAGACCACCGTCGTCGCGGTGGCCAACGTGCTCTCCACCGCGGTGCGCTTCGTGGCGATGCGACGGTGGATCTTCCGGGCTCCCGCGCAGCCGGCCCCGGGCGCACCGGGCGCACCGACGGACCGCCACGAACCGGCATACGTGGTCGACGGCGTGCGGGGGAGCGGGCCGGACCGCGGCTGATGGCGGTCCGTCGGGTCAGTCGCGGTCGTCGGGCGCGGCGCAGGCCTCCCACCACGGGTCCTGGTGCGCCGCGACCACGGCGTCGACGTCCCCGTCGCTGAGGTCGATGCGGGCCCCGACCCGGGGCGCCACGAGCCGCACGCCCCGATCGGCGGCCGCGCGGCGGGCCCAGCGGATCGGCTCGCTCCACCAGTGGGTCGCGAGGTTGAAGGTCGCCCAGTGGATGGGGAGCATGACCGCGTCGGGCGCGCCGCGGGTGACCTCGACGTGCGCGTCGATCGCCTCGTCGGGGTTGACGTGGATGTCGGGCCAGTGGGCGCTGTAGGCGCCGACCGGGATGATCGTGAGGTCGAAGGGGCCGAGGTCGGCCCCGATGTCGGCATAGCGGTGCGTCGGGCCGGAGTCGCCGCCGAAGAAGACGCCGTGCGCCGGGCCGTGCAGCGACCAGGCGGCCCACAGCGTCTGGTTGCGCACGAAGCCGCGACCGGAGAAGTGCCGGGCCTCGGTGCAGGTGATGCGGACCCCCGCCACCTCCGTCTCCTCGCGCCAGTCGAGGCTCGTGATGCGGCCGGCCGGCACACCCCACGACCTCAGGTGCTCGTCGACCCCGATGGGCACGACGTAGTGGGGGCGGTGGCTGCGCTCGAGCTGCCGGATCGACGGCTCGTCGAGGTGGTCGTAGTGGTCGTGGCTGATGACGACGGCGTCGAGCCGGGGGAGCTCGGCGATCCCGCCCGGCACCGGGTGCAGGCGCCGCGGGCCCAGGAAGGCGGACGGCGAGACGCGGTCACCGAACACGGGGTCGAGCAGGAAGCGGCGCCCGTCGAGCTCGACGACGCTCGTCGCGTGGCCGTACCACGTGACGGCGAGGTCGGCGGGCTCGTGGGGGTGGCGCGGGCGCACGAGCGGCACGGTGCCGCGCGGACGGCCACGGCCGAACTCGCGCACCATCGTGGAGAGCATGCTGCCCGGGGCCTCGGCCTCGGGCGCCGCGACGACGTGCGTCGGCTCGTGCGAACGGAACTCGCCGTCGCGGTAGTTCGGCGACGCCGTGACCCGGCTGCGCTGGGCTGCGGTCGACGCGCCCATCTTCCGGAGGATCGGTAGCTGCACGGGCTTCTCCTGCCACTCGTGGTCCTGACGTTCCAGCGTCGGGGGAGCCCGCCGAGTTCCCCCTGGGTGCCGCGAGGCTCAGTCGCGGTCCTCCGGGTCGGCGCACCGCTCCCACCAGGGCTCGGCGAACCGGGCCGCCACCGCGTGCGCGTCGCCGCCCGTCGCGTCGAGGCGCTCCCCGACGCGCGGGAAGGCGACGGGCACCCGGGCCTCGCGGGCGCCGCGACGCAGGCGGCGCACCGGCTCGGCCCACCAGTGGGTGGAGAGGTTGAAGGTGGCCCAGTGGACCGGAACGAGGAGCGACTCGTGGGCAGCCGTCGCGACGGTGCGCGTCGTCTCGGTCTGCTCACCCTCCTCGTGCTCGCCGCCGGGGGTGTCGATGCGGTGGTCGCCGGCGATGAAGCCGTCGGCCACGCCGGCCGCGTCGGCGGTCAGGGCGTGCACCTCGTCGCCGATGCGGTTGACGTCGCGGTGGGCGGCGAGCGCCTGCTCGGGATCCATGTGGATGTCGGGCCAGAAGGAGTCGTAGGCGCCGATCGGCATGAGTGTCAGGTCGAACGGGCCGAGGTCGGCCCCGATGGCCGCGAACCGCTTCGAGGTGCCCGAGTCACCGGCGAAGTAGGCGTTGTGCCGCGGCCCGTGCAGGGCCCAGCCGGCCCACAGGGTCTGGCTGTCGACGAGACCGCGCCCGGAGTTGTGCCGGGCCTCGGTGCAGGTGAGCCGGATGCCGGCGACGACGGTCTCCTCGCGCCAGTCGAGCGCGGTGATCCGCTCCTCCGGCACGCCCCAGGCGAGCAGGTGGGCGTTGACGCCGAGCGGCACGACGTAGTGCGGGCGGTGGGTCTGCTCGAGTCGCACGATCGAGGGCTGGTCGAGGTGGTCGTAGTGGTCGTGGCTCAGCAGCACCGCGTCGATGGTGGGGAGGTCGGCGATGGTGCCGGGCACGGGGTGCAGTCGCTTCGGCCCGACGTGCCGGATCGGCGAGACGCGCTCGCTGAAGACGGGGTCGATGAGGAAGCGGGCGCCGTCGACCTCGAGCACCGTCGTCGCGTGGCCGTACCACGTGACGGCGAGCTCGCCCGGGTGCGCCGGGTGCGCGGCAGGCACGAGCGGCACGTCGGAGACGGGCTCGCCCCGACCGCTCACCCGGATCGCCGCGAGCAGGGCGCTCGTCTGGGCCTTGACCCGCGGGCGCAGCGACGGCTCCTCGCCCTCGAAGCGGCGGCCCGTGAAGTTCGGCGAGCCCTCGACGAGGGGCAGGATCGCCGCGGGGGAGGCGCCCATGCGGTTCATGACGCGGACGAACTGGCGTGCGCGGGTGCGGGAGGAGACCGTCTCGATGGCGGACGACAGGGCCCGCACGGCCGGGCGGTCCGAGGTTCCGAGGCTGCGCATCGGTGACCTTTCAACAGGGTGAGGGGTGCGTCGACCGTACCCCGCGACGGTACGGCGTCATCACGGTGTTGACGTGACACCATGGTGGTGTCATAGTGATGCGCATGGACATCACGGAGTACGTCGACGCACTGCGTCGAGACCTCGCCCAGGCGGCCAGGGCGATGGGACCGGAGACCGAGCAGGCCGCGGAACGCATCGGCTTCGCCCTCGACTCCTCCGCCCGGCTCGCGCTGATGGATGCGCTCTCGCACGCTGCGGCCGAGATCACCAACGAGCTCGACGGCACGTCGGTCGAGGTGCGCCTGCAGGGCCGCGAGCCCGTCTTCGTCGTCGTCGGGGCCGGGCCGGCCGCCGTCCTCGACGACGACACCCGGCCCGTCGCGGTCGATGACACCACGGTGATGTCACCGGAGGACGAGGGGGCCGAGACGGCGCGCATCACGCTGCGTCTCCCCGAGGCGCTCAAGGTGCGGGCCGAGGAGCTCGCGACCGGCCGGGGCCAGTCGCTCAACACGTGGATCGTCAACGCGGTCCGCGCCGCCACCGGTGGCGGCCTGCCGCCGGCGCCCGGCTTCCCCCCGATGCCGCCCGGACCGCAGTTCGGCCCCGGCGCCCCGGGGCGCAACCGCTCCTCCAACAAGCGCGTGCAGGGCTGGGTGCGCTGACGCACCGACCGACGGCCGGCACCACCTGGCCCACCCGAACCACCTGAAGCATCCGATCCGCACGACCACGACACAAAGGGGACATCCCATGGGCACCACCCTCGAGACCCGCTTCGACACGACGGGTCCGATCACGCTCAAGGCCGAGCTGCTCGTCGGCGACCTCACGCTGACGGTCGGCGACGGCCCCACGACGACCGTGCGCCTGCACCCGCACGGCAAGCACGGCGCCGACATCGCCGAGAAGTTCACCGTCGAGGCGCACGGGAACGACGTCTCGGTGCTCGCCCCGAAGCTGCGCGACAGCTTCTTCTCGCTCGGGACGAAGGGCTCGGTCGACGTCGAGATCGAGCTTCCGGGCGCCAGCGCGGTCGAGGCCAAGACCGGCGCGGGCGACGTCACCGCGGTCGGCTTGCTCGGCGACGTGCGTGCCTCGACCGGCGCCGGCGACGTCACCTTCCACGAGGTGGGCAGCGGCGCGTTCAAGTCGGGCTCGGGCGACATCACGGTCCAGGCCGCCCGCGGCGACCTCGACGCGAAGACGGGCAGCGGCGACATCACGATCGGCTCCGGGGGCGGGCGCCTCGACCTCGTCTCCGGCAGCGGTGACATCGACCTGCGCCGCTCCGACGCGGCCGTCAAGGCCCGGACGGGCTCCGGCGACCTCACCGTCGGCGCCTCGACGGGCGACCTCGAGCTGACGACCGGCACCGGCGACATCCGCCTCGGCGGCGTGCACGGCGGTGAGGTGCGCGGCCGCACCGGCACCGGTGACGTGACCATCGCTGTCGCGAGCGGCGTCGCGGCCTACCTCGACCTCAACACCGTGACCGGCGACGTCACGATCGACCTCGACGAGACGTCGGGCCCCGGCGACGCCGAGGCGCAGACCCGTCTCGTCGTCCACTCCGGCAGCGGCGACATCCGCGTCAAGCGGGCACAGGTGAGCCTCGCATGAGCACCGGAACGGTCAGCCTGACGCCCCAGGAGGCGCTGGCCCGCGACCTCATCGTCGAGCGCTCCGCCGCGCGCCACCACGCCCCGAAGCAGGGGCGCACGCGCCGCCACGCGCGGGCCGCGCTGCTCCTGCGCAGCCTCGCCGAGCGGCTGGACCCCGCGGCCGAGCGGCCGCGCCACGCCGACCGGCACGCCGACCGCCACGCCGACCTCCACGCCGACCGGCACGCCGCCCGCCGGGCCGACCGCCAACCGGACCTCCACGTCGTGACGGCGGTGCACGCCGGCAACCCGCGGCCGTGGACGGCCGCGCCGCGCCGGTCCCCGCACCGGCACACCTGAGGCCCGCCCCTCACCGGAGCCCGTCGAGCACCGTCGGCGGGCTCCGTGGGCCGGTCGGGACCGATGACGCACCGTCGTGGCCGGGCCGCGATCGGAGGGCCGCCGGACGGGCACGACGATGCGTCATCCGTCCCCGCCGGAGCCCGGATGCCGGGTGGGGCACCCGGGCGCGGGGGCCGTGGCACCATCGGGGCATGTACGTGCCGAAGGCGAACGCCATGACCGCCGGGGAGGTGTCGGCGTTCCTCGACGCCCACCCCGCGGCGCACCTCGTCACCGTCGGGCCCGACGGTGCGCCGGACGTGACGCTGCTGCCCGTGCTCCACGACGGCGACCGCGTGATCGGCCACCTCGCGCGGGCCAACGAGCACTGGCGCCGCATCGCCCCCGGCTCGCCGGGGCTCGTCGTCGTGGGCGGCGCGGACGCCTACGTCTCGCCCGGCTGGTACGCGTCCAAGGCCGAGCACGGCCGGGTCGTGCCGACGTGGAACTACTCCGAGGTGCAGCTGCGCGGCGCCGTCACGGTGCACGACGACCCGGACTGGGTGCTCGACGTCGTCACCCGCCTCACGCAGCGGCACGAGGCCGGTCGCGAGCACCCGTGGTCGGTCTCGGACGCGCCGGAGAAGTACGTCGCGGGCCGGCTGCGCGCGATCGTCGGCGTCGAGCTCGTGGTGGAGGCCGTCGAGGGCAAGGCGAAGCTCAGCCAGAACCGGTCCGACGCCGACCGCCGCGGGGCGCTCGCCGGGCTGCGTGCCGAGGGCGACGCGGCGGCGACGGCGGTCGCGGACGCCATGGACGCAACGCTGTCCTGACGCACGAGCAGGGCACAGTCGGGCCACAGCCGCCGGGCCGACGCTCGGGCCATGGACACGACACCAGCCCCCGACCGCGCCCCCGCCCCGGCCCCGGCCACCTTCCGCACCACCCTCCGTCGCGGTCTCGGCGCCGCCGGCGCGGCCGTGGCCGTCGCCTTCGTCGGGACCACCGCCCTCGGCGCCGGGCAGGCCCACGCGGCGGGCGTCGCCGAGGGCATCAAGCCGCTCCGGGCGGCCGTGCCGGCCCCGCACCCGCACCGCCACCCGGCGGCCCACCCCGCCAACCTGCCGGCCGCGACGACGAGCGCCTACCGGTACTCGTTCCGCGACGGCCAACTCATCCGCCTGTGACCGCCCGCCCCGGCATACGGCAACACACCGAGAAGGTCGCAACTCACCGGGACCGGATCCCGGTGAGTTGCGGATTCCTCGGTGTGTTGCGGGGTCAGTGGGTGGGGTCGAGCCAGGCGTGAACGAGGGGCACGACCGACGCGCCCTCCCCGCTCGCGGCGGCCACCCGCTTCATCGACCCCGCCCGGATGTCGCCCGCAGCGAAGATGCCGGGCACCGTCGTCTCGAGGCTCTCCGGTGGCCGGCCGCCCCGCCAGTGCTCCGTCGGCACGTCGCGACCGGTGAGCACGAAGCCCCGCGCGTCGCGCGCCACCTCGTCGGGCAGCCAGTCGCACCGGGGGGAGGCGCCGATGAGCAGGAAGAGGCCGCGTGCGTCGCGGCGCTGCTCGGTGCCGTCGTCGGTGCGGCGCACGGTGACCCACCCGAGCCGTCCGTCGTCGCCGGGGCCGCCCTCGACCACCTCGGAGCATCCCTCGACGCGGATCCGCGGGTTGTAGTCGATCTCGCCGACGAGGTAGCTCGACATCGTCTCGGCGAGGGTGGGCCGGCGCACGAGGATCGTCACGGAGCGCGCGAAGCGCGCGAGGTGGATCGCGGCCTGGCCCGCGGAGTTGCCACCGCCCACGACGACGACGTCGGCGCCCTCCATCTCCCGCGCCGCGGTCATGGCGCTCCCGTAGTTGACGCCGAGCCCCACGAGCCGCTCGATGCCGGGCGCGTCGAGCCGGCGGTAGGTGACGCCGGCCGACACGACGACGGCCCGGGCGTGCACGTCGCCGCCCTCGGTGTGCAGCACGTGGGGGCGTATGCCGTCGGCACCGGCCGCGCCCGGCGTGAGCGACGTGACCGGCCAGCCCGTGAAGAACTCCGTGCCGAAGCGCACCGCCTGGTTGCGCGCCCGCTGCGCGAGCCGCATGCCGGAGATGCCCCGCGGGAAGCCGAGGTAGTTGCGGATCATCGACGACGTGCCGGCCTGACCACCGATGGCCTCCGCCTCGAGGACGACCGTCGACAGGCCCTCCGACGAGGCGTAGACGGCGGCCGCGAGACCGGCCGGTCCCGCCCCGACGACGGCGACGTCGACGACGCGGTCGACGTCGACGTCGGCGGGGCGCCCGTAGATGCGGGCGGCGACGTCGCTGACGCTGCGCGCGGTGGCGACCCGCTCGCCGAGGTCCATGACGAGGGGGAACTGCGGGTCGGGCCCGGCGAGCTCGAGCACGTGCCGGCCCTCGTCGGTGTCGGGGGCGTAGACCCGGTTCGGCATGCCCATCCGGTCGAGGTAGTCGCGGATCGAGAGGGTGAGGGCGTCCTCGACCGGCGAGACGATGGCCACGGCGACGACCTCCGGCTCGGCCACGGTCGAGCCCCAGTCGGAGAGCAGCTCGCAGATGGCGGTGTGGAACTCCTCGTCGCGGGCGCCGCGCGGGGCGAGGAGGTAGGCGTCGTACTTGCCCTTGGCCATGCCCCCGCGCAGGGCGGCGGCGTCCTCGCGGAAGGCGGAGACGTGCGCGGCGATGACGCGCCGGGCCGTCGGCACCGTGGCCCGCCACCAGTGGAACGCCTCGAGCACCTCGGCGTCGGGCAGGCGCGACTCGGTGACGAACATCGCGACCTGCCCGCCCTCGGCCACGACGCGGCGGGCCTGCTGCTTCGCCTCGTGCGCCGAGGTGGCGGTCGGCAGGTCGTAGTCCCTCGCGTAGCGCCCGAACTCGTCGCGCAGCTCCTCGCAGCGGGACTCGGACACCAGGATGATGGCGGGCTTCACCCCTCCGATCCTAGGAGGCCGGGTCAGCGCTCGGCAGGGATCTCGGCCGGGTCGGCGGGCGCCGGTCGTTCCCGCAGGGTGAGCCAGAGCCGGTGCGCCGTGAGGACGGCGACGGCCCAGCCCAGGCCGATCAGCCAGCCCGCCAGCACGTCGGTGAGCCAGTGGTGCCCGAGGAAGACGCGGGAGAGGCCCATCGACAGGACGAAGAGGGCGCCGAGCGTGATGGTCAGGGTGCGCTGCCACGCCGCCGTCGTCTCGATGAGGACGAGGTAGACCACGACGGTCGTCAGCACCGTCGCGTTGAGGGTGTGGCCGCTCGGGAACGACGGCGACACCTCGAGCGGGGGCACGGCGAGCGCTGCGGGCGGCCGCGCCCGGTCGACGAAGTCCTTGCCGACGACCGTCATCGCGAGCGAGCCGGCGGCCGCGATGAGCATGAGCACGGCCGGCGTCCAGCGACGGCGCCGCCACGTGAGGACGGCGACGGCCACGGCGGCGAGGACCGGCATGCCGACCGGGCCGCCGATGTCGGTGAACGTCGTCACCGCGGAGTCGAGCCCGGGCGAGCGCCACGACACGGCCGCGTCGAGCACCGGCTGGTCGACGGCCGTGACCCCGTCACGCCCCACGACGCCCTCGTAGACCGTCTCGGTCCCTTCGACGAGCAGCACGAGGACGACGAGCGCGACGGCCGCGAAGACGACGAAGGCGAGGTGGGCGTTCGACCACGACACGACGCTGCGGGCCGCGGGTCGGCTCCGCCGGGCGAGACCGGCGGCGACGGCGACGAGCCGGCGGCCGGAGCGCGTCGGCCAGGCCGTGAGGTCGCGCGCGCCGATCCGGTCGTCGGGGGTCTGCGATCGCATCGGGTCGGGCATGCCCTCATCCTTACCCGTCCGGACACCCCCGCCGCCCCGGCGGTGCGCCCGAGCGGGCTCAGCCGCCGAAGTCCTGCGTCCAGTAGGAGCGGTAGGGGCCGCCCACGGCCGCACCGACACCGATGGCGCGGTAGCGGCAGTTGAGGATGTTGGCCTTGTGCCCCGGGCTCTTCATCCAGGCGTCCATGACGGCCTTGGGGGTCGGCTGGCCGGCAGCGATGTTCTCGCCGATCATCGAGCCGGTGTAGCCCTGCGCGCGGATCCGCTGCGCGAAGGTGCGCCCGTCGGGCGTCGTGTGCGAGAAGTAGCGGCGCTTCGCCATGTCGATCGAGTGGGCCTGGGCCGCGCGTGCCAGGCGCGCGTCGAGCACGAGCGCGCGGCACCCCGCCTTGGCGCGCTGGGCGTTGACGAGGGAGATGACCTGGTTCTGCACGCTGACGGTCGCCGCGTCGGCGGAGGGGGTGGCGGCGACCGTGGGCACGGCGCCGAGCGCGGCGGCCGCGGTGAGCACGAGGGTCGCGCGGGTGCGGGCGGTGGTCGTCGTCATGGGTTCCTCCGGAGGGTGGGGGCGGGTGCCGTGCGGCCACGGTACGGATCGTGACCGGCCGTGTCGACAAAACGGACAAATTGTCGAAGCTTCGCCCGTCACCCGTGCGTGGCGCGGTGCTCCGTGCGCCACTGCGTGTAGGTGGTGACCTGCTCGACGTCGTCCCACGCCTGCTTGAAGATCGCGGCGGCCTCGGCCTTCTCCTCGTCCTGCGCGCCCCGCGGCAGCTCGCGCCGCCCGTGCGCCCCGCTCCGGCCCCGCTGCCCCGCCGGCACCGGGCCGTCGTACTTGCGTCCTCCGGGATGGTTCGCGTAGCGGCGCGCCCGGGTGAAGCCCATCTGGAGGAACTTGCGCGCCATGTCGGCGCCGACGAGGTCGTCGGCGGCGAGGTAGTCGTCGAACTTCTGGCGGATCGCGGCCGCGCTCTCGCGGGCGACGTCGGGCGTCCGGAAGCGCCAGAGCGGCAGCAGCTCGTCCTTGTAGGGCTGCACGCGCAGCACCCCCTGCTCACCGCGCCCGACCCGGTAGAGCTCGGGGTGGACGCGCAGGTCGAGGGTCTCGAGGTCGAGACCGGCGTAGGGGTCGGGGGCCGTCACCCCAGGCACATGCCCGTTCCGTGGCGCCGACGCGCGGCGGGCGGCGACCACCTCCGGTGGCTAGCCTCGGACCATGACCATCGAGGTGCGTCCCGCCACGCACGCCCGGTTCGACGACGTCGCGACGATGCTCGGCCCGAAGAACCCGACGTCGAGCGTCTGCTGGTGCCTCAGCCACCGCGTCGACGCCGCGACCAACCGGGGCCTCGTCGGCCCGGAGCGCGGCGAGCACGTCCGTGAGCTGACGCGCCGTCCCGTCGCCCCCGGCGTGCTCGCCTACGACGGCGACGAGGTCGTCGGCTGGGCCGCGCTCGCGCCGCGGTCCGAGCTGCCCTTCGCCCGCTCGAGAAAGATCCCGCACGTCGACGACGTGGCCGTGTGGTCGATCTGGTGCATCCGGGTCCGCCCCGGCCACCGCCGCCGCGGCATCTCCCTGCCCCTCCTCGAGGGTGCGGTCGACTACGCCCGCGCCCAGGGCGCCCCGGCGGTCGAGGGCTACCCCGTCGACAACCGCGGCGAGCAGGTCGACCTCACGATGGCCTATGTCGGCACCCGGGTCCTCTTCGAGCGGGCGGGCTTCGTCAAGGCGGCCGACACGACCTCCGTCTCCGGTGGCTTCCCCCGTGTCGTCATGCGCCGTGGCCTGGCCTAGGGTCGCGCCATGACTGTCGTCGGAGCCGACGGGCTCGCCCGTCCCGCGTGGGCCTCGGTCGACCCGCTCCTCATGCACTACTACGACACCGAGTGGGGCATGCCGGTGCGCGACGAGCGCGGGCTCTACGAGCGGATCTGCCTCGAGGGCTTCCAGGCAGGGCTGTCGTGGGCGACGATCCTGCGCAAGCGCCCCCGCTTCCGCGAGGTCTTCGCCGGCTTCGACCCGGACGTCGTGGCGACCTTCTCCGACGACGACGTCGAGCGGCTGCTCGGCGACGCGGGCATCATCCGCCACCGCGGGAAGATCCGGGCCACGATCACGAACGCGAGGGCCACGATCGCCCTCCGCGAGGAGGGCGGGCTCGTCGACCTCGTCTGGGGCTTCGCGCCGGCGGACACGCCGCGACCCCACGACCACTCCGAGGTGCCCACCGTGTCGCCGGAGAGCAAGGCGCTGTCGAAGGCGTTGCGCAGCAAGGGTTTCGCGTTCGTCGGGCCGACGACCATGTATGCGTTGATGGAGGCCGTCGGCATCGTCGACACGCACCTGCTGACGAGTCACCGCCGGGGCAGCTCGGGCGTCTGGCCCGACTGACCCGACTCGCCCCGGGTCAGCCGAGGATCGCGCGCGCGGCGTTGTGGCCGGGGATGCCGCTGACGCCGCCGCCCCGCCGCGCACCCGCGCCCGCGAGGAGCAGGCGGCCGTGCACCGTCTCGACGCCCCAGGTGCCCACCTCGTCGTCGCGCTCGGCCCAGGGCCACTGCAGCGATCGGTGGAAGATGTTGCCGCCGGGCAGGCCGACGGCCTCCTCGAGGTCGACCGGGCTCTTGACCTCGATGCACGGGTTGCCGGCGGCGTCGCGGGCGAGCACCGACGCGACGGGCTCACCGAGCACCGAGTCGAGCGAGCGCAGGGTGGCGGCGAGCGCCTCCTCGCGGGCGCGCTCGTTGTCGGCCCGGAAGAGCCGCGCCGGCAGGTGCAGGCCGAAGAGCGTCAGCGTCTGCGCGTCGCTCGCGGCGAGGTCGGCACCGAGGATCGATCGGTCCGAGAGGGTGTGGCAGTAGATCTCGCACGGCGGCAGGTCGGGGATGCGCCCGTCGCGTGCGGCGGCATACGTCTGCTCGAGCTGGCCGTAGCCCTCGTTGATGTGGAACGTGCCGGCGAAGGCGGCGGCGGGGTCGACGCTCTCGTCGCGCAGGCGCGGCAGGCGGGTCAGCAGCATGTTGACCTTGAGCTGGGCACCCTCGACGTCGTGCTCGGTGCCGATCGGGTCGGCCCCGGCGGCCGCGAGCAGGCCGTCGAGCACCGCGGGCGCGCACCCGGCCACGAGGGAGGCTCCCGTCGCCGTGCCGCTGCCGGCGCTGCCGCCGGCCCAGGCGACCTGGCCCGTCGAGGGGTCCACCGACGTCACGCGCGCGCCGGTGAGCACCGTCGCACCGGCCGAGACCGCTGCTGCCGCAAGGGAGTCGGTGAGCGCGCCCATGCCGCCGACGGGCACGTCCCAGTCGCCGGTGCCGCCGCCGACGAGGTGGTAGAGGAAGCAGACGTTCTGGCGCAGGTCGGCCTCGCCGAGGGAGGCGAAGGTGCCGATGAGGGCGTCGGTCGCGATGATGCCGCGGAGCGTGTCGTCGGCCGTGACCGACTCGATGAGCTCGCCGATCGGTCGCTTCGTCAGCGCGTCGAAGAGCTCGGGGTCACCCGAGAGCGTGCGCACGTCGTCGCGCGAGCGCAGCGGCTCGAGGACCGTCGGGAAGACCCGGCCGGCGACCTCGGTCATGCGGCCGTAGAAGTCGCTCCACCCGGCATACGCGTCGTCGCCGCCCGTGAGCGCACGGAACGCCGCCCGCGTGGCGGCCTCGTCGGCGTTGTCGACGAGCAGGCCCCGGGCCGGGTCGCCGGGCACCGGCGTGTAGCTCGAGTAGCGCCGGCGGATGAGGCGCAGGTCGAGGTCGAGGTCGGTCAGCACCTGCCGGGGCAGGAGCGAGACGAGGTAGGAGTAGCGCGAGAGCCGCGCGTCGACGCCCTCGAAGGCCCGGGCCGACACGGCCGCGCCGCCCACGTGGTCGGCTGCCTCGAGCACGAGCACCGAGCGCCCGGCGCGGGCGAGGTAGGCGGCGGCGGTCAGCCCGTTGTGGCCGGCCCCGATGATGATGTCGTCGTAGCGCACGAGGCCACCCTAGGGCGACGCGCCCCGGTCGCCACCCGGGCGCGTCCGCCCCCGCTCGTCAGCGGCGCGCGGCGGCGTCCTGTCGGGCCGACCACGCGCGGTCGGCGGCGTCGATGCTCGCCCGGCTGCCCAGGTCGACCCCGGCGCGCTTCGCGGCCGCCCTCGCCGCGGGGGTCGTGAGGTCGGGCGCCACGAACCGTTCCGGCGTGATCGTGCGGTCGACGGCGGCATACCGCCTCGCGTCGCGGGCGAGGGCGTCGGCCGACGCGACGGCGCGCGCCTCCGCCCGGGCCGCGGAGAGCCGGACCGGCAGGCCGAAGGCGGGCTTGGTGACGACCGCGTAGCCGTCGCGGTGGCCGGCGACGTTGGGGTGGTAGCTGTCGCTGATCGGGCTGGACAGCCCGTTCAGCCACTCGGGGCTGTCGCAGACGGCGTGGCCGAGGAAGCGCGAGGTCGGGTTGACGAAGGTGAAGCCGGCGGTCGAGGCCGCCGCCGACGTGCGCGAGTTGAGCAGGTCGGCCATCGCGTTGAGGCGTGTCTCCTCGGCGGGGGAGAACCACGTGAGGGCGTTGCAGTCCTCGCCGTTGAAGATGCGGGGGTAGCCGACGACGACCACCCGGGCGTTGGGCGCCTTCGCGCGGATCGAGGAGTAGAGCGTTGCGAGCCGCCCGGGGATCGTGCTGTTGACCGTCGTCTGGGCCTTGTCGATGGCGCCGTTGCAGTTGCTGAGCCACCCCGGCTGGGCGCACTCGGTCAGCACGCTCGCGAAGCCGGCGTCGTTGCCGCCCACCGAGATCGTCACGTATGCCGTCGAGGTCGTGAGCGCCGACAGCTGGCTGTTCGTCACGTCGGCGACGGTCGCGCCGGAGCAGGCGCGGAAGGTGAGCGACAGCCCGAGGGCGGCGGCGTCGAGGGAGGGGTAGGCGTAGACCGAGCGCTGGCACGACGTGCCGTCGGAGATGTAGCTGCGCGTGCCCGTGCCGGAGGAGTAGGAGTCGCCGAGGGCGACGTAGCCGGTGCCGGCGGCCGTGGCAGCGGGAGCGCCCAGGGCGAGGGCCGCGCCGAGGCCCGACAGGGCGGCGATGCCGGCGCCGAGCACGCGGCGGCGGACGGGGGACGAAACCAACCTGCTCTTCACGACACGCTCCTCGGGTGGGTGGAGGGCTGCCGCGCCGGGCGCCGCAGCCGCCGGGGACGTCGCCCGGCGCCCACGATGTGCCCCGCGTCACGCGTCCCGACTCGGACAGTAGGGCCGGCCGCCACGCCCCGCGAGTCGAAACGGGCTCAGGGGGTGACGACGGCGAAGTCGGGGTCCGGCGCGTCGAGGGCGCCGAGCAGCGCCTGGAGCACGCCCGGGTCGCCCGAGACGTCCACCCCGTCGACGGTGCCCGGGTCGGCGCCGGACATCAGGGCCCCGAGGGCCGCGCGCGGCATCCGGAGCGTCAGGTCCGGCTCGTCGTGCCGCAACGCCGAGGAGTAGGTCAGCACGCCGTTGCGCAGGGTGAGGCGGAAGCGGTCGCCGTCCGTCAGCGCGACGTCGAGGCGCAGGTGCAGGTGCCACGACCGCGGCCCGTGCACGCGGATGGCGAGGGCGTCGAAGAGCTGCTCCGGCGTCAGCTGGGCGAGCAGGTCCGGAGCGGCCGCCGACGTCGGCGTGCCGAAGCTGCCGTGGCGCAGCTCGTGCGCCCCCGAGAGGTAGAAGTTGCGCCACGTCCCGTTCTCGGAGCCGTAGGCGAGCTGCTCGAACGTCGCGGCGAGCAGCTCGCGCGCACCGGCATGGTGCTCGTCGGAGAAGACGACGTGGCTGAGCACCTCTGCGGCCCAACGGAAGTCGCCCGCGTCGTAGGAGCCTTGCGCCTTGCGCACGACCTCGTCGGCCCCGCCCATGAACTCGACGTAGCGGCGACCCGCCTCGACCGGTGGGTGCTGCCAGAGGTGGGCCGGATTGCCGTCGAACCACCCCATGTAGCGCTGGTAGACGGCCTTGACGTTGTGGCTGACCGACCCGTAGTAGCCGCGGGTGTGCCAAGCCGCCTCGAGGGCGGGCGGCAGCTCGATGGCCTCGGCGATCTCGGGGCCGGTCATGCCCTGGTTGAGCATCCGGACCGTCTGGTCGTGCAGGTAGGCGTAGAGGTCGCGCTGGAGGGAGAGGTACTCGACGCACTCCTGCCGGCCCCACGTCGGCCAGTGGTGGGAGGCGAAGACGACGTCGGTCTGCTCGCCGAACAGGTCGATCGCCTCGGTGAGGTAGCCCGACCAGGCGTGCGGGTCGCGCACGAGGGCGCCCCGCAGCGTCAGCACGTTGTGGAGGGTGTGCGTCGAGTTCTCGGCCATGCAAAGGGCGCGCAGGTCGGGGAAGTGGAAGTGCATCTCGGCCGGCGCCTCGGTGCCGGGAGCCATCTGAAAGACCATCCGCACGCCGTCGACGACGAGCTCCTCGCCGGTCGACGTGACGTCCACGGTCGGCACGATCAGCGTCACCGAGCCCGACGAGGTGGTCTGGCCCAGCCCGGCGCCGACCTGTCCCCGCTCGCCGCGGGGGAGCGAGGCGCCGTACATGTAGCCCGCGCGGCGGCTCATCGCCGTGCCCGCGTAGACGTTCTCGGACACCGCCTCCGCGACGAGCCCGGCCGGTGCGATGACCTGGCAGCGGCTTGCGTCGACGTCCTCCTGGGTCGTCACGCCCTTGACGCCGCCGAAGTGGTCGATGTGGGAGTGGGTGTAGACGACCGCGACGACGGGCCGCTGCCCGCGGTGGGCGCGGTAGAGGCCGAGCGCCGCCGCGGCGGGCTCCGCGCTGATGAGGGGGTCGATGACGATGACGCCGCTCTCACCCTCGACGAACGAGATGTTCGACAGGTCGAGCCCGCGCACCTGGTAGAGGCCGGGCACGACCTCGAAGAGGCCCTGCCGGGCGACGAGTCCGGACTGTCGCCAGAGGCTCGGGTTGACGGTGTCGGGAGCCTCTCCGCGCAGGAAGGCGTAGCTGTCGCCGTCCCACGCGGTGCGCCCGTCGGCACCCGTGACGACGCCGGGCTCGAGCGCGGCGACGAAGCCACGGTCGACGGCCTCGAGGTCGTGCTCGTCGGCGAAGGGCAGCCGCTCGTGCAGGCTGCGCTGCTGGGCCGTGATGGTCGGGGTGGCGTCTGCTGCGCTCATGCGCCCATGGCACCACCGGGCCGGCTCCCGCCACGTCACCCCGCCGGGGTGATGACCCCCGTCGGCACCCGCCCGAGCATGAGGTGAGCGACGAACGCCACGACGCCGCGGGTCGTGGGCTCGCGGGCTCGCCGGCTCGCATCGAACGAGGAGGGGACATGAGAGGACGTAGGGGACGGCCCGGTCTGCTGGGCCTGGCCGCCCGCACGGCCGTCGTCGCCGGGACGGCCAACGCCGTGAGCGGCTCGATGCAGCAGGGTCAGCGAGCCAAGGCACAGCAGGCGGCTGACGCCGAGGCCTACCGTCAGCAGCAGGAGGCCGCGGCCCAGGCCGCCGCCACGCAGGCCGCCGTCGCCCAGGCGCTGGCTGCGCAGGCGCCGCCACCTGCGCCTCCCGCCCCGGCGGCTCCGGCCCCTCCGGCGGCTCCGGCGGCCACGGGCGCCGACGCCATGATCGCGGCGCTCGAGCGGCTGGCCGCCCTGCACGCGCAGGGCATCCTCACCGACGAGGAGCTCGCGCAGCAGAAGGCCCGCATCCTCGCCGCCGGCTGACTCCCACGTCCGGTGCGACGAGGTCGTCGCCGCGGCCCGTCGCGACGCCACGGAGCACGCGCGAACGCCTAGGCTGGGCGGGTGCCCGTGGTCCACCCGGACCGTGCCGACAGGAGGATGACCGTGGGGTTCCCCGAGAACGTGCTGGCCAAGGACGAGCGGGTCGAGCGCGGGCTCCACCCGCACTGGCTCACCGTCGTCGTGCCGACGATCCTCGGCCTGCTGCTCGCGGGGGCCTGCATCGCCGTCGCGGTCGTCACGCCCGACGACGAGACGGGCAACCGCATCCAGTGGATCGCCGTCGCCGTGCTCGTCGTCATCGCGATCCCGGCCGTCGTCGTGCCCTATCTGCGGTGGCGCACGACGCACTACGTCATCACCACGCACCGGGTCATGGTGCGACGCGGCATCCTCACCAAGAACGGCAAGGACATCACCCTCTCGAAGATCACCGACGTGAGCTTCCAGCAGACGGTGCTCGACCGGCTCATCCGCTCCGGCTCGCTCCACATCGAGTCGGCCGGCGACAGCCCCGACGAGAACCTCGCGAACATCCCGCGCAGCAACGAGGTGCAGCAGCTCATCAACCGCCTCATCGACGAGGACGACCTGCGCCGGCGCAGCCAGGGTCGGTTCGTCCCCGACGCCGAGGCGGGCGGCGCGGCGGGTGCCGCGACGAGCGCGGACGACGAGACGACGGCCGTCCCGCGGCAGCGCCCCGAGCTGGCCGAGGAGCGGCGACGCCCGCGTGACCTCGGTGACGGGAACGACCAGCGGCTCTGATCCTGTGGCATCGTCTGGGCCCATGAGCTCACCTGCCACCGCTGCCAGCGCGACCTCGGCGTACCGGGACGCCCGTGACCAGCTGCTCTCGCTCCGCGGCGACCACGCCCGCGCCACCCGCGAGTTCACCTTCCCCGACGTCGGCGACCGGTGGAACTGGGGCGTCGACTGGTTCGACGCGATCGCCCGGGGCAACGACCGCGCCTGCCTGACGATCGTCGAGCAGGACGAGTCGGTCGCGTCGTACTCCTACGACGAGATGGCCCGCCGCTCCGACCAGGTCGCCGCGCACCTCTCGGCGCTGGGCATCGGTCGCGGCGACTCCGTCGTGCTCATGCTCGGCAACCAGGTCGAGCTGTGGGAGTCGATGCTCGCCGTCATCAAGCTCGGCGCCGTCGTCATGCCGACGACGACGGCCGTCGGACCCGGCGACCTCCTCGACCGGATGGAGCGCGGCCGCGCCCGCGCCGTCATCACCAACGCCTCGGAGGCGCACAAGCTCGCCGACGTGCCCGGCGACTACGTGCGCGTGGCCGTCGGCGGCACCGACCCCGCCGACCCGACCGGCGCGGCCACGTCCGGCTGGGTGGACCACGCGGCGGCATACGCCCTCGACGCGGCCCCGACGGAGCACCCGGGCACCGGTCCCGACGACCGGATGCTGCTCTACTTCACCTCGGGCACGACGAGCCGGCCCAAGCTCGTCGAGCACACGCAGCGCTCCTACCCCGTCGGTCACCTGACGACGATGTTCTGGATCGGCCTGCAGCCCGGCGACATCCACCTCAACATCAGCAGCCCCGGCTGGGCCAAGCACGCGTGGTCCTCGTTCTTCGCGCCGTGGGCGGCGGAGGCCACCGCGTTCGTCTACAACTACACGCGGTTCGACCCGGCCGCGCTGCTCCGGGTCCTGCACACCCACGAGGTCACCTCGATCTGCGCGCCGCCCACCGTGTGGCGCATGCTCATCACGAGCGACCTCGGGGCCCGACCGGGCGCGCTGCGCGAGGTCATCGGGGCCGGCGAGCCCCTCAACCCCGAGGTCATCGCGCAGGTCGAGAAGGCCTGGGGCCTGACGATCCGTGACGGCTACGGCCAGACCGAGATGACGGCGGCCGTGGGCAACACGCCCGGCTCGGTGGTCAAACCCGGCTCGATGGGCCGGCCCCTGCCCGGCTGCCCCGTCGTCGTCGTCGACCCGCTGACGAACGAGCTCGTCACCGAGGCCGACGCGCAGGGCAACCGCGAGGGCGAGATCTGCCTCGACCTCTCGCAGCGCCCGGTGCCGCTCATGACCGGCTACCAGGGCGACGAGCAGCGCAACGCCGACGCCATGGCCGCCGGTTTCTACCACACCGGCGACGTCGCCTCCGTCGACGCCGACGGCTACATCTCCTTCGTCGGCCGCACCGACGACGTCTTCAAGGCGAGCGACTACAAGATCAGCCCGTTCGAGGTCGAGTCGGTGCTCATCGAGCACCCCGCCGTGGCGGAGGCGGCCGTCGTGCCCGCGCCCGACCCGGTGCGGCTCGCCGTGCCCAAGGCGTACGTCGCGCTCGCGCCCGGGCACGAGCCGGGCGAGGACGTGGCGCGCTCGATCCTCGCGCACGCGCGAGCGCGGCTCGCCCCGTGGCAGCGGGTGCGGCGCCTCGAGTTCTTCGAGCTGCCCAAGACGATCTCGGGCAAGATCCGCCGGGTCGAGCTGCGCGGCCGCGAGACCGAGCTCGACGCCACCGGGGCCGACCGGCCCGCGGGCGAGTGGCGCGACGACCAGTTCCCCGAGCTCAGGGGCTGACGGTCGCACCGCCCGCCGGGGCACCGGTGGGCGTCCCCGCGGGGCCGACCGTCGAGCCGTCCGTCGAGCCGTCGGTCGAGCCGTCGGGCGCCGGCAGGGTGCGCACCGACGTCTCGTCGATGCGGCTGCAGATGCGCTTGGCCGGGTCGGGCTGGTCCTGGCCCGGCCGGCTCACCGTGCCCGACACGGGCCGGTAGGGGTCGATGCGCGCACCGCTGATGACCTGCACGCTGTCGTAGGCGGGCCGGCCCTCGAGGAGGTTGCGGAACGAGTAGCGGGTCAGCGACGTGAGCTCGCACGACGTGCCGAACTGCGCGATGTCGAAGGCGTACGGCTGGCCGTCGAGCTCCTGGCCGGAGCCCTCGGCGTAGTGCGACACGACCCCGCCGCCGGTGAAGGTGCCGACCTGGATCCGGTTGCCCTCGATCGCCGGCGTGTGCATGTGCCCGTTGACGAGGATCCTCCCGCGCTCGACCTGCTCGGCGGCATACGGCTCGTGGGTGACGACGACGTCGGGCTCGGGCTGGTCGGCGAGCGTCGCGTTGTAGCGCTCGGCGGCGGGCCTCGCCTTGGCCGTCGGGTCGGCGTTGTCGTCGCCGAAGTAGCGCGGGTCGTTGAAGCCGGTGATCCGCAGCCCGTGGAAGCTCAGTTCGCGCAGCGCGCCCGCGGCGTCCTCGAGGAGCACGACGTTGGGGATGCGCCCGAGGCGCGCGACGACGGCACGGTCGGTCGCCGACGACTGGTCGTGGTTGCCGCTCGTGAAGACGTAGGGCACGCCCAACGACGCGATGGAGCGGTAGATGTCCGCGGCGTCGCCCTCCTGCACGCGGCCGAAGTTGACGAGGTCACCGCTGTCGATGACGGCGTCGATGTCCTCCTCCTCGATGATGGTGCGCATCAGGGCGTACTGGTTGGCGCCGTGGATGTCGGAGACGAGCAGGATGCGCGCAGCCACGGGCTCGTCGACGTTGCCGGCGACGTACTTCTGCTGCAGCGCCTGGGTGACGGCGAGCAGGTTGCGGAAGTAGGGGGTCACCTGGCTCGCGCGGGCCTCGACGTCGGCGAGCAGGCCGGCGTTGCGCTGGACGACGCCGAGCACACCGCTCGTGCGGTACTCGGCGAAGCGGTCCGGCTGGTAGGTCAGGGCGATGCCACCGAAGGTCACGGCGGTCGCGACGGCGGTCGCCGACGCCACGAAGACGACGTGGTGGCGGTGCGTCGTGCGCTGGCGGATGTAGTGCGACGCGAGCGCGAGCAGGACGGCGATGGCGACGGCCCCGAGCAGGAAGCGGACGCCGACGCCGACGGCGGCCTGCCGGATCGCGTCGGAGATCTCGTCGCCCGACGGCTGCAGGGCCCGGATGTCGACGTTGGGCCGCGTGAAGAGGTTGGTGATCTCCTCGCGCACCGACACCTGCACGTCGAGGCCGGGCGCGACCAGCGGAGAGGCGAACTGGACGTCCACGTCGCCGACGATGGTCGGCGCGTGCAGCACGGGGGAGTGGCGCGGCACCGGGTCGAGGCGCAGCACCGCGCGGTACTGCGACGTCTCGGCCACGGTGGGCGCGAGGTTCGTCGCGGCGACACCACCGAGGTAGCAGGCCGCGAGGACGGCGATCCACGAGAGCACCGCGGAGGCGCGGCGCACCCACGGGTTCTCGCCTCCCGTCAGGGCGCCCACCAGTCGCATTGCCTCACCCTAACCGGCCCGGTACGCGTCACCCCGCGAGCACCGGGCGTTCACCTCGGCATGCTCGGATGGCTGCATCGGCATCGAGGAGGAGTCATGGGTCCGCGCCGCAGGGCAGTCGTCGTCGCGTCGTCGGTCGGGTATGCCGTCCTGCTCCTGCTCGGGCCGCGCGTGCTCGGCGCGTGGGCGGGTGCGGTCGTGCTCGTCGCGAGCCTCGGCCTCGGGTTCGCCTGGCTGCTCCTCGTCGTCGCGCCGTGGGCGGCGCAGGGTCGCGGCCGTACCCTGAGGCGGTGAGCCTCGAGCACCGACCCGACCGGATCATCCTCGTGCGCCACGGCGAGTCGGAGGCCAACGCCGACGACACGATCTACGAGCGGGTGCCCGACCACCGGATCGGCCTGACGCCCAAGGGTTTCGAGCAGGCGCGGGCCGCCGGCGCACGGATCCGCGAGGTGCTGGACGGCGCGTCGGTGGAGGTCTACGTCTCGCCCTACCTGCGCACGCGGCAGACGCTCGCGGCGCTGGAGCTGCCGGTGGCCGACCGCGACGTGCGGGTGGAGCCGCGCCTGCGCGAGCAGGACTGGGCCAACTTCCAGGACCCCACCGTCATCGCCGAGGAGAAGGCGCTGCGCGACCGCTACGGCCACTTCTTCTACCGCTTCAGCGACGGTGAGTCCGGCTCGGACGTCTACGACCGCGTCTCGACGTTCCTCGAGTCGATGCACCGCAACTTCGAGACGCCCGCCGCCCCACGGAACGTCGTCGTGGTGACGCACGGGCTGACGATGCGGCTGTTCTGCATGCGCTGGTTCCACTGGAGCGTCGAGTACTTCGAGTCCCTCGACAACCCGGGCAACGCGGCCAGCGTCGTGCTGCGCAAGCAGGCCGACCACCACTACCGGCTCGAGCAGCCCTTCACGCAGTGGGACCCGGGCGTCGTGCCGACCGAGCGCGAGCGGTCGAGCTGGCTCTGAGGGCGATCACAGGTACTGGCCGGTGGGGCCGGCGTCGCCGGGGTGCGGCTCGCCCGGTTGCAGGCCGTGCGGGGTGCCGTACGACGCGCCGGGGCCGGGCGGCAGGGCCCGCATCTGCTGGAGCTGCTGCTGCGCGGCCATCTGCTGCGCGACGAGCGCGGTCTGGATGCCGTGGAAGAGGCCCTCGAGCCAGCCGACGAGCTGGGCCTGGGCGATGCGCAGCTCGGCGTCGCTCGGGGACTCGTCGCGGAACGGCAGGGCGATCCGGTCGAGCTCGGCCACGAGCTCGGGCGCGAGGCCGTCCTTGAGCTCGTCGAGGGAGCGGTGGTGCACCTCGGCGAGGCGCCGGCGACCCGCCTCGTCGAGCGGGGCGCCCCGCACCTCCTCGAGCAGCTGCTTGATCATCGAGCCGATGCGCATCACCTTGGCCGGCTCCTCGACGAGGTCGGCCGGGTTGGTGCGCTCGCGGGAGCGCTCGTGCTCCTCGTGCGACTCGCCCGACCCGTCCCGCTGCTGCGCCTCGGGGTTGCCGCCCCGCTCGCCGTCACCGGGGCCGGCGACCCCCATGCCGTTGGGGGTCACCACGACGATGCGCGGGTCGTCGCCCATGGCGGTGTCGCTGCCCGGTCCCTGTCGGCTCACGTCGTCGCTCATGCGCCCCATCCTGCCCCACGGGGACGGGGCCCGTGCGTCCCCGGTCAGGTCGCACGGGCCTGTCCCGAGGGGTGTGCCGGCCGGCGGGCTCAGGTGGCCCGCCGCACCACCACGGGGGCCCGCCGGATCGAGACCCAGGCGAGCGCCCCGGCCACGAGGGGCACGAGGACCACCGGGGCCAGGATCTGCAGCCACGGGATGCTGATGATGACGGTGCTGAAGTCCATGCCTCCCTCGGTGTAGGTCGCGGTGATGATGCGGGAGATCGCGATTCCCGGTGCCAGCCCGACGAGGACCCCGAGAACGGCCCCGACGAGCGCGAGGTAGACCGCCTGCGACGCGGCGAGCGCCCGGCGGGTGCGCCGGGTCGCGCCGACGGCCGCGAGGGTGCCGAGCAGCGGAGCGGCCTCGGCCTGCCCGAGCGCCGTCGCGATGAGCGTGGCCACGAGGATGATGAGCGCGATCATGCCGATGGCGATGGCCAGGATGAAGCCGTCCTGCCGCCGGTAGCCGCGCTCGACCGTGAAGCCGCCGTCGGGCACGCGCGCCTGGAGCGCGTCGCGGAGAGCGCCTTCCTGTGCCTGGCTGATCGCGGACCTCCCCCGAACCAACGTGGCGCTGTCCGCCGTCGTCACGTCGAGACGGTCGACGGCCGCCGTCGTGAGGAACGCCCCGACCCCGCCGTAGCCGCCACCGAGCACGCGCATCCACTGCTCGTGGTCGAGCTTCACCACGGGGACGGTGATGCGGCTCTGCCGGACGCTTGAGCCGACGGCCCTGCCGGTGTCGTCGGTCTTGAAGGAGTAGAGGTACCAGCTGGAGGTGTCGCCGTCGAGCGGGATGTCCACGGGCCTCAGCTGCGCGATGGGTGTGCTCTGCTGCCACTGGGTCGTGACGGCAGGCAGTGCCCGGGCGACGGCGGGGTCGAGCACCGCGAGGCCGCCACCGACGAGGATGCGCCGCTGCGCGTCGTCCAGCCCGGCGAAGTCGCTGAGCTCGTCGGCGTCGGCAACGACGAGGCCGGACCCCGGGAAGTAGGCCTCGCTGGCTATCGTGGCGCACCGGGGGAGCGCATCCCCGGGTGACGTGGAGCTGTTGGGGTCGTAGGCGATCTGGGGCGCCGTCTGGGCGAAGGAGCAGCCGGGCTGCGCCGCGGCCAGGGCGACCGTCGTGCCGTCCGCACGGGGCATGAGGGTCCGGGGGGTCAGGGAGACCAGGTCGGGATCGGCGGCCCGGACGATCTCCCGCGCCTCCTCCCGCGACAGAGCCTGGGGAGTGTCGATGATGCCCTGGCCCTCGACCAGCTGCGGGGTGTAGGTGCGGGCCCCACGCTCGGTGTCGGCCTGGAGACCGATGCACATGGTCGCGAGCACGGCCGCGCCACCCATGATCGCGGCGACCGTCGGCGTGGCGCGGCCGCGGTGTCGCCCTGCCTCCCGTGCGGCCATCCGGGCCGGCAGTGGCATGGCGTGGGCGGTCCGGGCCACGAGCGAGAGCACGAGCGGCACGATGAGCAGCGACCCCAGGACCGTGAGTGCAGCGCCGCCGAGGTAGACGTAGATGTAGGCGTCGGCAGTTCGATAGGAGGCGAAGAGGACGGCGCCGATGCCCACCGCGGTGAGCGCAGCGCCGAGGACCGGCACACGCCGACGCAGCGGCGCCGACACGTTCTGCCCCTTGAGCACCGACACGATGTCGAGGCGACCCAGGCCGCGGCTCGGCACGAGAGCCGCCACCACGGAGCTGGTGATGCCGGCGGCCGTGACGATGAGGACGGAGGACCACGAGACCTGCAGGGGCCCGAAGAAGTGGTCGGGACGGGCCCCGTGGGTCAGTGAGGCGGCCACCAGGCCGAGGACGAGTCCGGACGCTGCGCCGACGACTGCGGAAAGGGCGCCCAGCACGAGGGCCTGGCCCAGGACGGTCCGGCGCAGCTGTGATCGGGTCGCGCCGTTCGAGGCGGCCAGTGCCAGCGAGTGCCGCTGCCGGGCGGCGCTCACGGCGAACGCAGGTCCCGCGAGCATCGTCGTGAGCAGCAGCAGCCCGAACGAGGCCGCGACGACGACGAAGAGCGCGCTGGAGTCGGAGGGGAGGGTGACGTCGGGGGGCAGCACCATGGTGTCGGGGTTCAGGGCGACGTGCCGACTGTAGACGCCGACACCGTACGTGTTGAGACGCTCGACCTCGGGCCAGGTCAGCGAGGTGGCCCGTTCGACGAGCCACTGCCGCTCGATCGCGCCGGTCTGGGGCAGCCCGACGAGTTCTACGGGGTGGACGTCTTGCGCCCCCCAGGACGCGTAGCCCGTGCCGACACCGACGACGGTCACCGAGTGCGGCTCCGAGCGGCCTTCGGGCGTCGGCATGCGCAGCTCGACGCTCCCGCTGCGGGGAAGGCCGGCCGCGAGGCCGAGGTCCGTGACGACGACCTCGTCCGCTGCGCGGGCCCAGCGCCCGGACTCCAGTGACAGCTTGGGGGAGAGCGCGGCAGCCGCGGACGAGGCATCGACGCCCATGACCTCCACCCGGAGCGAGCGGTCGTCGACGCGCGCCGTCCCGCTCGACAGCGTGACCGGGTGGACGGCGCCTCCGACCAGACGGCCCAGCGCCCCGGCCTCCTGGCCGGACGCGTAACCCGGGATGACCTTCGCCCGCGGCTCGGTGGCGTCGGGGCCGGTCCCGTACGACGTCCGTGGGTCGACGAGCTGGTGGATCGCGGAGTCCAGGGGGTCGACGAGGTAGCCCTGCGTCTGCCCGAGCTGCAGCGGCAGGCGCTCGGCGGCGTCGAGGTCCTCGCTGAACCACAGGGTGCTGCCGGCGGTCAGGAGCAGGACGGGCAGGCCCACCATGACGACGATGAGCAGGCTGCGGCCGCGGTGGCGGCGCACGTCGCGCCGCGCCATCCGGAGCGACACCCTCCAGCCGGCGCGCCAGCGGTCGAGCCGTGACCCGTGGGAGGCGGGCGAGGCGGGCGAGGTCGCAGGGGTGTCGGTGCTGTGCCGGCCCACGTCAGTGCGTCCGGGTCAGGAGCGAGTCGGCCGAGTCGGGGGCGCCCGTCTCGTCGACGACGACGCCGTCGCGCAGGAAGACGACCCGGTCGGCCCAGGCCGCGTGCCGCGCCTCGTGCGTGACGAGCAGGCCGGCCGCGCCGGCGTCGCAGCGCTGGCGCAGGATCTTCAGCACGCCCTCGCCCGTGTGCGAGTCGAGGGCGCCGGTCGGCTCGTCGGCCAGCACGAGCGAGCGCTCGCCCACGAGGGCGCGGGCGATGGCGACGCGCTGCTGCTGGCCACCCGACATCTGGTCGGGGTAGCGGTCGGCGAGCTCGCGCAGGCGCAGCCGGTCGAGCGCGTCGAGGGCCTGGCCCCGCGCGCGGCGCACCGACCAGCCGTCGAGCTCGAGCGGCAGGCCGATGTTCTCGGCTGCGGTCAGGCTGGGGATGAGGTTGAGGTCCTGGAAGACGAAGCCGATGGAGCGGCGGCGCAGCGCGGCGAGACCCGTGGCGTCGAGCGCGGAGACGTCGACGCCCTCGACGACGACGCGGCCGCTCGTCGCGCGGTCGAGGCCGCCGGCGAGGTTGAGCAGGCTCGACTTGCCCGAGCCCGACGGGCCCATGACGGCGACGAGCTCGCCGCGCTCGACGGTGAGGGAGGCGTGGCTCAGGGCGACGACCTCGGTCTCGCCCTCGCCGTGCACGCGCGACACGTCGTCGAGCACGAGCACGGGGGTGGAGGCGGCTGCGGTGGTCACGAGCGGCCTCCCGTCGTGGGAGCGGTCGCCCGCGGCGCGGGCTCGTCGGCGGGGAGCGCGGACCGCGCGTCCGCGCGGAGGGGGACTGCCGGCATACGGCGGAGCGTGGCCTCGACGTGGTCGAGCCAGCGCACCTCGGCCTCGGCGGCGAAGAGGAGGTTCTCGAGCACGAGCAGCCAGGCGAGGTCGTGCGCGTCGGGCTCGTCGGACGTGCGGCTCTTGAGCCGGGTCAGGTCGCGCAGGTGGCGCAGCGTCGCGGTGCGCTGGGTCTGCACGACGCCCTGGACGTCGACGCCCGGTGAGGTGACGGCGAGGGCCAGCTTGATGACGAGCTCGTCACGCGGCGTGCTGTCGCGGTCGACGGGGGTCGACCACCACGACGCGATCTCGGCGCGCCCCGTCTCGGTGAGGCGGTAGGCGATGCGGCCCTCCTCGTCGCTGCCGCCGACGGGCTCGACGAGGCCGTCGCGCTCGAGCCGCGCGAGGGTCGTGTAGACCTGCCCGACGTTGAGCGGCCACGTGCCGCCGGTGCGTGCCTCGAACTCGCTGCGCAGCCGGGCGCCGTACATCGGCTCCTCGGCGAGCAGTGCGAGCAGTCCTTGCTTGACCGACATCGGCCGACCCCCTGCATACTCGGTATTCCCTGTGGTGAGAGCATGTATACCGAGTATTCCGAAAGGGGGCAAGCGGTGGCGCCGACCCGGCGCGTCCCGGCCTCAGGTGGTGAGCAGGATCTTGCCGATGTGGCCCGAGGCCTCCATCTCGCGGTGCGCCTCGGCGGCGTCCTCGAGGGGGTGGCGCGAGTGGATGATCGGGCGCACGTCGCCGGACTCGACGAGCGGCCACACGTGCTCGCGCACGGCGGCCACGATGGCGGCCTTCTCGGTGGCCGGGCGGGCACGCAGCGACGTCGCGATGACGGCGCCGCGCTTGGCGAGCAGCATGCCCATGTCGAGCTCACCCGTGCGGCCACCCATGAGGCCGATCGTCACGAGCCGACCGTTGACGGCGAGCGCCTCGACGTTGCGGGCGAGGTACTTCGCGCCCATGTTGTCGAGGATGACGTCGGCGCCGTGTCCCTTCGTCAGCTCACGCACCCGCTCGACGAAGTCCTCCTCGCGGTAGTTGACGAGGAACTCCGCGCCGAGCTCGCGGCACACGTCGAGCTTGGCCTGGCTGCCCGCGGTGACGGCGACGTGCGCACCGACCGCCTTGCCGAGCTGGATGGCCATCGTGCCGATGCCCGAGCTGCCGCCGTGGACGAGCAGCACCTGCCCCGGCTGGATGTTCGCGACGAGGAAGACGTTCGACCACACGGTGCAGGCGACCTCGGGCAGGCCGGCCGCGTCGACGAGGGAGACGCCCTTCGGCACGGGCAGCAGCTGCTCGGCCGGCACGACGACGTGCTCCGCGTAGCCGCCGCCGTCGACGAGGGCGCACACCTCGTCACCGACGGCCCAGCCCTGCACGCCCTCGCCGAGCGCGGCCACGCGGCCGCTGACCTCGAGGCCGGGGTACTCCGAGGCGCCGGCCGGCGGCGGGTAGTGGCCGAGGCGCTGCATGACGTCGGCCCGGTTGACGCCGGCCGCGACGACGTCGACGAGCACCTGGCCGGGGCCGGCCTCGGGGTCGGGCACCTCGGCGAGGACGAGGCTGTCGGCGTCTCCGGGCTGCGGGATGGTGATGGCGCGCATGGGACCGACTCTATTGACCGGCGGCCACCGTGTGCACCGAGACCCCGGTGGTGCGGGCCGGGGGCGTGCGTCCGGAACCCTGGGCCTGCCGCGCGGCGCCGGTGGGGCTCAGCCGACGCGCGATGTCGTCGGCGGCGGTCCGGGCCCGCGCCACGAGGTCGGCGACGTGCTCGCCCGTGGCGTCGGTCGTGCGCAGGGTCAGGGCGATCGCCGCGAGCGGGCGGCCGGCGCGGTCGAGCACCGGCACCGCCACCGACGAGAGGTCCGGGGTGACCGTGCCCTCCTCGCGGGCGTGGCCGTCGGCGCGGGTGCGCGCGAGCACGGCGCGCAGCTCGACGAGCGAACCCGGGCCGCCGCCGCTGCGCTGCACGAAGGAGGCCCGGTCGGGGTAGAGGGCGCGCACCTGCGTGGCCGGCAGGGCCGAGAGCATCGCGAGCCCGCTCGCGGTCAGGTGCGCGGGCAGGCGGACGCCGACGTCGGTGACGAGCATCGGCTGCCCCGGCGCGCGCTCCTCGAGCAGGTAGATGACGTCGCGGCCGTCGAGGGTGGCGAAGTGGGCGTTGCGGCCGCACTGGTCGACGAGGCGGCGCATCACGGCCCGCGCCACCCGGGCCAGGGGCGCCTGTCGCTGGTAGGCCGAGCCGAGCTCGTAGGCCGCGGGGCCCAGGCCGAAGCGCCGCTCCTCGACGTAGTGGGTGACGTAGCCGCGGCCGTGGAGCACCTTGAGCAGGTGGTAGACCGAGCTGCGGGGCAGGCCGAGGTCACGGGCGATGGACGCGGCCGGCACGGGTTCCGCATGGCGCGAGAGGTGCTCGAGGACGTCGAGGGCGTTCGCGGCGGCCGGTGCGTTGGACATCGGGGCGGTCACCTCCGGTGCGGTCGTCGTCGTCTCACATCCGAGACAATTGTCCACCTCGGCGGGCCGTTGCGCCACCCGGGGACCGCTTCCATGGAGTCATGCACCTCGTCACCATCGGCACCGGCCCCCTCGAGATCGACGACGTCGTCGCCGTCGCCCGTCACGGCGCGGCCGTCACGCTGTCCGCCGAGGCCGAGGCGGAGATCGCCCGCAGCCGCGCGGTCATCGAGGCGCTCGCGCACGACACCGTGCCGCACTACGGCGTCTCGACCGGCTTCGGCGCGCTCGCCACGCGCCACATCCCCACCGACCTGCGCGCCCAGCTGCAGCGCTCGCTCGTGCGCTCGCACGCCGCCGGCAGCGGCCCCGAGGTGGAGCGCGAGGTCGTGCGCGCCCTCATGCTGCTCCGCCTCTCGACCCTCGCGACCGGCCGCACGGGCGTGCGCCTCGAGACCGCGAGGGCGTATGCCGCCCTGCTGAGCGCCGGGATCACCCCCGTCGTGCACGAGTACGGGTCGCTCGGCTGCTCGGGCGACCTCGCGCCCCTCTCGCACTGCGCGCTCGCCGTCATGGGCGAGGGGCCGGTGCGGCTCGCCGACGGCACCCTCACCGACGCGGGCACGGCCCTGCGCGATCACGGGATCGAGCCGGTCGTGCTCGCCGAGAAGGAGGGCCTCGCCCTCATCAACGGCACCGACGGCATGCTCGGCATGCTCGCGCTCGCCGTCGACGACCTGCGCCACCTGCTGCGCGTCGCCGACGTGTGCGCCGCCATGAGCGTCGAGGGTCTGCTCGGCTCCGACGACGTCTTCGCCGCCGACCTGCACGCCCTGCGGCCCCAGCCGGGGCAGGCCTCGTCGGCCGCGAACATCCGGGCGGTCATGCAGGGCAGTGCGATCCGCGAGTCGCACCGCACCGAGGAGTGCACCCGCGTGCAGGACGCCTACTCGCTGCGCTGCGCGCCCCAGGTGGCGGGCGCGGCCCGCGACACCGTGGACCACGCCGCTCGCGTGGCCGGCTGGGAGCTCGCCTCGGCGGTCGACAACCCCGTCGTGACGCCCGACGGCCGCGTCGAGTCCAACGGCAACTTCCACGGGGCGCCGGTCGCCTACGTGCTCGACTTCCTCGCCATCGTCGCGGCCGACGTCGCCTCGATGTCCGAGCGCCGCACCGACCGCTTCCTCGACCCGGCCCGCAGCCACGGGCTGCCGGCCTTCCTCGCCGACGACCCGGGCGTCGACTCGGGCCACATGATCGCCCAGTACACCCAGGCCGCCATCGTCTCCGAGATGAAGCGCCTCGCGGTGCCGGCCAGCGTCGACTCGATCCCCAGCTCGGCGATGCAGGAGGACCACGTCTCGATGGGCTGGTCGGGGGCGCGCAAGCTGCGCCGGTCCGTCGACGGCCTGACCCGGGTGCTCGCCGTCGAGCTGCTCACCGCGGCGCGCGGCATCGAGCTGCGCGCCCCGCTCGCGCCGTCGCCGGCCACGGCCGCCGTCGTCGCGGTGCTGCGCGAGAGCGTGCCCGGCGTCGGCACCGACCGCTTCCTCGCCCCGGAGATCGAGTCCGCGGTCGAGCTCGTCCGGTCGGGCCGGGCCCTCGCGGCCGTCGAGGCCGTCACCGGCCCCCTCCACTGACCACCCTGCTCCCACCCCCCACTCAACCGTCGAAAGGCCGACATCTGCGGGTCCTGACCAGTCGAATGGCCGAAGTCTGCGACGCGGACTGGCCTCTCGAAGGGCGGAGACCCGCGACGTGTGGCCTCTCGACGGTGGATCACACGGCATACCAAGGTTTCTCGCACTCGAAGGAGAGTGACATGGAAGGTGCACGACCCGTCCGCGCAGCGCGTGGGACGAC
This sequence comes from Terrabacter aeriphilus, assembly GCF_039542985.1. Taxonomy (NCBI): domain Bacteria; kingdom Bacillati; phylum Actinomycetota; class Actinomycetes; order Micrococcales; family Intrasporangiaceae; genus Terrabacter; species Terrabacter aeriphilus. The sequence continues at coordinate 327,946 of NZ_BAABIW010000006.1, forward strand.
CCTGACCGCGCAGTCGTGGGCCACCGAGGCCCCGCTGCGGATGCTCATGAACAACCTCGACCCCGAGAACGCCGAGCGGCCCGACGACCTCGTCGTCTACGGCGGCACCGGCCGGGCGGCCCGCGACTGGAAGTCGTTCGACGCCATGGTCCGCACGCTCACGACGCTCAAGCAGGACGAGACGATGCTCGTCCAGAGCGGTCGCCCCGTCGGCGTCATGCAGACGCACGAGTGGGCGCCGCGCGTGCTCATCGCCAACTCCAACCTCGTCGGCGACTGGGCGACGTGGCCGGAGTTCCGTCGCCTCGAGCACCTCGGCCTGACGATGTACGGCCAGATGACGGCCGGGTCGTGGATCTACATCGGCACGCAGGGCATCGTCCAGGGCACGTACGAGACGTTCGCCGCCATCGCCGAGAAGAAGTTCAACGGCACGCTCGCCGGCACCCTGACCCTCACCGGCGGGTGCGGCGGCATGGGCGGCGCCCAGCCGCTCGCCGTCACGATGAACGAGGGCGCCTGCCTCATCGTCGACGTCGACCCGGCGCGCCTGCACCGCCGCGTCGAGCACCGCTACCTCGACGAGGTGGCGACCGACCTCGACGACGCGATCGGCAAGGCCCTCGCCGCCAAGCGCGAGCGGCGTGGCTGGTCCGTCGGCGTCGTCGGCAACGCGGCCGAGGTCTTCCCCGAGCTGCTCCGCCGTGGCGTCGAGATCGACATCGTCACCGACCAGACGTCGGCGCACGACCCGCTCAGCTACCTCCCCGAGGGCGTCGACGTCGCCGACTGGGCCGAGTACGCCGAGAAGAAGCCCGAGGACTTCACCGACCGGGCGCGGGCCTCGATGGCCAAGCACGTCAGGGCGATGGTCGAGTTCCAGGACGCCGGCGCCGAGGTCTTCGACTACGGCAACTCGATCCGCGACGAGGCCCGCCTCGGCGGCTACGACCGCGCCTTCGAGTTCCCCGGGTTCGTGCCGGCCTACATCCGCCCGCTCTTCTGCGAGGGCAAGGGCCCGTTCCGCTGGGCGGCGCTCTCGGGCGACCCCCGCGACATCGCCGCGACCGACAAGGCCGTGCTCGAGCTCTTCCCCGACAACGACCGCCTGCACAAGTGGATCCGCGGTGCTCAGGACCGGATCGCCTTCCAGGGCCTGCCTGCCCGCATCTGCTGGCTCGGCTACGGCGAGCGCGACAAGGCCGGCCTGAAGTTCAACGAGATGGTGCGCACGGGGGAGATCTCCGCGCCCGTCGTCATCGGCCGCGACCACCTCGACTCGGGCTCGGTGGCCTCCCCGTACCGCGAGACCGAGTCCATGGCCGACGGCTCCGACGCCATCGCCGACTGGCCGCTGCTCAACGCGCTCGTCAACACGAGCTCGGGCGCGAGCTGGGTCTCGATCCACCACGGCGGCGGCGTCGGCATCGGCCGGAGCCTGCACGCCGGCCAGGTCTCCCTCGCCGACGGCACCGACCTCGCCGCGCAGAAGCTGGCCCGCGTGCTGACGAACGACCCCGGCATGGGCGTCATCCGCCACGTCGACGCCGGCTACGACATCGCCGACCGGGTCGCGCACGAGCGCGGCGTCCGCATCCCCATGCAGGAGGGCTGAGGCCGTATGCCGTCCGCCCCCGGTCCGCTCGTCGGGTCGAGGTGTTGCGCGGTCACCCGTGACCGCAGGACACCTCGACCGATGGGAGCTCAGCGGGGGCGGCGCACCCGGATCGGGCCCTTGGCGTGGTCGGGGTCGATGACCTGCCCGCCCTGGGTGATCTCGGCGCGCCCGTCGGCCACGAGTCGCCGGGCCGCCATGCGGGCGGGCTCCATCAGCTCGCGCCAGTCGTCGTCGCCGACGGCCCGCGCGGCCTCGCTCGGGCACACCGAGGCGTCCCGCGCCCGCTCGGCGAGCAGGGCCTCGAGCGCGTCCTGCAGGTCGAGGTCGACCTGGCGCAGGCCGTGCTTGCGGCAGCTGTCGGAGCACCAGCGCACGGAGTCCCAGTCGCGGGCCCACGCCTTGCGCCACGTGATGGTGCGGCCGCAGCGGGCGCAGGGCTTGGTGGGCAGCGGGGTGCGGGACATGCTGACCAGTCTCCGGCATCCTGACCTCTCGACGTGCCACCACCCGCGAACGGTGGCCTCTCGTCGGGCGCTGACCCGCGAGGAGTGGCCTCTCGACGGTCGGGCACCCACGAACTCTGGCCTCTCGACGGTTGAGGGGTCAGGGGGTCTGGCGGACCTCCTCGTCGGAGATGTCGGCGACGGTCGCCTCGAAGAGGCGGATGACGTCGTCGCCCCGGACCGTCAGCCCGACCCCGTGGGCGCCGCCGCCGAGCGAGACGCGGCGGCCGACGAGGTGGCTGTCGGCGATGACGGGCAACCGGGTGGCCGACCCGAACGGCGTGATGGTGCCGCGCTCGTAGCCGGTGACGGCGCGCGCGGCGTCGGCGTCCGGCATCGAGATGCGGTTCGTGCCGAGCAGGGCGCGCACCTTGGCCCACGAGAAGGTGCGGTCGCCGGGCACGAGGACGAAGACGTGGTCGTCCTCCGACCGGCGCACGACGAGGGTCTTGATGAGGTCGCGCGGCTCGATGCCCCGGGCGGCCGCCGCCTCGGCGAGGCTGGAGACGCGCCCGTGGCGGGTCACCTCGTGCTCGATGCCGGCCGCGCGCACGGCGTCGACCGCCGGGGTGCGGATCTCGTCCGGATCACTACGCTCGGCCTCATCGCGGTCGGGAACCATGGCACCCAACCTAAGGGGGAGGAGGCGGCGTGACGACGAGCTTCGACCGGATGTGGGCCGACCTCGAGCCCGTGGGGCGTGACGCGTCCACCGGCGGCTACCGCCGCCACGCGTGGACCCGCACCGACCACGACCTGCGCGAGTGGTTCGCCGGCGAGTGCGCGGCGCGCGGGCTCGAGCTCGTCGAGGACCGCGCGGGCAACCAGTGGGCGTGGTGGGGGGACCCCGACCGGACCCCCGGCGTCGTCATCGGCTCGCACCTCGACAGCGTGCCGGACGGCGGTGCCTTCGACGGCCCGCTCGGCGTCGTCAGCGCCCTCGCCACGGTCGACGCGCTCCGCGCGGCCGGCGCCCGGCCCGCCGTGCCGCTCGGCGTCGTCAACTTCGTCGACGAGGAGGGCGCCCGGTTCGGGGTCGCCTGCGCCGGCTCCCGCATCATCACCGGCGCCCTCGACGCCGACCGTGCGCGCTCGCTCACCGACGCCGACGGCGTGTCGATGGCGCAGGCCTGGCGAGAGGCCGGGCGCGACCCCGCAGGCCTCGGCCCCGACCCCGAGGCCGTGCGCCGCGTCGGCCGGTTCGTCGAGCTGCACGTCGAGCAGGGCAAGGCGCTCGCCGTCGCGCCCGACGGCGGCGACGACCTCGCCGACCCGGCTCGTGCCGTCGCGATCGGCACCGACATCTGGCCCCACGGGCGCTGGCGGGTGGACGTGCCCGGCGAGGCGAACCATGCCGGTACGACCCGCCTCGAGGACCGCGCCGACGCGATGCTCGGTCTCGCGGCCGTGGTGCAGGCGGCGCGCGCCGCAGCGCTCGCGCAGGGCTGCGTGGCGACGGTCGGCAAGGTCGCGGTCGTGCCGGGTGGGGTCAACGCCATCGCGAGCCGGGCGACCGCCTGGCTCGACGCGCGGGGGAGCTCGGAGGACGCCGTGCGGGCGGCCGTCGCCGCCGTCGCGGAGGAGGCCGCCACGTTCGGCGCCACGACGGCGCTCGAGTCGTGGACGCCGACGACGACCTTCGACGCGGGCCTGCTCGACCGGCTCCGGGGCATCCTGCCCGGGGCGCCCCTGCTCGGCACCGGCGCGGGGCACGACGCCGGCATCCTCGCCACGCACGGGGTGCCGAGCGCCATGCTCTTCGTGCGCAACCCCACGGGCGTGTCGCACTCACCCGCCGAGTGGGCCGGCCGCGAGGACTGCCACCATGGGGTGGCGGCCCTCACCGCCGTCGTCACCGAGCTCTGCTCGGAGGCGGGTCCTGAACCGACGGGGGACGTTCGATGACCAGCTACTGGTGCGAGAGCGCTTGGCTCACAGGTGGATTCGCCCGTCGAGTGCGTCTCGTGACGCAGGACGGCCTCCTCAAGGAGGTTCTCGTCGACGCCGAGCCGGAGCCCGGCGACGTGCGCCTCGAGGGCGTGACGCTGCCCGGCATGGCCAACGCGCACAGCCACGCCTTCCACCGGGCGCTCCGCGGACGCGTCAACGGCGGCGGCGGCAACTTCTGGAGCTGGCGCGAGCAGATGTACGCCGCGGCCGAGCAGCTCAACCCCGACACCTACTTCGCGCTCGCGAGGGCCGTCTTCGCCGAGATGGTGCAGGCCGGCATCACCGTGGTCGGCGAGTTCCACTACGTGCACCACCGACCGGGCGGCCACCCCTACGGCGACCCGAACGCCATGGGGCTCGCGGTGCGCCAGGCGGCCGACGAGGCCGGCATCCGGCTCACCCTGCTCGACACGTGCTACCTCGAGGGCGGGCTCAACGGGAGCGGCCACGTCGAGCTGCACCCCGGTCAGCGGCGCTTCAGCGACGGCACCGTCGAGGCGTGGGCCGAGCGCATGTCCGCGCGGCGCCCCGCGACCGACCGCGTGCGCCTCGGCGCCGCCATCCACTCGGTGCGTGCCGTGCGGCGCGAGGACCTCCCCCGGGTGGTCGAGGCGGCCGGCGACCTCCCGCTCCACGTGCACCTCTCGGAGCAGCACGGCGAGAACCTCGCCTGCCAGATGTTCTACGGCCGCACCCCGACCGAGCTGCTCGAGGAGGCCGGAGCCCTGGGCAACCAGGTGACCGCCGTGCACGCGACGCACCTCGAGGACCGCGACATCGCCGCCCTCGGCTCCACCGGCACCGGGGCGTGCTTCTGCCCGACGACCGAGCGCGACCTGGCCGACGGCATCGGCCCGGCGCGCGCCCTGCACGACGCCGGCAGCCCGCTCTCGCTCGGCTCGGACCAGCACGTCGTCATCGACCCCTTCGAGGAGCTGCGCGGCCTCGAGATGCACGAGCGGCTCGTGACGAACGAACGCGACCGCTTCTCGGCGAACGACCTGCTCCTCGCCGCGTCGTTCAACGGCTACCGCTCGCTCGGCTGGTCGGACGGTGGGCACCTCAGCAAGGGGGCGCTCGCCGACTTCGTCACGGTGCGCACCGACACCGTCAACACGGCCGGGGCGGCCGCCGACCAGATCATCTACGCCTGCGTGGCCTCCGACGTCTCGACCGTCGTCGTGGGCGGCGACGTCGTCGTCAGCGAGGGCCGGCACCGGCTCGGCGACGTGGGCCGCCTGCTCGGCGGCGCCATCGCCCGCGTCACCGGGGGAGCGCCCGCGTGAGCCTGCTCCTCACCGGCATCGCCGAGCTGACGACGAACGACCCGGCCCGGGCGGAGAGGCACACCGACCCCGGCGACGCCCTGCTCGGGATCGTCCGCGACGCCGCCGTCGTCGTGTCGGCCGGGGGCGTCGTCGAGTGGGTCGGTCCCGCGGCCGACGCGCCCGACGCCGACGAGCGGCGCGACCTCGGCGGGCGCGCCGTCGTGCCCGGCTTCGTCGACTCGCACACCCACCTCGTCTTCGCCGGCGACCGGTCGGCCGAGTTCGCCGCCCGGATGACCGGCACGCCCTACGACGGCGGCGGCATCGCGGTGTCCGTCGCGGCCACCCGTGGGGCCACCGACGACGAGCTGCGCCGGCTCGTCGGGCACCGCGTCGCGGAGATGCGTGCCCAGGGCACGACGACCGTGGAGATCAAGAGCGGCTACGGCCTGACGCTGGACGACGAGCTGCGCTCGCTGCGCGTCGCCCGCGAGGTGACGCCCCACACCACCTTCCTCGGCGCGCACGTCGTGCCGCCGGAGTTCGCGTCGCGCCGGAGCGACTACGTCGACCTCGTCACGGGGCCGATGCTCGCGGCCGTCACGACCGCCGGCCTCGCCGAGAGCATCGACGTCTTCTGCGAGCCGCGCTCGAGCCACGCCTTCGACGGCGAGGAGTCCCGCGCCGTGCTCGAGGCGGGCCGGGCGGCGGGCCTTGCGCTGCGCGTGCACGGCAACCAGCTCGGCCACGGGCCGGGCGTGCAGCTCGCCTGCGAGCTCGGTGCCCGCAGCGTCGACCACTGCACGTACCTCGAGCCCACCGACGTCGAGGCCCTCGTGGCGGCGCGCGGCACGACGGTCGCGACCCTGCTGCCCGGCGTCGAGTTCTCGACCCGCTCGCCCTACCCCGACGCGCGGGCCCTGCTCGACGCCGGCGTCGACGTCGCGCTCGCGAGCGACTGCAACCCCGGCACGTGCTACTCCTCGTCGATCCCCTTCGCCATCGCGCTCGCGGTGCGCGAGATGGGGATGACGCCCGCCGAGGCGCTGCACGCCGCGACGGCGGCCTCGGCGCGGTCGCTGGGGCTCGAGCGCCGGGTCGCGCCCGGCCTCCCGGCCGAGCTGGCCGTGCTCGAGGCCCCGAGCCACCTGCACCTGGCCTACCGCGCCGGCGTGCCCATCGCCCGGGCGCTCGAGCTGCGGGCGCCCGTCGGCGGCTAGGAGCCCGTCGGCGCGTCGTCGGGGTGCTCGCAGCGCAGCACCGAGCCGGGGCCGGGGTGGATGATCCCCGTGTGGCCGTCCGACCACTCGACGACGTAGGGCGGGCCGCCGCCCTCGCCCTTGACCTCGCGGACCGTGCCCTCCCGGGTGCCCTGCCCGACGTGCTCCGCGGCCATCGTGATGCGGTCACCGACGCGTGCCTGCATGGCACACCTCCTCGATCTCGTCGTCCTCCCAGCACACCACCTCGAGGGCCGCGCGGGAAGGGCCCTGCGACCCTGTCCGAACGCGTGCGACCGTGGTCGGACGACGACGTCGCGCCTCCCTCGTAGGCTCGCCCCGTGAACGAGGGACGGGTCTACGAGTGGCTGCAGCGGCGGCCGCTCCTCTTCGACGTGCCCCTGGCCGTGGCCCTCGCCCTCCTCGGCCTCGTGCTGCTGGGTGAGGCGCACAGCTGGGGGTGGGCGATCGTCGGGGCGTCGTCGCTCGCGCTGATCTGGCGCCGGTCGCACCCCGCCGCCGCGTTCGCCGTCGTGAGCCTCGCGCTCGCCCTGCGGGTCGTGCCGACGAGCAACCTGCTGCCCGGCGACATGGCCTTCCTCGTGGCCCTCTACTCGCTCGCCGCCTACGACCGGCGCCGCGGCGTGCGCCTCGCCGGCCTCGGCGTGGCCGCCCTCGGCTCCGCCATCGCCGGGGTGCGCTTCACGGCCACCGCCGGACGGATGCCGGGAGCTGCGGAGTTCGTCTTCACCTTCCTCGCGTGCGCGGCCGCGTCGGTCGCGGCCTGGGCGCTCGGTGACCTCAAGCGGGCGCGCCTGCAGCGCCTCGCCGACCTGCAGGACCGCGCCGAGCGCATGGAGCGCGAGCGGGAGCAGGCCCTGCTCCTCGCCGCCCAGCAGGAGCGCGCCGCGATCGCGCGCGAGATGCACGACGTCGTCGCGCACGCGCTGTCGGTCATCGTCGTGCAGGCCGACGGCGCCGCGTATGCCGCCACCCGCCGTCCCGAGGGGGCGCTCGCCCGGTCGGTCGGTGCCCTCGAGACGATCGGCGCGACGGCGCGCGACGCGCTGGGCGAGACCCGCCGGCTCGTCGGGGTGCTGCGTGACCCCGACTCGGGCCTCGAGCTCGCCCCGACCGGTGGCGTCACCCAGCTCGACGACCTCGTGGCCGGCGTGCGGGCGGCGGGCGTGCCGGTGACGCTCACGGTGCGCGGTGCGGAACGGGCCCGGCCCGTGGGGCTCGACCTGGCGGCATACCGCGTCGTGCAGGAGTCGCTCACCAACGTCATCAAGCACGCGGGCGCCGGCGCGAGCGCGCGCGTGGACGTCGAGCAGGACGAGCGGCGGCTGCGGATCCTCGTGCGCGACGACGGCATCGGGGTGCGCAGCGTGGACGACGGGCGCGGCCACGGGCTGGCGGGCATGCGCGAACGCGTCGCGGTGCACGGTGGCACACTGACGGCCGGGCCGGGCGCGGGCGGCGGCTACGAGGTGCTCGCGACGATGCCCGCCCCGTTCACAGCAGAACGCGCACCGACCGCACCGACTGCACCGACCCAGGGAGAGCCGTGAACGACGCCGGCACCGACGCCGCGACGCGCGTCATGATCGTCGACGACCAGGCGCTCGTGCGCGCCGGTTTCCGCATGGTGCTCGACGCCGAGCCCGACATCGAGGTCGTCGCCGAGTGCGCCGACGGCCAGGCCGCGCTCGACGCGCTGCCCGGGCGCGCTGTCGACGTCGTGCTCATGGACATCCGGATGCCCCGCCTCGACGGCATCGAGGCCACCCGGCGCATCGTCGAGCGGGGCGAGACGCCGAAGGTGCTCGTCCTGACGACCTTCGACCTCGACGAGTACGTCTACGCGGCCCTGCGCGCCGGCGCGGCGGGCTTCCTGCTCAAGGACGCCGGGCCGTCCGAGCTGCTCGCGGCGATCCGGGCCGTGCACACGGGTGACGCCGTCGTGGCACCCGGGCCGACGCGCCGCCTGCTCGACCGCTTCCTGCCGGTGCTCGACACCCCCGCCGCCCCGAGCGGGCTCGAGCGCCTCGACGTGCTCACCGAGCGCGAGCGCGAGGTGCTCGAGGCCGTCGGCCGCGGCCTCAACAACGCCGAGATCGCGGCGTCGTTCTTCGTCGCCGAGGCCACCGTGAAGACGCACATCGGGCGGGTGCTCGCCAAGCTCGGGCTGCGCGACCGCGTGCAGATGGTCGTGCTGGCCTACGAGACCGGGCTCGTGCGCGTCGGCGACGCCTGACCCGCTCCCGCCCCACCCGCCGGAGGGTGGGACCTTGGCCCCTTGCCCGGCCGGGCCGGTCGCGGTGGGATCGGGAGCATGGAGGCATGGGTCGTCGACGAGCCCGGACCGCTGCGCGGGAGGCCGTTGGTGCGGGCGGAGCTGCCCGTGCCGGAGCCCGGGCCGGGGGAGGTGCTCGTGCGTGTGCGGGCCTGCGGGGTCTGCCGCACCGACCTGCACGTCGTGACGGGCGACCTGCCACGGCACCGGCACCGGCTCGTGCCCGGCCACGAGGTCGTCGGCGAGGTCGCGGTGCTCGGCGAGGGCGCCCGCCGGTTCGTGCCGGGCGACCGGGTCGGCGTCGCGTGGCTCCGGTCGACGTGCGGGTCCTGCCGGTGGTGCCGGTCGGGTCGGGAGAATCTCTGCCCGGCCTCGCGCTACACCGGCTGGGACGCCGACGGGGGCTACGCGCCGTGGACCGTCGTGCCCGAGGCGTACGCCTACCGGCTGCCGACCTCGTTCTCCGACGTCGAGGCCGCGCCGCTGCTCTGCGCCGGCATCATCGGCTACCGGGCGCTGCGGCGTGCCGAGCTGCCGCCGGGCGGCCGTCTCGGCATCTACGGCTACGGCGCGAGCGCGCACCTCACCGCGCAGGTCGCGGTCGCGCAGGGCGCCGAGGTGCACGTGCTGACGCGAGGGGCGGGCGCGCGGGCGCTCGCGACCGAGCTGGGCGCGGCATCCGTCGGCGGCCCCACCGCGGCGCCGCCCGTGCCGCTCGACGCCGCGATCCTCTTCGCCCCGGCGGGCGACCTCGTGCCGGTGGCGCTCGAGGCGCTCGGGCCGGGCGGCACCCTCGCGGTGGCCGGCATCCACCTCTCGGACGTGCCGGTGCTCGACTACCAGCGCCACCTCTTCCGGGAGCGGAGCCTGCGCAGCGTCACGAGCAACACCCGCCAGGACGGCGAGGAGCTGCTGGCCCTCGCGGACCGGCTGGGGCTGCGCGTCGCGACGACACCGGTCCCGATGGACGAGGCCGACCGCGCGCTCGCCGACCTCGAGGCCGGGCGCGTGCACGGCGCCGCCGTGCTCGTCGTCTGACGCCGCTGCTCAGTCGAGCAGCACCCGCTCGCCGAGCCGCGGTACGGCGACCGCGCAGTCGTGCTCGGCCCGGATGCGCGCGGCGAGCGCCTCGGCGGCCGCGGGTTCGCCGTGCACGACGTAGACCGACTCCGGGGGCCGGGGGAGCTCGCCCAGCCAGGCGACGAGCTCGCCGGCGTCGGCGTGCACCGAGAACGTCGGGTCGCTGACGACCTCGGCCCGCACCCGCACGTAGCGCCCGGCGATCTTGACCTCGCGCGCGCCGTCGAGCAGGGCGCGACCCCGGGTGCCGACCGCCTGGTAGCCCGTGAGCACGACGGTGTTGCGCGCCTGGGGCAGGAGGTGTTCGAGGTGGTGCACGACGCGCCCACCCGTCGCCATGCCCGACGCCGAGACGATGACCGACGGGCGCCCCGGAGTGTTGAGCCGCATCGACTCCTCCGCGGTGTGCACGGCCCGCAGGTCGGGCAGCGCCGTGATCGCGTCGACGGCGCCGGGGCGGGTCTCGGCGCGGTGCGCGGCCGCCCGGTAGACCTCGAGCGCGGCGAGGGCCATCGGGCTGTCGACGTAGACCGGCACGTCGGGGATCTCGCCGCGCTCGCGGAGGTCGGCCAGCGCGAGCAGGACGATCTCGGTGCGGTCGACGGCGAACGCCGGGATGACGACCGACCCGCCGCGCCGCACCGTGCGCCGGATCGCGTCGGCGAGACCGGCGTGGTCGGGGTCGCCCTGCTCGTGCACGCGGTCGCCGTACGTCGACTCGATGACGACGGTGCGGGCCGCCGGCGGGCGGTCGCGGCCGAGCAGCAGCGGGTGCGAGGTGCGGCCGAGGTCGCCGGAGAAGAGCACGGAGGCCGCGCCCGCCTGCACGAGCGTGCTCGCCGACCCGAGGATGTGACCGGCCCGCACGAAGGCGACGGTGACGTCGCCGCCCACCCCGCCCACCCCCTCCGGCCCGACCCGCACGGCCTCGCCGTATGCCTGGGGCTCGATGAGCGCGATGGCGCGCTCCGCGTCGGCCGCGGTGTAGAGCGGCAGCGGCGGGTCGTGCTTCGACCAGCCGCCGTGGCGGGCCGCGACGCTCTCCTCCTCCTGCAGGTGCGCGCTGTCGCGCAGCACGATGGCGGCGAGGGCGGCCGTGCCCGACGTGGCGAGCACCGGGCCGGCGAAGCCGCCGCGCACGAGGGCGGGCAGGTAGCCGCAGTGGTCGAGGTGGGCGTGCGATAGCGCCACGGCGCCGAGGCTGTCCGGCGGCAGCGGCAGGGAGTCCCAGTTGAGCGACCGCCACCGTCGCTCGCCCTGGTAGAGGCCGGCGTCGACGAGGAGGCGGGCCCCGGCGTCGAGCAGGAACTTGCTGCCCGTCACCGTGCCGGCCGCGCCGAGGAAGGTGAGCACGGGCGCGTGGCCCGAGGTGGTGAGGTCGGCCATCGTGCACCTCCGCGACGGGGCCGACGGGCTGTGGCCCACGGTCCCAGCGTCGCCCCCACGGGTGCGGACCCGCCAGGGGCTTAGGTCCCGCGAGAGCCGAGGCGGCCGTTGCCGTGCGGTGCGGGGTCAGCGGCTCCCGGTCGCCTTGTCGATGGCCTTCTGGGTCGCCTTCTCGGCCTTGTGCTTGGCCTTGGCCAGCTTGCGGTGCGCCTTCTTGTCGTCGGGGGAGGCCGTGTTCTCCTCCAGCGCCTTGGGCAGGTGGCCGGTCGAGCGGCGGTAGTAGGTCGCCGCGCCGCGCTCGGCGGCGACGCGGGCGGCCGCGACCGCCATCGACGAGAGGGCCGTGAAGAGGATGACGTCGCGGGTGCGCTCGCGCTCGAAGTCGCCCTTGACCGGCACGTTGCGGCCGGTGGCGAGCTTCCACCCCTTCTGCGCGGCGTCGGTGGCGATCTTCGTCGCGAGGATCGTCGAGCCGACGCTGAGGATCTTGTAGACCGCACCCCCGGCCGGGGAGTGCTGCGTCCCGCCGGCCTTGGCGGCGGCCTTCTTCGTGCGCTTGGAAGCCATGCCCGAACTGTACCCACGGAGCCGGGAGTAGAGTCGGGCCCACAACTGAAGAGCACCACCCGTTCATCACGACAGGGGAGCGCCCTTCGCGCTGAGAGTGCGGCAGCCCAGACGGCCCAGCCGCAGACCCTCGAACCTGCTCCGGTTAGCACCGGCGAAGGAAGTCGGGATTTCTCGGGTCGCCGGAGGGCTCGCGCAACGACGTCACCCGGTGACCTCCCCCAGGTATCCACTCGTTTCCACTGGAGCCCGGGAGTCACACATGTCCAGCACCACCACGTCCACCGGCAGGGCCCGCACCATCACGGCGAGCGGCCCCCTCACCCGCTGGCGCACCATCGACCTGCTCACCTGCGCCTTCCTCGGCGTCGCCTTCGGCGTCGCCTACTGGGCCTGGGGCCTCGTCTACGCCGTTCCCTCCGGCGTCGTCTCGGCGGGTTTCCCGCCGCTCGGCGCCCTCTTCAACTGGCCCTGGCTCGTCGCCGGCATCGTCGGCATGCTCGTCATCCGGCGCCCCGGCGCGGCCGTCTTCACCGAGCTGCTCGCGGCCGTCGTCTCGGCGCTCGTCGGCACCCAGTGGGGCCTGACGACCGTCGTCTCGGGGCTGCTGCAGGGCCTCGGGGTCGAGCTCGGCTTCGCCGCGTTCGGGTATGCCGTCTACCGCTGGGGCCCGCTGCTGCTCGGCGGCTTCCTCGGTGGCGCCTTCGAGGCCGTCTACGAGTGGTACTCGTACTGGAGCGACTGGGGCTGGGGCTACAAGGTGTCCTACCTGCTGCTCCTCGGCGGGTGCGTGGCCGTGCTCGGCTCCCTGCTCGCGCTCGGCCTCACGCGGCTGCTGGCCGGGGCCGGGGCCCTCAACCCCTTCCCGCCCGGCCAGGAGGTGCGCGAGCGGCGTGCGGTCTGACCCGTCCGTGCCACCTGCCGACGCGCCGGGCGCCACGACCGGGGAGACCCTGGCCGGGGCGGCGGCGGGCGCGGGCATCCGCGTCCGCGACCTGACCTGGCGACCCTACGGCCGGGCCCGGCCGGTCCTGCGCGACCTCGACCTCGACGTCGCGCCCGGAGAGCGCGTGCTGCTCGCCGGGCCGAGCGGCTCGGGGAAGTCCACGCTGCTCCGGGCCGTCGCCGGCCTGCTCCACACGGCCGACGCGGGGGACCTCTCCGGCGCCGTGACCGTGGGCGAGCTTGCGCCGCAATCGATTCCGGGCGCTGTGGGCCTCGTGCTCCAGGACCCGGGTGCCGGGCGGGTCGCGTCCAGCATCGGACGTGACGTCGCCTTCGGCCTCGAGAACGTCGGCTGCCCGGCGGCCGACATGCCGGCGCGGGTGGCCGCGGTGCTGGCCGAGGTCGGCCTGACGATGCCGCCCGAGAGCAGCCCCGACACGCTGAGCGGGGGCGAGTCGCAACGGCTCGCCCTCGCCGGCGCCCTCGCCATGGAGCCGTCCGTGCTGCTGCTCGACGAGCCGACGGCCATGCTCGACGCGACCACGGCGGCGCAGGTGCGCCGGGTCGTCGACGGGGTCGCCACCCGGCGCGGCCTGACGCTCGTCGTCGTGGAGCACCGGCTCGACGGCTGGGTCGACCTCGTCGACCGGCTCGTCGTGATCGACGACGACGGCCAGGTCGTGGCCGACGGCCCGCCGGGGGAGGTCCTCGAGCAGCACGCGGACTCCCTTGCCAGGCAGGGCATCTGGGTGCCCGGTCTGCCAGAGCCCGAGCCGCTCCGCGTCGACCTGCCCCCCGTCGGGTCGAGGGCCGCCGGTGGAGTCGTGGCCGGTGGAGTCGTGGCCGGTGGCGCGTCGGTCGGCGAGGTCGTCGTGCGGGCTCGTGGCCTGCGCGTCGAGCACCGGAGCCGGCGGCTCGGGGAGCCCTCGCGCACGACGCTCGCCGTCGACGGCACCGACCTCGTCGCGCGGTCGGGCCGCGCCCTCGCCCTCGTCGGGCCGAGCGGGGCGGGCAAGTCGACCCTGCTCACCGCCCTCGGCGGCCTGCGCGAGCCCACCGCAGGGCGGGTGAGCCTCACCGTGCCCCACGAGGCGACGGTCGACGGTCCGCCCCACCGGTGGACGTCGCCGGAGGTCGCCCGCGCCGTCGCCTGGGTGCCGCAACGCGCCTCCACCGCCATGCTCGGGCGGACCGTCCGCGGTGACGTGCTGACGACACCGGACGCCCTCGGCCTGGACCCCGCCATGGCGGCCGCGCGCGCCGACGCCCTCCTCGCGGCCCTGGGGCTGCAGCACCTGGCCGATGCCGACCCGCGTCACCTCTCCGGTGGGGAGCAGCGCCGCCTCGCCATGGCGTCAGCCGTCGCGCACGCGCCGGCCCTCCTCCTCGCCGACGAGCCGACGGTCGGGCAGGACCGCCGCACCTGGGCCGCCGTGACCGGCCTGCTCGCCGCGGCGCGGGAGGAGGGCGCGGCCGTCGTCGTCGCGACCCACGACGCGGGCGTCGTCGCGTCCGCCGACGACGTGCTCGCCGTCACCGCGCCGGCCGGGATCCCGACGACCCCGACGACCCCGCCCGAGCAGGCCCGGCGCCCGCTCGTGGCGCGGGCGGGACCGCTCGCGCTCCTCGCGGCCGCCCTCTGCGTGCTCCCGCTGCCGGCGCTCCTCGACACGTGGCGCCAGGGCCTCGTGGTCCTCGGCGTCGAGGTGGTGCTGGCCCTGCTCGCGCTGCTCGCCCCGGGAGCGGGCCCCGCCCCGCAGGGCCGCATCCGGGGCGTCGCGGCCCGGCTCGTGCCGGCCGTCGTCGCGGTCGCCGGCGTCGCGTGGTCGGCCTGGCTGCTCGGCGGGCGCGACCTCGAGGTCGCGGCCGGGGCGGCCCTGCGGGTGCTCTGCCTCCTCGTCCCCTCGGCGGTCGTCGTGGGCCACCTCGACCCGGAGGCGCTCGGCGACCACCTCGCCCAGCGCCTCCACCTGCCGGCGCGACCGGTCGTCGCCGCGACGGCCGCCCTCCAGCGGCTGCAGTCGTTCGACGCCCTGTGGCGCGAGCTGATGACGACCCGGCGCGTGCGCGGGGTGCAGGCCGGCCGGCACGCCGTGGCCGCCCGGGCCCGGGAGGCCGTCGTCGTCACCGGCGGACTGCTCGTCGGTGCGCTCGGCCAGGCGTCGAGCCTCGCGCTCGCGATGGATGCCCGGGGCTTCGCCGAGGCGCGGCGGCGCACGTGGGCCGGCCCCGCGCCGTGGCGCGCGGCCGACACCGTCGCCGTCGGGGCGGGCCTGCTCGTCGTCGTGGCCGCCGTGGCGGCCCGGCTGCTGCTGGGTTGACCGCCGTCCGGGGCACAATGGGCCGCGCACACCTCGCGACAGGAAGGGGCCGCTCGTGCCCAGGACAGGCCGACTCCGTCGGGACGCCGCTGCTCACCGCTTCCGGACGGCCGGGGCGTGGTGCGCCGCCGGGGCGCTCGTGGCGGCGCTGGGCGCGTGCGGGCAGCCGCAGCCGTCCCCGGACGACGGCGTGGCCCCCACGGTGAGCGTGCCGGTGCAGCCGACGATCACCGCGGTCACCCCGAGCGACGACGTCATCGACCCGTCGGTCGAGCCGAGCGACGGCGAGCTCTTCGACGCCGCCTCGAGCCTGACGGACGCGTCCTGCGAGGCGACCGGTGGGGTGTGGAGCTTCACCGGCACCCTGACGAACTCCGACACGGAGAAGCACACGTTCACCGTCGCGGTCTTCATCGTCAAGCGCTCCGACGGCAGCGACGTCGCCGGCAAGGAGGTCGACATCACGCTCGAGCCCGGCGCCACCGCCCCCGTGTCGATCCCGAGCTTCCACACCGGCCCCGGGACCGGGGTCGAGTGCCTGAGCGGCGTCACCGTCAAGGGGCTGTGACGATGCGACTCTTCCTCGTGCGCCACGGGCAGACCCACGCGAACGTCGCCCGCCAGCTCGACACCGCGGTGCCCGGCCTCGACCTGACCGACGAGGGCCGGGCCCAGGCACGGGCGCTCGCCGACCGCCTCGGCGGCGAGGACCTCGGGGCCATCTACACCTCCGACCTCGTGCGCACCCAGCAGACCGCCGGGCCCCTCGCCGAGCTCCTCGGGCTCGAGATGGTGGTGCTGCCCGGCCTGCGCGAGATCCAGGCCGGCGACTACGAGATGTCGACCGACTGGCAGCCCTACGTCGACGCCGTCATCCGCTGGCGCGACGACCCCGCGCACGCGATCCCCGGCGGCGAGAGCGGCGCCGGCTTCTTCGCGCGCTACGACGACGCCATCGCGCGAATCGCCGCCGACGGGCACGCCTCGGCCGTCGCGGTGAGCCACGGCGCCGCGATGCGCGTCTGGTGCTCGGCGTCCCTCGGGCTGCCGCCCGAGTTCTTCGACGGGCGCCGGCTCGACAACGCGCACGTCGTGACGATGGAGGGCGACCCCCGCTCGGGATGGCGACTGCTCGCGTGGGGTGACGAGCCGGTCACGCATGGCTGACGCGCGTCGCCCCGCGGCGTGGCGCTGGGCCGGCTGCGCCGGGGCGGTCGTGCTCGCCGCGGCCTCGTGGGGCTCGGGCGCGCTGCCCCGGCCGAACACCGGCGTCCTCTGGCCCGGCGTGGCCGCCTGGTCGGGCCAGGGCGGCTCGCCCCTGCTCGCGACCGTGTCGGTGCTCGCCCTCGCCGTCCTCGTCGTCGCGTGGTGGCGGCTGCGCGAGGCCGACGTCGGCGTCCGGTGGTGGTGGACGACGACGGCGCTGTGGTTCGGCCCGCTCGTGCTCGCCATGCCGCTCTACAGCCGCGACCTCTACTCCTACGCCGCCCAGGGCCTGCTGTGGGACCAGGGGCTCAGCCCCTACGACCACGTCGTGCGCGAGCTCGACTCCCCGTGGCGCAGCTCGACCGCGCCCACCTGGCTCGACAGCCCCACGCCCTACGGCCCCGTCTGGCTGCTCCTCGCCCGCGCGGTGGCCGCCGTCTCGGGGGAGCTCTGGGTGGCGCTCCTGCTGCTGCGCCTGCTCGCCGTCGCCGGGGTCGTCGTGCTCGCGTGGGCCGTGCCCGACGTCGCGCGCCGGCTCGGGTGGTCGCCGGTGCGCGCCACGTGGCTCGGCGTGGCGGTGCCCCTCGTCGGGGCGCACTTCGTCGGCGGGGCGCACAACGACGCCCTCATGGTCGGCGCCGTGCTCGGCGGCGTCGCGCTCGCGCTGCGGCGGCGCTTCGGGCTCGCCTGCGTCGTCATCGCCCTCGGGGCCATGGTCAAGGTCACCGCCGTCGTCGCGCTGCCCTTCGTCGCCGTCCTCTGGGCCCGCCACCTCGCGACGGGGCGGGCGGCGCGGACGGGAGCGGCGGCATCCGTGCGCTGGTCGGAGGTCGTCCGCGCGGGGCTCGCCACCGTCGTCGGCGCCGGGGTCCCGATGCTGCTGGGTGGCCTGCTGACGGGCCTCGGGTTCTCCTGGCTCAACCCGACGGGCACCCCGGGCAAGAACGAGCAGTGGACCTCCCTGCCGACGTCCGTCGGCATCGCCGTCGGCGCGGTCGGTCACCTGCTCGGGCACGAGGAGTGGCGCGACGCCGGCATCGCCGCCGCCCGGGCGGTCGCGCTCGTCGTGCTCGCGGTGCTGCTCGTGCTCGTCTGGCTCGCCGCGCTCAAGCCGGCCGACACCGCCGGCCTGTCCGCCGAGGAGGCGGCTGCCGAGGCGCGGCTGCGGCCGGTGCGGGGCATCGGGTGGGCGATGCTCGCCGTCGTCGTGCTCGCGCCCGTCTTCCTCGGTTGGTACTACCTCTGGATGCTGCCGCCGCTCGCCGTGTCGCTCGGCGCCCTGTGGCGCGACCGCCTCGAGGGGCCGCTCGCCGTCGTCGCCACCGTCGTCTGCTTCGCCACCCTCCCCGAGGGCTACAGCCTCGGGCTCACGACGACGGTCGTCGGGGTGCCGTTCGCGCTCGTCGTGCTCGTCCTCGTCGTGCGCCGCGGCCTGCGCACGGTCCGGCGCGCCGACTGGCCCGGCCTGCTCGACCTCGACCGGCCCCTGCTGCGGCGTCACGGCTCGGCGACAGTTGCCGCACGTGCTTCCGGTCCGGACCGGGGTGCCCGAGACTGACCCGGTGAGCGACTCCGGCTTCGTCGACGAGGCCGAGGCCGGTCGCGGGCACCGCTCCCGACCGCGCCCGGTGCCGAGTGGTGTCGCCCGGGACGCTCCGGACGGGCGCGCTCCGGAGCCTCGGGCCCGGCGACGGCGTCGACGTGCCGTGCTGGCCGCCTTCGCGCTCGTCGTGGTGGGCCTCGTCGGTTTCGGCGGCTGGGCCTGGGCCGGCCGGGTGCACGCCGACGACCTCGCGGCCTACACGTCCCTCGCCCACCAGGTCGAGGAGCTCGACCGCACGATGACCCCGCTCGGGCACGGTGAGGTCCCGCCCTGCCGCGAGGCCACCGACGGCAGCGTCACCCGCACCTACCCGCCCTCGACCGGCCCGCAGGCGGCCGAGCTCGTCGGCTTCCTGCTCCAGAAGGGCTGGCGGCAGTCGTCCGGCGCGGCCCCCGCGCCCGTCGTCGCGCACCTCTCGCGCGACGTCGCCGGCCACGAGCTGACGATCGACGTCTCGGCGGCGTCGATGAACCAGCTCGTCGAGGCGCTCACGGCCCGCAGCCCCGCCTCCGCGTTCGGCTGCCTGGGGCGCTGACCGGGGCGCTGACCGGGGCGCTGACCGGGGCGCTGACCGGGGCGCTGACCGGGCCACCCGGCATACCTGCTCGGCACGGGGACGTGACGGACACGTCAGGTCACATGGTGGGAATCGCCCGGAGACTCGCCGGGTGGGGTGCGACCCTTGCCCCATGCGCGCGGTCACCCAGAGCAAGAAGCTGCAGAACGTCTGCTACGAGATCCGGGGGCCCGTGCTCGCCGAGGCCAAGCGGCTCGAGGACGAGGGGCACCGCATCCTCAAGCTCAACATCGGCAACCCGGCGCCGTTCGGCTTCGAGGCGCCCGAGGACATCCTCGTCGACGTCATCCAGGAGCTGCCGACGGCGCAGGGCTACAGCGACAGCAAGGGCATCCTGTCGGCCCGGCGCGCCGTCAAGCAGCACTACGAGCTGCGCTACTTCCCGGCCCTCGGCGTCGAGGACATCTACCTCGGCAACGGGGTGAGCGAGCTCATCGTCATGGCGATGCAGGGGCTGCTCGACAACGGCGACGAGGTGCTCATCCCGGCGCCCGACTACCCGCTGTGGACGGCCGCGGCGAGCCTCGCGGGCGGCACGGCCGTGCACTACGTCTGCGACGAGCAGGCCGGCTGGGCGCCCGACGTCGACGACATCCGGAGCAAGATCACCGACCGCACCCGGGCCGTCGTCGTCATCAACCCGAACAACCCGACCGGCGCGGTCTACCCCCGCGAGGTGCTCGAGGCGATCGCGCAGGTCGCGCGCGAGCACGAGCTCATCGTCATGGCCGACGAGATCTACGACAAGATCCTCTTCGACGGGGCGACCCACACCTCGATCGCCTCGCTCGCGCCCGACCTGCTGTGCCTGACCTTCAACGGGCTCTCCAAGGCCTACCGCGTCGCGGGGTTCCGGTCGGGGTGGCTCGCCATCACCGGCCCCAAGGAGCACGCCCGCAACTACATCGAGGGCCTCGACATCCTCGCCAACATGCGGCTGTGCGCCAACGTGCCGGCGCAGCACGCGATCCAGGTCGCGCTCGGCGGCTACCAGTCGATCAACGAGCTGATCCTGCCCGGTGGCCGGCTGCTCGAGCAGCGCAACGTCGCCTGGGAGATGCTCAACGCCATCCCCGGCGTCTCGGTGACCAAGCCCGAGGGGGCGCTCTACCTCTTCCCGCGGCTCGACCCCAAGGTCCACGACATCCGCGACGACCAGCGCTTCGCCCTCGACCTGCTGCGCGAGCAGAAGCTGCTCGTCGTGCACGGCACAGGCTTCAACTGGCCGACCACCGACCACTTCCGCATCGTCTTCCTGCCCCGCGTCGAGGAGCTCGAGGACGCGGTCGGGCGCCTCGAGAAGTTTCTCGCCACCTACTCCCAGTAGCCCCCGCCCCGTGAGCCAGCCGTGGCCGGATGCCGGTGGCGCGGGGGCGCTGCTCCGCTCGGCGAGCCCGCCGTGGCCGGATGCCGGTGGCCTGGGTCGGCAGGGCGGCAGGTCAGGTGGCGCGGCGGGTCAGCGGGAGCGGGCCCACCACTTGAGGAGCAGGCCGAGCACGACGGCCCAGACGAGCGTGAGCGCCAGGCTGATCGCGACCGCGAGCAGCGCCGGTCGACGGCCACCGGTCTCGCGGCGGGCCAGGCTGAGGCCGGCCAGGGCCAGGCCGAGCACCTGCGGCAGGAAGACGAAGCCGAAGACGACGGCCGAGAGGGCGGCCGCCACCGCGCCACGGGCCAGCGGTGCGTCGGCGGCCAACCGGGCGCCGGACGCGAGGCGGGGACGTTCGGGCTCGCTCACGCGTTCAGGGTAACGATGGAAGCCATGACCGAGCGCGGTGGAACGAGCCGAGCCAGCCACGCAGGCCGACCCGGCCGACCCGGCCGGTGGAGCAGGGGAGCCCTGGCGGGTGCCGGCGTCGTGGCCGTGCTCGTGCTCGGCGGGTGCGGCGGCTCCGAGCCGACGCTCGCCGACCTGCCGGCCGGCGTCGCCGAGGCGCGGCCGAGCATCTCCGCGGAGGAGGCCGACTTCGTGCTGGCCGCGCAGGAGCTCGGCGCGACGGTCACCGGCGCCACGGTCGACGACGACATCGAGACCGGCACGACGACCTGCTGGGCGCTGCAGAACGGCGGGGTCGACCTCGCGCAGATCGCCGTCGACGACGAGACCGGCAAGCCGCTGGCGAACACCGGCGAGGCCCTGCGCACCAAGCAGCTGATGGCCGCCGGCGTGCAGACCTTCTGCCCCGACCACGACGACCAGATCGGCCAGCTGCGGCTGCCCTGACCGCCCGGCCCCGGGCCCGAGGGCCGGGCCTCAGAGCCAGTCGGGCGGCCGGGGCACGACGATGCCGACGAGCGGCGACCCGTCCGACGCGGTGCCGAGCTGGACGACGGACGCACGGTCGGCCTGCTCGCCGATGACGCGGCACTCGACCCCGACGCACCAGCGCGGCACCGAGCCGCGCTCCTGCTGGACCGCCATGAAGAGGGTGCTCGCCATGAGCCGGCCGTCGCGGGTCTCGCGCACGGCGGGGTCCTGGTAGACGACGATCGTCGGCGTCGGCGTGGCCGCGGGATGGGCGGCCGCGGCGGCGGCGATCGCGGCGTACTGCGCGCGGGTGGCCTGGTGGGGCCCGAGGTCGGCCCGCCAGGCGAGCACCCCGCCGACCGCCAGCACCGCGAGCAGGGCTGCTCCGACGGACTCGCGCCGGAGGATCCCACGCCGGCCGGGCGTCGGCCGGTCGGTGTGGTGGTCGCGCGGCAGCAGGAGCAGGGCGGCCGGCAGCACCGCCGCGAGCCAGCTCCAGAGCTGGCCCCGCGCCTCGGTGACGAGGCCGGTGGCGACCGTCTGCGCGGCGTCGACCCCGCAGGCCACGACGAGAGCGACGAGCAGGCGCTGCAGCCGGGGCCGCACGGCCGGGTCGCGCCAGCCCACGGCGATCGCGACGACGGCGACGACGGCGACCCACCACTGGGCCGACCACAGCTCACCGGCGGTCGAGAGCCACCGGCCGACGTTCTCGACGAGTGCCGCGGGCGAGGTGAGCGGGTTGGCGTGGCGCCAGGCCGCGAGCTGGAGGCCGAAGTGCCCGTTGAGCACGAGGTTGAGCGTGTAGGCCACGCCGATGCCGGCCGCGAACCCCACGCCCCACGTGACGACGGTGAGCCCGATCCGGCGCCACCGCGCCTCTCCGAGCGCCACGACCGCCAGCACGAGGAGCACGACGCCGGTCGGGGGGTAGGTGAGCACTGCGCCGGCCGCGCCGAGCACGAGCCAGGCGGCGAGGCGGGCCCGGCGCCGGGTGGCCCACGGCAGGAGCCAGAGCGCCGCAGCCCCCCACATGACCGAGGGTGTCAGCGTGCCGGGCCAGTAGAGCAACTGCACCCAGACGCACGACGCGTAGAGCGCGACGCCGAGGAGCGCGTCGACAGCAGGACGAGGACGGATGCCGGCGACGTGCAGCACGCGCCAGGCGCCCGCGACGAGCAGGGCGTAGGCCACGGCATACGTGAGCGCGGCCGTCAGGGTGGTGCCGTGCTGGCCCACGAGCCACCACCACGCGCTGTTGAGCCAGCGGCCCTCGCTCGCGTTGTAGTAGGAGGGCGGCACGGCACCCGGGGTGCCCTCCGGCAGCAGGAAGGCCCAGTCGTCCTGCCGGATGAACGGCGTGACGGCCTGCGTCACCCCGCCGCTCACCAGGAACGCGGCGAGCAGGACGACGGGCACGAGCACGCGCCGCCGCGCGGTCGCTCCGCTCACGGGTGCTGCGTGCTCGGCAGGGTGAGGATCTCGGCGCCGTCGGCGGTGATCGCGATGGTGTGCTCGCTGTGCGCGGACCGGCCGCCCGTGGCGCTGCGCAGCGTCCAGCCGTCGGGGTCGACGACGAGCGAGGCCGTGTCGAGCATGACCCACGGCTCGAGGGCGAGCAGCAGTCCCTCGCGCAGCCGGTAGCCGCGCCCGGGACGGCCGGTGTTGGGCACGTGCGGGTCCTGGTGCATCGTCGAGCCGATGCCGTGGCCGCCGAACTCGGTGTTGACCCGGTAGCCCGCCGCGGAGAGCGACGAGCCGATGGCGTGCGAGACGTCGCCCAGGTGGGCGCCCGGCCGGGCCGCGGCGATGCCGGCCGCGAGCGCGCGCTCGGTCGCGACGACCATCGCCACGCTCTCGGTGGGTCGGGCCTCGCCGACGATGAAGCTGATGGCGGAGTCGGCGGCGATGCCGTCGGTCAGCACGGCGAGGTCGAGCGTCAGCAGGTCGCCGTCGGCGAGCACGTAGCCGTTCGGGAGCCCGTGGAGCACGGCGTCGTTGACCGACGTGCAGACGTAGTGGCCGAACGGGCCGCGCCCGAAGGACGGCGCGTAGTCGACGTAGCAGGACACGCCACCGGCACCGAGGATGAGCTCCTTCGCCCAGGCGTCGATCTCGAGCAGGGTCGTGCCGACGGTGGTGCGGCGACGCAGCTCGGCCAGCACGTCGGCGACGACGCGGCCCGCCGCGCGGGCGCGCGGCAGCTCGGCGGGGGTGAAGATCTCGATCATGGTCTCTCCCTGTAGGTGCCCCACACCTATCCCGCCGCGCGGGGCGTTCGCAAGCCGGGCGCGGAATACCGGGGCCTGCGTGGCCCGTTGGCACCCACGTGAGTCCTGCCCCGACAGCCCAGCTGAACATCCTCGACCTCGTGCCCGTCCTCGACGGCGGCACCGCCGGTGAGGCGATCGCCTCGACCGTCGACGTCGCCCGTCACGCGGAGAAGTGGGGCTACCAGCGCTACTGGATGGCCGAGCACCACAACATGCGCGGCGTCGCGTCGAGCTCGACGGCGGTGCTCATCGGGCACGTCGCCGACCAGACGGAGACGATCCGGGTCGGTGCCGGCGGCATCATGCTGCCGAACCACGCCCCCTACGTGGTGGCGGAGCAGTTCGGCACGCTCGCGACGATCCACCCCGGGCGCATCGACCTCGGCCTCGGCCGGGCGCCGGGCACCGACCCGTTCACGACGCGCGCGCTGCGCCGCAGCGAGGCCGCCGCGATGAACTTCGCCGGCGAGGTCGAGGAGCTCATCGGCTACCTCGGTGACCCCGACCCCGACGCCAGGGTTCGCGCCATCCCCGGCGAGGGCACCCACGTGCCGATCTGGATCCTCGGCTCGAGCCACGGCGGTGCCCAGGTGGCGGCCGCGCTCGGCCTGCCCTACTCGTTCGCCTCGCACTTCGCACCGGCCGCGCTGATGAGCGCCCTCGAGGTCTACCGCTCGCGGTTCACGCCCTCGACCGAGCCCGGCGGCCTCGACGCCCCGCGCACCATGGCCGGCGTCAACGTCATGGTGGCCGACACCACCGAAGAGGCCGAGCGCCTCTTCACGAGCGTGCTCCAGCGCTTCCACGGCATCGTCACCGGCCGCCGGGCCGGGCTGCCCGAGCCGCAGGGCGACATCGCGAGCCTCATGGCGACGTGGTCGCCGGCCGAGCGCCAGGCCGTGAGCGAGATGACGCGCGTGTCGCTCGTCGGCACTCCCGACGAGGTGCGCGACGGCCTCGCCGGCTTCGTCGAGGCGACCGGCGTCGACGAGGTCGTCGTCACGTGCGGCGCCCACGACCACGAGGACCGCCTGCGCTCCTACGAGCTGCTCGCGGACGCCTGGCTCTGACCGCGCCCGGCTCCCGACCGACGTCTGAGAGGCTGCACCCATGAGCGAGAGAGACCCCCAGGACCTGCGCCGCGTCACCCTGACCCGTGACGCCGTCGGGCGCTACACGGTGCGCAACGACCGCGGCGGCTCGATCACGACGAGCTCGGGCACCGACGAGCTCTCGCCCGTCGAGCTGCTCCTCGCCGGCATCGCCGGCTGCACGGCCGTCGACGTCGACACGGTGACGACCCGGCGCGCCGAGCCGGAGCAGTTCGAGGTCGAGGTGACCGCCGACAAGGTCAAGGACGAGCACGGCAACCACCTGCAGGACATCGAGGTGCGCTTCCGCGTGCGCTTCCCCGACGGCGACGGCGGTGACGCGGCCCGCGAGATGCTGCCCAAGCTCGTCAGGCGCTCGCACGACGAGTGGTGCACGGTCAGCCGCACCGTCGAGCTGGGTCAGCCGGTCACGACCACCGTCGAGTGAGGGGCCCGGTCCCGCGACAGCGCTTCGGTCCGGCGACCTGCATCCGTTCGGGTGACAGGTCACCCGACCGAAGCCCGTTCCGGGCGCCCGAGGCCGTATGCCGTCAGGCGCGGTGCGCGGCGTCGATCCACTCGATGGGGTCGCCCCACCCGAGCCGGGTGACCCCGTGCGCCTCGAGCGCGCGCACCGCGAGGGTGCGCCGGTGCGCGGCGAAGGTCAGCACGTGCGCGACCATCGCGCCGTAGGAGCAGACGTAGGGCGGGTCGCTCGAGGCGTCGACGAAGACGTCGTCGAGCCGACCCTGCTCGACGGCGTCGCGCACGTGGCCGAGGAAGACCGGCGCGGCCTCGGCGAGCCGGCGCCGCGCCGACGTCAGCGACTCGTGCTCCTCGACGGAGAAGTCGTAGTCGCGGCTGGCCATCGTCGCGTTCCACATCGCCATCTGGCCCACGAGCCGGCTGACGATGCGGCGCAGGGTCGAGGGGTCGGGGTCGTCGTCGATGCCGATGACGATCGGCTCGTCGAGCTGCTCGTCGGTGAGCGCGGTGGCGCACTCGATGAGCTCGCCGGTCAGCCAGATGTGGTGCTCGACCATCTTCTGCACGAGGTCCATGGCGGTGACCTTTCGCTGGGCCGGCAGGCGGATGCCGCCGGGCGGGTGGAAGTGGATGTCGTTGGCCGCCTCGAGCCGGATCGTCCCCGGGGCCCGGCGCCACGCGCTGGGCGTCGAGCCGTAGGCGCGACGGAACGCCCGAGTGAACGCCTCGTGCGAGCCGTAGCCCGCCTCGACGGCGACGTCGAGGACGGTACGGCGGCTCGCGGCGAGGCGGTAGGCGGAGCGTTCGAGCAGCACCCTGCGGCGCAGGGCGCTCGGCGCCTCACCGGCGCCCGCGCTGACGATGCGGTCGAGGTGGAACCGTGACAGGTGCAGCCGGCCCGCGATCTGCTCGCCCGTCAGGCCGGGCTCGTCGAGGGTGTCGACGAGCACGTCCAGCCAGGCGCTGAAGGTGTCTCGGGGTCCGGTCACGTCACGATCCTGCGCTCCGCCACCCCACGCATACCTGATCGGTTTTGCTGTGTGGGCAAGGGAACCCGGTCAGTGGTGGACGACCACCTTGTCGCCGACGCGGACCTTGAAGAAGAGCGCCTTGATCTGCGCGTGGTCGGCGATGTTGACGCAGCCGTGGCTCGCGCTCGCGTAGCCGAGCCGCGCGAAGTTCGACGAGTAGTGCACGGCCTGGCCGCCCGAGAAGAACATCGAGTAGGGCATCGGCGTGAAGAAGAGGTTCGAGATGACGTACTCGTACTTGCGCGACACGCGGAAGGTGCCCTCGCGCGTCTCGAGGCCCTTCTTGCCGAAGCGGGCCCACATCACCATGAGCGGCTTGCCGTCGACGACCCAGGTGAGGGTGCGGGTGTCCTTGTCGACGCACATGACCCGACCGGTGCGGCACCGCTTGTCGAGCGACGACGCGGCAGGCATGAGGGGGCGGGCGCCGGAGAGGTAGCGGTGCTGGTCGAACGTGCCGGGCGTCCACGTGAGGGCGCGCAGGCGGGCCCAGGTGCGCGCGTCGACGACGCCGGACTGCGGCACGTCGTAGGTGCGCTGGAAGGCGAGCACCTTCTGGCCGAGCGTCCACCCGTAGACGCCGGAGAACGCATACGGCCACAGCTTCTTGGCGCCGAGGCGGCGCTGCAGCTCACGCACGGTGATGACCGACGCGCTGGTGCTGACCACGAGCGGCGACCGGGTCCTCGACACGAGCTGGTCATAGGTGCGCTGGTCGAGCACACCCGACTGCGGCAGGTCGTAGGTGCGCTGGAACGCGAGCACGTTCTGGCCGAGCGTCCAGCCGTAGTAGCCCGAGATCCGCAACGTCCACCACGACGGGCGGACGATGCGGATGCGCACCTGGAGGTCCTTGACGAGGTTGCTCTTCGTGCCCTCCTTGGCGAGCACCTTCGTGGACGTCAGGCGCACGAGGCGCGACCACGTGCGCTCGTCGACGACGCCCGACTGGGGGAGGTGCTGGGCCCGCTGGAAGGCGAGCACGCTCTGGCCCAGCGTCCAGCCGTAGACGCCGGAGATCCGCAGGGTCCAGTAGTCCGCCTTGACGAGGCGCAGACGCACCTGGAGGTCCTTGACGCGGTTGCCCTGGGTGCCCGAGGCGATGACGAGACGCGAGGCGGTCTGCTTCACCAGGGTGGCCCACGCGTCGCGCGTCACCTGCTGTCCGGTGCCGGGCAGGTCGTTGGCCGTGAGGAAGGTGCGCACGGCGGCAGCCACCGCGCTGTCGTAGCGGCCGTCGACCGAGCCCGAGGCGATGCCGAGCACGGCGAGGCGCGCCTGCAGGTCCTGCACGGCCCAGCCGGTGTCACCGCTGCGCAGCACGACGGGGCTCGGGGCGGTCGTCGTGGGGGCCGGGGTGGTCCGGGTCGACGTGGTCGGGGCCGTCGTGGTCGGGGCCGTCGTGGTCGGCGTCGTCTGAGTGGCGGTCGTCGCGGTTGCCGTCGCGGTTGCCGTCGCGGTGGTCGCCTCCGCCGGGCCGGCCGCCGTCGTCGACGGTGCGGAACCCGACGTGGTCGGGGCCGGCGTGCCGGTCAGGTCGTCGGCGCGGGCGGCCGGAGCGGCGGCGACGAGCGCCGTCGTGACGAGCGTGGCGGCGAGCGCCCGAACGGCCCGCCCCCGGTCCATGCGGTTGGTCCTCACGGTGTCCCCTGGTGTCCTGACCGCCTCGCGGTGCGTGGAGTGCGCGCGACCGCGCCCCTCATTGTGGCAGGCCGAGGCCGGTTTGGCCCGCTATGCGCGCAACGGTTCCCGCGGGGTTCTTCAGCGCGGCGGCGGCATCCGGCGCACCGTGAGGATCTGCTCGGCGCGGCCGACCGGACCCTGCTCGTCGTGCAGCGTCGTCGACGTCAGACCGAGCCCGGTCGGACCCATCGACACGCGCGTGTCGAACCCGACCCAGCCGCGCACCGGCTCGCGGAGGAGGTGCACCGTGAGGTCGACGTTCGGGAACATCCACTCCTTCGGCGAGACCCGCACCGCGATGCCGTTGGCGGTGTCGGCGAGTCGGACGAGATCCGCTGTGGGGGAGACGAGCTCGCCGTCGACGAGGGGGTGCCGGGCGCGGATCCAGGTGCGGGTGCGGCCGGGGCGGCGCGCCGGGTCGGCCCGGAACTCCAGCCCGGCGATGAAGCCCCCCTCCCAGGTGTCGGTGCCGGCCCACGCGGGCAGGTCGTCGGGACCGGGGATCGGCTCGAGCTCGACGCCGGCGACCGGTGTCGAGTCGTGCGCCGCGAGGCGCCACGCGTGGGCGCGCACGACCGCCCGGTCGTCGACGGTCATCGTCGCCTCGACGAGCTCGATGGTGCGCCCCGGCCGGGTCGTACGCACCTCGACACGGCTCGGCCGGGCGGGGATGACACCGAGGATGTCGAAGGAGAGCCGCGCGAGCAGCAGTCCCTCGCGCGGCTCGTGCAGGTCGATCTCGTGGGCGAGCAGGCCGCTCACGGGAGCCATGTGCTGCTCGTCGTCGCGCCACGCGCCCTGGGTGTGCACGGTCGGCGCGTAGTGCCCGGGCCCGAGCCGTCGGTAGGAGGCCGGGGTGTCGTGGTCGAGGCCTGTGGTCCGGTCGGTGCTCACCCGCCCCACCCTAGGAGCGGTCCAGGCCGCCGAGGAGGACGTCGAGGCCGAAGCGGTGCGCGGCCCGGGCGTCGGCCGCGGCGTCCATGGCCTCGCCCGCCGCCCGGCCGATGCGGCTCGCGCGGGGGTAGCGCTCCTCGACGCCGAGGGCGGCGAGCTCGGCGCCCTCGCGGGCCCACCACTGCTCCGGCGACTCCTGCGTGCGCTCGCCCGCCGCGGCCTCGAGCGCGCGCGCCGAGGACCGCACGAAGGTCAGCACGAGCGCGAGCGCCTGGTCCCTGGCCGCGTCGTCGAGGGGGAGGGGCTCGACGGCCGCGAGCTCGCGCTCGTACTTGCCGAGCGTGCCCGGGCCGAGCACGGCGCGCTCGGTCTCGACGTGGGCGAGCCACGGGTGGGCCGCGAAGAGCGCGAGGTTCTCCTCCGCCACCTGCTCGAGCATCACGCGTGGCGTCCCGGCGAGCGGGCTCCACGCCATGTCGAGCCGGCACTGGTCGACCATGAGCTCGAGCAGCGTCGCCTTGTCGTCGACGTGCCCGTAGAGGGTCATCACCCCGACCCCGAGGCGCTCCGCCACGCGCCGCAGCGACACGTCGTGCAGCCCGTGCGCGTCGGCCTCCCGGATGCCGGCGGTCACGACGTCGTCGACGCCGATGCGGGGGCGGCGCCCCGGGCGGGCGGGCTGGGGTCGTTCGTGGCGCCACAGCAGGCGCACGCTGCCCATGCATCCTCCGTCGGTCGTCGGAACAGATCCGGTATGCCGTACGTTAACGATCCGTACGCCATACGGAAACAACCCAGGAGGGTGTCCCATGACCGTCACCGTGACCGGCTCCGCCATCTCGCTCAACGTCGCCGACCCCGAGGCGTCCGCCGCCTTCCTCGTCGAGCACCTCGGCCACGCCGTCGAGATGCGGGCCGACGGCTTCGTCTCGCTGAGCCACCCGTCCGGGGGGTCGAACGTCGTGCTGCTGCGCACCGGGCTCGCCTCCTTCAAGCCGGCCGAGGTGGCGGGTGCGGCGGGCCCGGGCCTGCTGCTGGCCTTCGTCGTCGAGGGCCTCGACGCCGCCCACGAGCGCCTCGTGGCAGCCGGGGTGCCGGTCGTCACCCCACCGGAGACCGAGCCCTGGGGCGAGCGCTACGTGCAGTACCGCGATCCCAACGGACTCGTCGTCCAGCTCGTCGAGTGGGTCTGATCAGCCGGGCGCCGGGTCGGTGAGGCCGTCGGGCAGGCCGAGCCCCAGGTCGACCATGCGCACGAGCCGCGGCGCCAGTGCGTCGACGGCGCCGGGGGGCAGGTCGCGCAGCGGGCCCTCGAGGGCGAGCATCGCCATGCCGTGCACCGCCGACCAGGCGAGCAGCTCGGCGCCGGGTCGCTGCGTGGCCGCCAGCACGCCGACCTCGACCATGTCGTCGAGCGAGTCGGCGAGCAGCTGGAACGGTGTGCGTCCGGACTGCCCGGCTGCGTCGGCCGAACCGGACCGGCGCAGGTCGACCGGCACGGCGAACGCGGTGCGGAACAGGCCGGGCTC
The DNA here is from genome assembly GCF_039542985.1 of Terrabacter aeriphilus. Lineage (NCBI taxonomy): Bacteria > Bacillati > Actinomycetota > Actinomycetes > Micrococcales > Intrasporangiaceae > Terrabacter > Terrabacter aeriphilus. The sequence goes on from NZ_BAABIW010000006.1 coordinate 357,721, forward strand.
GTCCATCGCGAAGCGGAGGTAGCCGACCCCGACGGCCCGGAAGCGGGCGCGGGCCCGGGCCCGGGCGTCGAGCCGGTCGGGCACGGCGTCCATGGTCGCGGCGATGACGTCGGCCGCGCGCGCCTGGGCCCGGGAGACCACCTCCTCGAGCAGCGTGCCCCGGTCGGTGAAGTGCCGGTAGGCGGCGTTGGCGGAGACGCCGACGCGGCGCGTGGCCTCCCGGAGCACCACCTTGTCGGGGCCGCCCTCGCGGGCGAGGTCGATGCCGGCCTCGAGGAGGGCCCGCCGCAGGTCGCCGTGGTGGTACGTCGCCCGGGACGGCGCGCTCGGCCCGACGGGTGCGGTCGCTCCCGCCTCGGGGCCGGGTGCTGCTGCGGACGGCGTCACGTCCCCATTCTGCTCCCGCCTCAGAAGCCGAAGCGCCGGGCCGTCGCGCGCACCGCCTCCGCCGACGCCCGGAGCCCGCCCAGCTCGGCGTCGGTCATCGGCACCTCGACCCGGTCACCGACCCCGCCGGCGTGCACGATGGCCGGCACGGAGAGGCAGACGTCGCCGATGCCGTAGTAGTCGTCGAGCAGCGAGGAGACCGGCAGGATGCGGTGCTCGTCGTAGAGCACCGCCTCGATGATGCGCGTGGCGGCGAGCCCGATCGCGTAGTTCGTCGCGCCCTTGCCCTCGATGACGCGGTAGGCCGACTGCACGACGTCCGCGGCGATCCGCTCGCGCGCGGCCGCGTCGAGCGCGACGGCGCCGTCCGGCGTGCGCCACCGCAGCAGCGGGACCGAGCCGACCGAGGCGGAGTCCCACAGCGGCAGCTCGGAGTCCCCGTGCTCGCCGACGACGTAGGCGTGCACGCTCTGGGCCGCCACCCCGATGTGCTCGGCGAGCAGGAAGCGCAGCCGGGACGAGTCGAGCACGGTGCCCGAGCCGAAGAGCCGCGCGGGTGGCAGCCCGGAGATCTGCAGGGCGGCGTAGGTCACGACGTCGACGGGGTTCGTCACCATGACGTGCACCGCGTCGGGTGCGACCTCGACGAGCCGCGGCAGGATCGAGCGCACGATGCCGATCGTCGACTCGGCGAGGTCGAGCCGCGACTGGCCGGGCCTCTGCTTGGCCCCGGCCGTGAAGACGACGACGTCGGAGTCGGCGAGCACCTCGACGTCGTCCGAGCCCTCGACGTGGGCCATCGGCACGAACTGGATGCCGTGGCTGAGGTCGAGGGCCTCCGCGCGCACCTTGGCGGTGTTGACGTCGTAGAGCGCGACGGTCTGGGCGACGCCCCGCATCAGGGCGGCATACGCGAGCGTCGCCCCCACGGCACCCGCGCCGACGATGCCGAGCTTCGTCGTGCGTCGCCGACGCGTGTCCTCCGCCAGTGCCTCCACCGTCATGGTCCGCTCCTCGCGCGTCGCCCGGGCCGTCGCCCCCACGCTAGTGCGCCCGCGCAGGTGCGACGATGGGTTCGTGGACGCAGCACCGGCCTCCAGCGCCGCCCTCGAGGGCTACCCCGTCACCCCGCCCGCGCTGCGCCGACCCGTCGTCTTCGACCAGGTGTGGCGCGACCTGACCTTCGTGCACTGGCCCGTCGACCCGGACGCGGTCGCGCCGTTCTTCCCCGCGGGCACCCGTCCCGACGTCTTCGCCGACGGGCGCACGTATGCCGCCCTCGTGCCCTTCGTCATGGACGGCATCCGGCTCGGGCGGGCCCCGTCGCCCCGGCTGCCGTGGCTCGGCAGCTTCCTCGAGACGAACATCCGGCTCTACTCCGTCGACGACGCGGGCCGGCACGGCGTGCTCTTCCGCTCGCTCGAGACGGAGCGCGCGCTCGTCGTGCTCGCCGCCCGCGCCGGCCTCGGCATCCCCTACACCTGGGCGCGGATGCGGCTCGAGCGGGACGGCGACGTCGTGACCTACGAGAGCCGGCGGTGGGCGCCCGCGCGCGGCCTGCGCAGCCGGCTCAGCGTGCGCGTCGGGCAGCGCGTCGAGCCGACGCCGCTCGAGACGTGGCTGACGGCCCGCTGGGGCGCGCACACCCGCGTGGCGGGACGCACGATCTGGGTGCCGAACGAGCACGAGCCGTGGCCGCTGCACGAGGCGGAGGTCGTCGGTCTCGACGACGACCTCCTCGGGGCGAGCGGCGTCACGGCCACCGGACCGCGGCTGCGCGCGCTGTGGTCGCCCGGTGTGGCCACCCGCTTCGGGCGGCCCTCCCGGGTGGCCTGACCCCTGCAGCGGGCGGCCGACGCCGCCCGCCGGGCGCGTCAGGCGAAGAGCTCGCGCACGCAGTCAAGGAACATCGCGCTGTGCGCGTCGACGTCGGCCTGCGTCGTCGACGGGCTCATGAGCGCCATGTTGTGGAACGGCGTCAGCAGGATGCCGCGGTTGAGCGCGTAGAGGTGGAGGTACTGCTGCAGCTCGAAGTCGTCGGCGTCGTGGGCCTGCTGGCCGTCGTGCGAGGGCTCGAGGGAGAAGTTGTACTCCGCCCGCGCCCCGAGGCGCGTGACGTGCCAGGGCGCCCCGACCTCGTCGATGCCCGACTGCACCCCGTCGGCCCACGCGTCGGCGAGCGGCACCATGTGCTCGAACGCAGCGGGCGTCATGACGTGGTCGAGCGTGGCCTTCATCGCCGCCATCGACAGGCCGTTGCCGGCCAGCGTGCCGCCGATGCCGCCCACGTCGACGTCCTCGAGCTCGACCGAGCGCACGATGCGGTCGGCGATGTCCTGACTGAAGCCGAAGGTGCCGCAAGGGATCCCGCCGCCGATCGACTTGCCGATGACGAGCAGGTCGGGCTCGAGGCCGTGGGCGCCGGTGTAGCCGCCCGGGCCGGCGCAGATCGTGTGCGTCTCGTCGTTGACGAGGAGGGCGCCGTAGCGCGTGGCGAGCTCGCGGACCCCCTCGTTGTAGCCGGGGTCGGGCAGGACGATGCCGATGTTCGTCAGCGCGGGCTCGACGAGGATCGCGGCGACGTCGCCGTGGGCGAGCGCGCGCTCGAGCGCGTCGAGGTCGTTGAACTCGACGACCCGGGTCGTCTCCGCCGTCGCGACGGGCGCGCCGATGTTGCCGGGGCGGTCGACGGTGCGCCCCTCGGGGCCCAGCGTCGCGAACGCCTCGTCGACCGAGCCGTGGTAGCACCAGTTGTGCACGACGACCTTGCTGCGCCCCGTCAGGTGGCGGGCATAGCGGATCGCGTGCCGGTTGGCGTCGGTGGCGGTCAGCGTGAACTGCCAGTACGGCAGTCCGAACCGCTCGGCGAGGCCCGTCGAGACGGCGATGGCGTCCTCGGTGGGCAGCATCGTCGTGATGCCGCGGGAGAGCTGGCGGGTGACCGCCTCGACCGTGGGCGCGGGGGAGTGGCCCATCATGGCGCCGGTGTCGCCGAGGCAGAGGTCGACGTGGTCGATGCCGTCGACGCAGGTGAAGTGCGCGCCCGCGGCGTGGTCGACGAAGACCGGGTGGTCGCCGGGCCACTTGACCATCCAGCTCATCGGCACGCCGCCCGGCATGTGCTGCGCGGCCCGCTCGGCGAGGGCCCGGGAGCGCGGTCGCGCCGCCGTGAAGGCCTCCCGCTCGCGGGCGTGGAGGTCGGCGAGGCGGGTGCGGTCGAGGGTGCTCATGCGGGCATCATGCCGCGTCGGACGTCTCGGCGGAAGTGGTGGAGGGATGCCCGGTTCGCGACGGAATCCGAAGTCGTTGACTGTCGTTCCAACGAAAAGAGTCGAGCCGAACCCTTCAACGGGCACAGGCTGCGGTGGCATGATCCCCGTCATGCCCCCGAGCGGATACCGCGGCCTCAGCCTCTGGCACGACACGATCGACCCCATCGAGCCGCGGGCGGCCCTCGGCGCCGACCTCGACGTCGACGTGGCCGTCGTGGGCGCGGGCTACACCGGGCTGTGGACCGCCTACCACCTCGTCACGGCCGACCCGACGATCCGGGTCGCCGTCGTCGAGAAGGAGGTCGCCGGCTTCGGTGGCTCGGGTCGCAACGGGGGCTGGTGCTCGGCGCTCTTCCCGGCCTCGCTGACCCGGATGGCCGCCGAGCGGGGTCGCGCCGCGGCGGTGCGCATGCAGCACCGGCTGCACGACACCGTCGCCGAGGTCGGCCGGGTCGCCGCCGCCGAGGGCATCGACTGCCACTTCGACCAGGGCGGCTACCTCGCGGTGGCCCGCAACCCCGCGCAGCTCGACCGGGTGCGCGCCGAGGTGGCCGAGCACCACGCGTGGGGCTTCGGCGACGAGGACCACCGCCTCCTCGACGCCCACGAGGTGACGCAGATGGCGGGCGTCAGCCAGGCGCTCGGGGGGTCGTGGACCCCCCACTGCGCGGCGATCCACCCGGCCCGCCTCGTGCGCGGCCTCGCCGACGCCGTCGAGCGGCGCGGCGTCACCGTCCTCGAGCAGACCCCGGCGGTCGAGGTCGGCAGCCGCCGCGTCGTCACGCCGCACGGCACGGTGCGCGCCGAGCACGTCGTCCTCGCGACCGAGGGCTACACGCCGACCGTGCCCGGCCGTCGCCGCGCCCTCGCCCCGATCTACTCCCTCATGACCGCGACCGAGCCGCTGCCGGAGTCGACGTGGGCGCAGATCGGCCTCGAGCGACGCACGACGTTCGCCGACAACCGGCACCTGACGATCTACGGCCAGCGCACGCGCGACGGACGGATCGCCTTCGGGGGCAGGGGCGCTCCCTACCACTACGGCTCGCGGGTCGCGCCGCGCTACGACCGCGACGAGCGGGTGCACGCGAGCCTGCGGCGTATCCTCGTCGAGCTGTTCCCGGTGCTCGACGGCGTGACCTTCACGCACGCCTGGGGCGGCAACCTCGGGGTGCCGCGTGACTGGTTCCCGTCGGTGCACCACGACCGGCACACCGGCCTCGGCTTCGCCGGCGGCTACGTCGGCGACGGCGTCGCCACCTCGGCGCTCGCCGGCCGCACCCTCGCCGCCATGATCCGCGACGACGACCCCGACGAGCTCGCCGCGCTGCCCTGGGCCGGGCGCACGTCGCGGCCGTGGGAGCCCGAGCCGCTCCGCTGGCTGGGCGTCAACGCCGTGACGGCGCTGATGGGGTCGGCGGACCGCTCCGAGCGGCGCACGGGCCGCCCGTCCCGAGCCGCCTCGGCGTTCTGGTCGGCGCTCGGCCAGTAGCGCGCCGACCGGTGGCGCCGACCGACGACCGTCGGTCGCACGACGTGCTCTCGGCAGGCGTGGCGCTGCGCGCCTCAGGTCTCGGCCGGCGGGCAACGGTCGTCCGTCGGCGGCGCCCCCGCCGTATGCCGTGAGCCGGGCGGGCGGGTCAGGCCCGGTGGCCCGTGTAGACGCCGTCCGTCAGCACCGGCACGACGTCGGAGGCATCCACCTCGGCGGCGACCGCCACGTCGTCGGCCCAGTCCTGCTCGACGAGCTCACGCCCGCTCGCGCAGTCGGCCAGCGCCTCGCCCGCCCGGGCCTCGACCGCGCGCCAGGCCGTGCCGGCCAGCTCGGCCTCGGGGCTGAGCAGGAGCGCTCCGCCGCGGTGCTCGAGCCTTGTCGCGAGGGCGGCCACAACGGCCCCCGCGCCCCAGAGGTCCTCGACGGCGGGGCGCAGCGACCCGTCGGGCCAGCGCTCCCCGCTCGGCACCACGACGACGGTCGGCCCACCGCCCGGCCCCGGACGGGGAGTCGCGACAAGCCGGTCGGTGAGCCAGCCGACGATCCACCCGGCCACGGCCGACGCGTTGCGGAGCGAGCCGGCGACGACGTCGGCCCCGGTGCCGGCGAGCACGGCGCTCGTCGTGGCGCCGTTGGGAGAGGGCAGCACGAGGTCGCGCAGCCCCGCGGCACCGCGGATCGTCGAGGGCGACAGGCTGATGCCGCCGGTCGCGCGCCCGACGGGGCGGGGCACGGCGAGCACGGCGCCGCGCTCGGCGGCGAACGCCTCGGCCGTCGCGTCCTTCCACCGGTAGGGGTGCACGCGCACCCCGGCGTCGACCGCGACGGAGACGCACGTCGTGAAGCTGAGGACGTCGACGACGACCGCACAGACGGGTGAGCCCGACGCGACGGCATACCTCGTCAGGGCCTCGGCGCCCGCGGCGCCCCACTCGAAGCGCACGACGTGGCGGTCCTGGGAGTGCCAGCGCGGCAGGGGCGCGCCCGTCGGCTCAGCCACCGAGCGCCACCGTCCAGTAGGTCCGGTTCGCGTCGGTGGTCGCGAAGCCGACGCCGACCTGGTTGTAGGAGCAGTCGAGCAGCGTCGTGCGGGAGCGTGCGACGCCCAGCCAGGCGTGCACGACCCCCTCGGGGCCAGCGTGGTCGACGGAGACGCTGCCGCCGACCATCGGCCCGGCGTAGCCCAGGTCGCGCGCCCGCTGCAGCAGCGTGACGCCCGAGGGGCTGGTCAGGGAGAGGTAGCCGGCGTCGGCCATGTCGGCGGTGTGGAGCTGGGCCGCCCGCCGCAGCACGAGGCTGGGCGAGAGCGGGGCGCACCCCTCCCGCCGGCGCTCGGCGTCCACGAGCGCGACGACCTCGCGACCCATCGCGAGGCGGATCGCCGCCAGGTCGGTCCACGCCGCGCCCCGCTGCTCCAGCTCGTCGAGCTCGCCCGCGTCGCGCAGCTGCCCGAGGCGCACCACCCCCGGACTCCCGTCGTCCGCCACGGTCTGGGAGACGCTGCCGGGCGGCCCGACGCGCAGGTCGGAGGCCGACCAGAGGATGGCGACACCGCCCGCGACGAGCAGGACCGACGCGGTGAGCGTCAGCACGACGGCGCGCAACGACCCCGTCGTCCCCACCTCCGCATGCCGTCCCATGTGCGTCCTCCGTCGCCGTCGCGAGGCGTACCCTACGCGCCCGTGGGGCGGGCGTCGTCGAGCGCGCGCACGAGTCGCGCGGGGGCGGTGAGGCGGTACGACGCGTCGACGAGTTCGCCCACCTCCTGCCAGTCCAGCTCGTCGGGTGACCCGCACGCGCGCAGGTCGAGCCCGACCCAGCCGGAGGGCCCGACGTAGGCGGGGTCGAAGAAGCGGTCGTCGCCCAGCAGGGCCGGTCGCTCGGACGCGTCGGGCAGCACGAGCACCGACTGCCGGTACGGCTCCGGGTCGTGGTCACCCCTGACGACGCCGCCGTAGGTGAGGAAGACCTTCGTCGTGAAGAACGTCGGGCGTCCGTGCGACACCTTCTCGTCGGCACCGGGGAAGGCGAGGCAGATCGCGCGGACGCGGGCGAGGTAGGGGTCGCCGCCGTCGAACATGATCGGGTGGGCCATGCCCACCACGGTAGGCCTCAGGCGCTGCAGGCGCCCCCGCAGCCGCCGGCGCCGCAGCCACCGCCGCAGCCGCCGCCCGCCGCGACCGGCTCCGGCACCTCGTGGCGCGTCTCCCACGCCGTCTGGAGGGCCTGCGTGAAGACCTCGGGCGGCTGGGCGCCGGAGACGCCGTACTTGCGGTCGAGGACGAAGAAGGGCACCGACTCGATGCCGAGCATCTTGGCCGTCGCCTCGTCGCTGCGCACGTGGTTGCCGTAATCGTCGGACTCGAGCATCGCGCGCACCACGTCGGGGTCGAGGCCGATCTCGCCGGCGAGCCCGACGAGCACCTCGCGGTCACCGACCGCGAGCCCGTCGGTGAAGTAGGCCCGCATGAGGCGCTCGTGCGCCGCGTCGGCGAGGCCGTGCTCGGCGGCGAGGTGGACGACGCGGTGGGCGTCGAAGGTGTTGCCGTAGCGGGCCTGCTCCCAGTTGAAGGCGAGGCCCAGCTCGGCGGCCGCCTCAGCCATCGAGCGGTGCTGCGCGACGGCCTGCTCGCGGCTCGTGCCGTACTTGCGGGCCACGAGGTCGACGAGCGGGAGGTCCGACACGGGCTGCGCGCCACGGTCGAGCTCGAAGCTGTGCCAGGTCACCTCGACCTCGTCGGCGTGCTCGAACGTCGCGAGCGCGGCCTCGAGCCGGCGCTTGCCGAGGTAGCAGAACGGGCACACGATGTCGGACCAGATGTCGATCTTCACGGTCGTGCAACCTACCCGCCCCCGCCGGTTGTTCCCGCCCTCAACCGTCGAAAGGCCACTTCTGGTGGGTCCGCCACCGTCGACAGGCCACCCTTTGCGGGTCCGCTCGGGTCGAGAGGCCGTTCGGTGCGAGCGGATTCTGGCCTCTCGACGCGCGCTGACTCACGAAGGGTGGCCTCTCGACGCGCGCTGACTCACGAGTGGTGGCCTCTCGACGCGCGCTGACTCACGAAGGGTGGCCTCTCGACGAGCAGGTATGCCGTCCGGTTTGGCCTCTCGAGGTGCGCTGACCCACCAAGAGTGGCCTCTCGACGGTTTGGTTCGGGTGGGGTCAGGGGTGGGGGTGGCGGCGGGTGTGGGGGTTCGGGTGGACCCGGTCGAGGACGGCGGTCGCGACCTCGGCGTCGCGGGTCTCCGGGAGCCAGTGCCCGGCGTCGAGCTCGACGAAGGCGTAGTCGGCGCCCACGTGCTCTCGGGTCAGCTCCGCGGCGGTGCGCCCGAGGAACGCGTCGCGCGAGCCCCACACGTAGGTGGTCGGCACCTCGACGCGGTGCGCGCCGACGTGCGAGCGGCCGGCCGCGCGGTACCAGTTGATCGGCCCGGTGAGCGCGTCCGCGTGGGCCAGCCGGGCGGCATACCTGCTGCGCTCGGGATCGGGCAGGCCCGAGCGGGCCATCAGGGTGGTGAAGGTGGCGGCCACGACGCGCTCGGGCACCCAGGGCACCTGGAACGCGGCCATGTACCAGGACTTGCGCTTCTGCTCCAGGCCCCGGCGCCAGGCCCGCGACATCGCGGCGGGATGGGGCGTCGACAGCACGGTGAGCGAGGCGATGCGGTCGGGGTGGTTGGCCGCGACGAGCCAGGCGAGGGCGCCGCCCCAGTCGTGACCGACGAGGTGCACGCGCTCGCGGCCGGTGGCGTCGACCAGGGCCAGCACGTCGGCCACGAGCTCCTCGAGGCGGTACGCGTCACGGCCGGCCGGGCGCGCGGCGGGGGAGTAGCCGCGCTGGTCGGGCGCGAGGGTGCGCAGCCCGGCCGCGTGCAGCCGCTCGGCGACCCGGTCCCAGCCGGTGCGGTCGGTCGGGAAGCCGTGGAGGAGCACGACGACCTCGCCGTCGGCCGGGCCCGCATCGGTCACCTCGAAGTGCAGGCCGTCGCGGGTGAAGGTCGCGATGCGGTCGTCGTCAGCAGGCATGACCCCATCCTGCCCCCGATCCTGCCCGGTCAGGGTCGTCACCCAGGGGAGGTGCCGGAGGCGGCGAGGGCCGCCCGCGACCTACGGTGGTGCCATGCCCGACGAGACCGCAGCGCCAGACGCGACCGCTGCGCCAGACGCGACCGCCGCGCGCCGGACACGGCGACCGTGGTGGCACCTCTCGCGCACCGGGCTGCTCCTCGGCGCCGCCTACTTCCTCACCTCGATGTCGCCGAGCCTGCTGCCCCGCACGTGGTACTACCAGGGCCTCATCAGCGGGCTGTGCGCCGTGGCGGGCTACGCGCTGGGGGTCGTCGTCGCCTGGGTCGTGCGCACGGTCGGGCGGTGGATCGGGCTCCGGGTCACCGTGAGCGAGCAGGCGCGGCACGTGCTGCTCGTCGCGGCGCCGGTGCTCGGCGCGGTGGCGGTGCTCGGGCTCACCGTGGCGAACGTGCGCTCGCAGGCCCGCACCGCGGCGGTCGTCGGGCTCGCGCCCCTCGACCCGTTGGACTGGGCTCTCGCGCTCGTGCTGGCCACCGTCGTCGCCGTGCTCTTCCTCTCCGTCGCGCGCGGGCTGCGGAGCGCCACCCACGGCATCGCCGAGGCGGCGGGGCACGTCGTGCCGCAGACGATCGCGACCGTCATCGCCGTCGTCGTCGTCGCCATCGCCGCGGCGTGGGTCACCGACAACGTCCTCTTCCACCGCGGCATGCAGGCGTTCGCCGGCATCGCCGCCCAGGTCAACTCCAGCTCACCGAGCGGTCGCACCGCCCCCGTGTCGCCACTGCGCTCGGGCGGCCCCGGGTCGCTCGAGCCCTACGACAGCCTCGGCTTCCAGGGGCAGATGTTCGTCACGAGCGCCCCGACCGCGGCCGAGATCTCCTCCGCCACGGGGAGGTCCGCGGACGAGCCGATCCGGGTCTATGCCGGCCGCACCGACGACCGCAGCGTCGCCGACGTCGCCGACGCGGTCGTGCGAGAGCTCCAGCGCACGCGGGCGTTCGACCGGCGCGTGCTCGCCGTCATCACGACCACCGGCACCGGCTGGGTCGACGACTGGTCGGTGCAGTCGATCGAGTACCTCAGCGACGGCGACAGCGCGGTCGCCGCGATGCAGTACTCCTACCTGCCGAGCGCCATGTCGATCATGACCGACCGCGACACCCCCCGCGAGGCCGGCCGGGCGCTCTTCGACAAGGTGTATGCCGTGTGGCGCACGCTGCCCGAGGGCTCGCGCCCGCGCCTCGTCGTCGGGGGCGAGTCGCTGGGGTCCTACGGCGGCCAGGCCGCGTTCACCGACGCCGCCGACATGCTCTCCCGGGCGCAGGGCGGGGTGTGGGTCGGGACCCCGAGCTTCACCGACATCGCGGCGGAGCTCACGGCGCAGCGCACCGAGGGCTCGCCCGAGATCGTGCCGGTCGTCGACGACGGCCTGCACGTCCGGTTCGCGGCGAACGGCGACCAGCTGACGCACGACTACTACGGGCGCGACTACGGCGCCTGGGACTTCCCGCGGTTCGTCTACGCCCAGCACCCCTCCGACCCCGTCGTCTGGTGGAACCCGGCCCTCCTCGGCGCCGAGCCGGACTGGCTGCGCGAGCCGCGCGGCCGTGACGTCAACCCCGACGTCACGTGGATCCCCTTTGTGACGTTCTGGCAGCTGACGACCGACATGGCGGTCGGCCACGACCCGCCCGACGGCTACGGCCACCGCTACGGCGCGGAGCTCGTGCCGGCGTGGGGCTCGGTGCTCGGCGGCTCGCCGACCGACGACTACAGCCGCATCACGGCCGGCATCGAGGAGACCGTCAACCGCGTCGAGTGAGCCGAGCGCCTAGGCTCGTGCCGTGCCAGCTCAACGCTTCCGCGGCCACATCGCCGGTGTCGGCTCCACCTCGGGTGTCCGGGTCGTCATCGGGTCGTGGCACACCACGCCCCTCGGCGCGTTCGGTGACGCCATGGTCGAGACGGCCGACGGGCACCGGGTGCTGCTCGCGCCCACGCCCGAGGTGGCCTCGTTCATCGAGTCGACGTATGCCTTCGACGAGGTGCGCATCGAGGCGATCACCGTGACGAGCGGGCCGCAGCGGTGGCGGGTCGAGTCGCCGTCGCTCGAGCTCGACCTCGCGGTCGGGGCGCGGCTGCCGCTCGGGCGCCTGCTGCGCGCCGTGCCGGCCCGCATCGCCGCCAGCCCGGCCTGGGCGACCGTCGTCGACCCCGTCGCCCGGGTGGTCATGAAGGGCGTGCGCACGCGGGGCACCGCGCTCGCCGGGCGCCGGGAGTACTATGGCGCGACCGACCTGCACGCCGTGACCGCGCTCGAGGGCCGTTTCGAGGGCAGCCCCCTCGGCACCCTGACGCGGGTCGAGCCGGCCTGCCGCTTCGGCTTCTCGTCGACCCCGGCCACGCCGTCGGTGACCTCGGTCGTGACGACCGTCGTCACCCGGGCCGAGCCGGGGGCGGCCCCCGCGGCGTGACGCGCGGACCGACGCACGGCGTACGGCGAACCCGCTCAGGCGCTGGTGCCGCCGAAGCGGGCGAGGAGGTGCCACACCCGCTTGAGCGCCTGCTCGTCGTGGCGCCCCTCGCGTGACGCCGCGCCGATCACGGGCGGCGTGAGGACGCCGTCGACGGCGAGCGCCTCGCCGAGCACGACGAACTCGGGCCCGCGGTAGTCCGGGTGGGCCCGCAGGGTCTCGACCTCGAGGCGGAAGCCCCGGTGCCACTCGACGGGGACGCCCAGGCGCCGCGCGTCGGCCTCCACCCCGGTGCCGCAGTAGGCAGGGTCGAGCACGAGGGCCTCGACGTCCCGGCCCAGGTCGACGACGCCGTGCACGTGCGCCTCGACGTAGTCGTCGAGCAGGTCGTGGCCGGCTTCCGCCGCGACGTCCGCGAGGCCGAACGCCGCTGCGGTGCCGAAGTGCTCGGGCTCGAAGACGCTGTCGGGGAAGCAGAACGTCGTGCGCTCCAGCGTGGCCGACGTCAGCCGCACGTGGGCCGAGCCGAAGCGCGGCGCGGCGCCGTAGCCACGCCGCTGCAGGTCGAGGCCGCCGTACTTCGGGCGCAGGGCGGCCTCCGCGGCGTCGTAGGCGCCGCCGAAGATCCGGCTCTCCCACCGCCACCGGTCGCCACCGGGGTGCGCGGTGAGCCCGCCGTTGCTCGTGCCGGTCTCGAACTGGGAGCGGTAGCTGCCGTCGCGCGCCATGGCGGCGAGGATCGGCTCGCCGCGCACCAGGCGGTCGGGGTGGAAGTTGAGCGTGACCCGCGCGGTCGGGTCGAGGGCCGGACCGGCCGAGAGCCGGCGCACGTGCGCGAGCGCCCGCCGGACGGCATCCGGCTGCGTCGTCACGTCGTCGTGCACCGTCTGGGGGCTCAGCTGGAGAAGAAGAGGCCGGCCATGCCCTTCTTGCGGTACTGCTTGCCGCCCCGGCTGCCCCACGCCGGGCCGCCGTACTGCTGGGGCGGTGGCTGGGCGGCGAAGCGGCTCTCGAGCTGGCTCAGGTGCTCGAACTCGCCGAAGTCGAGGAAGATGCCGCGGCACTGGTCGCACTGCTCGACGTGCACGCCGTTGCGGTCGTAGGTGCGCATCGTGCCGCGGCACTTGGGGCAGACGAAGCCCTGCGGCTGGTAGGCCGCGCCGGTCGAGTCCTGGTGCGGGAACGGGGGTGGCTGCTGGCTCATGGGGCCCATCCTCACATTCGCGAGCAGGCCGCCACCAGAGCGTCGACCGGGAGTGCGCTGTGAGCGGGCTGGACGACGCCGCCCCGCGCGGTGCCTCCGGGGCCGGCCACCGCCCGGACGGCGGCGACGAAGACGGCGCACCGCGCCGGCAGGTCGAGCCGTGGCCACGGGTCCTCGCCGGGCGGCACCGCGCGGCCGCCGGCATCGGCGTAGGCGCCGAGGAAGCGGTCCCAGTCCTCGTCGGCGAGCAGGCCGGCCGCCCAGTAGCCGGCCGGGCGGGCGAGGTCCCAGGCCGGGTCGCCGAGGCCGAGGTCGTCCGGGTCGAGCAGGCGCAGCCCCGCGCCGGTGCGGGCGAGGTTGCCGAGGTGGAAGTCGCCGTGCACGACCGTCCGGATCTCCCGCCCGGTCCGCCCGGCCCCCTCGTCCGCCACCTCGTCGAGGAGGCGGTCGCCGAGCCCGCCGAGCATCACGGCGGTGCTTCCGCCCGGGCCGCCGAGCCGGGCGCGGGCCCGGGCGAGGCGTGCCGGCCAGCCGTGGTCGCGCAGCGGCAGCGTGCCCGGACGGTCGGTCGCCGCCAGGGGCACCGGCCAGCCGTGCAGGTCGGCGAGCAGCCGACCGGCCTCGGCCCAGGGCTGCTCGCCGTCTTCCGGGTCGAGCACCCCCACCCGCGGCCACACGCTCGTGAGCCGTCCGTCGGCCGCGCGCCCCGGTGCGTCGCGCAGGGGCTGCACCCAGACCTCGCGCGCCCCGTCCCCGTGCGCGACGACGGCGAGGCGCTCGGCCAGCCGGGCGGCATCCGTCCTCGGGTGGTGCAGCTTGGTGACGGTGTCGCCGGCGACGACGACCTCGGCACCCGAGGGGGTCGTCGCGGAAGTCATGCACCGATTGTCGCGCCCGCTTCACATCCGGAGGGGGTAGGACTGGGGCATGGGCCGCATGATCGACGTTCCCGAGCACGACCTCACCGCCTATCGCGCCGACCCGCCGGGCGAGCCGCGCGGCGCCGTCGTCGTCATCCAGGAGATCTGGGGGCTGGTCGACCACGTCAAGGACGTCGCCGACCGCTTCGCCGCGCAGGGCTACCTCGCCGTCGCGCCCGACCTGCTCGGCCACGTCGGACTGACGCCGGAGGTGGGCGCGCGCATCTTCGAGCTCATGGCGAGCGCGTCGGAGGAGGACCGCCTGGCCGCACAGCCGCAGCTGCGGGAGGCGACGACGCCCGCCCGCCAGCCGGAGTTCGCCGCGTGGGCCGTGCCGGCGCTGCGAGCCGTCGTCGACGGCGTCGTCGACGAGCCCGGCGTGCGCGGTCGCGTCGGGGTCGTCGGCTTCTGCTTCGGGGGCACGTATGCGTTCGCCCTCGCGGCCGCCGACCCGCGCCTCCGGGCGGCCCTGCCGTTCTACGGCAGCTTCCCCGAGTCCGCCGACCCCGCGACGATCGCGTGCCCCGTGCTCGCCTTCTACGGCGAGGACGACCACGGCATCACCGACGCCGTGCCCGACCTGGAGTCGCGGATGGAGCGGGCCGGCGTCGACTTCTCGGCGCGCGTCTACCACGGCGTCGGGCACGCCTTCTTCAACGACACCTCGCCGGTGCGCTACAACGCCGTGGTCGCGGCCGACGCGTGGGAGCGCACGCTCGCGTTCCTCGACGCCCACCTCGGGTCATGAGCGAGAGGGCCGACGCGCCCGCCCTCGTCCTCGGGCCGATGCTGCGCCACGTCGGCGAGACGGACGCGACGGTCTGGGTGGAGACGGCCGCCGCCGCCCTCGTCACCGTCGATGCCGGTGGCCGTCGCTGGTCGGCGCCGACCTTCCGCGTGCACGGCCACCACTACGCGCTCGTGGTTGTCGACGGGCTCACCCCCGGGTGCGACCTGCCGTATGCCGTGTCGGTCGACGACGCCGCCGCGTGGCCGCCGCCGGCGAGCCCCTTTCCCGCCCCCCGCATCCGCACCCTCGACCGCGGCCGCCCCACGCGGCTGCTCTTCGGCTCGTGCCGCACGAGCGTGCCCCACGACCGGGAGGGCCACGCGACCAACGGCGTCGACGCCCTGCGCACCCTGGCGCTCGCACTCGCCCGCGGTGAGGAGGAGTGGCCCGACCTCGTCGCCTTCCTCGGCGACCAGGTCTACGCCGACGAGACCTCGGAGGCGATGCGGGAGTTCATCGCGACGCGCCGCGACATCGCCGAGCCGCCGGGAGAGGAGATCAAGGACTTCGAGGAGTACGCCCACCTCTACTGGCTCGCGTGGAACGACGACGCGAACCGGTGGCTGCTCTCCACCGTGCCGAGCTGCATGGTCTTCGACGACCACGACATCCGCGACGACTGGAACACGTCGTGGACGTGGCACGAGCAGATCAACCGGACCCCGTGGTGGCACGAGCGGCTGATGGGCGGGCTCTCGTCGTACTGGGTCTACCAGCACATCGGCAACCTGTCGCCGGCACAGCTCGACGAGGACGAGGTCTACGCGAAGGTCGTTGCCGCGCAGTCTGATCCGCGCAGTTCAGGTGGCTCCCAGGGGGTCGAGGAGGAGCTCGACCTGACGGACGCGGTCTTCGACCTCGCCCGGCGCACCGACCGGCACCCCGAGGCGTACCGCTGGAGCTACCGGCGCGACCTCGGCGACTGCCGGCTCGTCGTCGTCGACTCGCGCGCGGCGCGCGTGCTGGAGCCCGAGCACCGCTCGATGCTCGACCCCGCGGAGCTGCAGTGGCTCGACGAGCAGCTGACGGGAGACGTGGAGCACCTGCTCATCGGCACCTCCCTGCCGTTCCTGCTCCCGCCGGGCCTGCACGACCTGGAGGCCATCGACGAGGTGCTCGCGAGCGGCACGCACGGCCCGCTCGTGGCCCGGGCGGCCGAGAAGGCGCGGCAGTCCATCGACCTCGAGCACTGGGCTGCCTTCAACGACGGCTTCGTCGAGGTGTTCGCGATGGTGCTCGAGGTCGCGCGCGGTCGGCGCGGGACGGCCCCGGCCACGGTGACCTTCCTCTCCGGCGACGTCCACAACTCCTACGTCGCCGAGGTCGTCGACGCGCGGGAGCGCCACGGCGCCCGGTCGCGCATCGTCCAGGCCGTGTGCTCGCCCATCCGCAACCCCATGCCGCGCGGCGTGCGCGTCATGATGTCGGCGTTCGCCCGCAGCCTCGTTCGGCCGATGCACGCCGTGGCCGCCCACTCGCGGCGCGTGCCCGAGCCGCCGTGCTCGTGGGAGGTGACCGACGGTCCGTGGTTCGACAACTGCCTGGCCGAGCTGACCGTCCAGGGGCCCGACCTGTCGATCGTCTGGCGCGGCGGCGAGATCCGCGACGGCGACGACGCCCACCCGGTGCTGACGACCGTGGCGACCGTGCGGCTCCCGGGGGGCTGAGCCCGGCTCCCTGGCTGAACGGCCTCACTCGTCGGGGTGGAAGATCTCCTCGATCCGCGCCTCGAAGAGCGCCGCGAGCCGGAACGCCAGCGGCAGGCTCGGGTCGAAGCGCCCCTTCTCGAGCGAGATGACCGTCTGGCGCGAGACACCCAGCGCCTCCGCGAGCTGGGCCTGCGAGAGCCCGCGGTCGGCGCGTCGCGCCGCGATGTCGTTGTCCACCTCAGCGGCTGCGGCGCTCGAGCACCACGTAGCGCACGGAGGCGTCGCCCATCGCGAGGACGACGATCGCCAGGAGCACGAGCTGGGTCTCCAGCACGGGGTCGACGACCGACACGACCGCGAGACCGAGCCCGAGCACGACGAGCAGGTCGGTGAAGGCCCCGGCGGCCGCGGCCTGCACCCAGCCGTGCTCGACGTTGTCGGTGGGGTTGCGGTCGCGCCGGACGGTCAGGGGCGCGACGAGCAGCAGCCAGGCCAGGGCGCCGAGGGGCGCGAGCGTGGCGGCGCCGAAGACGGCGGCGGTGAGGGCGAACGGCCGGTCGCCGATGCTCCCCGCGAGCGCGCCGACGGCTCCGGCGCCGACGAGGGTGGCGACGCCCGCGGCGAGGCGGCGGCGGCCGAGGGCGGCGGGGGAAGGGGTCACGGGAGCCTCCACGTCGGTGCGCTCGACGCGGTGTCAAGCGTGCTTGACGTAAAGGATGCTTGACGTGCGTGGCGGCGTCAAGGGGTGGTCGCCGGTCGGGGTGAGATCGCGGTGGCGGTCGGGAACACCCGGGGCCGTCCGAGAGTTGAGTCGAGTGAACGCAAGATTTGCGAGTCCGGTTTTGACAATCATGCCGAAGTCGGAGCAGATTGAGCGAGGACCTGCTTCACCAGACCACAGCATCAGCACCCAAGGAGTCACCCATGGCACGTGCGGTCGGAATCGACCTCGGTACCACCAACTCGGCCGTCTCCGTCCTGGAGGGCGGCGAGCCGAGCATCATCGCGAACGCCGAGGGCGGGCGCACCACGCCGTCCGTCGTCGCGTTCTCCAAGAACGGCGAGGTGCTCGTCGGCGAGGTCGCCAAGCGCCAGGCCGTCACCAACGTCGACCGGACGATCCGCTCCGTCAAGCGCCACATGGGCACCGACTGGAAGTCGCCCGAGATCGACGGCAAGACGTACACGGCCCAGGAGATCAGCGCCCGCATCCTGCAGAAGCTGAAGCGCGACGCCGAGTCCTACCTGGGCGAGGCCGTCACCGACGCCGTCATCACCGTGCCGGCCTACTTCGACGACGCCGAGCGCCAGGCCACCAAGGAGGCCGGTGAGATCGCGGGCCTCAACGTCCTGCGCATCGTCAACGAGCCGACCGCGGCCGCGCTGGCCTACGGCCTCGACAAGGGCAAGGAGGACGAGCTCATCCTCGTCTTCGACCTCGGTGGTGGCACGTTCGACGTCTCCCTCCTCGAGGTGGGCAAGGACGCCGAGGACGGCTTCGCCACGATCCAGGTGCGCGCCACGAACGGCGACAACCACCTCGGTGGCGACGACTGGGACGACGTCGTCGTCCAGCACCTCATCACCCAGGTGAAGAACAAGACGGGCCAGGACCTCTCCAAGGACAAGATCGCGATGCAGCGCCTCCGCGACGAGGCCGAGCGGGCCAAGAAGGAGCTCTCCACCGCGACGAGCACCAACATCTCGGCGCAGTACATCTCGATGACGCCCGAGGGTCCGATCCACCTTGACGAGTCCCTGACGCGTGCGCAGTTCGAGCAGATGACGAAGTCGCTCCTCGACCGCACCAAGGCGCCGTTCCACAAGGTCATCGAGGACGCTGGCATCAAGGTCGCCGACATCGACCACGTCGTGCTCGTCGGTGGTTCGACCCGTATGCCGGCCGTCACCGCGCTCGTCACCGAGCTGACCGGCGGCAAGGCCCCCAACAAGGGCGTCAACCCCGACGAGGTCGTCGCCATGGGCGCGAGCCTGCAGGCCGGTGTCCTCAAGGGCGAGCGCAAGGACGTCCTGCTCATCGACGTCACGCCGCTCTCGCTCGGCATCGAGACCAAGGGTGGCCTGTTCACCAAGCTCATCGAGCGCAACACCGCGATCCCGACGAAGCGCTCGGAGATCTTCAGCACCGCCGACGACAACCAGCCCTCGGTCCTCATCCAGGTGTTCCAGGGTGAGCGCGAGATCGCCCAGCACAACAAGTCGCTCGGCACCTTCGAGCTGACCGGCATCGCGCCGGCGCCCCGCGGCGTGCCGAAGATCGAGGTCACCTTCGACATCGACGCCAACGGCATCGTCAACGTCAGTGCCAAGGACCAGGGCACCGGCAAGGAGCAGAAGATGACGATCACCGGCGGGTCGGCCCTCTCCAAGGAGGAGATCGACAAGATGGTCAAGGACGCCGAGGCGCACGCCGACGAGGACCGCAAGCGTCGCGAGGAGGCCGAGGTGCGCAACCAGGGCGAGCAGCTCGTCTTCTCGACCGAGTCGTTCCTCAAGGAGTCCGGCGACAAGGTCCCCGCCGACGTCAAGACGCCGGTCGAGGAGTCGCTCGCCGACCTCAAGGCCGCCATCGCCGAGGGGTCCGAGGCCACGGCCGACGACATCAAGGCGAAGGTCGAGGACCTCAACACGAAGTCGCAGGCCATGGGCCAGGCCGTCTACGCCTCCGAGCAGGCGGCCGCCAACGCCGCGGGTTCGGCTGGGGCGCAGGACGGTCCGGGTGCCGGTGACGGTGCGTCCGACACGTCCGGTGCGTCCGACGACGACGTCGTCGATGCCGAGGTCGTCGACGACGACGAGGCCAAGGACGCCAAGTGACCGAGTCCGACACCCACGGCACGTCCGGCGAGCAGCCCGACGTGACCGCGACGGACGCGACGGGTGCCGGCGGCGACGCCGCCGGCACCCCGCCCCGGGGCGGCTCGGGCGAGCGTCACCACAGCTACTACGAGGGCGGCGCGGGCGCCTCGTCCGAGCCGGGTGGCGAGGACGAGTTCGACCACCAGGGCTCCGACGGGTCCTCCACCGACGGCGAGGGCGAGACCCAGGCCCTCGCGGAGGAGGACACCATGGCGGCGACGCTGCTCGCCGACCTGCAGCGCCTGCAGGCCGAGTACGTCAACTACAAGAAGCGCGTCGACCGCGACCGCGAGGTCATCCGCCACACGGCCGTCGGCAGCGTCGTCGAGTCGCTGCTCCCGGTCCTCGACGACATCCACATGGCCCGCCAGGCCGGCGACCTCGCCGGTGGCCCGTTCGCGGCCATCGCCGACAAGCTCGAGGCCACCCTCGGCCGCTTCGGCGTCGAGCGTGTGGGCGAGGCCGGCCAGGAGTTCGACCCGAACGTGCACGAGGCGCTCATGCACGTGGAGGCCGAGCTGCCCGAGGGAGCGACGGGGACCACCGTCGTGCAGGTGCTCCAGCCCGGCTACCGCATCGGTGACCGGCTGGTGCGCGCGGCGCGGGTGTCGGTTGCCGACCCCGCTTGACGTGTCCGCCGCCGGGCTGCACCCGCAGCCCGGCGGCATACCCGATGATGGCAGCGTGACCACCGCTGCAGACACCGCGACGAAGGAGGTGCGCCATGGCTAGTCAGGACTGGTTCGAGAAGGACTTCTACGCGACCCTCGGCGTGCCGCAGGACGCCGACGCCGCGACGATCAAGAAGACCTACCGCAAGCTCGCCCGCACGATGCACCCCGACCACAACGTCGGGGACCCCAAGGCGGAGGAGCGCTTCAAGGAGCTCGGTGAGGCGTATGCCGTCCTCTCCGACCCGGAGCAGCGGCGCGAGTACGACGCGATCCGCGCGATGTCGCACGGGGGAGCGCGCTTCACGGCGGGCGGCCCCGGTGGCGGCGGCGCCGGCTTCGACGACATCTTCTCCGCCTTCGGCGGCGCGGCCGGTGCGGGCGGCCCCGGCGGCCGGATGCGCTTCAACACCGGCGGCGGGGGTGGCGGCCAGCCCAACCTCGAGGACATCCTCGGCCAGATGTTCGGTGGCGGTGCCCCCGGGGGTGCCGGCGCGCCCGGCGCCGGCTACGGCGGCTACGGCGCGCCGGCCGGCCCGCGCCCGGGCACCGACGTGTCCGCGGCCACCCGCATCGGCTTCCGTGAGGCCGTGCAGGGCTCGACCGTCTCGCTCAGCTCCCCGGACCTCGGGCGGATCACGGCGCGCATCCCTGCCGGCGTCAAGGACGGGCAGCGGATCCGCCTGCGCGGCAAGGGCCGTCAGGGCGACCCCGGCGCGCCGGCCGGCGACCTGATCCTCACGGTGTCGGTCGACAAGCACCCGGTCTTCGGCCGGGACGGCGACAACCTCACGGTCGACCTGCCGGTGACCTTCGCCGAGGCCTCCCTCGGCGCCACGGTCGCCGTGCCGACGCTCGACGGCGGCCAGGTCAAGGTCAAGGTCGCACCGGGCACGCCCAGCGGACGGGTGCTGCGCGTCAAGGGGCGCGGCGTGCGACGCGGCGACCACACCGGCGACCTGCTCGCCAGGGTGCAGGTCGTCGTGCCACAGCGGCTGACCGACGAGGCCCGTGAGGCCGTCGAGAAGATGGCGGCCGCCGAGGTCGGCCACGACCCCCGGGCCGAGCTGTTCCAGCGGGCCCGGACCTGACGCCCTGACCGACGCCGGCCCGCAGTGAAGGAGGAGGTGACGAGGATGGCACGCAGGAGCGCGCGCCCGGGTGGGCACGACGACGACGCGCCCGTCTTCGTCATCTCCGTCGCGGCCGAGCTGGCGGGCATGCACGCCCAGACGCTGCGCCAGTACGACCGCCTCGGTCTCGTCTCGCCGTCGCGCACGCGCGGGGGCGGCCGGCGCTACAGCTCCCGCGACGTCGCGATGCTCCGGGAGGTGCAGCGCCTCTCGCAGGAGGGTGTCTCGCTCGCCGGCATCCAGCGCATCCTCGACCTCGAGAACCACGTCAGCGCGCTGCGCTCGCGCGTCGAGGAGCTGACGGCCGAGCTGTCCGCGGCGCAGGCCGCGCTCGCCTCGGGCGCCCGCGTGTTCGCGGTCGGTCCGAGGGGCGAGGTCGTCGCCGTCCGCCCGGGGCAGCGGCCGCCGCGGTCGCCCTCGTCCCAGGCGCTCGTCGTCTGGCGCCCCGAGCGCTGAGGCGCGCCCGGCCCCGGCCTCGCGCGCGGGGTCCACGCGCGCGGGAGTTTCTCGCGCGCGCGGGCGCATGTGTAAGACTGTGCGAGCCTCGAGCCAAGGGGCAGCCCGTTGCTTGATGCCGCCGGAGGCCTACCGTTGTTCTCTGTCCCGGAGGTCGTGTGACCCCGCAGCGCCCGGACGGCGACATCTCGGCACGCGTGCCCGACGTCCCACGACCCGTCGAGCCCTCGACGGCGAACGAGATGCAGCTCCTCTTCGACCGCACCGACTGGGCGTCCACGCCGCTCGGACCGGTCGACACCTGGCCCACCGCCCTGCGCACCATGGTCGACGTCTGCCTGTCCTCGGGCTTCCCCATGCTCGTCTGTTGGGGCCCCGACCTCGTCATGATCTACAACGACGGCTACCGCGCCATGCTCGGGCAGAGCAAGCACCCCGCGGCGCTCGGCCGACCCGTGCGCGACGTGTGGCCCGAGGTCTGGGACGTCGTCGGCCCGATGTTCGACGGCGTCCTCGGTGGTGGCCCGGCGACGTGGGTCGAGGACGAGCTGCTCGTCGTCGACCGCTTCGGCTTCCTCGAGGAGGCCTTCTTCACGTGGTCCTACGGCGCGATCCACGACGACGAGCACGGTGGTGTCGTCGGGGTGCTCAACGTCGCGACGGAGACGACGGCCAAGGTGCTCGCCGAGCGCCGGGTGCGCGCCTCGACCGAGCTGACGAACGCCCTCGTGGGCGCCACCGACCCCGCGGAGGTGCGCGAGCGCGCCCTCGCGGCGCTGCGCGCCCACACGGCCGACCACCTCGGCGCCGACCTCGTGTGGGGCAGCACGGCTCCCGGCCCGGACGACGTCGGCGGCCGGCACGCCGTGCCCGTCGTCGAGCCGGGGCTCGCCCTCCCGACGGCCCACCTGCTGCTCACCGAGAACCCGCGCCGTCCGTGGGACGCGGCCCTGCAGGTCTACGCGGAGCTGTGCGCCTCGCAGGTCGCCATGGCCCTCAGCGGCATCCGCCACCTGCAGGACGAGCGCCACCGCGCCGAGAGCCTCGCCGAGCTCGACGCCGCGAAGTCGGACTTCTTCGCCAACGTCAGCCACGAGCTGCGCACCCCGCTCGCCCTCATCGCCGGGCCGGTGCAGGACGCCCTCGCCGCCGACGGCCTGGCCCCCGACCAGCGTGACCGGTTCGAGCTGATCCGGCGCAACACCGACCGGCTCACCGGGCTCGTCGACCGCATCCTCGACCTCACCCGCCTCGAGTCGGGGGCTGTCGAGCCGCACTGGGTGCTGGCCGACGTCGAGGAGCTGACGACCGGCATCGCCGAGAACTTCCGCCCCGCCGTCGAGCGCCTCGGCCTCGAACTCGACGTCGCCTGCGACGAGCTCGACCGCGAGGTCCACGTCGACGTCGACATGTTCGAGCGGATCGTGCTCAACCTGCTCTCGAACGCCCTGAAGTTCACGCCCGAGGGCCGCATCGGCGTGCGGCTCGTCGCGCACGAGCAGGGCTACGCGGTGTCGGTGACCGACACCGGCATCGGCATCGCGGAGCGCGACCTCGAGCGGGTCTTCGACCGCTTCCGCCAGCTCGACCGCACCGACGACCGCCGCTCGCGCGAGGGCGCCGGCATCGGCCTGGCCCTCGTCAAGCAGATCGTCGAGCTGCTCGGTGGCCGCATCACGGTGCGCTCTGCCGTGGGTGCCGGCAGCACCTTCACCGTCGACCTGCCGTGGGGCTCGGCCGCCGTCGACGCCGCCAACCGTCCGTCGATCACCCCCCGCCCCGTCGCCTCGTTCCTCGGTGAGGTCGACGACTGGGCGCCGCGCGCGAAGGCGGCGGTCGCCGCCGTGGCCGTCGACCCCGACGTCGTCGACGACGGGGACGCGCGCGGCGAGCTGCCGCGGCCCGTGCTGCTCGTCGTCGAGGACAACCACGACATGCGCGACTACATCGTGCGCCACGTCGTCGAGGACTACGACGTCGTCACGGTGCGCGACGGCGTGGAGGCCCTCGCCCGGCTGCGGTCCGCGCGCCCGTCGATCGTGCTCGCCGACGTCATGATGCCGCGCATGGACGGGTTGACGCTCGTGCGCGAGATCCGTGCCGACCCGGCGCTGCGCGACCTGCCCGTCGTGCTGCTCTCGGCCCGCGCCGGTGTCGACGCCAGCGCCGCCGGCCTCGAGCACGGCGCCGACGACTACGTCGTCAAGCCCTTCCAGCCGCGTGAGCTGAGGGCGCGGCTCGCGGCCAACCTGGCCCGCGCCCGGTCCCGGTCGCGCGACGGTGCGTGGCTCCGGGCGATCCTCGGCGCCCTCCAGGAGCCGTTCGTCGTCGCCGACGCCTCCGGTGCCGTCGTCGAGCTCAACCAGGCGTTCACCCACACCTTCGGCTGGTCCGTGGCCGACGGCCCGCTCGTTCCGCCCTATCCGTGGGCCACCGACGGGGGGACGGGCGAGCTCGAGACCACCGGCACCCCGGCCGCCGAGGACCGCTACCGCATCCTGCGCAAGGGCGGCGGGGAGGCGTGGGTGCGGGTGCGCTCGGCGAGCGTGCCGGGCACCACCGACCACGACGGCTTCGTCCTGGCGGTCTTCGACGACGAGACCCGCGAGCGCGAGTCCCGGATGCGGCGCGAGCTCGCAGGTCGCATCGCCGTCGACCTCGCCGCCGCCGACGACCTCGACCACGTCGTGGCGACGGCCGTCACCGGGTTCACCGTCCTCTTCGACGGGGAGGTGACCCTCCGCGTCGCGCCGAACCGTGGGGAGCCCGTCGTGCTCTCGCCGCGCGGCCGGGTCAGGTCGGGGGAGCTGCCCGAGTCGGTGCGCCACGGCCTCGAGTCGACGCCCCGCGCCCACGAGGTCCTCGTCGGCGAGAAGCGCGACGGCCTGCTGCTCGTGCCGACCGCCCACGAGTCCGACTGCCGCGCCTGGGTCGCCTTCGACGAGCCGCGCCTCGTCTCGAGCGACGAGCTCGTCGTCGGCGACCTGCTCGCGCAGGCCTTCGGGCAGGCCGTCGACCGGGTGCTCGCCCAGCAGGCCCGGGAGGTCAAGGAGGGCCAGCTCCAGGCGGCGATCGAGAGCCACCGCCTCATCGGCCACGCGGTCGGGGTGCTCATCGAACGACACAAGGTCACGGCCACGCAGGGGTTCGAGATGCTGCGTCAGGCGTCGCTCAACCGCAACATCAAGCTGCGCGAGATCGCGACGCGCGTCGTCGAGACCGGGCAGGACCCGGACACGGCCTGAGCGCGGGCGGGGCGCGCTCAGGCCGCGTCCGCCCCTACGCTGGGCCCCGTGACCACGCCGGCCGAGACGGAGCACCTCATCGTGCTGCCCGACCGGGAGACGGCCGAAGGGGTGGCCGACGACCTCGAGGCCGAGGGGTTCCCCGGCGTGCGGGTGGTCCGCGAGGCGCTCGCCGGCGAGGACGACTCCGACGACCACGAGTGGGCCGTCTACGTGCGCACGCCCGGCGACCCGACGTATGCCGTCCGGTTCGCCGCGCTCGCCGCCGACCTCGACGGGTGGTACGACCCCGACCCCGTCGACCGACCCTGAACCGTCCCCTCCGGGCCGCCCGCACGCCGCCCGCACCCCGCCCGCCGCCCGCACCCGGCGGTGTCCTGTGTCGCCCCCGTCACGTCCTCCAGCAGCACGAAGTTGAGTGGAATAGACTCAAGTAGAAACCGGTTGCCCCGAGCAGACCCAGCACGAGGAGGACGAATGGCAGAGCTGTCCCTCACCAGCAAGGCCCAGGAGGCGGTCGCCCAGGCCGCGACGACCGCGACGGGCAAGCACCACCCCAGCATCGAGCCGGCGCACCTGCTGCTCGCGCTCGCGGCACAGGCCGGCACGACGACGCCGGCGCTGCTCACGACCGGTGGCTCG
This sequence comes from Terrabacter aeriphilus, assembly GCF_039542985.1. NCBI lineage: Bacteria > Bacillati > Actinomycetota > Actinomycetes > Micrococcales > Intrasporangiaceae > Terrabacter > Terrabacter aeriphilus. The sequence goes on from NZ_BAABIW010000006.1 coordinate 382,969, forward strand.
AGCGTGCAGGCGGCCACGACGGCGGCCGAGCGCGCGATGGCCTCCCTGCCGCAGGTGAGTGGCGGTGCCCAGCAGCCGATGCTGTCGCCGACCTCGCTGCGGGTCGTCCAGCAGGCCCAGCAGTACATGACCTCGATGGGCGACACCTTCGTCTCGACCGACCACCTGCTCCTCGCCCTGGCCCGCACCGGCCAGTTCGGCCTCGACGCCGACGCCATCGAGCGGGCCGTCCCCGAGCTGCGGGGCGGTCGCCCCGTGACGTCGGAGAACCCCGAGGGCACCTTCGAGGCGCTCGCGAAGTACGGCACCGACCTCACGGCCCGGGCCCGCGAGGGCAAGCTCGACCCCGTCATCGGCCGTGACGCGGAGATCCGCCGGGTCGTCCAGGTGCTCTCGCGCCGCACCAAGAACAACCCCGTCCTCATCGGCGAGCCCGGGGTCGGCAAGACCGCGGTCGTCGAGGGCCTCGCCCAGCGCATCGTCGAGGGCGACGTGCCCGAGAGCCTGCGCGACAAGGTGCTCTACTCCCTGGACCTGTCGGCCATGGTGGCCGGCGCGAAGTACCGGGGCGAGTTCGAGGAGCGCCTCAAGGCGGTGCTGGAGGAGATCAAGGGCAGCGACGGCCAGATCGTCACCTTCATCGACGAGATCCACACCGTGGTCGGCGCCGGGGCCGGGGAGGGTGCCATGGACGCCGGCAACATGCTCAAGCCCATGCTCGCGCGCGGCGAGCTGCGGCTCGTCGGGGCGACGACGCTCGACGAGTACCGCAAGCACATCGAGAAGGACGCCGCGCTCGAGCGCCGCTTCCAGCAGGTCTTCGTCGGCGAGCCGTCGGTCGAGGACACCATCGCGATCCTGCGCGGCCTCAAGGAGCGCTACGAGGCGCACCACAAGGTGACCATCGCCGACTCGGCGCTCGTGGCCGCGGCGTCGCTGTCCGACCGCTACATCAGCGGCCGCCAGCTGCCCGACAAGGCCATCGACCTCATCGACGAGGCGGCCTCCCGGCTGCGCATGGAGATCGACTCGAGCCCCGTCGAGATCGACGAGCTGCGCCGCTCGGTCGACCGGCTCAAGATGGAGGAGTTCGCGCTCGAGCAGGAGAGCGACGACGCCTCCCGCGACCGGCTCGAGCGGCTCCGCAAGGACCTCGCCGACCGCACCGACGAGCTCGCCGCGCTGACCGCGCGCTGGGAGGCCGAGAAGGCCGGCCTCAACGCCGTCGGCGACCTCAAGGCGCAGATCGACGACCTCCGGATGCAGGCCGACCGGCTCCAGCGCGAGGGTGACCTCGCCGCCGCCTCGAAGATCGCCTACGGCGACATCCCCGCCCTCGAGAAGCAGCTGGCGAGCGCGCAGGAGCGCGAGGCGGCAGCGACCGCGGTGGGGGAGGAGCCGATGGTCAAGGAGGAGGTCGGTGCCGACGACATCGCCGACGTCATCTCCGCCTGGACCGGCATCCCCGCGGGGCGCCTGCTCGAGGGCGAGTCCGAGAAGCTGCTGCAGATGGAGGCGCACCTCGGCGCCCGGCTCATCGGCCAGGCGAGCGCCGTGCGGGCCGTGTCCGACGCGGTGCGCCGCACCCGGGCGGGGGTCTCCGACCCGGACCGGCCGACCGGCAGCTTCCTCTTCCTCGGCCCGACGGGTGTCGGCAAGACCGAGCTGGCCAAGAGCCTCGCCGACTTCCTCTTCGACGACGAGCGCGCCATGGTGCGCATCGACATGTCCGAGTACTCCGAGCGGCACTCGGTGGCCCGCCTCATCGGCGCGCCCCCCGGCTACGTCGGCTACGAGGAGGGCGGCCAGCTCACCGAGGCCGTGCGGCGCCGGCCGTACTCGGTCATCCTGCTCGACGAGGTCGAGAAGGCCCACCCCGAGACCTTCGACATCCTGCTCCAGGTGCTCGACGACGGCCGCCTCACCGACGGCCAGGGCCGAACCGTCGACTTCCGCAACGTCATCCTCGTGCTCACCTCGAACCTCGGTTCGCAGTTCCTCACCGACCCGACCCTGAGCCCCGAGGGGCGCCGCGAGTCGGTCATGGGGATCGTCCGGTCGGCGTTCAAGCCCGAGTTCCTCAACCGGCTCGACGAGGTCGTCGTCTTCGACGCCCTGAGCCGCGACGACCTCGCGCACATCGTGGACCTGCAGGTGCACGCGTTCGCGCACCGGCTCTCCGACCGCCGGATCAGCCTGTCGGTGACCAACGACGCGCGGCAGTGGCTCGCCGAGCGGGGCTACGACCCCGTCTACGGCGCCCGGCCGCTGCGCCGGCTCGTGCAGCGCGAGATCGGCGACCGGCTCGCCCGCGGGCTGCTCGGCGGCGAGGTGCGCGACGGCGCGAGCGTCGTGGTCGACGTCGACGACACGGGCGACGCGCTCACGCTCTCCTGATCAGCGCTCGAAGAGCGTGGCGTCCCAGCCGAACCCACAAGCAGCGGTGACGTTGTCCTCGCGGTCGTCGGTGAACCAGACGTCCGCGGGGGCCACGGCGCGCCCGAGGTCGGCCTCGATCGCGTGGTGCGCGGCGGCATACGCCAGCGGGTCGGGCTTGGCCACGCCGAAGTCGGCGCTGTTGAGCACGCCGTCGAAGAGTCGGTCGATGCCGAGCAGGCGCAGCTCCTCGGGCACGAGGTCGGTGCCGTTGGTGAAGACGTAGGTGCGGTGGCCGCCCTCCCGCAGCACCTCGAGGCGCTCGACCGTCTCGTCGACGACGGTGCCGCGGTGCTCGCGCCAGCGGGCCATCTGCTCGCGGACCCGCTCGGGCTCGGGCACGACCTCCTCGAGCGCGGTGCAGATCGCCGCGAACCACGCGTCGAAGCCCTGCCGCCCGGTGATCGTCGGCAGCAGGAGCTCGCTGCGGAACGCCGTCGCCGACACGTGGCCGGCGGGCAGGCCGAGCGCGGCCTCGATGGCGGGGTTCGCGTCGTGCGGTTCGAAGTCGCGCACGACGCCGTCGAGGTCGAAGACGTAGGCGGCGTGCTCCCTCATGCGGTCGGGTCGTGCCGCTCGTCCGTGCCGGAACCGCCGCTGGTGCCGGTCCAGGTGGCCGTGCCCTCGTGGACGCTGCCCTCGGCGCGGCCGGTCACGACGTCGGCGACCGACGGCCCCTCGCGCTCGCGCCACTCGGCCTCGCGGCGGGCCAGCTCGGCGTCCCGCGCCGAGAGCTCGGACTCGCGCGTGTCGAGCCCCTCGTGCCGGGCCGTCAGCTCGTTCTCGCGGCGGCGCAGGTCCTCGTCGCGCAGCGACGCCTCCTCGAAGCGGCGCTCCTGCTCCTCGCGGGCGGTCTCGGCCTCCCGGCGGATCGTCTCGACGCGCTCGGTCTCCTTCAGCTCGCGGCGCTGGCGGGCGCGACGCCGGGCCGCGGCTGCCACGAGCGCCCAGCCGAGGGCGAGGAGCAGCACGGTGACGGCGCCGTAGACGGCGAGCTCGAGGGCCGTGGCGTTGCGGGTGAAGCCGAGGGCCGTCACGGCGATCGTGCCGCCGGCCGCGTGCGACGCGAGGTAGGTGACGACGCCGGCTCCGGCGCCGAGCAGGAGGAGGACGACTCCGAGCAGGGCCATGGGGTGCTCCTAGGTCGAGAGAACAGGTGGAGGGTGGATCCCGACCCTAGCCATACCCACCCGGCCCGCCCCGCCCGGCGGACCGGACCGCGGCCCCCGCTCGGTTAGCCTGACCCCCATGCGCATCCCCGGAAAGCTCGTCGCCGTCGCCCTGGCCGCGCTCGGCGTCGTCGCGGTCTCGTCCTGCTCGAGCGAACCCGAGGGCGCGCCGGCCGGCCAGACGCAGGCCTCGCCCGCGCAGCTGCTCGCCGCCGCCAAGGCCAAGGTCGACGCGGCGCCGTCGGTGCACCTCACCCTCGCGAGCTCGAACGTGCCGGACGGGGCGAGCGGCGTCGTGTCGGCGGACGGCTGGGGCCAGCACCCGCCGGCGTTCAAGGGCACCTTCAAGGTCTCGCTCAAGGGCGTGCAGGCCGACGCCGAGATCACGTCGGTCGACGGCGAGGTCTACGCCAAGCTGCCGCTCGTGCCGGGCACGAACAAGATCGACCCGAAGACCTTCGGCCTGCCCGACCCGGCCGTGCTCTTCTCCACCGACAAGGGCCTGACGACCCTGCTCACCTCGACGACCTCGCCGGCGCTCGGCGAGAAGAAGCGCCAGGGCTCGGAGGTGCTCTCGACGGTGACCGGCGCGCTGCCGGGCAAGGCCGTCACCGACCTCTTCCTCATCGGCGACAGCTCGGGCACCTTCTCGGCGACCTACGGGCTCACCGACTCCTCGGAGCTGCGACAGGCCGTGCTGACCGGCCCGTTCTTCGGCGCAGGCACGAGCTCGACCTACACGCTGACGCTCGACCAGTACGGCGCCCCGCTCACGATCACCAAGCCCTGACCGGCCGGTGACCGCAGCCGAGGGCGCCCGGCGCCTGCCCCTGCTCGCCGCCGCCTCGGCCGCCGTCGCCCTCGCGGCCGCCGACACCTACGTCGTCGTGCTGGCCCTCACCGACATGATGGCGGGCGTCGGCATCGGCATCGACGCGCTCCAGCGGGCGACCCCGATCATCTCCGGCTTCCTGCTCGGCTACATCGCCGTGCTGCCGCTCATCGGCCGGCTCTCCGACCTGCTCGACCGCCGCCGCGTGCTCCTCGGCTGCCTCCTCGTCTTCGTGGTCGGCTCGGCCGTCACCGCCCTCGCCGTCGAGCTGCCGGTGCTCGTCGGCGGGCGCGTGCTGCAGGGCGTCGGTGGCGGCGGGCTCGTGCCGGCCACGCTCGCGCTCGTCGCCGACCTGTGGCCGGTGGAGCGCCGCGGCACCCCGCTCGGGGTCGTCGGCGCCGTGCAGGAGCTCGGCTCGGTGCTCGGGCCCGTGCTCGGTGCCATCGTGCTCGCGTGGGCGGGCTGGCGCGCGATCTTCTGGCTCAACGTCGCTGCCGCGCTGATCTTGTATGCCGTCATCCACCTCCTCGGCCCCCGCTCCGCGCGTCGCGGGGTCGGGCTCGCGGCCGTCGGCCTCGGAGCGCTCGTCGTGCTCGGCCTCGGCGTCACCGGGCTCGCGCTCGCGGCGCCGGAGGCGCTCGTCACCGACGTCACCCTCGGGGCACCCTTCGTGCCGTTCGCCGGTACGGCGCGGCTGCTGACCCCGGTCGGGGTCGTCGGCCTCGGGCTGCTCCTCGTCGCCGCGGTCGTGTCGGCCCCGCGCTGGTGGGCGGTCCTGCGCCGGGTCGACCTCGTCGGCGCCCTGCTCGTGGCCGTCGCCCTCGGCAGCCTCGTGCTGACCTTCGCGTCGTCGGACCCCGAGAAGGAGGTCGTCGGCCCGCTCGGTCACGGGTTGCTGCCCGTGGGTGGGGTCGCCCTGCTCCTGCTCGTGTGGTGGCACCGCCGGGCGACCGACCCGCTCGTGCCGCGCGGCGTCGTCGGCTCCCGGGGCCTGCGGGCCTTTCTCGTCAGCCTGCTCGTCGGGGCGGCCCTCGTGGCCGTCGTCGTCGACGTGCCCCTCCTGGCTCGCCTGACCGACAGCTACGACGCGACGGGAGCCGCCCTCGTGCTCGTCCGCTTCCTCGTCGCCGTCCCCGTCGGGGCGCTGCTCGGCGGCTGGTCGCTGCGCCGCCTCGGCGACGGCGCCGTGGCCGGGGCCGGGCTGCTCCTCGCCGGTGGCGGACTGCTCGTCATGTCGGGCTGGACCCTGGCGTCGATCGGGCAGACCGTGCCCACGACGGTGGTGCTCGTCGTCGTCGGGCTCGGCACCGGCCTCGCCCTCGCGCCCGTCAACAACGCGGCGCTCGCCGACTCCCCGCCCGGCGCGCACGGGGTGGCGAGCGCGCTCGTCGTCGTGGCCCGCATGGTCGGCATGGTCGTCGGGCTCGCGCTGCTCACGTCGGTGGGCCTCAGCCGCTACTACGACGCGGTGCGGCGACTGCCCGACCCGCTCGACACCGACGCGCTCATCGGCGCGGGCGTCGTGCAGGTGCAGACCGTCTTCCTCGGCGGGGCGCTCGCGGCCCTGCTCGGCGCCGCCGTCGCGGTGTCTCTCGGGCTGCGCCGTGCACACCCGGACGGCCGGCGGCGCTGACCCCCGGCCGGCGGTTCAGACGCCGAGCTGGAAGACGACGGGGGCGTGGTCGGACGCGCCCTTGCCCTTGCGCTCCTCGCGGTCGATGGCCGCGCCGACGACCCGGCCGGCGAGCGTGGGGGAGCACAGCGCGAAGTCGATGCGCATGCCCTGCCGCTTGGCGAAGCGCAGCTGGGTGTAGTCCCAGTAGGTGAAGGTGCCGGGCTCGCTCGTGTGCGGTCGCACGACGTCGGCGTAGCCCGCGTCGAGCACCGCCTGGAAGGCCGCGCGCTCCGCCGGCGAGGTGTGCGTGCGGCCCTCGAAGTACTCGGCGCTCCACACGTCGGCGTCGGTGGGGGCGATGTTCCAGTCGCCGAGGAGGGCGATCTGCGCCTCGGGGTCGTCGGCGAGCCAGCCGCGGCCGGCGACCGAGAGAGCCTCGAGCCAGCCCAGCTTGTAGTCGAGGTGCGGGTCGTCGAGCGCGCGGCCGTTGGGCACGTAGAGCGACCACACGCGTACGCCCGCGCAGACGGCGCCGATGGCGCGCGCCTCGGGCACGACGGGGTCGCCCCAGCCGGGCATGCCGTCGAAGCCGACCTGCACGTCGTCGAGCCCGACGCGGGAGACGACGGCGACGCCGTTCCACTGGCTGAGGCCGTGGTGGGCCACCTCGTAGCCGAGCTCGGCGAAGCGCTCGAGCGGGAACTGGTCGTCGCGGGCCTTCGTCTCCTGGATCGCGAGCACGTCGACGTCGGATCGCTCGAGCCAGGCGGCGACGCGGTCGATGCGGGAGCGGATGGAGTTGACGTTCCAGGTGGCGATGCGCACAGTCCGTCACCCTAGACGGCACCGCCGACGACCGATGTCTAGGGTGAGGCGCATGACGCCGGAGCGCACGACCCGTCCGACGGCCCTCGTGACCGGCGCGAGCGCCGGCATCGGCCACGAGTTCGCCCGGCAGCTCGCCGCGCGGGGCCACGACCTCGTGCTCGTCGCCCGTGACCGCGCGCGCCTCGACGCCGTCGCCGCGGAGCTGACGAGCCGGTATGCCGTGTCCGCCGAGGTGCTCGTGGCCGACCTCTCCGACCGGGCGGCGCTGCAGGCCGTCGCCGAGCGGGTGGCCGACACCGGGCGCCCCGTCGACGTCCTCGTCAACAACGCGGGCTACGGCCAGCGCCGCAGCTTCCTGCGCAACGACGTCGCCGTCGAGGAGGCCGCCTTCGACGTGCTGACGCGGGCCGTGCTCGTGCTCTCGCACGCCGCCGGCGTGGCCATGCGCGAGCGGGGCCGTGGCCGCATCGTCAACGTCTCGTCGGTGGCCGGCTTCATCGCCTCCGGCTCGTACTCGGCCGCCAAGGCCTGGGTGACGACGTTCAGCGAGGGCCTCGCGAGCGAGCTCGCCGGCTCGGGGGTGACCGTGACCGCGCTGTGCCCCGGCTTCACGAACACCGAGTTCCAGGAGCGCGCCGGCATCAGCAAGCCCGGCCCGGCCTTCCTCTGGCTCGACCCGGTCGAGCTCGTGTCCGACTGCCTCGACGACGTCGACAAGGGGCGGGTCGTCTCGGTTCCGGGGCTGCAGTACAAGGCGATCGTCGGGCTGCTGCGCGTCGTGCCCCGCTCCCTCGTGCGCAGCCGGGCCCGCCTCGTGAGGCGCTGACCGCCACCGCACGTCCTCGGGAACCCGGCCCGGCGCGGGCTTTGACTTCGAGTGCTCGAAGTTCCTAGCGTCGGAGGGGTGAGCGCACCCACGACCGGACACACCTACACGATCAAGGAGGCCGCGGCCCTGACCGGCCTGCCGGCCAGCACGCTGCGCTACTACGAGACGATCGGCGTCATCGCACCCGTCAGCCGCGGCGCGAGCAGCGGCCACCGGGTCTACGGCGAGGCCGACCTCGACCAGCTCATGTGGGTCGCGTGCCTCGCGGCGACGGGCATGTCGGTCGCCGACATGCGCAGCTACGTCGCCAACGGGCCGCTCGGCGCGCAGCGGGCCGACGAGCAGATCAGCCTGCTCACCGAGCAGCAGCGCCGCCTCGAGGTCGAGGCCGAGCAGGTCGCGCTGCGCCAGCGCTACGTGCGGATCAAGGTCGACTACTGGCACGCGGTCGCCGCCGGCGACGCCGACCGCGCCGAGCTCCTCTCCGAGCAGGCCCGTGCCCTCGCTGATGCCCTGCGCCGGGTGCGCCCCCAGTAGCCCCGGCCTGACCGCCCCGCCCCGCAGCACCGCCCACCCCCAGGCGCGGCGCGTGCCGCGCGGTGCCATGCCCGTTCCTCGCCCCACCACCCGCGCACCGACCGAGGAGGACGACCGTGCAGATCACCCGCAGCACCACCGAGACCGGCACCGCGAAGGGACCGGCCGACTGGTTCACCGGCGACGTCTGGATCGACGCCGTGGCTGCCGCGCCCGCCCCGTCGCGACTGAGCGCCAACCTCGTGCACTTCATGCCCGGCGCCCGCACGCACTGGCACCGTCACCCGCTCAGCCAGACCGTCTTCGTCACCGAGGGCATCGGCCTGTGCCAACGTCGCGGCGGCCCCGTCGAGGTCATCCGCGCGGGAGACCGCGTCCTCTTCGAGGCCGACGAGGAGCACTGGCACGGCGCCGCCCCGAGCCGGCTCATGGTCCACCTCGCCGTCAACGAGGGCGACGCGGACCACGACGTCGTGCACTGGCTCGACCCGGTCACCGACGAGGAGTACGCCGTCCCGCCCACGCGGAGCTGACCGACGCCGTCCCGGCGCGGTCCACCCGACCGCGCCCCCCACACCCCGAAGCCGCACCGCCCACCTCCAGGAGGAGAACCCATGCAGGTCCACGCCTACGCCGCCCCCGCCGCCGGAGAGCCGCTGGCCCCGACGACCATCGAGCGCCGCGCCGTCGGGAGCAACGACGTCCTCATCGAGATCGAGTTCGCCGGCATCTGCCACTCCGACATCCACACCGTCAACGGGGACTGGGGCCCGCAGCCCTTCCCCGTCGTGCCGGGGCACGAGATCGTCGGCCGCGTCACCGAGGTCGGCTCGGCCGTCACCCGCCACGCCGTGGGCGACCGCGTCGGGGTCGGCTGCATGGTCAACTCGTGCGGCGAGTGCGTCAACTGCCAGGCCGGCGACGAGCAGTACTGCACCGACGGGATGGTCGGCACCTACGCCGCCACCGACCGCGACGGCACGACGACCCAGGGCGGCTACTCGACGCACGTCGTCGTCGACGCCGACTACGTGCTCACCGTGCCGGCGGGCATCGACCCGGCCGCGGCCGCGCCGCTGCTCTGCGCCGGCATCACGACCTACGCGCCCCTGCGCAAGTGGGAGGCCGGCCCGGGCCGCAAGGTCGCCGTCGTCGGCCTCGGCGGCCTCGGCCACATGGCGGTCAAGATCGCGCACGCCCTGGGCGCCGAGGTGACGGTGCTCTCGCAGTCGCTGAAGAAGCAGGAGGACGGTCTGCGCCTCGGCGCCGACGACTACTTCGCGACGTCCGACCCGACGACGTTCGAGCAGCTCGCCGGCCGCTTCGACCTCATCGTCAACACCGTGAGCGCGAAGATCGACCTCGACGCCTACCTCGGCCTGCTCGCCGTCGACGGCACCCTCGTCAACGTCGGCGCCCCTGCTGAGCCGCTCGACGTCAACGTCTTCTCGCTCATCGGTGGTCGTCGTTCGTTCGCCGGCTCGATGATCGGCGGCATCGCGCTGACGCAGGAGATGCTCGACTTCTGCGCCGAGCACCACATCGGCGCCGAGGTCGAGGTGATCCCCGCCGCGAAGGTCAACGAGGCCTACGAGCGCGTGCTCGCGTCCGACGTGCGCTACCGCTTCGTCATCGACGCCTCGACCATCGCCTGACGATCGCCCGACGATCGCCTGACGGGCAGCCGCCGGGTCACCCGGGCGGCGGCACCTACGATGGAGCCTCGTGACCACCATCGACACCGCCGCCGCCCGTGCCCGCCTGCTCGAGATCATCAGGGAGAAGGCGATCGTCCACGGTCGCGTCACCCTCAGCTCCGGCAAGGAGGCCGACTACTACGTCGACCTGCGCCGCATCTCGCTCGACGGTGAGGCGGCCCCCCTCGTCGGCATCGTCATGCGCGAGCTGACGAAGGACCTCACGTATGCCGCCGTCGGCGGCCTGACGCTCGGCGCCGATCCCGTCGCGACCTCGATGCTGCACGCGGCAGCCGCCTCCGGTGACCGTCTCGACGCCTTCGTCGTGCGCAAGGCCGGCAAGGCGCACGGCCTCCAGCAGCGCATCGAGGGCCCGTCGATCGAGGGCCGGCGCGTGCTCGTCGTCGAGGACACGACGACGACGGGCGCCTCGCCGCTCGCGGCCGTCGAGGCCGCCCGCGAGGACGGCGCCGAGGTGGTGGCCGTCGCGACCATCGCCGACCGCGCGACCGGAGCCGGCGAGCGGATCTCCGCCGAGGCCGGCGTGGAGTACCGCTACGCCTTCTCGCTCGAGGAGCTCGGGCTCGCCTGACCCGAACCCGTCGGCGCGGCACCCGGCGTCGGTGACGCGCGCGCGGGCGGCCCGGTCCGCAGCACGAACCCGTCGCGCAGGGCGGCCACCGACGACGGCGGCGTGATGACCGTCGCGGTGCCCGAGCGCGGGCGCCGCGACGGCCCGGCCGCGTAGGCGTTGCCGGGCAGCCACGCGAGCAGGCCGTCGGGCGTCACGACGGCGGGCCCCGACCCGAGCAGCACGAACGCGCCCTCGGGCACGTCGGCCCACGCGTACGCGTGCAGGCGCCGGGTGCGTCGGCGGGCGTCCCATCGCTCGTCGTGCAGGATCGCGTCGAGGCCCGGCGCGGGCAGGTGGCTCGTGCGGTGCGCCGCGGCGACGAGGTCGCGGAAGGCCACGTGGTCGGCGCGCCGGCACTCGGCGCACGGCCGGTGGCCGGCGGCCAGGGCCACGGCCTCGTCGAGGAAGAAGAGCGGCGTGTAGCGGTGCGGGTCCCACTGGCGCACCTGCCGGTCGCGGAACTCCAGCAGGCAGGTGATCCACGCACGGCCGACGTGGTGCCGGCGCACCTCGCGCGTGCCCGCCCCGTCGTGGAGGCGGCCGCGGTTGCCCATCAGCGTCCCCCGTCCCGACGAGGCGACGACCTCGCCGAAGGGGTCGACCCGGTTGGGGGCGGGGCCGGGGCGCCCGGTCACTCGAGCACCTCGAGGACGACGTCGGCGGGGTCTCCCTCGTCCAGGTCCTCGGCCACGCGCACCGACCTCTTGACCGGCAGGACGTAGGCACCCCGGGTGGCGTCGGGGAAGACCGACGTCGTCCACGACGTGCCGCCGACGGTGGCACGCACGCGCACGGACCCGAAGCCGCGTGGCGGGCGCGGGACCTCGCGGATGCGGGCGGAGGCGTCGGCGTCGACCGTGACGAAGAACCACTCGGCCCGGGCCTCCCAGCGCCACAGCTCGGCCGTGAAACGGAGCGTCCTCATGCGCCCACGCTAGGGCCGGGTGCCGACACCACCGCACTAGGATCGGCTCACTGACCGCCTGCTCCCGGGAGAAACCCCATGATCATCGTCTGGATCCTGCTCGGCCTCGTCGTGCTGCTCGCCGTCGTGGGCGTCATCTCCTACAACGGCCTCATCGGCCTGCGCAACAAGGTCGAGGAGGGCTGGCGCCAGATCGACGTCGAGCTGAAGCGCCGCCACGACCTCATCCCCAACCTCGTCGAGACCGTCAAGGGCTACGCGTCCCACGAGCGCGGCACGCTGGAGGAGGTCATGGCGGCCCGCTCCGCCGCGATGTCGGGCGCGCCGACGCCGGCCGCCGCCGCGCAGGCGGAGGGCCAGCTGAGCCAGGCCCTCGGCCGGCTCATGGCCGTCGCCGAGGCCTACCCCGACCTCAAGGCCAACCAGAACTTCCTCGCCCTCCAGCAGGAGCTGACGAGCACCGAGGACCGCATCGCGAGCTCGCGCCGCTACTACAACGCGCTCGTGCGCGACCTCAACACGAAGGTCGAGAGCGTGCCCTCGAACATCGTGGCCAACGTGGCCGGCGTCAAGCGGGCCGAGTACTTCGAGACCCCGGCCGTCGAGGCCGCCGCCCCGACGATCTCGTTCGGGGGCGCCGCCGGCGGTGGCGCGGGCGGCGTGTCGGCCTCGACCCAGCCGGGCGCGCTCGGCGGGCCGTCGACCCAGCCCGGCGCGGCTCCCGGGGCCCTGCCGCAGGCGCAGGCACCCGGAGCGGGGGCGCCCGACCCGACCCGCGACGCGGGCACGCCGAACGCCTGAGGTCGCCGCCGGCATCCGGCCGCGGTGGCGGGCTCAGCTCGAGCGGTCGGGGCCCGTCGCGCTCTCGGCGATGTCGGAGGCCGCCTCGCCCACCTCGGCCGCGACGGCCTTGGCGCGCTGGCGGTGCTGCACGAACTCGATGACCATGGGCACCAGCGACACCGCGACGATGAGCAGGATCGCGACCTCGAGCTTGTCCGTGATCCACGGGAACGCCTGCCCGAGGAAGTAGCCGAGCAGGGTGATGCCGGCCGCCCACAGCACGGCGCCCACGGCGCTCCACGTGAAGAAGCGACGCCGTTCCATGCGGCTCACGCCGGCCACCACGGTGATGAAGGTGCGCACGATCGGCACGAACCGGCCGATGACGAGGGCCTTGTTGCCGTGCTGGTCGAAGAAGGCGGTCGTCTGGTCGAAGTACTTCTTCTTGAGCACCCGGCCGTCGCGCGCGTAGAGCGGCGTGCCGATGGCCCGGCCGATCTCGTAGCCGACGACGTTGCCGAGGAAGGCCGCCGCGCAGAGCGCGAGGACCGCGACGGCGAGGTTGACGTGCACCTGCCCGGTCGCGACGAAGAGGCCCACGGCGAAGAGCAGCGAGTCGCCCGGCAGGATCGGGAAGAGCAGCCCGCACTCGATGAAGACGATGGCGACGGCGATCCAGAAGAAGGCGCCGCCGTACTGCTCGAGGAGGTACGTGGGGTCCATCCACTGCGGGCCGAGGGCGGGCGCGACGGCCGGCAGGGCGGCGAGAGCGTGCATGGGTCACAGGGTATGCCGTGTGCCCGGGCGTGCCTGAATCCCCGCTGTCGCGACGCTGTGGGTGCGGCCGGCGCCCGGATCGCGGAACGGGCCGGACCGCACACGCCCCGCTCGTAGACTCGGCACGTCGCCATCCGCTTGTCCGCAGGAGCCCCCATGCCCCGTCCCCGCCCCGCCCTCGCCGTCGCCAGCGTGCTGGCGGTCGCCGCCCTCGCCGCGTGCGGGTCGTCCACCCCCGAGCCCGGCGCGTCGGCCCCGGCCGGGACGTCGGGCACGGCCGGTGCCGACGCCTGCGCCAAGGGGTCGCTGACGCTCGTGAAGCCGGGCACGCTGACGGTCGGCACCGACAAGCCGGCCTACGAGCCGTGGTTCAGCGGTGACGACCCGAGCAACGGCAAGGGCTACGAGTCCGCGGTCGCCTACGCGATCGCCGACGAGCTGGGGTTCGCCAAGGGCGAGGTCACGTGGGCCGTCGTGCCGTTCAACACCGCGATCTCCCCGGCGCCCAAGGACTTCGACCTCGACCTCAACCAGATCTCGATCTCCGACGACCGCCGCAAGGCCGTCGACTTCAGCTCGGGCTACTACGACGTGCGCCAGGCGGTCGTCACCTACACGGGCAGCCCGATCGACGGGAAGACCACCGTGGCCGACCTCAAGGGCGCCAACCTCGGCGCGCAGGTCGGCACCACGTCGTACAAGGCCATCACCGACCAGGTGCAGCCGAGCAACGACCCGAAGGTCTTCGACACCAACGACGTCGCCGTGCAGGCCCTGAAGAACAAGCAGATCGACGGCATCGTCGTCGACGTCCCGACGGCCTTCTACATGACCGCGGCCCAGCTCGACGACGGCGTCATCGTCGGCCAGCTGCCCGCCGCGGGCACGCCGGAGCAGTTCGGCGCGGTGCTCGACAAGGGCTCGGCCCTGACGCCGTGCGTCACCAAGGCGGTCGACGCGCTCCGGGCCGACGGCACGCTCGAGAAGCTCCAGCAGCAGTACCTCGCCAACGCGGGCGCCCCCGAGCTGAAGTGAGCGAGCGCACCTGGTCTCCCTCGGCCGTCGAGCTCGAGCGCCGCGACTTCCGACGCGCACGCACGGTGCGGTCGGCGGCGCTGTCGGCCGTCAGCACGGTCGTCGTCCTCGGCGTGCTCGCCTGGCTCATCACGCACTCGGCGGGCTGGCCGCGGGTGCAGGAGACGTTCTTCAGCTGGGACAAGGCGGTCGACTCGTTCCCGGCCGTGCTCAAGGGCCTGTGGCTCAACATCCGGCTCATGCTCATCTGCGGCGTCTCGATCCTCGTGCTCGGGCTGACCCTCGCGATCATGCGGACCCTGCGGGGGCCGATCTTCTTCCCCCTGCGCCTGCTCGCGACGGTCTACGTCGACCTCTTCCGCGGCCTGCCGCTGCTGCTCCTGCTGCTCCTGCTCGGGCTCGGCGTGCCGGCGCTGCGCCTGCCCAACGTGCCCATCGAGCTGGCCTTCTGGGGAGCCGTCGCGATCGTGCTGTCCTACTCCGCCTACGTCGCGGAGGTGTTCCGCGCCGGCATCGAGTCGGTGCACCCGTCGCAGCGGGCGGCCTCGCGCGCCCTCGGCCTCTCGAGCGGCCAGACGCTGCGCCACGTCGTGCTGCCGCAGGCCGTGCGCCGGGTCACCCCGCCGCTCATGAACGACTTCGTCTCGCTCCAGAAGGACTCGGGCCTCATCGCCGTGCTCGGGGCCGTCGACGCGATCCAGGCGGCACGCATCGAGACCGCGAGCGACTTCAACTACACGCCCTACGTCGTCGCGGGCGTGCTCTTCCTCTGTCTGACGATCCCGATGGCGCGCCTCACCGACCACGTGGCGAGGCGGCAGGGCTGGCACGGGTCGGGAGGCACGCTGTGAACGGGGACACGTCGCTGCTCTCGGTGCGCGGCCTGCGCAAGAGCTTCGGCGAGAACGTCGTGCTCGACGACGTCACCCTCGACGTCGCGGCGGGGGAGTGCGTCGTGCTCATCGGCGCCTCGGGCTCCGGCAAGTCGACGCTGCTGCGCTGCATCAACCTCCTCGAGCAGGTGGACGACGGCGTCATCACCCTCGCGGGCCTCGACATCACCGACCCGAGGGTCGACGCGGACGAGGTGCGCTCGCGCACCGGCATCGTCTTCCAGGCCTACAACCTCTTCCCGCACCTCTCGGTGCTCGACAACGTGACGCTCGCCCCGCGCCGCGTGCACAGGGTCGCGCGCGCCGAGGCCGAGAGCCGGGCCATGGCGATGCTCGAGCGGGTCGGCCTCGCCGAGAAGGCGCGCGCCCGCCCCGACGACCTGTCGGGCGGCCAGCAGCAGCGCGTCGCCATCGCGCGCGCCATGGTCAACTCACCGCAGCTGCTGCTGCTCGACGAGGTGACGAGCGCGCTCGACCCGGAGCTCGTCGGTGAGGTGCTCGACCTGCTCCGCGAGCTGCGCGAGGAGGGCATGACGATGATCCTCTCGACGCACGAGATGGGCTTCGCCCGCAACGTCGCCGACACCGTCTGCTTCCTCGACGGCGGCCGCGTGCTCGAGCAGGGGCCGCCCGCCGAGGTGCTCGGCGCGCCGCGCGAGGTCCGCACCCGGCAGTTCCTCTCGCGGCTCGTCTCGTGAGTCGGGGCGAGGACGCGACGACCCGACGGGGTGGGCGGGCGACCGACGGGGACGTGGCAGCGCCGGAGGTCGGCGTCGGCCCGTGGGAGGGGCCGTGGCCGGACGGGGACCACTGGGACCCGGAGCTGCTCGCGGAGGGCGACCGCCGCAACGTCGTGGACGACTACCGCTACTGGCGTCACGACGCGATCGTCGCCGACCTCGACGCGCACCGGCACGACTTCCACGTCGCGGTCGAGAACTGGGGCCATGACTTCAACATCGGCTCGGTCATCCGCACCGCGAACGCCATGGGGGCCAAGGCGTTCCACATCGTCGGCAAGCGGCGGTGGAACCGGCGCGGAGCCATGGTGACGGACCGCTACCAGCACGAGCACCACCACCCGGATGCCGCCTCGCTCGCCGCCTGGGCCCGCGGGGAGGGGGTGACCCTGCTCGGGGTCGACAACCTGCCGGGTTCGGTGCCGCTCGAGACCTTCGACCTGCCGCGACGCTGCGTGCTCGTCTTCGGGCAGGAGGGTCCCGGGCTCTCCGAGCCGATGCGGGCCGAGTGCGCCGGGGTGCTGCACATCGAGCAGTTCGGCTCGACGCGCTCGATCAACGCCGGGGCGGCGGCGGCCATCGCCATGCACGCCTGGGTGCGCCGCCACGTCTTCGACCAGCAGCCGTAGGGTCGGGGGCCGGCTGGTCCGGGCCCGGGCGGGGCCGGGCGGGGCGGGGTGGGGCGGGGTGGTCCGGCATCCGGCAACGGTGGCGCTCGTGCGTCAGGCGGGGGAGCTCGGCCCGCGGGGAAGCGGGAGGCGCCCGGTCAGGGTCAGCAGGTGGTCGCCCATCGGCGCGGGCACCTCGCGGCCGGCACCGAAGGTCCAGTCGGTGTCGGTCGCCACGAGGTGGACGGCGCTCGGTGGCTTCCAGCGTCGGAGCGGAGCCGGGGTGGTGAGCAGGCGGTCTGCGGCGGCCGCCGCCGCGTCGGGCGGGATCGGGTGGTCGATGCCGAGAGGGCGGGCGACGTCCTGGTTGTGCACGAGGATGTCGAGAAGCGGCTCGAGGTCGCTGATGAAGGCGACGCGTCGCCGCGAGCCGAGGAAGCCGCGCAGCGTGGCCACGATCTCCTCGTGGCCGAGCGGACTGCGCCGAGCCGTGTCACGCACGAAGACGTCGTACCGCAGGCCCGCGCGAAGGGCCGGCCACGCCAGGTCCCGCACGCGGGCCTGGGCGAAGGTCAGGTGGGCGCCGACGTCGCGCACGGACCACGCAGCGCACAGGCTCGGGTGCTCCCAGTCGGCGGCGGGGAGCGACTCCAGGAGGTCGGCCAGCCAGGCCCGTTCCGAGTCGATGTGCTGCCACACGGCGTCACTGTCCATGGGAGGTCACCTCTCCGCCGCCAACTAGACAGGTTTCCTGTCTAAAGTGACACCATGGAAGGTCGACGTCAACAGCGAGAGCTCGGCGTCCTGCTCTTCGTCGCCTCCCGGGCCCTGGAGCAGCGGGCGTTCGACGCCGTCGTCGCCGCCGGCAGCACCGACATCACGCCCGCCCAGGCGCGGATCGCGGCGCGCATCGGCCCGCACGGATCGCGGGTCTCCGACCTCGCCGAGCAGGCCCGGGTCACCAAGCAGAGCGCGGCATCGCTCGTCGAGCAGCTCGAGGAGGCCGGGTACGTCGAACGGGTGCCCGATCCCACCGACGGGCGCGCCCGGCTCGTTCGCCTGACCCCGCGGCTGCGACGGGTCGCCGAGGTGGCGGACGCCGAGGTCGAACGGGTGCTCGCCGAGTGGGCGGACCACGTGGGGCAGGACCGTCTGCAGCAGCTGCACGAGATCCTGCGCGACCTCCGCGGGGTCACCGACCCGTGGTGGAAGCCCTAGGGAGGCGGCCGCGGGGGGCGCGGAGCCCGGCATACGGCGGCGGTGGAGACCGAGCCTCGGGGACGACGCCCGCGCACGGCTGCCACGAGCGCGGCACGCACGGCCTCGTGCGCCGGGGGAGGGAGGTCATCGAGCTCGAACCACCGGAGCTCGTCGTGCTCCTCGGGGGCGAGGTTCGTCGGCGTCCCCTCCCACTCGGGCACGAGCCAGGCGCTCAGCCGGGCCGGCGCCTTCGAGGTGCCGACGGCGAGCCGGCACAGGTGGGACGCCGAGCCGGCCGCCACCTGCACGCCGAGCTCCTCGCGCAGCTCCCGCGCCAGCGTCTCCAGCTCCGGCTCGCCGGGCTCCGCCACGCCGCCCGGCAGCTCCCAGACGGCGGGGTGCGCCTCCTTGTGCCGGCTCCGGAACGCGAGCAGCACCTGTCGGTCACGCACCAGGGCGCCGACCACGACGTCGATCATGGGGCCATCACAGCAGCCGGCACCGACGGTGGCGTCCGTTCCTGCCGCTCCCGGTCGACCGGCCGATCGCGCCTCGCGCCCCGCGGGCCGCACCGTGCAGGGTTTGATGGAGGCATGAGCGCAGCACCGACCGCGGCGCCGACCGGGGTGCCCGCCGCGACCCTGACCGTCGTCTCGAACCTGCTGCTCGGCATCGACGTGGTGGTCGACGCGGTCAACCCGGTCCCCGAGGCCCGCGCGGGGTGGCGCGCTGCCGCCGCTCGTGGTGGGGCGGCGCTGCTGCAGGTCGAGACGTGGCTGCCGGACGCGGACGAGCACCGGCGCCGCGTCGAGTCACGGACGCCCGACATGCCGGGACAGCTGGTCCCGTCGTGGGACGAGGTCGCGCGCCAGCCGTGGGCGTTGTGGGACGAGGTCCGCGACGGTCCCCGGGCGCTCGTCGCGACGGAGGACTCGGGTGCCGCGCTGGCTGCGGTGACGGCGCTCTCGCCCGGGGCCTGACCCCGCGGAGCCGGCGGTCGTGCGGGGTGCGCTCGGGGCGCCGCCCCCGACGTCCCCGCGAGCGCTCACAGTCCGCACGCGACGCCGACCCCGACGCCGATGAGGACGAGACCACTCGTGTAGCCGACGGCCTTCTGGGCCCGGGGGCGGGTGACGAACGCGCGGCCGCGGGAGACGAGCGTGACGAAGACGAGGTACCAGGCCGCGGTGACGCAGGCCCACACGAGACCGAGACCCAGGGTGGGGAGCAGCGCGCTGCTGCCGGCGAACGTGGGCAGCAGCGAGATCGCGAAGACGCCGGCCTTGGGGTTGCCGAGGTTCGTCGCGAGTCCCCAGCCGTAGGCGGTCCGAAAACGCGGCGGCCGCGACGCGTCGTCGGCAGGGGCGGCGACCGCCCCCCGTCGGGTCGCGGCGAGGGTGCGCACCCCCAGGGCGGCCAGCAGGAGGCCGCCGGCGATGAGGAGCGCCCGGTAGACGGCGGGGACGGCCACCACGGCGGCGGACATCCCGACGCCGGCGGCGACGGACCACACGACGAGTCCGGTGGCGGTGCCGAGGATGGTCGGCACCGCCGCCCGCCGGCCGCCGGTGAGGGTCTGGCGGAGCATGAGCGCCTGGCCCACGCCGGGGAGCATCGCGAGGAGCCAGGTGGTGGCGATGAAGCTGAGGAGCACGGGCCCTCCTTCGGGTTGCCCCTGTAGCGTCGTGCGTCGCCGACCTGTTGAGAAGTAACAGCATCTTTGGTTGCCTTAAGAATCATGAAGGCCGAGTTCGCTGACCAGCTCGTCCTGCTCTTCCTCATCGAGGAGCTCGGGAGCCTGACCGCTGCCGGTGAGGCACTCGGCCTCACGGCCCCTGCGGTGTCCCAGAGGCTGGCTCGGATCGAGCGCGCGTGGGGGGCCCAGCTGGTCGTGCGTGGGCCACGAGGAGCGGAGCTGACGACAGCGGCTTCGGCACTGGCAGAGCACGGTCGGCGCATCGACCGTGAGGTGCAGGATGCGCGCGCGTCCTTCCCCGCGTATCGGCAGGGCCTGCTCCGACGACTGCGGGTGGGCGCGTTCCAGGCCGCCGCGCTGCACCTGCTGCCGCCGGCGATGACGGCGCTGCGCCACCGGGAGCCGGACGTCGACCTGTCGGTGGTCGACATCAGCTCCGACGAGGCGGTCGACCTGGTGGTCCGGGGCGAGCTCGACCTCGCCGTGCTGGCCTCGTGGGACACGGCGCCGACCGTGCCACCGGGGCTGTCGCTGTCGGCGCTGCTGGAGGACCCGATGGTGGTCGCGTTCGCCGACGACCACCGGCTCGCCGCGTCGACACGGTCGATCGACCTCTCGTCGCTCCGCGACGAGGCCTGGGTGGTCATCAGGGGTGGCTCGGCGGCCCGGGCACAGTTCGACCGGCTCACCGACGAGGCGGGGTTCGAGCCCCGGATCCGCTTCGAGACGGAGTCCTACGACGTCGCCCAGGCACTGGTCGCCACCGGCTACGGCGTCGCGCTGGTCTCGAGGATGGCGCGCCGGTCGGACCCACAGCTGGCCTTCCGGCCGGTGCGGCACCGCCGAGCCCGCCGCACGGTGCACACGCTGCGTCGGACGGAGGGTTCGCCCGGCGGCGATGTGCGGGGGACGGGGCTCGCGGTGGCCTTCGAGGGTCTGCTGCGATCGGCGGCGGCCGACCTCGCGTGACCACGGAGCGAGGGCACGAGCTCTCGGCGGTTCCCTCCCGTGCGTCAGCCCTGCGGGTCGCGGCCGCGCCAGCGCAGCGGCTGCTCGGCGTACTCCTCGACGACGTGCGCGGCGACGCCGACCGAGCGGCCCACCTGGAAGACGACCTCCCCCGCCTCCGCGGGCAGCTGCAGGGCGTGCAGCACCGCGGCGCTCGCGAGATCGATGTTGGGCAGCTCGCCGGTGCGGTCGGCGACGAGCTCGGCGAGGTCCTCCACGCGGCGCCGCAGCCGCGTCGTCCCCCGTCGCCGCCACAGGGCGGCGAGCACGACCTCGGCCCGAGGGTCACCCTCGGAGTAGCGGAAGTGCCCGAACCCGGGCACGCCACCGTGCTCCCGGAGCGCCCTGGCCACGAGGGCCCCGGGCTCGACACCCTCGTCGAGGAGCCCGTGGGCCGCCACGGGTGCCGCGCCGTGCAGCGGGCCGGACATCGCCGCATACGCGGCGCAGAGGCAGTCGGGCAGACCGGCCCGGGTCGAGGCGGCGACGCGGGCTGCCACGGTCGAGGCGGTCAGGCCGTGGTCGAGCAGCGCGACGAGCAGGACCCGCAGCGTGGCGACGTCCCCGCGGTCCGACGAGGAGCCACCCAGCGCCTCCAGGGTGAGGACCGCGAGGTCCCGGTCCGCCCGTCCACCGCAGGCGAGGGCGAGGGCGGAGCGGAGCGTGGGCAGCGCCGCCTCGCGCACGCGGTCGGGGTCGGTGTCGGAGGCGAACGGGTCCGCTGCGGCCACGAGCTGCACGGCGACCGGCATCCGGCGTCGGAGCGGGAGCCGGGAGAGGTCGGTGGCGACCTCGGGTGAGCGGACCGAGAACCGTTGCTCGCCAGTCGAACCCAGCACGATTGCCGCGGCGGCGTCGAGTGAGGGGAGCGCGACGACGTCGCCGAGCGGTCGGTCCCGGTAGAAGAGCTCGCCGTCCAGGTGGCTGCTCACCGCCGTCGCGATGCTCCGGAAGCGCAGCACGGGCGGTGGGCTCCCCGGGGGGCGCGTGGCCGACGCCATCGCGTCGATCTCGCCCCGGTCGAAGAGGCTCTCCTGCTGCCCGGGCCGGCGCTCGCTGTGGAGCAGCCCGCGACTGACGTAGGCGTAGAGGGTGGCCCGCTTGACGCCGAGGCGCTGGGCGGCCTCGGTCGTCGTGATCCAGGCAGAGGGGCTGGCGGCCATGGAGTCTCCGGTGCCGGTCGGTTGGGACGTTGACGCGATCAACATTGACGATGTTGATCAACATCTCGGACAGTGACGAGTGAACCCGAGAGGAGCTCCACATGTCCACTGCCACCAGCGACTTCATCAGCGTCCCACCCGGACTGGCCCGGGTCGTCGTGACCGACACCGAGCTCGGCGACGTCCGCGGCGACGAAGGCTTCTTCCACTACCGCCAGTACTCCGCCACCGAGCTGGCCGAGCGCGTCGGCTTCGAGGAGGCGGCGCACCTGCTCGTCCACGGCCACCTCCCGAGGTCGGGCGAGCTCACCGCCTTCAGCGCCGAGCTCGGACGGCTGCGGGTGCTCCCGCCCGCGCTCGCCGACCTCCTGCCGGCGATCTGCGCGACGAGCCGCGACCCGCTCCAGGTGCTGCGCACCACCCTCTCGGCGTGGGGTGGCGTGGCCGGGCTGCGACCGCTCTACGACGGCGACGAGGGGGAGCGGCTCGCGGCCGCCCTGGCGGCGGTCGCCGTGACCCCGACGATCCTCGCCGCCGCGCACCGCCTGCACGCCGGCCTCGAGCCGGTGGCGGCGGACCCGGGTCTCGCCCACACCGTCGACTACCTCCGGATGGTCACCGGGCGACTGCCGTCCGAACGAGACGCGCGCGCCGTCGAGCAGTACCTCGTGGCCACGATGGACCACGGCTTCAACGCGTCGACGTTCACCGCGCGCGTCGTCGCGAGCACGGGCGCCGACCTCGCCGCGTGCCTCGTGGCGGCGATCGGGTCGTTCTCGGGACCCCGCCACGGTGGCGCCCCCAGCCGCGCGCTCGAGGCGCTCGACGACATCGGCACCCTCGACCGGGCCGACGCCTGGGTGCGCGACCGGGTCGCCCGGGGTGAGCGCATCATGGGCTTCGGTCACGCCGTCTACCGCACCCGCGACCCGCGCTCCGAGATGCTCAAGACGACGGCCCGCGGGTGGGACGACCCGCTCGTCGAGCTGGCGACCGGCGTCGAGGCCGCCGTCGAGCGCGCTCTCGCCGAGCTGAAGCCGGGCCGCGAGCTGCACGCGAACGTCGAGTTCTACGCCGGCGTCGTCATGAAGCTCGCCGGGCTCGACCCGGCCATGTTCACCCCGACCTTCTGCGTGGCGCGCGTGGTCGGCTGGGCCGCGAACGTCCTCGAGCAGAGCCGCGACCCGAAGATCATCCGGCCCGCCGCGCGCTACGTCGGGCCGCCGCCGCCCCAGCCGGTGCCCGAGTCCGCCGCCAGGCGCTGAGCGGACCCTCGGCGGACGCCGAGCGAGGCTCGACACGCGGAGCGGGCCCCGCCAGCGCCGGCGGGACCCGCTCGACGCGGTCCGGAGCGAACGCGGCCGAAGGGAGTGGACGGACGCGCGTTGCCCCACCCGACCACCGTAGGTCGGGTGGGGCAACGCGCCGTCCGGGCGTCGGTCAGGACTCGACAGGCGGGCGTCAAGGATTCGTCCCGGTCAGTCGGCGGTCCGCATGGCCTGCTTCCACGAGAGACGGCCGCGGGTCTGCATGAGCGATCGGCGGTAGACCTTCTCGCCGAGCACGACGGTGCCGGCGGAGAACGCCGCCATGAGCAGCAGTGCCACGACGGGCTCCCACCAGGCTGCCTCGCCGGCGATGATGCGGCCCGGCATCGCGACGACCGAGACGATGGGCACGAAGGAGGCGATCTTGAGGCCGACGCCGCTCAGCGCGAAGCTCGCGAAGTAGACGAGCATGAGCACCGTCGTCATCGGCGACGTCGTGGACTGCAGGTCCTCGGTGCGCGAGGCGAGGGCGCCCGCCACGGCGAAGAGGCAGGCCAGCGCGAAGAAGCCGACGGCGAAGAAGAGGACGAACCAGATCACCGCGGTCGAGAGGGTCGGCAGCAGCGACGACCACTCCGTGAACGAGACCGCGATGAGTCCAACTCCGGAGAACAGCACCACCTGGGCGAGCGCGATGAGCGCGTTGCCGACGACCTTGCCGGCGAGCAGTGCGCGCAGCGGGATCGCCGTCGCGATGATCTCGACGAGCCGCGACTGCTTCTCCTCGACGACGCTCGCCGCGATCTGCTGGCCGAACATCAGCGCCCCCATGAAGAAGAGCAGTGCGAAGGCGAAGGTCGCGGCCTGCACGAAGCCCCGGTTCGTCGTCTGGCCGTCGAAACGGTCGGTCGTCAGAGTCGCGCCGCGCTCGAGCGCCTCGACCGTGGTGCCGGCCGTGGCCGCGTTGCGGTCGAGCGCCGCGTCGCGCACGGCGCCCTCGAGCGGGGTCTGCAGCGACAGCGAGACGTCGTCGCCGGAGGTGAGGGCCCAGCCGGATGCCGTCTGGTGCAGCCACGCGTCGACGTCGCCGGCCTCGACCGCGGCGCGCGCCGCGTCCTCACCGGCCACGGTGCTCGGGGTGATGACGACCTTGTCGCTGTCGGCCCGGGCCGCCGCGGCCGCCTGGTCGACGAGCCGGCTGCCCTCCGAGGTGGAGACGGCGACGGTGTAGGTCGACGTCTTGCCCGCCTGCCACGCCGAGAACGCCGCGAACCCGGCGATGAAGACGAGGGTGAAGAGCGTGGAGAAGAGGAACGTGCGGTTCGTGACCCGCACGACGATCTCGCGGACGGCGACGACGAGCCAGGGCCTCCCGGCGTGCCGGTCGTCGGTGCCCACGGCCTGGGCGGGGGGCGGGGTCGGGTGCTGCGTGGTGGTCATGCCGTCACCTCACGGTAGATCTGGGCCAGGGAAGGTCGCTGCGGCGAGAACTCGTGGACCTCGCCGCGGCGCAGGGCCTCCTCGAGCAGCGCCCGGCCGGCGCCGGGCTCGACGACCTCGATGAGCGCCGTGTGCCCGTCGACGTCGACGGCGTGCACGCCGGTGATCCCGCGCACCCAGCCGGCGTCGCCCGAGAGGACGAGGCGGTGGCGCGAGACCGAGGTGGCCCGCAGCTCGTCGGGGGTGCCGGCGGCGACGACGCGGCCCGTGGCGAGCACGACGAGCCGCTCGCAGAGCCGTTCGACGAGGTCGAGCTGGTGGGAGGAGAAGAGCACCGGCACGCCGTGCGCCGTGTGCTCCCGGAGCAGGTCGGCCATGTTGTCGACGGCCGCGGGGTCGAGCCCGCTGAACGGCTCGTCGAGCACGAGCGCGCGGGGTTCGCCCATGAGCGCGGCGATGATCTGGACGCGCTGCTGGTTGCCGAGCGAGAGCTTCTCGACGTGGTCCTTGGCGCGCTCGGCGAGGCCGAGCCGCTCGAGGTGCGTCGTCACCGACGACCGAGCCGCCGACGCGCTGAGCCCGCGGAGGCGACCGAGGTAGACGAGCTGGTCGAGCACGCCCTGCTTGGGGTAGAGGCCACGCTCCTCGGGCATGTAGCCGAAGCGTCGCCGGTCGAGGGCGGTGATCGGGCGGCCGCCCCAGAGCACCTCGCCCGCGGTGGGGGAGAGGACGCCCATGAGCATGCGCATCGTCGTCGTCTTGCCGGCGCCGTTGCCGCCGACGAAGCCGGTCAGCTGGCCGGCGGTGACGGTGAAGCTGACGTCGTCGACGGCGCGGATCTCCCCGAACGAACGGGTGAGGTGGCGCAGCTCGATGTCCGACGTGGCCCGTTGCCGCGCGGCGGGTCTCGTGAGGGTGGTCGTGGCGGTGTCCCCGGAAGTGCTCATGGCCTCCACGCTAGGTCGGCCGGGGGCGGGCGGGGATCAGCCCGTCGGGTGATCTCCCGGCTCCCCCCGGAGGATGAGCCCGGCCTCGTAGGCGAGCACGACCGCCTGCACCCGGTCGCGCAGGTGGAGCTTGGCGAAGACGTTCGACAGGTGCGTCTTGACCGTCGCCTCGCCGACGAAGAGCGCGGCGGCGATCTCGGCGTTCGACAGGCCGCGGCCGACGAGGACCAGCACCTCGAGCTCCCGGGGTGTCAGGTCGTCGAGGCGCGGGTCGCGGCTCGGGTCGCGGCGCGGGTCGCGGCTCGGGGCCGCACCGGGTTCCGCCTCCCGCGTGGCGCCCGGAGCGGTTCCCGGTGCGCCGGTGGCCATCTGCTCGATGACCCGCCGGGTCACCTCGGGGGCGAGCAGCGCGTGGCCGCCGGCCACCGTGCGCACCGCCTCGATGAGGTGGTCGGCGTCGGCGTTCTTGAGCAGGAAGCCGCTCGCGCCGGCCGACAGCCCGGCGAAGACGTAGTCGTCGCGGTCGAAGGTCGTGAGGATGACGACGCGGGCCTGGCCGTCGGCGACGATGCGCCGCGTCGCCTCGATGCCGTCCATGACCGGCATCTGCACGTCCATGAGCACGACGTCGGGGCGCAGCTCGCGGGTGAGGCGCACCGCCTCGGCGCCGTCACCGGCCTGGCCGACCACCTCGAGGTCGTCCTCCACCGACAGGATGAGCGAGAAGCCGGAGCGGACGAGCAGCTGGTCGTCGACGAGCAGGACCCGGGTGGGGGTGGTCACGACGCCTCCTCGGGCAACGGCATACGGACGCGGACACGGTAGCCGCCCGTGACGCGGGGACCGATCTCACTGACGCCGCCGTGCGTCGCGAGGCGCTCGCGCACGCCGAGCAGGCCGAGCCCGGTGCCCGAGGTGCCGGAGCGGGGACGCCCGCCGTCGAGCACCTCCACCTCGGCGTAGCCGTGCGCGAAGCCCGGCTCCCCGCGGCGGTCGACGCGCACGACGACGGTCGCAGCCGAGGCCGTCGAGTGGCGGCGCACGTTGGCCAGGGCCTCCTGGACGGTGCGGTAGAGCGAGAGGCCGAGCGGCGCCGGCACGGCGACCAGCGCGCCGGGGGCGTCCTCGACGACGCGGCACTCGACGTGCAGCCCGTGCGCGCAGGCCTCCTCGGCGAGGGCGGGCACGTCGGCGAGCACCGGCTCCGGCGCGCGTGAGCGGCCGCCCCGGCCCGGGTCGCCGGCGGTCGACGGATCCGTGTCGTCGGCGTCCTCGGCGCGCAAGGTGCCGAGCAGGCCGCGCATCTGGGCGACGGCGTCGCGCGAGGAGGTCTCGACCGAGCGCAGGGCACCCTCGGCGGCCTCGACGTCGCGGCGCATCACCCGCCGGGCGGCCGCGGCCTGGATGCCGATGACCGAGACGTGGTGGGCGACGACGTCGTGCAGCTCCCGTGCGATCCGGAGCCGCTCCTCGACGACGGCCTGCCGACGCAGGCTCGTGGCCTGGGCGTCGATCGTCAGCGCCTGCGCCGTCAGGCGGTCGCGCCGGAGCGCCGACCACCACGCGGCCTGGCCCCCGACGATGGCACCGCCGAAGTAGAAGACGTTGATGAGCAGGCTGTAGACGACGTAGGCGGCGGACGGGCTGAAGAGGCCCTGCCGCGGCAACGGCTCGCCGTTGTGGCTCAGGGCCTGCTCGACGCCGCTGCCGACCGCGAACTGCCACGTCAGCCACCCGAACATCAGCAGCACGATGCCGATGACGACGCCGATCATGGAGCGGCGGTCGGTGGCCCAGGCCACGCCGGTGAAGATCGCGACGAAGTAGACGACCTGCATCGGCACCGAGGAGGCGACGCCCGGCATGACGAGGCCGACGGCGAAGAAGTGGAGCGAGAGCCCCGCCGCGACGGCGAGCGGCCAGCGCCGCCGCCAGACCAGGGGCACCGTGCCCGCGAGCACGGCGACGTGCGGCCAGACCCACGAGTCCTGGAACGAGCCGAGCGCGTCGATGCTGCGGAGCAGCTCCACCCCGACCGAGCCGGTGACGAGGAAGGCGAGGGCGAGCCACGTGTCGGTGCGCCGGGTGCGGGCCGGGTCGGCCGCGCGGCGCTCCCACTCGGTGTCGACGCCGAAGTACCCCTGCACCCGCGCCACGAGGGCAGTCCACCGGCCGTCCATGCGCCCAGCCTAGGCAGGGGCGGGTCGCGGCGGGCTCCCCCTCCGGGTGGAGGTGCGCGGTACGTTCGGCGCATGGGTGTTGCTTCCTCCGTCCTCGACGTCTCCACGATGCGATCCCGGCTCGACCGGCTGCGTCGCCACGCCACCGACGCGGGGGTCGCCGCGACCGTCGTGTCACCGGGGTCCGACCTGCGCTACCTCACCGGCATCGCCGGGTCGTCGTTCGAGCGGCTCACGGCCCTGGTCGTGCCGAGCGACGCCGCCGTGGCGCCCGTCCTCGTCTCGCCCGAGCTCGAGTTCGCCGGTCTCGGGCACGTGCCGCTGGGCGAGCTCGGCGTCGAGGTGCGCACGTGGGTCGACGGTGAGGACCCGTACGCCCTCGCCCTCGGCGGGGTGCCGGTCGGTCCGGTCGCCGTCTCCGACATGACGCCGGCCCTGCACCTGCTGCGCCTCCGCGACGCTGGAGCGCGCGAGCAGCAGCTCGCCGGGCCCGTGCTGCGCGAGCTGCGGATGCGCAAGGACGCCACCGAGCTCGCCGAGCTGCGCGCCGCGGGCGCCGCCATCGACCGCGTGCACGCGCGCGTCGGCGAGTGGCTCCGAGCCGGGCGCACCGAGGCCGAGGTCGGGGCCGACATCGCCGCCGCGATCGTCGAGGAGGGCCACGCGCAGGCCGACTTCGTCATCGTCGGGTCCGGTCCCCACGGGGCGAGCCCGCACCACGCCGTGAGCGACCGCGTCATCGAGACCGGTGACGTCGTCGTCGTCGACATCGGCGGACCGCTGCCCTCGGGCTACGGCTCGGACTCCACGCGCACGTATGCCGTCGGGTCGCCGCGTGAGCCCGACGTGGCGGTCGCCTACGCCGCCCTGCAGGCCGCGCAGGCGGCGTCCGTCGCCGCGGTGCGCCCGGGGGTGACGTGCGAGGCCATCGACCGGGCCGGGCGCGACGTGCTCGCCGAGGCCGGGCTCGCCGAGCGCTTCATCCACCGCACCGGCCACGGCATCGGCCTCGACGGCCACGAGGAGCCCTACATCGTCACGGGCAACGACCTGCCGGTCGAGCCCGGGATGACCTTCAGCATCGAGCCCGGCGTCTACCTGACCGGTCGGTGGGGCGCCCGCATCGAGGACATCGTCGCCGTGACGGAGGACGGCGTCGAGCGCTTCAACACCCGTCCGACCGACCTCGTGGTCCTCTAGCCGCTCCTGCGCGCCCGCACGTCCGGGGCCGGTCAGGAGTCGAAGCCGACGCCGATGCGGTCGAGGGCCTTGAGCCACAGGTTGCGTCGGCCGGTGCGGTCCTCGGCGGCGAGCGACGAGCGCGTGGCCCGCACGGCGGCATACCGGATCGGCTCGGGCGGGAACGGGATCGGCTTGCGCCGCACCATCTCGAGGCGGGTGCGCTCGGTGTCGCGGCCGTCGACGAGGTCGAGGGCGACGGCCGCGCCGAAGCGCGTGGAGGCGACGCCCAGCCCGGTGTAGCCGACGGCATACGCCATGCGCCCGCCGAGGGCGGTCCCGAAGACCGGCGTGAAGCGCGAGGTCGTGTCGATGACGCCGGCCCACCGGTGCGTGAACCGGATGCCCTCGAGCTGCGGGAAGATGTCGAGGAAGTGGTCGGCGAGCAGGCCGTGCGAGGCGTCGGACTGCTCGAGCGCGGGGTCGATGCGACCGGGGAAGTGGTAGTTCGCGTCGTAGCCGCCGAAGAGCACGCGGTCGTCGAGCGTCCTTCGGTAGTAGTGGAACTGGTTGCCGGCGTCGGTGAGGCCCTCACGTCCCCTCCAGCCGACGGCGTCGAGCTGCGCCGGGGTGAGCGGCTCGGTCATGAGCACGTGGTCGTAGACGGGGAGCACCCACGCGCTGAACCGGCGCAGCACGCCCTGCGCGGCGTTGGTGCCGATGACGACCCGCCGGGCGTGGATGGAGCCGCGGTCGAGCCGCACCCGCACGCCGGCGCCCTCGACCTCGAATCCCGTTGCGCGAGTGTGCTCGTGGAGCCGCACGCCCAGAGACTCGGCCGCGCGCGCCAGACCCCAGACGAGTCGGGCGGGGTCGACGAGGGCGACGCCGGGGTCGAAAATGCCGGCGAGGTAGCGCGGGGAGTCGACGCGCGCCCGGGCCTGCGCCGCGTCGAGCAGCTCGACCGGCGCGCCGTGCGCCCGGTGCAGCTCGAAGGCCTCGCGCACCGTCGGCACCTGGTGCTCGCTGAGGGCGAGGGTGAGCTCGCCCGGCCGATGGAAGTCCGCGTCGACGCCGTATGCCGTCAGTGACCTCTCGAGGCCTGCCATGTTCTCGTCCGCGAGCCGTTCGAGCGTGCTCGTCTCGGTGGGCCAGCAGGCGAGCCCCTGGGCGAGGCCGTGCGTCAGCGAGGCGTCGACGAAGCCGCCGTTGCGTCCGGAGGCGCCGTCACCGAGCCGGTCGGCCTCGACGACGACGACGTCGCGGGAGGGGTCGGCCTCCTTGGCCTGGATCGCGGCCCACAGTCCGGTGAAGCCGGCGCCGACGACGAGCAGGTCGGTGCGGGGCGCCGCGCCGGTGAGCGGAGCGCGCGGATCGGGGCGCTCGGGGCGGTCGGTCCAGAAGGGGACGGTCCGGGCGCCGTCGAGCGCCGCGGCGGCGCGGGGCGAGAGCGGGGAAAGAGGCATGACGAAAGGGATTCGACCATGCTTGGCTGGCCCTGTGAAGCCCCCTTCGTTCCAGCACGATGCCGCCGCACCGGAGCCGGCCGAGCTCCTCCGCACCTTCCACGACGAGACCCGGGCCCCCGTGCCGCTCGGCACGGCCGAGCGGCCGATCGAGCTCGACGGGCCGGTGCGCAAGCACTACGACCTCGACCCGTCGGGCCACTTCGCGATGGTCGAGAGCCCGGACGGCCTCGGCGACGACCCCGACGGGCTCATCGCGCGGGTGCGCGACTTCTTCGCCGACCGCGGGCAGCGCGTCGAGTGGAAGACCTACGACTACGACGGTCCGGCGGACCTCGGAGCGCGCCTCGCCGCGGCCGGGTTCGTGCGGGAGGACGACGAGGCGCTCGTCCTCGGCGCCGCCGAGCCCCTCGCGCAGCAGGAGCTCGCCCTCCCCGACGGCGTCGTCGTGCGGGCCGCCGACTGCTTCGAGGACTTCGCGCGGATGCGGACGATGTCCGAGACGGTGTGGGGCGAGACCCACGCCTGGGTGACCGACTCGCTCTACCCCGACTGGGTGGCCAGGCCGGAGTCGATGGACGTCGTCGTCGTCGAGGAGTCCCGCGAGGGGCCCGTGCTGTGCGCCGCCCGCGGCGAGTACGACGCGAGCAGCTTCGTCGGGCTCTGGGGCGGCTCGACCCTGCCGGGGTGGCGCGGCCGCGGCCTCTACCGCGCCACCCTGCTCCACCGGGCCCGCCTCGGGATCGAGCGGGGCAAGCGCCACGTCCGTGTCGATGCCTCGCCCGACTCCGAGCCGATCCTCACCCGCCTCGGTCTGCGCCGGGTCGCGACGACGACGCCCTACGTCTTCGTGCCGGACGTCAGGAGCGCGTGAACACGGCCTGGTGCGACGACAGCTGCCCCTCGACGACGTCGCTGCGCTCGTCGGCGATGCGGATCGACCCGACCCTGCCGCGTACGGCGGCGGTCCGGGAGGTGTCGGTCGTTCGCACGGTGACCTTCGTGCCGTCGTCCTCCACCCACGAGTCGACGTGGACGTCCCGGTCGACGGGGCGCAGCCCGCGGAAGGTCAGGTCGACGGGCATCCGCACTGCCGGTGCGGCTCCGTAGACGTCCGTCGCCCGCGCCGTCCCGGTCAGGTGGGCGGCGGCGGTGCCGCGGAACGTCGCGACGGCGCCGGGGATCTCGAGCTCGCGGGCCCCGCGGAAGGTGCACGGTCCCGGCGTCGGCCCCTCCTCGTCGACGACGAAGATCTCGGGCGGCAGGACCCCGGTCGGGCAGCGCCAGTCCTCGATGCGCGCGGACACGTCGTCGGTGCCCGGGGTCGATGCGTCGTCGCCGACGGAGACGACGCCGCGGTGCACGTTGCCGCCGAAGAGCCCGGGCACGGCTCCGCGGTCGACCCACGAGACGTAGGCGTTCTTCGCGAGGTAGTCGTCCCGGGGACCGCCGGCGTGCGCGGCGGAGCTCGCGGCGAGCAGTGGCAGGACGGCGGCGGCGGCCGCGGTGACGGTGCGGACGGCGAGGTGACGCATGGTGATTCCCCTGTTCGGTCGGTGCGCCGAGCGTTGTCGTCGACGTACCACCTAGACCGTGGCGGGGGCCGGAAGGTTGTCACGATCGGCGGGGGGATCCCCAGTGCGCGGACAGACCGTGTGCGGCCCACGGCATACGTGGCAGGATTCACGGCGGATCGTGAACCCGCTCATTCGACAGCAGGAGTTGCAATGCCCATCGCCACCCCCGAGGTGTATGCCGACATGCTCGACCGCGCGAAGGCCGGCTCCTTCGCGTACCCCGCCATCAACGTCTCGAGCTCGCAGACGCTGAACGCCGCGCTCAAGGGCTTCGCCGACGCGGGCTCCGACGGCATCATCCAGGTCTCGACGGGCGGCGCGGACTACCTCTCCGGCCCGAGCATCAAGAACATGGTGAGCGGCTCGCTCGCCTTCGCGGCCTACGCGCACGAGGTGGCCAAGAACTACCCCGTCAACATCGCGCTGCACACCGACCACTGCCCCAAGGACAAGCTCGACGGCTTCGTGCGCCCGCTCCTCGCGGCGAGCACCGAGCGCGTCCAGGCCGGCGGCACCCCGTGGTTCCAGTCGCACATGTGGGACGGCTCGGCCGTGCCGCTCGACGAGAACCTCTCGATCGCGCAGGAGCTGCTCGCCCTCGCCAAGGCCGCGAACGTCATCCTCGAGATCGAGGTCGGCGTCGTCGGCGGCGAGGAGGACGGCGTCGCCCACGAGATCAACGACAAGCTCTACTCGACCCCCGCCGACGCGATCGCCACCGTCAAGGCGCTCGGCGCGGGCGAGAACGGGCGCTACCTCACGGCCCTCACCTTCGGCAACGTGCACGGCGTCTACAAGCCCGGCAACGTCAAGCTGCGTCCCGAGGTGCTCCTCGAGGCCCAGAAGGCGGCCGCTGCCGAGCTCGGCCTCTCGGACGACGCGCGCCCCTTCGACCTCGTCTTCCACGGCGGCTCGGGCTCGCTGCCCGAGGAGATCTCGGCGGCCGTCGACCACGGCGTCGTCAAGATGAACGTCGACACCGACACGCAGTACGCCTTCACGCGCTCGATCGCCGGCTGGATGATCGGCAACTACGACGGCGTGCTCAAGGTCGACGGCGAGGTCGGCAACAAGAAGCTGTACGACCCGCGCGCCTGGGGCAAGGCGGCCGAGGAGGCCATGGCGGTCCGCATCGTCGAGGCGTGCAGCGCCCTTCGCTCGGCGGGCACCCACCAGTGAGCGACAACCTGCTCGGCATCCCCGAGACCCGGCTCCCGGCCGACCCGGCCGCTGAGAAGCTCGACGCGGGAGTCGATCCCGTGCAGGTGGCCGCGGCCCACCCCTCGAGCTCGCTCGCGTGGGCCGTCCTCGCCGAGGACGCGCTCGCCGACGGCGACCGTGACGTCGAGGCGTACGCGTACGCCCGCACCGGCTACCACCGCGCCCTCGACAGCCTCCGCAAGGCGGGCTGGCGCGGGCAGGGCCCGGTCCCGTGGTCGCACGAGCCCAACCGCGGCTTCCTCCGGGCGCTGGCGGCGCTCGCCCGCTCAGCCCGCGCCATCGGCGAGAGCGACGAGGAGGCGCGCTGCACGCAGTTCCTGCGGGACAGCTCGCCCGAGGCCGCGCGCGAGCTCGGGCTCTGAGGACCCCGCCGCGGGCATGACGCTCTTCTGCTCCGACGTCGACGGCACGCTGCTCGACCACCGTCGCACCCTCTCCGACCGCACCGTCGCCGCCATCCGCGCGGTGCGGTCGGCGGGGCACACGTTCGTGCTCTGCAGCTCGCGGATGCCGGCCTCGCTCGAGGGGCTCGAGCGGCTCTGCGGCGTCGACCCGACCCCGCTCATCGCCTACAACGGCGGTCTCGTGCTCCGCGCCGACCGCAGCGTCGTCACCGACGTGCCCATCGCGCCCGACGACGCCCGCGAGGCGTATGCCGTGTGCTCGCGGCTCGACCTCCACGCGAGCTTCTTCGCCGGTGACGACTGGCACCCGTGGGGTCCCGACCGCTGGACGGAGCGTGAGGCGACGATCACCGCCGTCGAACCCAACTCGGTCTCGGTACACGACTACGTCGCGACCGGCCGGGTCGACACGCATCCGCCGCACAAGGTCATGGCGATGGGCGACCCCGCCCTCGTCGACGACCTCGAGGTGGCCCTCGCCGGGCGGCCCGGTCTCGTCACCTACCGGTCGAAGGACACCTACCTCGAGATCGCCAACGCCGCCTGCTCCAAGGGCGGCGGGCTGCGGGCGCTGGCCGCCGAGCTCGGCGTCGACCTGGCCGACACCGTCTTCTTCGGTGACAACCACAACGACGTCTCGGCGTTCGAGGTGGCGGGGACGGCCGTCGCGGTCGCCAACGCCGTCGACCCGGCGCTCGACGCGGCCTCCGTCGTCACGAGCCACCACCGCGAGGACGGCGTCGCCGCCTACCTCGAGGAATGGCTCGCCGCGCACTGACCGGTGCCCGACCCCGACACCTGGTCGACCCCGATGCGGCGAAAGGTCCCCGGCAGCCGGCGCGGTTGGCCACAATCGGTCCCGTGACGGAGGTGCGGCTCCTCGGTCCCGTCCGCGTGGTCGTGAACGGGACCGAGCGCCCGGTGGGGGGCGCCAAGCAGAGTGCGGTGCTCGCCGTGCTCGCGCTCCGGTCGCCCCGGCTCGCCTCGACCGACCAGCTCATCGACGCCGTGTGGGGGAGTGCGCCGCCCGAGAGCGCGCGCACGGCCGTCCAGGTCTACGTGAGCGGGCTGCGCAAGGTCCTGGGCGGCGACGCCGCGCTCATCGAGCGTGACGGTGACGCCTACCGCCTGGTGGGGCCGTCGTTGGCCGTGGACGTCACCGACTTCGAGCGGGGGGTCTCCGAGGGCCGCTCCGCCCTACGCGCCGGCGACCCGGTCCGCGCGGCACGCCTGCTGGACGACGCCCTGTCGCTCTGGCGGGGGTCACCACTCAGCGGTCTCGAGTCTCTCCCCTTCCACGCGGACTCGGGTCGCGCGCTCGACGACACGCGGGTGGCGGCCCTCGTCGACCGCGCGGACGGTCTGCTTCGGTCCGGAGCGCTCGAGGACGCGATCCGGGTGGCCCGGCAGGTGACGATCGAGCGTCCCTTCGAGGAACGGGCGTGGTGCCTCCTGGCGACCGCCCGCTACCACGCGGGGCGGCAGGCCGAGGCGCTCGACACCTGCTCCGAGGTGCGCCGTCGCCTCGGCGACGAGCTCGGCATCGATCCCTCGCCCGAGCTCGCGGCGCTCGAGCTGTCGATCCTCCGACAGGACCTCGAGCCGCCCCTGCCTCCCTCGGCGCCGGCCGAGCGCGGCGCCGTCCCGGATGCAGCCGCGACCGGGCTGCCCGCGCTCCCGGAACCCTTCGTCGGTCGCGACGATCTCGTCGCGGCGGTGGTCGAGCGCCTCGGGACCGCACGGCTGGTGAACCTCGTCGGTCTCGGGGGCATCGGCAAGACCTCCGTGGCGGTGGCCGTCGGGCACCGGTGGTCCGAGTGCGGCCGCCCGGTCGTCTTCTGCGAGCTGGAGTCGGAGAGCGAGCCGTCGGGTGCGCTCGACCGCCTCTGCCGTCAGCTCGGCATCGATCCCGGGGACGATCCCGCTGAGGCCCTCGCCGTCGTCGAGGCCGGCACGGTCGTGGTCCTCGACAACATCGAGCAGGTCGAGGGGCTCGGCGCGGTGCTGGTCGGGATCCTCGAGGTCGGCCGTCTGACGATTCTCGCGACCAGCCGCCGTCCCCTCCGTGTGCGGGACGAGGTGGTCGTGCCCGTGGCGCCGTTGTCGCTCCGGTCGAGTGACGGGCGTCCCTCACCGGCCGCCGAGCTCTTCCTCGAGCGGGTGGGGCGGGTGCGGGCGTCGCTCGACCGCACGGCCGCGATCGAGGCCGGTGAGCGCGTCTGCGCCGCGCTCGACGGCATACCGCTCGCGATCGGCCTGGTGGCGGCGCGTGCCCGCGTGCTCACGGTCGAGCAGATCGCCGCGCGGCTCGAGGCCGGTGGCGACTCCGGCCTCGAGCGGACCCGTCGTCGTGACGGGCCAGCGCGGCAGGCGAGCCTCGCAGCCGTCGTCGTGTCGTCGATCGAGGCGCTCGAGCCGACTGCTCGAGAGCTGTTGCCGCGCGTGGCGGAGCTGGATGGGTGGATGTCGCTCGACCTCGTCGAGACCGTGTTCGGGCCCGCACCCGGCGGATCCGTCATCGACGCCGTCGAGGACCTCGTCGACGCCGGGCTCGCCGACCACGACGACGACGGGCGAGTGCGCCTGCGCCGACCGATCCGCGAGTTCGTTCGGCGCCGCACGGACGGATCGCGACCCGTCGACGCAACCGCGGTCGTGGCCCGGGTGCGCACCTGGGTCGAGGGGCTGACCCCGCCCCTGCTCGACCGGCACGACGATGCGGTCCTTGCCCTCGTGGCACGTGACCAGGACCCCCTCCGCGGCGCCCTGGCACGGGCCAGGGATCTCGAGCTCGCTGACGAGCTGGCGGCCCTCGTCCTGGCGCTGCACCGGTACTGGCTGCTCTCCGGACGGATCACCGAGGCCCGTCGGTGGATCGAGGCGGCCTGCGGACTGGCCGGCTCGGACGGTGTGAACGGGTGGCGCCTCCAGGTCCTGCGAGGCACCTTCGCGGCATACGCCGGGGATCCGGAGGCGGAGGCGATCCTGGCCGCCGCCCTCGATCGCGTCGGAACCGACCCGGACGGCGTCGGGCCCGTCGACCGGGTCCTCGTGAACGGTTGGTGCGTGCGGGCGGCGATCTCGGCGCAACGGGACGCGATCGAGGACGCCACGGCGGCTGCGGCGGCGGCCTCTGCGCTGGCCGCGGCGTCGGCCGACCCGACGCTGCTCAACCTCGCCAACGACATCACCGGCTACGTCGCGGCGTACGCGGGTGACTTCGCCGCCGCGCTCGAGGCCCACCGGGCCGCGCTCGTGACGCTCCGCGGCCGCGGCGACGAGTACGACGTCGTCAACGTCCTCACCTCGATGGTCGACGACCTGGTCGGGCTGGGGCGGGTGGAGGAGGCACTGGCCGTGTCGGAGGAGGCATTCGACCTCGTCGTGCGCCAGGACTCGGTGGCCCTGCGGGCCCAGGTGCTCACCCTGCGCGGACTCGCCCTCGTGTGTGCCGTGCGCCCGGGTGAGGCGCGCGGTTGTCTCCTCGAGGGTCTTCGACTCGGACGTGATCACCTGCCAGACCCCTTCCAGCAGGCGGTGCGGCTGGCGCTGCTGGCCGTGTGTGCGGCCGTCGCGCGCCAGGACCCGACGGCTGCGCGCCTCTGGGGCGCAGCCGAGGGGCTGCTGCGCGACACCCGCATCTCGGTCCGCAGCCAGCTGCCGGCCGGCGTCGTGGCCGAGGTCGACGGTGCGCGGTCCCGGCTCGGACGGGACTTCGAGGTCCGCGCCGAGCTGGGCGGCGCCACGGCCGAACGCGTCATCGACGCCCTCCTCGACCCTTGACGCCGACCGGCCGCTCCCCCGGAGAGCGACCGGTCGCCCCACGATGCCTCAGCGGCGGTTGCCGATCGAGATCGAGCCGTTGTAGACGAGGCATGCCACGTAGTGGCTGTACGTGCAGGCGTAGTCGCTCAACCCCCCGTTGTAGTCGATGGCGCGCTGGCCGAGCCAACGGTTGGAGGAGTCGTACCAGACGAGGCCGGTACGGACGTTGAACCGGCCGCCGGTGGCCGTTGCGCTCTGCTTGTGGTCGCCGAGTCGCGCCTGGGTGGTGCCTGCCGGGAGCCAGTAGTAGGAGCTCCACTGCTCCGTCGAGGTGAACCCGTTCGAGAGGTACC
Organism: Terrabacter aeriphilus; assembly: GCF_039542985.1. Lineage (NCBI taxonomy): Bacteria > Bacillati > Actinomycetota > Actinomycetes > Micrococcales > Intrasporangiaceae > Terrabacter > Terrabacter aeriphilus. The sequence continues at coordinate 420,174 of NZ_BAABIW010000006.1, forward strand.
GCGTGATGACGTACGTGATGCCGACCTTCTGCAGCCCGGTCGAGCCGTTCGAGCGCGTGACCAGGGGGCCGGGAACGTGCAGGCCCGCCATCACGACGGAGCCGGGCCCGGGGGTCCAGTAGTCGAAGTGCGTCACCTTGTACGGCGTCACGCCTCCGTACCACCCCGACGCGTTGTAGTACTGCAGGGCCGATGCCCCCGGCGCCTGGAGGATGCCGACGAGCACCGTCAGGACGGCCACGACGAGGCTCGTGAGCGAACGACGCAGGCGAGGCCGGTGGCGGATTGGGGGTGTGGTCGTGGTGTCCGTCGTGGTGTCCATCGTGGGCTCCTTCCGAGAGGTGCTGACGGGGACACCGTCGCGCGAGGCGCTAAAGAAGCGCTTAAGCGCCTCGTGGGGCGCGGGCCGGCCGGCGGGCGCCGTCGGGGCACGCGTCACGAACCGATAACCTTGCGGTTGGCTTCAACCGCAACCGGAAGGCAGACCGATGCCGGCAATCGTGCTCGTCGGAGCGCAGTGGGGTGACGAGGGCAAGGGCAAGGCGACCGACCTGCTCGGCAGCAGCGTCGACTACGTCGTCAAGTTCAACGGCGGCAACAACGCCGGCCACACCGTCGTCATCGAGAAGGACGGCAAGCGCGAGAAGTACGCGCTGCACCTGCTGCCCTCCGGCATCCTCAGCCCCAACTGCGTGCCGGTCATCGGCAACGGCGTCGTCATCGACCTCTCCGTGCTCTTCGAGGAGCTCGACGGCCTCGACGCGCGCGGCGTCGACACGAGCAAGCTGCTCGTCAGCGCCAACGCGCACGTCATCCCGAGCTACAACCGCACCATCGACAAGGTGACCGAGCGCTTCCTCGGCAAGCGCCGCATCGGCACGACCGGCCGCGGCATCGGACCGACGTACGCCGACAAGATGAACCGCGTCGGCATCCGCATCCAGGACCTCTACGACGAGGGCATCCTGCGCCAGAAGGTCGAGGCGGCGCTCTCGCTGAAGAACCAGCTGCTCGCCAAGATCTACAACACCCGCGGGGCCGAGGTCGACGAGGTCGTCGAGGAGCTGCTGTCGTATGCCGCCCGCCTCGCCCCCATGGTCGCCGACACGAGCCTCGTGCTGAGCCAGGCGCTCGACCGCGGTGAGACGGTGCTCTTCGAGGCCGGCCAGGCGACCCTGCTCGACGTCGACCACGGCACCTACCCCTACGTCACCTCGAGCAACGCCGTCGCCGCCGGCGCCTGCACCGGCTCGGGCGTGCCCCCGACGCGCATCGACTCCGTCATCGCGATCCTCAAGGCCTACACGACGCGCGTCGGTGAGGGCCCGTTCCCGACCGAGCTGCACGACGACAACGGCGAGTTCCTCCGCAAGACGGGCGCCGAGTACGGCACGACGACCGGCCGTCCGCGTCGCTGCGGCTGGATGGACACCGTCGTCGGCCGCTACGCCACGCGCATCAACGGCGTCACCGACTTCGTCATCACCAAGCTCGACGTCCTCACCGGGCTGCCCAAGGTGCCGGTCTGCGTCGCCTACGACGTGGGCGGCGTGCGGCACGACGAGATGCCGGTCAACCAGACCGACTTCCACCACGCGACCCCGATCTACGAGGAGCTCGACGGGTGGTGGGAGGACATCACGGCCTGCCGCACCTTCGAGGAGCTGCCGGCCAACGCCCAGGCCTACGTGCTGCGCGTCGAGGAGCTCATCGGTGCCCGCGTCTCCGCGATCGGCGTCGGCCCGGGACGCGACGAGATCATCGAGCGCTTCCCGCTCAACCCCCAGGCCGACGTCGTCTGATGCGTGAGGAAGCCATGACTGAAGAGGTCGCCCCGCTCGACTGGGTCACGCGTCTGGCCGACGAGGTCGTCGCCGAGGCCCAGCAGCGCAACCCCGGCGAGACGATCGTCTGCGCCTCGGGCATCAGCCCGTCGGGCCCGATCCACCTCGGCAACTTCCGGGAGCTCATCACGCCGCACCTCGTCGCCGACGAGATCAAGCGGCGCGGGATCGCCTGCGAGCACATCCTCAGCTGGGACGACTTCGACCGCTTCCGCCGCGTGCCGAAGAACCTTGCGGGAGTTGACGACTCGTGGGAGCAGTACATCGGTATGCCGCTCACCGCCGTGCCGCCGCCCGCCGGCTCGCCGCACTCGAGCTGGGCGGAGCACTTCAAGGCGCCGCTGATCGAGGCCATGGCCGCCACCGGCATCGAGGTGCGCCAGATCAGCCAGACCGAGCAGTACCGCGCGGGGGTCTACCGCGACCAGGTCATCCTCGCGATGCGCGAGCGCTTCGCCATCGACAAGGTGCTCGACCAGTACCGCACGCTAGAGGCCGCCGACGCGGCCCGCCAGAAGGCGACCGGCAAGGGCAAGGGCGGCCAGCAGCAGCAGCAGAAGGCGGCCAAGCTGACCGAGGAGCAGGCCGCGGCCGCCACCGAGGCCGAGCGCGGCTCGGGCGCCGCGTCCGAGGACGACGGCAGCGAGGGCAAGGCCGGCTACTACCCCTACAAGCCCTTCTGCAGCGCGTGCGGCACCGACTTCACGACCGTCACGGCCTACGACGACGACAGCCACGCCCTCACCTACGCCTGCACGAGGTGCGGCCACACCGAGACCGTCGACCTCGACACCTTCACGAACGGCAAGCTCGTGTGGAAGGTCGACTGGCCGATGCGCTGGGCGCACGAGCACGTGCTCTTCGAGCCCTCCGGCGTCGACCACCAGAGCCCCGGCAGCAGCTACGTCGTCGGCAAGGACCTCGCGCCGGTCTTCGGCTGGGAGCGGCCCGTCGGTCCGATGTACGCCTTCGTCGGCATCGCCGGCATGGCGAAGATGAGCTCGAGCAAGGGCGGCGTGCCGATCCCGACCGACGCGCTCGAGGTCATGGAGGCGCCGGTGCTGCGCTGGCTCTACGCCCGCCGACGGCCCAACCAGAGCTTCGACGTCGCCTTCGGCCCCGAGCTGCAGCGCCTCTACGACGAGTGGGATGCGTTGAACCGCAAGGTCGCCGACGGTTCGGCGCAGGCCGGTGACCTCGCCGCGCACCTGCGCGCGACGTCCACCGCGGCCGGTCCGCTGCCCGCGACGCCTCGCCCGATGCCGTTCCGTACCATCGCCTCGGTCATCGACGTGACCCAGGGCGACGAGGAGCAGGCCGTGCGCATCCTCGGCGAGCTCGAGCCCGACCGCCCCGTCGAGTCGACCGACGACCTGCGCCCCCGGCTCGACTGCGCGGAGCGCTGGATGCTCGGCTACGTGCCGGCCGAGGACCGCACCGTCGTGCGGGCCGAGCCCGACGCCGAGCTGCTCGGCAGCCTCGACGACACCGAGAGGGAGGCCCTGCGGCTGCTCGCCGACGGCCTCGACCGCCACTGGTCGCTCGACGGCCTGACCCACCTCGTCTATGGCGTGCCGAAGGTCCAGCGCGGCATCGACCCCGACGCGAAGGTCAAGGACCCCGAGCTCTCGGCCGCGCAGCGCGCCTTCTTCGTGCTCGTCTACCGGCTGCTCGTCGGCAAGGACACCGGGCCGCGGCTGCCCACGCTGCTCCTCGCCGTCGGCGCCGACCGCGTGCGCACGCTCATCGGCCACTGAGCGAAGCTCGCAGGGTCTGGACGGAGGTGCCCACTCGACGGAAGTCGAGTGGGCACCTCCGTGCGTCAGGCCCGTGGGTCAGTTGACACCGACGGCAGACCAGGCGGTGGCCGTGGCGTCGTACTGCGTGCTGCCGGCGCCGTAGAGGTCCTTGGCTGCCGAGAGCATCCCGGCGCGCGCACCGGCGTAGTTCGTCGACGAGGTCCAGTACGTCGTCAGGGCGCGGTACCAGATCGCGGCGGCCGCGGCGCGGCCGATGCCGGTCACCGACGACCCGTTGCACGTCGGGCTGTTGTAGCTGACGCCGTTCAGGGTCTTCGCGCCGCTGCCCTCGGACAGCAGGTAGAAGAGGTGGTTGCCGACGCCGGAGGAGTAGTGGACGTCGAGCGTCCCGACGCTCTTGGTCCAGCAGTTCGCCGAGGCGCCGTCCTTGCTGGGCTGGTCCATGTAGCGCAGCGGCTTGCCGGCGCCGATGGCGAAGCGCTCACCGATGAGGTAGTCGCCCGGGTCGCCGGTCGTGGCGGCCGTGAACTCGACCATGGTGCCCATGACGTCGGACGTGGACTCGTTGAGGCCGCCGGACTCACGGCGGTAGGCGAGGCCGGCCGTGGCCGACGTGACGCCGTGGGTCATCTCGTGGCCGGCCACGTCGAGCGACACGAGGGGGCCGTAGCTGACGCCGTCCCCGTCGCCGTAGCGCATGCAGAAGCAGGTGTCGCTCCACGAGGCGTTGACCCAGTTGGTGCCGACGTGCACGAGGCTGCGGGGCGTCGTGGCCGTCGGCCTGGCCGGCGCCGAGGCGGCCAACCCGCCCGGCCGGTTCGCGGAGCCGCTGGCCCGCGCGGCCGCCGGTGGGCTGCCGGTCGTGCCGCACTGCGGCGAGGGCACCGGCGCGGCCGGGGTGCGGGCGGCGCTCGCCCTCGACCCCGTCCGGCTGTGCCACGGCGTCGGGGCGCAGGACGACCCGGCCCTGGTCGAGCAGCTCCGCGAGCGCGGCGTCTGCGTCGACATGGCGCCGTCGTCCAACGTCGCGCTCGGCATCGTGCCCGACCTCGCGAGCCACCCGCTGCCCGTGCTGCTGCGGGCCGGGGTCGACGTCACGCTGAGCACCGACATCCCCGGCTTCGTCGGCATCGGCCTCGTCGACGAGCTGGTTCGCTGCGCGGCCGCCTGGTCGCTCACCGACGCCGAGGTCGACCGCCTGCTCGAGACCTCGCTGCGTCGCAGCCTCCAGCCCACCGGCTGACCGCGCCGGGCGGCATACGGCCTCGGCGTGCCGACGGACCGCCACGAACCGCGGCGGCAGCGCGCGGTAATCAGAGCTGCGGTTCTTGGTGCGGCGGCGGCAGCTGCGCCGCGCCGTCGCAAGCGGGACGGTGGTGCGACTGCGGCGCGGCCGCTACGGCCTGCCGAGCCTGCTCGCGGCGCGGACGACCGCCGAGGCACTCTGCGCGACGGCCTCGCACCTGACCGCGGCGCTGCACTGGGGCTGGGCCGTCAAGCACGAGCCGGAGCTGCCGCAGCTGACGTTCCCGCGCGGGCGCGAGCTCCGGCCCGCGGCGCACGGTGGTCGGGGTGCTGCGCCACGCCGACCCCAGGGCGGCCAACCCCTTCGAGTCGGTGCTGCGCGCGCAGTGCCTCCGGGTCGCCGAGCTGCACGTGACGCCGCAGCACGTCGTCGCCGGCGAGGACTTCCACGCCCGGGTGGACCTCGCGGACCCCGAGCTGGGCACCGTCGTCGAAGCCGAGGGCTTCGAGAACCACGGCACCCGCGCGGCGCCCGCTGAGCGTGCGTTGACCTCGTCCGCGCGCAGCTTCGTGGCGGTCCGTCGGGACGGCCGGGCGGACACGGCGCGGACATGGGAGCGGGTGAGGGGCGAGATGCAGGGGGGGTGCATCTCGTCCCTCACCCGGTGCGGCGTCCACGCCTGGGGGACGGGACTGTGTGTGCCGTTTCGCCAAGGGTCTCGAGGGGGATGTGGAGACGGCGGGGAGGGTGTGTTCGCGCTCCTTGGCGATAGGTCAATGATCACCCCGCCGTGGGCTCAGCGGGAGAGTTCCCTCATTTGTTGAACAACTCTTTACCTTCGCGCCTCACGACAGCACGGTCATCCGGTGCGCAGCACGGGTCAGGGCGACGTAGAGCACGCGGATGCCGCCCGGCGACTCGCGGGTGATCTCGTCCGGGTCGACGACGACCGTGGCGTCGTACTCCAGGCCCTTGGTCGACATCGGGTCGATGACCTGCACGCGCCCCTCACCGGAGCCCGAGACCGGCCCCAGCCGCTCGGCGTGGGCGGCGGGCGCGATGACGGCGATCGCCCCCTCGACCTGGCCGAGCAGGGCGCCGACGGCCTCGCGCACCGTGGCGAGCGGGTCGTCGCCGAGCGGGGCCAGCACCGGCTGCACCCCGGTCTCGCGCACGGCCTGGGGGATGTCGGCGTCGGGCACCTCGCGGCGCACGACCTCGGCCGCGTGGTCGAAGATCTCGCGCGCGTTGCGGTAGTTCGTGTCCATGTGGAAGCGCTGGCGCGCCTGCGAGCCGAAGGCCTCCTCGCGCGCGGCGGCGGCCTCGGCGGCGTCCGGCCACGACGCCTGGGCGGCGTCGCCGACGACGGTCCACGAGGCGTGCCGCCCGCGGCGGCCGATCATCCGCCACTGCATGGGGGAGAGGTCCTGCGCCTCGTCGACGAGGACGTGGGCGTACTCGTCGGTGCGGTCGATGCGACCGGCGAGGAGCCGCTCGCGCGGCTCCGTCGGGGCGACGGCGCTCGAGCTGTCGCGGGCGGCGCTGCGCACGGGCTGCACCTCGGTGACGCCGTAGGAGCTGAGGTCCTCGAGCTCCTCGATCTCGTAGAAACCGCGCTCCTCCTGCTCGGCCTCCTGCACCGGGCCCACGCGCGCCGAGAGGTCGTCGATGAGCGCGACGTCGGCCACCGACCACGAGCCGGTCGCGAGGGCGTGGGCGAAGGACGCCGCGAGCGGGCCGACCTCCTCGTCGCGGAGGGTGCCGCGCGCGTGCCGGCGCACGAGGGCGGGGTCGGCGAGCCAGAGGAGCACCTCGCGGGGGTCGACCTGCGGCCACCACGCCTGCATGAACGCCTCGACGTCGAGGTGGTCCTCCCACCGGTCGAGGAACTCGGCCTTGGCCTCCCGGTCGCCGCTGACGCCCAGGGTGGCCCACGCGGCCTCACCGAGCGCCGCCTGGGCCGCACCGGTGGCGGTGTTGCGCTGGTGCTGGCGCAGCACCTGCGAGCGCACCCGGTCGAGGTCGCGGGCCTCGAGCCGCACGGGCCTCCCGGCCACCATGGCCCGGAACTCCGTGGGGGCGTCGGGCACCCGGCCGCGGGCAGCTGCACCGAGGAGGGTCCGGATGCGGGTCGAGCCCTTGGTGCGGGCGACCGCGGGGGAGTCGTGCCGCTCGGTGTGCACGACGTCGAGGACGTCGCCGAGGGCCCGGAGCACGACGCTCTCCTCGCCGAGCGAGGGCAGCACGCGCTCGATGTAGGCCGTGTAGGCCCCCGACGGGCCGATGACGAGGATGCCGCCGGACTCGAAGCGCCGCCGGTCGGAGTAGAGCAGGTAGGCCGCGCGGTGCAGGGCGACGACCGTCTTGCCCGTGCCGGGGCCGCCGGTGATCTCGGTGACGCCGCGCGCGCTCGCCCGGATCGCCTCGTCCTGGTGCGCCTGGATCGTCGCGACGATGTCGCGCATGCGCTCGCCGCGGCTGCGCGTCAGGGCCGCCATGAGCGCGCCGTCGCCGACGACGACGAGGTCGTCGGGGGCCTCGGGCACCATGAGGTCGTCCTCGACCCCGATGACGGTCGTGCCCCGGCTGCGGAGCACGCGGCGGCGGAGCACGCCCATCGGCTGGGTGGGCGTCGCGCGGTAGAAGGCCGACGCCGCCGGGGCGCGCCAGTCGATGACGAGTGGCTCGTAGTCGTCGTCGCGCACGCCGAGACGCCCGATGTAGCGGACCTCGCGGTCGTCGCTCGTCGTCGTGGGCCGGTGCCCGTTGCCCGAGGCGGCGGTGCCGGCGGCGACGTCGGCCCGCAGCATGGCGTGGTCGATGTCGAGGCGGCCGAAGACGAGCCCCTCGTACTGGGTGTCGAGCGCCGTGCGCCGCTTCGCGGCGTGGAACATCAGGGCGTCGCGCTCGAAGAGCCCGGCCCCCTCGGCGTCGCCGATCTCGACGAGCCGGCCGAACTCGGTGCGCGCCAGGCCCTCGGCCTGCACGGTGTCGGCGCGCAGGCCGGCCTTGGCCAGCTCCTCGTGCACCCGGTCGACGTGGGCCTGCTCGACGGCGATCTCGCGGGCGAGCTCCTCCGGGCCGCCCGGTGCCGGCACCGGCGTGATGTCGCGCGGACCGGGCGTCGTGGTCCGCTGGGACGATGCGTTCGACATGCTCACTGACATCCAAGGACTCGAGGGGGAGCCGCAGGCGGCGCGGGAACCAACGAGTCTACTGTCATGACATGGCACCGCAGGCCCCAACGCCACCCTCCGGCGCGCCGCTCGTCGGAAGGGTCGTCCGCCTCGAGCCCACCGTGCCCGACGACGCGCCCGGACTCTTCGCCGTCTACTCCGACCCCCGCTGCTACGAGCACGGATTCGAGATGATGCGGCCGCACCGGTCGGTGGCCGACACCGAGGAGCTCGTGGCGCTCGCGGTGGCCGCGCGCGCGGCGGGGCGCACGGCATACACGATGCGGCTCGTCGCGGACGGCCCGCTCGGCCCGGCGGGCACGGTCGTGGGGTCGAGCTCACTCGGTGACGTCGACGTCGTGCGGGAGCACGTGCACCTCGGGTGGACGATGATCGGCTCGCGCTGGTGGGGCACGCAGGTCAACCCGGAGAGCAAGCTGCTGCTCCTCGCGCACGCCTTCGACGACTGCGGCTTCGGGCGGGTCAAGATCCAGACCGACGTGCGCAACGCGCGGTCGCGCGCGGCGATCGAGCGCCTCGGCGCGACCTTCGAGGGCATCACCCGACGGGACGTGCGCCGTGCCGACGGGTCGTGGCGCGACAGCGCCGTGCACTCGATCCTCGTCGACGAGTGGCCCACGGTCCGGGCGGGCCTGCTGGCGCGGGTGGCGGCCCCCTAGGCTGGTCGCCGTGAAGGTCCTCGTGCTCGGTTCCGGTGCCCGTGAACACGCTCTCGTCAAGGCCGTCGCGGCGGACCCGGAGGTCGACGCCGTCATCGCGGCTCCCGGCAACCCCGGCATCGACGCGACCGCGCTGTGCGTGGCGGTCGACATCAACGACGGCGACGCGGTGGTCTCCGTCGCCCGTGAGTACGACGTCGACCTCGTCGTCGTCGGTCCCGAGGCGCCCCTCGTCGCCGGTGTCGCGGACGTATGCCGGTCGGCCGGGTTCGCCGTCTTCGGCCCGTCCGCCGCGGCCGCCCGCCTCGAGGGCAGCAAGTCCTTCGCCAAGGAGGTCATGGCCGCCGCCGACGTGCCGACCGCGCTCGCCCACGTCTGCACGAGCCTCGACCAGGTCGAGGCGGCCCTGGACGCGCTCGGTGCCCCCCACGTCGTCAAGGACGACGGGCTCGCCGCCGGCAAGGGAGTCGTCGTCACCGACTCGCGCGACGCGGCCCTCGAGCACGCTCGCGCCTGCCTCGCCAAGCCCGACGGCCGCCTCGTCGTCGAGGAGTTCCTCGACGGGCCGGAGGTCTCGGTCTTCTGCCTCAGCGACGGCGAGACCGTCGTCGCGCTCGCGCCGGCCCAGGACTTCAAGCGGGTCGGTGACGACGACGCCGGGCCGAACACCGGCGGGATGGGCGCCTACTCGCCGCTCGACTGGGCGCCGGACGGCCTGGCCGACGACGTCGTGCGCCGCGTCGCGCAACCCACGATCGACGAGATGCGCCGCCGCGGCACGCCGTTCGTCGGCACGCTCTACGTCGGTCTCGCCCTGACCTCCCGCGGCCCGCGCGTCATCGAGTTCAACGCCCGCTTCGGCGACCCCGACGGCCAGGCCACGCTGGCCCGGCTCGAGACGCCGTTCGCCCAGCTGCTCCTCGCGGCGGCCACCGGCGGCCTCGGCGAGTTCGGCCCGCTCCGCTGGTCGCCCGACCACGCGGTCGTCGTCGTCGTCGCGTCGGCGGGCTACCCGGCGTCGCCGCACACCGGCGACCCCATCACCGGCCTCGACGCCGCCGCCGAGGTGCCCGGCGTCGTCGTGCTCCACGCCGGCACCGCCCTCGACGCGGAGGGCGCGCTCGTGTCGGCGGGTGGCCGCGTGCTCGACGTCGTGGCCGTCGCGCCCTCGCTCGCCGAGGCCCGGCGGGCGGCCTACGACGCCGTCGACGTCATCGAGCTCGACGGCTCGCACCACCGCACCGACATCGCCCTGCGCGCCGAACGCGGCGACCTCGAGATGGGAGGAGCGCGATGAGCGCGCTCGACCTGCCCGGCTACACCCACGTCTACTCCGGCAAGGTGCGCGACCTCTACGCGCCGCTCGACGCCGACGGGCAGGTGGTCGACGACCAGCTGCTCCTCGTCGCCTCGAACCGGCTGTCGGCCTACGACGAGATGCTGTCGCCCGAGATCCCCGACAAGGGGGCCGTGCTGACCCGCCTCTCGCTGTGGTGGTTCGACCAGCTCGCCGACCTCGTGCCCAACCACGTCGTCTCGACCGACGTGCCCGACGCCGTTTCCGGGCGCGCGGTGCTCGTGCGCAAGCTGCAGATGCTCAAGGTCGAGGCCATCGCCCGCGCCTACCTCACCGGCGGCGGACTGGAGGAGTACCGCGCCAAGGGCTCGGTCTCGGGTGTCGCGCTGCCGGAGGGTCTCGTCGACGGCTCGAAGCTGCCCGAGCCCGTCTTCACCCCGACGACCAAGGCCCCGGTCGGTGAGCACGACCTGCCCATGGCGCCCGACGAGGTGGCGGCCGAGCTCGGAGCCGAGGTCGCGGCCGAGGTGTCGCGCCTCACCCGCGCGATCCTCGCGCGCGGCAACGAGATCGCGGCCGCCCGCGGCATCCTCATCGCCGACACGAAGGTCGAGTTCGGCGTCGCGCCCGACGGCTCCGGCGGCCTCGTGCTCGCCGACGAGGTGCTGACGCCCGACTCGTCGCGCTTCTGGCCGGCCGAGCTCTGGGAGCCCGGGCACCCGCAGCCCTCCTACGACAAGCAGTTCGTCCGCGACTGGCTCACCTCGGCCGAGTCGGGCTGGGACCGCACGGCCGGCGGCCCGCCGCCCGAGCTGCCCGCCCACGTCGTCGAGGCCACCCGGGCCAAGTACGTCGAGGCCTACGAGCGCCTCACCGGCGAGCGCTTCTAGCCCACCCCGAGGCCGCGCAGACCTCGTCCGCGGCCTGCTCGAGGGCGGGCAGGACCGCGAGGTCGTCGGGGCCGGCAGGGCGCACGAGGTGGGTCACGGCACGAGCCTGCCACCCGGCATACGCTGTCGGCATGACCGAGCCCGTCGCCGACGCCACCCCTGACGCCCCCGCCGAGCGCTACCTGCTGCGGCAGAAGCTGACCCTCATGGTCAACCGCTACGACATCGTGCGCGTCGACGACGCCGGCCGCGAGCTCGGCCTGCTCTGCTTCGCCGAGCAGAAGCGGATGGCGGCCAAGGAGCAGGTCACCTTCTTCACCGACGCCGCGAAGACCCACCCGCTCTTCGGCTTCAAGGCGCGCAAGCGGCTCGACCTCGGCTCCGGCTACGACGTCACCGACAGCCAGGGCCAGCCGATCGGCTGGTTCAAGAAGCAGTTCGGCGCCTCACTCCTCAACTCGACGTGGACGCTCGGCCTGCCGGACGGGCGCGAGTTCGTCGGCCGCGAGCGCAACGCGAAGGTGGCGGTGGCGCGTCGGCTCTGGGAGGTGCTGCCGATCGTCAGCGAGCTCCCCGGACCGTTCCTCTTCCACTTCGACTTCGCGGGGGAGGACGGCCGGATCGCCCTCAGCTCGACGAAGAAGGCCGGCCTCAAGGACGTCTACCACGTGGAGCTGCCCGCCCTCGCCGACGGCAGCGCGATCGACTGGCGGGTCGGCTTGGCGATGGCCGTCGCGCTCGACGCCCTCCAGTCGCGCTGAGCCGGCCGGGCCGGTCGGTCGAGACGCGGTCCGCCGCGTGCGCGCTGGCGGATAGACTCGTGGCCGTCCTCCCGGACGTCGCCCCCACCCCCGCGAGCGCAGGAGAACCACCACTGATGGGAAGCATCGTCGTCGACGTCATGCTCAAGCCCGAGATCCTCGACCCGCAGGGACAGGCCGTCGGTGGCGCCCTGCCGCGGCTCGGGTTCTCCGGATTCACCGACGTCCGCCAGGGCAAGCGCTTCGTGCTGACCGTCGACGGAGACGTCACGGACGAGCACCTCGCCGCGGCCCGCGAGGCCGCCGAGAAGCTGCTCAGCAACCCGGTCATCGAGGACGTCGTCTCGGTGCGGGTCCTCGAGCAGGACTCCGAGCAGGACGAGGACGCCGAGCAGTGAGGATCGGCGTCGTCACGTTCCCCGGCTCCCTCGACGACCGTGACGCGGCCCGCGCCGTGCGGGAGTGCGGCGGCGAGGCCGTCGCGTTGTGGCACGGCGACGCCGACCTCAAGGGCGTCGACGCGGTCATCCTCCCCGGCGGGTTCTCCTACGGCGACTACCTGCGCTGCGGCGCCATCGCGCGCTTCGCGCCGGTCATGGACGCGCTCGTGCCGGCCGCGCAGGGCGGCCTGCCGGTGCTCGGCATCTGCAACGGCTTCCAGGTCCTCACCGAGAGCCACCTGCTGCCCGGCGCGCTGATCCGCAACGACCACCGCAAGTTCAACTGCGTCGACCAGCGGCTCGTCGTCGAGAACGCCTCGACCGCCTGGACCGCCGACTTCGAGGCCGGCCAGGAGATCACGATCGTCCTGAAGAACGGCGAGGGCGGCTACGTCGCCGACGAGCGCACCCTCGACGAGCTCGAGGGGGAGGGCCGCGTCGTCTTCCGCTACGTGCCGGACGCGCAGGGCCGCAACCCGAACGGCTCCTACCGGCACATCGCCGGCATCACGAACGAGCGCGGCAACGTCGTGGGGCTCATGCCCCACCCCGAGCACGCGGTCGAGGCGGGCTACGGCCCGAGCCTCGACGGTCGCGGCTTCTTCACCTCGATCATCCGCCAGACCCTCGAGAGCGCAGCCACCGCATGACCGACACCCAGACCGCCCAGCCCGCTCCCGCGGCGCCCGTCCTCGACACCGTCGAGCACGCGAGCGCCACCCCCGAGGTCGAGCAGCCCTGGGCCGAGCTCGGCCTCAAGGAGGACGAGTACGCGAGCATCCGCGAGATCATCGGGCGCCGCCCGACCATCGCCGAGCTCGCGATGTACTCCGTCATGTGGAGCGAGCACTGCTCCTACAAGTCGAGCAAGGTGCACTTCAAGCTCTGGGGTGAGAACACCACCGACGAGATGCGCGAGAAGCTCCTCGTCGGCATCGGGGAGAACGCCGGCGTCGTCGACATCGGCGACGGCTGGGCCGTCACCTTCAAGGTCGAGTCGCACAACCACCCGAGCTACGTCGAGCCCTACCAGGGCGCCGCGACGGGCGTCGGCGGCATCATCCGCGACATCATGTCGATGGGCGCGCGCCCCATCGCCGTCATGGACCCGCTCCGCTTCGGCAACCTCCACCACCCCGACACCCAGCGCGTGCTGCCGGGTGTCGTCGCCGGTGTCGGTGGCTACGGCAACTGCATCGGCCTGCCCAACATCGGCGGCGAGGTCGTCTTCGACGACTGCTACCAGGGCAACCCGCTCGTCAACGCGCTCTGCGTCGGCGCGATGCGCGTCGAGGACATCCACCTCGCCAAGGCCTCGGGCGTCGGCAACAAGGTGATCCTCTTCGGCGCCAAGACCGGCGGCGACGGCATCGGCGGCGTCTCGGTGCTCGCCTCGGAGACCTTCGACGAGGGTGGCCCGACGAAGCGCCCGGCCGTGCAGGTCGGCGACCCCTTCGCCGAGAAGGTGCTCATCGAGTGCTGCCTCGACCTCTACGCGGCCGGCGTCGTCGACGGCATCCAGGACCTCGGCGGGGCCGGGCTCTCCTGTGCCACCAGCGAGCTCGCCTCCAACGGTGACGGCGGCATGCAGGTCGAGCTCGACCTCGTGCCGCTGCGCGACGCGAGCCTGCAGCCGCAGGAGATCCTCATGTCGGAGTCGCAGGAACGCATGATGGCGGTCGTCGAGCCGAAGCACCTCGAGCAGTTCATGGCGATCACCGACAAGTGGGACGTCGAGGCGACCGTCATCGGTGAGGTCACCGACGGCGAGCACCTCGTCATCACGTGGCACGGCGAGACCATCGTCGACGTGCCGCCGCGCTCGGTCGCCCACGAGGGGCCCACGTACGAGCGCCCACTCGAGCGGCCGGCCTACCTCGACGGGCTGAACGCCGCGGGCACGGCCGCGCTGGCCAAGCCGCAGACGGGCGAGGAGATCCGGGCCCAGCTGCTCACGCTCATCGGCTCGCCGAACCTCTGCGACAAGTCGTGGATCACCGACCAGTACGACCGCTACGTCCTCGGCAACACGGCGCTCGCCCAGCCCGACGACGCCGGCGTCGTGCGCGTCGACGAGGAGACCGGCCGCGGCGTCGCGATCTCGGCCGACTGCAACGGCCGCTTCGCCAAGCTCGACCCGTATGCCGGTGCGCAGCTCGCGCTCGCCGAGGCCTACCGCAACGTCGCCACCGCCGGTGCAGCGCCGCTCGCGGTCACGGACTGCCTCAACTTCGGCTCGCCGGAGGACCCGGGCGTCATGTGGCAGTTCCGCGAGGCGATCCGCGGCATCGCCGAGGGGTGCAAGTTCCTCGGCATCCCCGTCACCGGGGGCAACGTCTCGTTCTACAACCAGACCGGTGACGTCGCCATCCACCCGACGCCCGTCATCGGCGTGCTCGGTGTCATGGACGACGTGGCGAAGCGCTCGGCCACGGGCTTCCGCAGCGACGACGCGCACGTCTACCTGCTCGGCACGACGCGTGACGAGCTCGACGGCTCCGAGTGGGCGCACGTCGTGCACAAGCACCTCGGCGGCCACCCGCCGAAGGTCGACCTCGCAGCCGAGCAGGCGCTCGGTCGGGTGCTCGTCGCGGCCGCCGGCACGGGCCTCGTCGAGGCGGCGCACGACCTCTCCGAGGGTGGTCTCGCCGTCGCCCTCGCGGAGGCCTGCATGCGCCACGGTGTCGGCGTGACGATCGACGGGCTCGACCGCGTGGGCGTCGACGACGAGGGCAACCCGCTCGACGCGTTCACGGCGCTCTTCTCCGAGTCGAGCGCCCGCGCGCTCGTGGCGGTGCCCTCGGGCCGTGCGTCGGAGTTCGAGGCGCTGCTCGGCGACGTGCCGCACGTGCGCATCGGCGTCACCGGTGGCCGCGACCTCGAGGTCCCTGGCCTCTTCGCGCTCTCGGTGGCCGAGCTGAAGTCGGCCCACTCGTTCACGCTGCCGGCGGTCTTCGGCGGCTGAGCGCCCCGAATCGCCTCGACGGCAGAGACGTTCGACGAGACGCACACGACGAGACCCCGCCCGGTGACCGGGCGGGGTCTCGTCGTCCCGTGGCTCAGCGCCAGCCGAGTGCGGGCGCCACGTGCGTCAGGACGCTCTCGATGACGTGCGCGTTGTAGTCGACCCCAAGCTGGTTCGGCACGGTGAGCAGCAGGGTGTCGGCGGCCGCGACGGCCGAGTCCTCCGCGAGCGCTCGGACGAGCTCGTCGGGCTCGCCGGCATACGACCGGCCGAAGCGCGCCAGCCCGCCGTCGATGTGACCGACCTGGTCACGGCTCGCGGTCTCGCGCAGGAAGAGCTGCCGGTCGAGGTCGCTGACGAGGGGGAAGATGCTGCGGCTCACCGAGACCCGCGGCTCGCGCTCGTGCCCGGCGGCGACCCAGGCGTCGCGGAACATCTGGATCTGCTCGGCCTGCAGCTCGTGGAAGGGCACCCCGGTGTCCTCGGTCAGCAGCGTCGAGCTCATCAGGTTCATGCCCTGCTGCGCCGTCCACTCGGCCGTCGCGCGCGAACCGGCGCCCCACCAGATGCGGTCGCGCAGCCCGGGCGACTGGGGCTCGACGGGCAGCAGGCCGGGCGGGTTCGGGAACATCGGCCGCGGGTTGGGCTCGGCGAAGCCCTCGCCCTCGATCACCTCGAGGAAGCGGGCCGTGTGCTCGCGCGCCATGGCGGCGTGGTCGCCGTCGACGGGCTCGTGGCCGAAGTACCGGAAGCCGTCGATGACCTGCTCGGGTGACCCGCGGCTGATGCCGAGCTGCAGGCGGCGCCCGGAGATGAGGTCGGCGGCGCCGGCGTCCTCGGCCATGTAGAGCGGGTTCTCGTAGCGCATGTCGATGACGCCCGTGCCGATCTCGATGCGGCTCGTGCGCGCCCCGACGGCCGCGAGGAGCGGGAACGGCGCGGCGAGCTGCCGTGCGAAGTGGTGCACGCGGAAGTAGGCACCGTCGGCGCCGAGCTCCTCGGCGGCCACGGCGAGGTCGATGGACTGGAGCAGCGCGTCACCGGCGGAGCGGGTCTGCGAGTGCGGCGACGGCGTCCAGTGCCCGAAGGAGAGAAACCCGATGTTCTTCACAGGCCGTGCAACACCGGGCGGGCGCGATCCCTTCCGGTGCGTCGTGTCCGGGCGAGCCCGCCGACGACGACGTTCGCGGCGCCGTAGAGCACGAGGACCGCCGCGCCGACCCAGCCGAGGGCGCGCCAGGCCGGCGCCCAGCTGCCCAGCGAGTCCATGCCGAGCGTGCCGCCGAACGCCCAGTAGAGGCTGGGCAGCGCGTGCGCGAGGGCGACCACGGCAGCCGCGAGCAGGAGCCGCTCACCCGTCGTGCCCGGTCGGTCCATGGGCGGGACGGTAGCGAAGCGGCTCGGTCGGCGGGCCGCACCCGGCGTCAGCGCGCGCGCCACCTGCCGGCCTCGGGCGGTGGGGGACTCGGCTCGCCGTCCGCGCCGAAGGCCCTGGCCCCGGCCAGCAGCCGCGTCAGGGCCGCGCCGTGCCGCAGCCCGGTCGGCAGGTTGGCGCGGGCGACGTCCCGCTGCAGCGCGTCGACCGACAGGGGCTCCGCGCTCGCCACGAGCACGGAGTTGCCGAAGCGTCGTCCCTTGAGCACCTCGTGGGTCGCGAGCAGGGCGACGTGGGGGAGCGACTGTGCCACGGTCGCGACCACCCTTGCCACCCAACGCATCCCGGGCTCGTCAGCGAGGTTCCAGAGCGCCAGCCCCTGCGGTCTGAGCACCCGGGCGACCCCGCTCACGTATGCCGTCCCGACGAGCTCGCCGGGCACGCGCCCTCCCGCGTAGGCGTCGGTGACGACGGCGTCGGCGGAGTCGTCCTTGAGCGCGGCCACCCCGGTGAGGCCGTTGACGGGCCGCACGCGGATCCGGTGGCGTCGGGGGAGCGGCACCTCGGCGCGCACGAGGTCGGTGAGGGCGGCATCCGGCTCGAGGACAATCTGCGGGGAACCCGGGCGGGTGGCCTCGACCCACCGGGGCAGCGTGAGCCCCGCGCCGCCGACGTGCGTCACCCCGAGCGGTCCGGCGGGCAGCGTGTCGAGCGCGAGGGCCAGGTGCTGGACGTACTCGAAGACGAGCAGCGTCGGGTCGTCGGGCTGCACGTGCGACTGGGGCGAGCCGTCCATGTGCACGGTGACGCCGCCGCGCTCGTCCCACTCGAGGGAGACGTGGTCGGCGCTCACTCGAGCACCTGGACGAGGGTGCGCTCCTCGCCGTACCGGGTGAAGCCGGCCCTCCGCAGGATCGGTGACGACGTCTCGACGACGCCGTGGGTCAGCGCCAGTGTCGCCCCGGCCGCGCGGGCATGGGCCAGACGGGCGCGCAGCACGGCGCGGTAGGCGCCACGGCCACGCAGGGTGCTGCGCGTCCCCCCGCCCCAGAGACGGCACACGCCGTCGACGAGGCCGTAGCCGCCGGTGCTGGCGGCGCGGCCGTCGACGTAGGCCACCCAACGCCCGACGGAACCGTCGGTGAGTCCGCGCCGCACCTCGGCCAGCGCCGTCGCGACCTGCTCGTCGGCCGGCTCACCACCCCCGAAGGCGTCGTTGCCGACGACGATGGCGTCGCGGGTCGTCGCCTCGTCCGTGACCGGTCGCACCTCGACGTCGTCGGGCACGGCGAGGTCGGGGAGGTCGCCGTCCAGCGGGAGGGCGAGCACGTCCATCCGGTCCACGACCTGCGCGCCCCGGCGCAGCAGCTCCGGTTCGAGGCCCCGGGGCCGGGTGAACTCCGACAGCCGCCACCAGATCCGGTCCCGGCCCCACCCCCGCGCGACCGTCGTGATCTCGTCGACGAGCTCGTCGGGGGCCCGCTCGGAGCCGAAGACGCGAGCCGAGGTCGGGGTGATGAAGTAGTCGGGAAAGGCGACGACGAGGTACTCGTCGTTCTGCACGTGGGGGGCTCCCTCAGGCACCCAGGCCCACACGTTGGAGGCGGCCAGCACCGACTCGGCGTCCCAGGTCGTCGTCACCCCGACAGGTTACGGTTCAGCCATGCGATTCGGTCTGGCCATCCTGCCCGAGCACTCCTGGCGCGCGGCCGAGCCGATGTGGCGCGAGGCCGAGCGGATGGGCTTCGACCACGCGTGGACGTTCGACCACGTCGTGTGGGGAGGCCTGCCCGACTCGCCGTGGTTCGGCGCGGTGCCCACGCTCGCCGCCGCGGCCGCGGTCACCGAGCGCATCGGGCTCGGCACCTTCGTGTCGTCGCCCAACAACCACCACCCGGTGCAGTTCATGCGCGAGGTGCTCTCGCTCGACGACATCTCGGGCGGTCGCTTCCTCCTCGGCATCGGCACGGGCGGCGACCTCGACGCGCGGATCACCGGCGACGACCTGCCCCTGCGCGACCGGGTGGCCCGGTTCCACGAGTTCACCGACCTGCTCGACCGGCTGCTGAGCGACGACCACGTCGACGCCGAGGGCCGCTTCTACGCCGCCCGCGACGTGCGCACCCTGCCCGGGCCCGTCCGTGGCGGCGACACCGGCAACCGCGTGCCGCTCGTCATCGCCGCCAACGGCCCCAAGGCGATCCGGCTCGCCGTCGACCGCGGTGACGCGTGGATGACCTACGGCGGCACGGCCGACACCGACGAGGACTGGTGGCAGCTCGTGGCGGGCCACGCGCGCCGCGTCGACGACGCGCTGGAGGCGACGGGGCGCGACGGCACCAGCTTCGCCCGCTACCTCAACCTCGACTCGGCGCCGACCTTCTCGCTGACGAGCCCCGCCGCCTTCGAGCACGCGGTCGGACGGGCCCGCGAGCTCGGCTTCACCGACGTCATCACGCACTGGCCGCGCCCGACCGACCCCTACCGCGGCACGCGCGACGTGCTCGACGCCGTCGTCGCCGACGTCCTCCCGCGCTGGCGCACGCCCGCCTGAGCCGCCGGTGCGGCGGACGTCCCGTCGGTGCGCGCGGCTACCCTGCCCGTATGCCGCCACGTCGCCGAACGCCCGTCGCCGAGGGGCACGCCGCCCTCACGGCCTGCCGCGACTCCGGGTGGGCTGCCGACCGGCGCACGACGGCGACCGCCGTGCGCTACACCCTCGAGGAGCTCGCGACCGTGGCCCCGGGGCGCACCGTCGAGGTCCGGGTGCCACCGCACGGCGCGGTCCAGTGCATCGAGGGACCGGTCCACACCCGCGGCACCCCGCCCAACGTCATCGAGACCGACGCCGCCACCTGGCTCCGCCTGGCCGTGGGCGAGCTGGTCTGGGACGACGCCCTCGCGGCCGCCCGGGTGCGGGCCAGCGGGCAGCGCGCCCACCTCGACGGACTCCTGCCGCTCACCTCGCTTAGGCTGGAGGGGTGACCATGCCCTCGCCGAACCACAGCCCCGAGCGCCCCCGCATCCCGAACTTCAAGCGCTTCCTCGTGACCGGTGCGGTGCTCGGCTTCATCGTCGGCGCCGTCATCTCGCTCCTCGGCGACGAGGTGCAGGGCTACACGACCACGACGGGTGCCCTCTACATCGGCGCCCTCGGTGCCTTCGTCGGCACCGGCCTGGCCGGGGTGCTCGGCATCGTCCTCGACCGTTCGGGTCGCGACCGGCCGTGACCGCCGAAGCGGCGGGCGGCACGTCCGCCGGGCCGACCGGGCCGACCGGGCCGACCGGGCCGACCGGGCCGACCGGGCCGCTCGCTGGGCTGCGCGTCGTCGAGCTCGCCGGCCTCGGGCCGGCGCCGTTCGCGGCGATGCTGCTCGCCGACCTCGGGGCCGACGTCGTGCGCATCGACCGGCCGGGCGAGCCGTCGCTGCCCGTACCGCTGCCGCCGGAGGCCGACCTGCTTCGCCGTGGACGCCCGTCCGTGTGCCTCGACCTCAAGCATCCCGACGGCCTCTCGACCGCACTCGCCCTCGTCGATCGGGCCGACGTGCTCGTCGAGGGCTACCGTCCCGGCGTCGCCGAGCGGCTCGGCCTCGGGCCCGACGTGTGCCTCGCCCGCCGTCCGGCCCTCGTCTACGGGCGGATGACGGGGTGGGGGCAGGACGGCCCGCTCGCGCAGGCGGCCGGCCACGACATCGGCTACGTCGCGGTGACCGGTGCGCTGCACGCCATCGGCCGCGCCGGCGGCCCGCCGCAGGTGCCGGTCAACCTCGTCGGCGACTTCGGCGGGGGAGCACTCTACCTCGTCGTCGGCGTCCTCGCCGCGCTGCACGAGGCGCGCGCGAGCGGCCGGGGCCAGGTGGTCGACGCCGCGATCGTCGACGGCACGTGCCACCTGTCGGCGCTCGTGACGAGCCTCGTCGCGGCCGGGCTGTGGTCAGACCGGCGCGGCACGAACCTGCTCGACACCGGCGCCCCGTTCTACGACGTCTACGAGACGAGCGACGGCGGCTGGCTCGCCGTCGGCCCCCTCGAGCCGGCCTTCTACGCCGAGCTGCTCCGGCTGCTCGACCTCACCGACCGCGCGCCCGACCGCCTCGACCCCCGCTGCTGGCCGCAGCTGCGGGCCCTGTTCGCCGAGACCTTCCGCAGCCGCACCCGCGCGGCGTGGACCGCCGTCTTCGAGGGCACCGACGCCTGCGTCGAGCCGGTGCTGAGCTATGCCGAGGCCCCGGCCCACCCGCACCTCGCGGCGCGCGGCACCTACGTCGAGCACCACGGCACCGTCCAGCCGGCCCCCGCGCCGCGGTTCTCCCGCACGCCCGCCGCTCTCGGGTCGCCGCCCACGGCCCCGGGGGCCGGCACCCGGGCAGCGCTGTCCGCGTGGGGGATCGACGACGTCGACGCCCTCATCGCCTCCGGCGCGGCCGTCCAGCCGTGAGGCTCTTCGTCGCCGTCCTCCCGCCCGACGAGGTGCTCGACGACCTCGAGGCGCACGTCGAGCCACGGCGTGACGCCGGCCCGGAGATCCGCTGGACCGACCGGCAGCAGTGGCACGTGACGCTCGCCTTCCTCGGCGCCGTGCCCGAGGCGCGCGTCGAGCCGCTGACCGACGCCCTCGCCGAGGCGGCCGCGCGCCGCGACCCGCTCGTGCTGCGCCTCGCCGGTGCGGGGGCCTTCCCCGGCCCGGACGCCGCCCGGGTGCTCTGGGCGGGCGTCGAGCAGCTGCGCGGTGACCTCGGGGCCGCGGCGGCCGGCATACGGCGGGCGGCGAGTGCGGCAGGGGCGAGCCCGGACGGCACGCGCTTCCGCGCGCACGTGACCCTGGGGCGCTTCCACCGGCCGACCGAGGCGACCCGCTGGATCCGCGCGCTCGACGCGTGGGAGGGCCCGGCGTGGCAGGTCGGGGCGCTCGCGCTCGTCGAGTCGCACCTCGGGCAGGGCCGGGAGCGACGGCCGCGCCACGAGGTGCTCGCCGAGCTGCCGCTGCGCCCGTGAGGCGCCCCGGGCACGGTCGGGCCAGCCCGGCCGCGTGTGCGACACTGGCGGCGTGGCACGTGGCGACGGGCGGTTGAACCATGACCTCATCCCCGGTGAGAAGGGCCCGCAGGACGCCTGCGGGGTCTTCGGCGTCTGGGCTCCCGGGGAGGACGTCGCCAAGCTGACGTACTTCGGGCTCTATGCGCTGCAGCACCGCGGCCAGGAGTCGGCCGGCATCGCGACCGGCGACGGCGAGAAGATCCTCGTCTACAAGGACATGGGGCTCGTCTCGCAGGTCTTCGACGAGACCGCGCTCAGCTCGCTCCGCGGCCACATCGCCATCGGCCACACGCGCTACTCCACGACCGGCGGCTCGACGTGGGAGAACGCCCAGCCGACGCTCGGCGGCACCGGTCGCAGCACGATCGCGCTCGCGCACAACGGCAACCTCATCAACACGGTCGAGCTCAAGGCCCTCGTCGACGAGCACTTCGACGGCGGCCGCATCACCGGCGAGCTCGCGCGCGGCAACACCTCCGACACCGCGCTCGTCACGACGCTGCTCTCCTCCGACGAGGACCGCACCCTGGAGCAGGCTGCCCTCGACCTGCTGCCGAAGCTGCGCGGCGCGTTCTCCTTCGTCTTCATGGACGAGACGAGCCTGTATGCGGCCCGTGACCCCTGGGGGGTGCGTCCCCTCGCGCTCGGCCGCCTCGAGCGCGGCTGGGTCGTCGCCTCCGAGACCGCGGCGCTGCAGACGATCGGCGCGGCCGTGATCCGCGAGGTCGAGCCCGGCGAGCTCATCGTCATCGACGAGGACGGCCTGCGCTCCCACAAGTTCGCGACGCCCCAGCCCAAGGGGTGCGTCTTCGAGTACGTCTACCTCGCCCGGCCCGACGCCGTCATCCGCGGCCGGGTCGTGCACGAGGCCCGCGTCGAGATGGGCCGCGTGCTCGCACGTGAGCACCCCGTCGACGCCGACCTCGTCATCGGCGTGCCCGAGTCGGGCGTGCCCGCGGCCGTGGGGTACTCGCAGGAGAGCGGCATCCCGTTCGGGCAGGGCTTCGTCAAGAACGCCTACGTCGGGCGCACCTTCATCCAGCCGTCGCAGACGCTGCGCCAGCTCGGCATCCGGCTCAAGCTCAACCCGCTCGAGCACACGATCCGCGGCAAGCGCCTCGTCGTCGTCGACGACACCATCGTGCGCGGCAACACCCAGCGCGCGCAGATCCGCATGCTCCGCGAGGCGGGAGCGGCCGAGATCCACGTGCGCATCTCGGCGCCGCCCGTACAGTGGCCCTGCTTCTACGGCATCGACTTCGCCACGCGCGCCGAGCTCATCGCGTCGGGCCTCGGCGTCGAGGAGATCCGTGCCTCGATCGGCGCCGACTCGCTCGGCTACATCTCCGAGGAGGGGATGATCGGCGCGACGAACCAGCCCGCCGACGAGCTCTGCGCGGCCTGCTTCACCGGCCGCTACCCGATCGAGCTGCCCGAGGACGGCCGCATCGGCAAGCACGTGCTCGAGACCCTCCCGCTCACGGTCCGCACCGGCCACGACCGCTCCGTCGACGTCGACGGCGTCAGCCTCGGTGTCGCCGTGGGCGGCGAGAACGCCCTCCGCCACCCCTGACCGGAGCCCCCTTCTCCGACTGCCGGTTCGATGTATCCCACGGTCACCCGTGACCGTGGGATACATCGAACCGGCAGCGGTGCGAGGTGTGCGCCGTCTGACGCAGGTTGTCGAGCATCACGTGGACGCCCTCCCGGTGCTGGGCCCCGTCGACCTCCACGACGAGATCGCAACAGGACCAACCCACGTCGAGGTAGAGGCGACCGCGGGGACCCTGCCTCACGACCTGGCGGCATGGCTCCGGGATGCCTCGTGCGCGGCACAGCCGGGCGAAGTCGAGCTCACCCAGCGACTGCACGCCGAACGCGATGTCGCCGACCACGCCCTTGATGAAGGCTCGGCGAGTGCGGCCCCGGATGCGGCGCTGCTCCGTCGCGAGCAGTCCCGGCGAGGTGAGGCGCTGCTGGACCACCATGAGCAGGACGAGGGCAGCCTGCCGGTCGGACTGCGCCCAGTGCGCCGCCCGGATCGCCGCCACCGCGGGCCGGGTCCGAGGCACTCCGGCCCGGACGAGCTCGCCCTCCACGCGGCGGATGACCTTGTGGATCCGGATGCCGTCGAGCGGGACCGTGTTGTGGTTGTGCTTGGCGGAGACATGGATGCGCTCGTCGTCGAAGGTGCGCAGACCGTCGGCCTGCAGCGCCGTGACGCCGTCGAGCACGGCGATCGACTCGCCGACCTCCCACACGGCGCGCCACCGTTGCGCCACCACGTCGAGCGGCCCGGTGTGCACGGCCACGGTGTGCCGGCCGTGCAGGCGCCAGCGCCCCGACTCGACGGCTCTGCGGACGTGGATCTCCTGAAGGCCGGCGGCGTAGAGCTGACGTCTGGAGGCGACGCCACCCTGGGGCTCGGCGACGAGCCGGGCGGCAGCCAGCCGTTGAAGGTCCATGTGGAGACACTGGCGACCCGGCCCAGGACGGTCACCCGGCACCTGTCGACCTGTGGACGAGCGAGCCGCAGGGCGGAGACCTGTGGACGGCGCCCACTCCGTTCGATGTATCGCACGGTCGGTGCTGACCGCTGGATACATCGAATCGGGGGAGAAGCGGGGGCCGGTAGGGTGTGGGGGTGAGCGATGCCCCCATCACGTATGCGTCCGCCGGTGTCGACGTCGAGGCGGGTGACCGGGCCGTCGAGCTGATGAAGGCCTCGGTGCGCCGGGCCACCCGGCCCGAGGTGCTCGGCGGGCTCGGCGGTTTCGCGGGCATGTTCGACGCCAGCGCCCTGGCCCGCATGACGCGACCGGTCCTCGCCACGAGCACCGACGGCGTCGGCACCAAGGTGGCGATCGCCCAGGCCCTCGACGTGCACGACACCATCGGTTTCGACCTCGTCGGCATGGTCGTCGACGACATCGTCGTGTGCGGCGCCGAACCGCTCTTCATGACCGACTACATCGCGACCGGCAAGGTCGTGCCCGAGCGCATCGCGGCCATCGTCGGCGGCATCGCCCGGGCCTGCGAGGAGGCCGGGGTGGCGCTCGTCGGCGGCGAGACGGCCGAGCACCCGGGCCTGCTCGACCCCGAGGAGTACGACGTGGCGGGCGCGGCGACCGGGGTCGTCGAGCACGCGGCCGTGCTCGGCCCGCACCGCGTGGCCGACGGCGACGTCGTCGTAGCCCTGGCGAGCAGCGGCCTGCACAGCAACGGCTACAGCCTCGTGCGGCGCGTCGTGTCGAGCGCCGGGTGGGCGCTCGACCGGCACGTCGACGACTTCGGCCGCACCCTCGGCGAGGAGCTGCTCGAGCCCACGCGCCTCTACACCCGTCCGCTGCTCGAGATCATCGCCGACGACGGCGTCGACGTGCACGCCCTGAGCCACGTCACCGGCGGCGGGCTGGCCGCCAACCTCGCCCGGGTGCTGCCCACCGGCACCTTCGCCCGGCTCGACCGGTCGAGCTGGACCCCGCCGGCCGTCTTCCGCACCGTGCAGGACCTCGGACGCGTGCCGCAGGCCGACATCGAGCGCACCCTCAACCAGGGGGTCGGCTTCGTCGCCGTCCTGCCCGAGGCGCACGCGGACCGCGCCATCGCGCTCAGCGAGGCCCGCGGCATCCGGGCGTGGCGCCTCGGCGAGGTCACCACCGAGGAGCGGGCGCAGGCCGACGGCCGCATCGCCACAGGGCTCGAGGTCGTCCGCGGCGCCAAGGGCGTCGACGGCGGAGCGGTCCAGGTCGTCGGGGAGCACCCCGTCGGCTGACCGGCCGAGTGGTCCACCCGTCTCGCGCCCACGCCCAGACGTTCCGGTCGTCGTCGCCTCCGAGCGGGTCGGGCCGGCGGCAGCCGGGCAGGCCGACATGAGCCGGAGCACGGATGCCGGTGCGTGGGGCTGATCGGGCAGGTCCCGGGCAGCACCGATCGCGCGCCGGGTGCGAACACCCGACGCACGAGGTGCAGACGGAAGAGGAGGGGCGAGCTCAGCGCTCGCCCGAGGCCCACTTCCCGTATTCGTCGTACTCGTCGTCGACGGCACGTGGCTGGGCGGACGTGTCGCGTTGCGACGGTCCGTGCAGCTCACGCTCCAGCGCGCTCAAGTCCGTGTCAGGTGTGTAGTACTTGAGCTGCCGTGCGACCTTGGTCTGCTTGGCTTTGGCTCGGCCGCGCCCCATGGCGTGACCCCCTCGTGCGTCGTGCCGGGACGGCATCGCTCGTCGAGGAACCTGGTGGCTCTTCGATGTCCGCGTAGCGGCCCCGGGAATGTGTGTGTTCTCGTGGTGCTAACGCTACATGAGTGACGCAAATCCCGCCGCCGGCAGACCCGCGACTCGCCCGGCCCGGGCCTGCAGCGGTGAGGTCGCCGGCCACCAGGTCCGGGAGCGCGCCGGTCGACGCGGGCCGCGACGCCTCCTCGGCGTCTCCCCGAGCGACTCCCCGAGCGACTCCCGAGCGACTCCCGGGCGACTCGTCGAAGGCCTCGGCGACCCCTCGACCACCCTCGGCGACCCTCCCGAGGGCCCTCGTGGCGCGCTCGGCCGCTATACACCACCGAAAAAAAAGTCGCACCGATTTGAGACTTTTCGGTGTTTAACTGCCATTGAGGCGCTCGAGACTTTACCCTTGCTTTACTGAGCCCCGCTTGGGGCGCATGCGTGTCGCTGCACCTAGCGACAGGGTGGTGGGGATATGACAATGACGACTCAGGATCGACACGAGACCGAGAAGCTGCTGACTCCTGCCGAAGTTGCAGCCCTTTTCCGGGTGGACCCGAAGACGGTGACCCGGTGGGCCAAGGCAGGCAAGCTGACTTCGATCCGGACCCTTGGTGGGCACCGGAGGTACCGCGAGTCAGAGGTTCGCGACCTTTTGGGTGGCGGGCACTGAGCAGGACCGTGAGTAGGGGGTAAGCACGGCCGAACAGACGGGGGAGGGCGCCACGCGGTGCCCTCCCCCGACTGCTCCCCGGCCGGGCTGTGTGCTCCCGACCAGCCAGGGGTCGCCGTCGGGGGACGGCGGCTCCTAGGCTGGGTCGATGGAGCTCCCTCCCGACATCACGGCCATCACCCTCGGGGTGCGTGACGTCGCGGCGTCGCGCGCGTTCTACGTCGAGGGCCTCGGCTTCCGGGAGGTGCTGCACCTGCCCGGCGACATCTGCTTCGTGCAGTGCGCCCCGGGCCAGCTGCTCGCGCTCTGGGACGTCGCGGCGATGCCGGGCGAGTACGGCGACGTCGCGCACGGGTCGAGCGCCCCGCCGGCGTCGTTGGGCCACAACACCGCGACGGCCGACGAGGTCGAGAGGCTGTATGCCGCAGCGCTCGCCGCGGGGGCCACGTCGGTGTCCGCCCCGACGACGCGCGAGTGGGGCGGCACGAGTGCGTGCGTCGCCGACCCCGACGGCTTCCGCTGGGACCTCGTGCACAACCCGAACTTCCGCGTCGACCCCGACGGCACCGTGCACCTCGGCGAGGCACCGGACCAGGCGCCGGACCAGGCGCGGGACCAGGCGCGGGACTAGGCCTCCGCCAGGCGCGCCTGCCACGGGTGGCCGTGCGGCAGGGCGTCGACGACGCGTCGGAGCAGCGCCAACTCGGGCGCACCCAGCAGCGGGAGGGCGGCCTCGAGGTCGGCGTCGTCCTTGGGTCGGGGCGCGGCGGCCTTGTGGGCGAGGACGAGCTCGGGGCGGAGGTAGCGCACGCCGTCGCGCTCCCACGTCGCGTCGTCCAGCGGGAGCACGAGCGAGGGGTCGCGCTTGAACTGCCACCGGCCGTCGACGTCCGGGTTGAGCAGGATCTCCCCGCGCCACGGCGCGAGGGCGTGCGCGCGCACCCAGATCTGGCCGGAGTCCCCGGGCACGGCCCGCCCCGGCGGCAGGTGGAGCAGGCCCGAGTCACCGGCCGACCACAGGTGCCAGTCGCGCTCGAGGTGCGCGCGGATCGCCCCGGTGTCACGGCGGAGCACCGACACGTCGATGTCCTCGTGGTGACGGGCGACGCCGGTGAACGCCTCGACGGCCCACCCGCCGGCCACCCACCACGGCACGCCGACCCCGTCCAGCAGGTCACGGACCTCGGCCGGGGTCCACGATCGCTGGGGCCCGTAGACGTGCTGGAACTCCTCGGGCCCGAGCCACTGCTGCCTGCCGGCCGTCTGCGCGTCCTCGTCGCCCACGGCGTCACGCTAGCGCCAGGGCCCGGCCCTCAGTGCCCGAGCGCCCTCAGCTGGAGGCGCAGGGCCAGGCGCGTCTCCGGGTCGTGCAGGTCGAGCTCGACGACCTCCGACAGGCGCTGCAGCCGGTAGCGCAGGGTGTTGGGGTGCACGTGCAGGCGGGCCGCCGCCTCGCGCGGGTCGCCCGGGTGGTCGAGCCAGGCCGCGAGGGTGCGCAGGTATGCCGTGTCGTGGCCGTCGTCGTGCTCGCGCAGCGCGGCGACGGGGCCGAGCAGCTCCTCGGTCCAGATGCCGCCGAGGGCGCGGGCGTTCGTCACGGCCGCCCACGCGTCCTCGACCGTCGTCGTCGCGCCGGCCACCCGCCCGGCCTCGCGCAGCCGCTGCACCTCGACCGCCTCGCGCCGCGACCGGTCGAGCTCGGTCGCGCGGGTGACCCGGCCGCCGGCGCTCGCGGTGGCCGTCGGGGCGACACCGGCCACCTCCCCGACGACGTCCAGGAGCCACTCCCACGTGCCGGGGGAGTCGTCGGCCGGGACGTCCCGCACGAGGGCCAGGGCGACGCCGTCGTAGACCGCGAGCAGCGGCTGGCGCCACGACCGGCGCCGGGCCACCGACTCCCACACGTCGAGCTCGCGCTCGGGGTCGCCGGGGTGGTGCCGGCCGGGATGGGGATCGCCGGAGCTCTCGCCGGGGCGAGGCTCGCCGGGTCGGGCCTCACCGGAGTGCGCGCCGGAGAGCACGACGACCCGCCACGGAGCGGGTGGCAGCCAGCCCTCGGCCTCGAGCGTGTCGCCGCTCAGCAGTGCCCGCAGCCGGTCGGCGGCCACCCTGCGGGCGAGGTCGGCCTGCGAGCGCAGCCGCAGCAGGTGCAGCGCCACGACCGACGCGGTCTGGGCCAGTGAGGCGAGCACCGGCGCCGGGGGCTGCTCGTCGACGACGGCCCAGATGGAGCCGAGCCACTCGGTGCCGGCGCGCACCGGCACCACCGCGCGGGCGCCGAGGCCGCGACCGGCCGGCACGAAGAACGGCTCGTCGGAGCGCGCGAGCCGGCGGAAGACCCCGCGCCCGCGCAGGCCCGCGAGCACCTCGTCGGGCACCCGCCGGCCGACGATCGTCGAGACGCGGGCGGGGTCGGCGACGTCCTGGGTCGAGGAGTAGGCGAGCACGCGCGACTGCGTGTCCTCGATGGTGATGGGGGCGCCGACGAGCGCCGCGCACGCGTCGGCGAGGGCGAAGAGCTCGTCGAGCACCGGACCCTCGGCGCGCAGGGTGGGCCCGCTCGCCGCGCGGTCGAGCACCCCGCGCAGCAGCCACACGACGTGCGCCCACGAGGCGTGGTCGGCGAGCTCGACGAGCGGCACCCCGACCCGGCTCGCCGCCGCGCGCACGCGGGGGTGGCGTGCCGCGACCCGCCGCAGCACGACGGCGCCACTGCCGGCGGAGGCCGCGCCCTCGAGCAGCGCGACCGCGTCGTCCGCCCGCTCGACACCGACACCGAGCAGCAGGTCGCCGGCCTGGCCGAAGACCCCGGATGCCGGCTCCGCGAGGGTCACGTCGTCGACCGTGGCCCCACCGGCGGCCACGGCGACGGTGAGCAGCCCTCCGCCGAGCGTGTCGACGAGCCGGTTGACCGCGAGGCCGACCGTCGTGGTGGACGACGTGCGGGTGGCGGACTGCGAGCGCGAGGGGGCTGACGGCATACCCCATTGTCGCGCCCCGCTGTGCCGTGAGCACAAGGAGAGCCCGGAAGTCTGGCATTCCGGCACCACGTGGAGCGCACCCCCCGGCCCGACCATGGACGCAGGCACCAGCCCGTCAGTGTTGCCGAGTCCCGCCGAGAACCAGGAGCCGACCCGCATGTCCGCCGTGAACCCCACCGCCCCCGCCCCCCAGCGCGTCGCCGTCGTCGGCGCCGGCATGGTCGGCCTCGCGACCGCCTGGTTCCTCCAGGAGCGTGGCGTCGAGGTGACCGTCATCGACCGCGACGGCGTGGCCGCCGGCGCGTCCTGGGGCAACGCCGGCTGGCTGACCCCCGGCATCGCGACGCCGCTGCCCGAGCCGGCGGTGCTGAAGTACGGCCTGCGGGCCGTGCTCAGCCCGAGCTCGCCGGTCTACGTGCCGCCGAGCGCACGCCCCGACTTCCTGCGCTTCGTCACCGGCTTCACCCGCAACAGCACGATGAAGGCGTGGAAGAAGGCCATGGGCGCGCTCGTGCCCGTCAACGACCTGTCGCTCGCCAGCTTCGACCTGCTGCGTGACGGCGGCGTCGACGCCGAGACGTACGAGGCGAAGTCGTTCACGGCCGCCTACCGCACCGCCGAGGAGCGCCAGACCCTGCTCGAGGAGATCGAGCACATCCACGCCTCGGGCGGCGACATCACCTTCGACGTCCTCTCGGGCGACGAGGCCCGGGCCATCGAGCCGGCCCTGTCCGACGAGATCGGCGCCGCGATCGTGCTGCACGGCCAGCGCTTCATCAACCCCGGCGCCTACGTCGCGGCGCTCGCCGACTCCGTCACGGCCCGCGGCGGCAAGATCCTCACCGGTAGCGCCGTCGCCGGCCTCACCGAGACCGCCTCGGGCGTCACGCTGACGACCGAGATGGGCACGACCGAGCAGTACGACGCCGTCGTCGTGGCGACCGGTGCCTGGCTCGGTCGCCTGGCCCGCGAGTTCGGCGTCAAGCGAGTCGTGCAGGCCGGTCGCGGCTACTCCTTCAGCGTCGCCGTCGACGACCTGCCCAACGGCCCGGTCTACTTCCCGGCCGCCCGCGTGGCCTGCACGCCCGTCGGTGACCGCCTGCGCGTCGCCGGCATGATGGAGTTCCGCCAGCCGGAGGCCGCCCTCGACCCGCGGCGCATCCAGGCCATCGTCGAGTCGGCCCGCCCGCTGCTGCAGGGCGCCGACCTCGACCACCGCCAGGACGAGTGGGTCGGCTCGCGCCCCTGCACCGTCGACGGCCTGCCGCTCATCGGGGCCACCCGCAGCTCGAAGGTCTTCGTCGCCGGCGGCCACGGCATGTGGGGCATCACCCTCGGCCCGGTCACCGGTCGCCTCCTCGCCGAGCAGATCGTGACGGGCACCGCGCCCGCGCAGCTCGCGCCGTTCGACCCCCTGCGCTGAGACACCGGCTGCGCTGAGACACCCGCTGCGCTGAGACACCGGCTGCGCGCGGCGCGCGAGCACGGACAGGGCCCACCTGACGATCAGTCGTCAGGTGGGCCTCGGCGTGCGTCCCCCATCCCGCCGGCCCGTGCACGAGGCGGGCGGCGGCGGACGGCCGCCGCCGGACCCCTCAGTGCGGCGGCGACCGTCTCTGGTGCTTCGGAGTCCCGGCGCGGGCGGATGGGGGCTCGGGGGAAAAAGTTTCCCCGACCCCTCAGGCGGGGGTCAGCACGACGAGCGAGTAGGCGCCCACGGAGACCGTCCCGTGGGCGACCGACCCCTCGCCGGAGTCCGGGCCCTCGCCCTCCGGACCCTCCACCGGCCCCTCGACGGCGTCGACGCCCTGCGTGTCGTGACCGGCGAAGAGGGCGCTGTAGGTCGACGCGTCGGAGTTGAAGCGCACGGCCCAGTGCCCCCCGTGGGGCAGCCGCGTGCTCACCTCGCGCGGCTCGGCGGCCGCGTTGACGACCACGACGGCGGCGGCGTCGTCCGACTGCCGCGCCCAGGCGAGGGTCTTGGCCCCGTCGTCGAGGTGCAGCACGTCGAACCCCTCGCCCCGCAGGCCGCGCGAGACACCCTCGGCGTCGCGCCGGAGAAGTATGAGGTCGCGCGTGAGGCGGACGATGTCGCGGAACTGCTCCGCGCGCTCCCAGTCGAGCGGCACGTCGTCGCGGAACCACTCGTCCTCGAGGAACTCCTGGCCCTGGAAGAGCATCGGGATGCCGGGCGCCGTCAGGGCGAGGGCGAAGCCGAGGGTGGCCCGCTTCTGGGCGGCCCAGCCGCTCGGGTCGTCGCCGTCGACCTCGTGGGGCACCCGGAGCTTGCCGTTCGCGACCTCGTCGTGGCTCTCGGTGTAGACGATGCGCCGGAAGGGCTCGTCGACGCCGCGCAGCGCCTCGGCGAGCGCGCCCATCGAGCGACCGGAGTCGTCGACGGCCGTGAGCAGCTCGCGGACGGGGTGCACGAAGCTCGTGTCCCACTGGGCGTGGAAGCCGGCTCCACCGTCGTCGGTCGAGGTCATCGCCGGGTCGGCCTGCAGGTCCTCGGCGATGAGGATCTTGTCGGGGTGGCGCTCGCGGACCGTCGAGGTGATGGCGCGCATGACGTCCCAGCCCTCCGGCAGGTCGCCGGTGCCGAGCCCGTCGACGGTGCGGACGTAGAGCGTCGCGTCGAAGCGCAGCCCGTCGAGGTGGAACTCCTCGAGCCACATGAGCACGTTGTCGAGCAGGTAGGCCCGCACCTCCTCACGGCCGTAGTCGGGCCGGGTGTCACCCCACGGGGTGGCCGACCGCTCGTCGTTGTAGAAGTAGATGCCGCCCTTGTCGTTCTCGCTCCACCCGTCGAACTGCCACAGGGACAGGTCGCTCGGACCGTAGTGGTTGAGCACGACGTCGAGGATGACGGCGATGCCGTGCCGGTGCGCCTCGCGCACGAACGCCTTGAGGGCGTCGGCGCCGCCGTAGCCGCTCTCGACGGCGAACGGGTTCGACGGGTTGTAGCCCCAGGAGTAGTCGCCGGCGAACTCGGCGACCGGCATCAGCTCGACGGCGGTGATGCCGAGCTCGGCGAGGTAGCCGAGCTTGCCCGCCAGGCCGCCGAGGTCGCCCGCGTCGCCCTCGGAGGCGACGAACGAGCCGATGTGCGTCTCGTAGATGACGAGCTCGTCGTGCGGCGGGCAGCCGAACGAGTCTCCCTCCCAGTCGAATCCGTCGCGGTCGTAGATGACGGCGTTGCCCGACGAGTTCGTGACGACGCGGGCGCGCGGGTCGATGCGCATGAGGCGCTGGTCGCCGTTCGTGATGACGAACTGGTACTCGTCCCCGGCGCGCGCCCCCTCGACGTCGGCGTACCAGTGTCCGTGCTCCTCGGCCTCGAGCGGGTGGCCGTCCTCGGACCAGTCGGTGAAGCTGCCGGTGACCGCGACGGCGTCGGCGTTGGGGGCCCACACGCGGAAGGCGGTGCCCCCGTCGTGGGGCATCGACCCGAGGCCGGGACGGTGGGGTTCGGGGGCGGGCATGTCGGGCTCCAGTCTGCGGCGCGTCAGGGGGGCGGCCACCCCCGGGCGTCGCCGGCCGTGGAGGGACCGACCCGTGACGTACCCGTTCGCGGCCCGTCAGCCGACGAGCAGGTATGCCGGGTGCTCGGGCAGGGCGCCCGTGTCGCGCAGGTGCCGGGCGAGCAGGAGCGCGCCGTCGAGGGCGCCGCCCCGGGCGGGGGAGCGGTGGGCGCCGCGCTCGGCGAGCCGGGCCTCCAGCGCGGCCGCGACCGGCGCCGCGGCGAGCAGGCCACCGGTGGCCGCGAGCGCCGGCTGCTCGAGGCCCTCGGCGGCGCGCAGCAGCGCGTCCGCGAGGTCGGTGCCCGACCGGGTGCAGAGGGCGAGGGCGACCGGGTCGTG
Organism: Terrabacter aeriphilus; assembly: GCF_039542985.1. Classification (NCBI taxonomy): domain Bacteria; kingdom Bacillati; phylum Actinomycetota; class Actinomycetes; order Micrococcales; family Intrasporangiaceae; genus Terrabacter; species Terrabacter aeriphilus. The sequence goes on from NZ_BAABIW010000006.1 coordinate 453,385, forward strand.
GGCCGCGGCCTCCGTCACGAGGGGCGCGACCGCGGCGAGCCGCTCGGGGGCGTCCGGGGTCGTCATGACGAGGCGGGGCCAGCCCTCCGGCGGCCCGAGCAGGTCGGTGGCCGCGGCGAGCAGCACCGGTGAACCGTCGGGGAGTCCGTCGTGGGCGCGCAGGGCGGCCCGCAGCCCGGCCATGCCGAGGGTGGCGGCCGACCCGGCGTCGCCGAGCACGTGGCCCCAACCGTCGACGCGCCGCCACTGGCGGTCGAAGTCGGTGCCGAAGGCGACGGCCCCCGTGCCGGCCGCGACGACGGCGCCGGGGGCCACGCGACCCGTCGCACCGACGAGCCCGGCGACGGCGTCGCTGACGACGACGGTGCGCCGGGCGCCCAGGCCCTCGGCCACCGTGCGCATCACCTCGGCCCGGTCGGCGAGGAAGAGCAGGCCGCGCATCGACCAGACGAGGACGTCCGGGCGGGCCGGGTCCGTGGCGCCGGAGGGGGCGTCGGAACGGGCGTCGGCCGACGCGAGCAGGGCCCGAGCGTCGCTCACGAGGGCCGGCACGTCGATGCCGCCCGCCCCGACCCGCGCCCCCGGTGCGGTGAGCACGGGACCGGGGGTGCCGGCACCCGTGCGCAGCCGCAGGCCCGAGCCCCCGACGTCGACGGCGACGAGCGGGCCCGTCACTTGGCCATGCCGGCGGTGAGGCCCGCCACGATCTGCTTCGTGGCCACGAGGAAGAGGACGACGAGCGGGATCGTCGTGATGACGAGCCCGGCGAAGACGGCCGAGTAGTTCGTCGCGTTCTCGCCGAAGAAGTTCGTCAGGCCGACCGGGAGGGTGTACTTCTCCTCGTTGCGCAGCAGCACCAGCGGGAAGAGGAAGTCGTTCCAGATCGGCACGAAGCGGAAGACGGCCACCGTGGCGAGGGCGGGGCGCACGAGGGGCACCATGATCCGCGTGAACGTCTGCCACGGGCTGGCTCCGTCGAGCGCCGCTGCCTCTTCGAGCTCCTCGGGGAGCTGCCGGAAGAACGTCGTCAGCACGAAGATCGAGAACGGCACGCCCGACGCGGCATACATGAGCACGAGGCCGAGGCGGGAGTCGATGAGTCCGAGGCCGTCGAAGAGGTAGAAGATCGGCAGGATCGCGAGGTGGATCGGCAGCATGAGGCCGGAGAGGAAGAGCGCCTCGAGCCAGCGGAAGATCCGGGAGCGACCGCGGGCGATCGCGTAGGCGGCCATCGTCGCCACCGCGGTCGAGATCGCGACCGCGCCGACCGTGACGAGGAGCGAGTTGCCGAAGTACGTCGCGAAGTTGCCGGTCGTCCAGGCCTCGACGTAGCTCGCGGTCGTCGGCGGGGTGGGCAGGCCGAGCGGGTCGGTGATGAGGTCGGCGTTGCTGCGGAAGCTGTTGCTCAGCATGAGCAGCAGCGGCACGAGGGCGAGCGCCGCATAGCCCCAGAGGAGCACGCTCGCGCCGGCACCGCCGACGGGAGCGCCGGCCCGGGGCGGGCGTCGGCGGCCGCGCGTGGCCGGGCGCGGGACGACCGGCTCCTCCGCGGCCTCGGTGGGGACGATGACCGTGGTCATGCGGTGATCCTCCGCTCGTGACGGCGCAGGACGGCCGTGGCGGCGTACGCACCGCCGAAGATGATGAGGAAGAGCAGCGTCGCGAGGGCCGACGAGCTGCCGATGGCGTCGGTCGCGCCGGAGTCGAAGGCCGTGCGGTAGAAGAGCAGCGAGACGAAGTCCGTTGCCCCGGCCGGGTTTCCGGTCGACCCGCCGAACGCGTACGGCAGGGCGAACGCCTCCATGGCGAAGATGAAGGTCAGCACCGAGACCGTGCCGATGGCCGGGACGAGGAGCGGCAGGGTGATCTTGAAGAACGCCTGGCGGTTCGTCGCGCCGTCGACGCGGGCGGCCTCGGTCAGCTCCTCGGGCACGCCGCCGAGGGCCGCGCCGTAGAGCAGCACGGGGAAGCCGATCCACTGCCAGACGCTGACGAGGATGACGACCCAGATGGCCGTCTTCGGGTCACCGAGCCACGGCAGCGCCCACGACTCGAGCCCGACCTTCGTCAGCAGCGTGTTGACGGGCCCGAAGGTCGGCGAGAGCAGCAGCGTCCAGAGGTAGCCGATGACGATGGGGCTCACGAGGTAGGGCATCGCGTAGAGCGTCTGCAGCACCCGGCGGCTGCGCGGGCGGCTGTAGAGCAGGTAGGCGATGGCCAGCCCGAACGTGTTCTGGATGAGCATCGTGCCGACGAAGAAGAGCACGTTGTGCAGCAGCGCGCGCGGGAGGTCGGTCGTGAAGGGAGCCTTGGTGAAGAGCGTCACGAAGTTCTCCAGCCCTGCGAATGCTCCGCGGGTCGTGCCCTGCCACGAGAAGAAGGCGTACGAGAACGCCGTCACCATCGGGTAGAGCACGAACACCGCGAAGAGCGCGAGGGCGGGCGCGACGAAGACAAGGCCGGTGCGGCGCCTCATGCTGTGCCTTTCGGGTCGAGCGTCAGGCGCTCGGCTTGAACCAGGTCTTGATGCCGGTGTCGAGGTCCTGGCTGACGCCGCCGGCGTCCTTGGACCCGAGCAGCATCTCCTGCAGGCCCTTGCCGAGCAGGTCGGTGCCCGACGGCGAGCCGTAGCGGAAGTCGGTGAGCAGCAGGTAGGGCGAGCCGGAGTTCGTGTAGTTGTCGCTCATCTGCTTGAGCAGCGGGTCGCTGGGGTCGACGCCCGGCACGGCCGAGATCTGCTTGATGTCGTCGTTCACCATCTGGCCGAACTCCTTGGAGGTCATCCACTTCACGAGCTCCGTGGCCTCGGTCGGGTGCTTCGACTTGGCGCTGACGGCGAAGTTGCCATCGGCCCATCCTGCCGTGGTGGCGGCGGACCCGCTCGGGGAGCCCGGGGCCGGCGGCACCTGGAAGATGCCGATCTTCATGGCCGGGTTGGCCTTCTGCAGCACCGAGAGGTCGAAGGAGCCGCCGGGGATCATCGCGGCCTTCTCGGCCGAGAAGAGCGTCTGGGCGTCGGTCTGGGCCACGCCCGTGACGTTCTTCGGCATGTACTTCTCGAGGTCGCCGACGACCTTGACCGAGTCGACCCAGTCGGGGTCGGTGAACGAGGTCTTGCCCGAGAGCACGTCGTCCTGGAAGGCCTTGCCGCCGAAGCGGGCACCTGCGAGCACCTCGTGCACGATCGGCAGCGTCCAGTCGTCCTTGGCGCCGACGGCGATCGGCGTGACGCCGGCCGACATGAGCTTGTCGTTGGCGGCGATGAACTCGTCCCACGTCTTCGGCGCGGCGATGCCGTTCTTCTCGAAGAGGCCCTGGTTGTAGAACATCTGCACGGTCTGGCGGGCGAGGGGCACCGAGTAGGTCTTGCCGTCCTCCTTGCCCTTGGCGCTTGCGACGACGTTCTCGTCCCAGCCGGTGAGGTCGACCTTGCCGTCGAGGGGCAGGAGCGACTTGGCGGCGACCGTGCCCTGGAGCTGGCCGTAGGAGCGAACCTGCGGCACGTCGGGGCCGCTCGAGCCGGCGAGGCCGGTCGCGAGGATCTTGTTGTACTCCGTCGCCTTGAAGGCCTTGAAGTCGACCGTGACGCCGGGGTGCGCTTTCTCGTAGGCCGCGAAGATCTTCTTGTAGGCGGCCTCGTCCTCGACGCGCCACGACCACACCGACAGGGTGACGTCGCCGCCTCCGCCGCCGCTGCCCGAGGAGCCCGACGAGGACGGGGAGCAGGCCGTCACGGCGAGCGTGCCCGTGAGGGCGGCGATCGTGAGGACCGTGCGGCGGGTGAGACGCGACGAGCCGGTGGGGCGTGAGGACGTCATGGGTGGAGCTCCTGTCGGTGCTGCAGCGTGCCGGGTGGTGGCGCGCATGGGGTGGTGGGTCGGGTGGTGGGTCGGACGCTTCTTCGGTCAGGGGTGCTGGGTCGAGCGGTTCGTCGTGCCGGCGGTGGGGGAGCGGGAAGGGGAGGGCGGGTTCAGTGGATCCGGGCCGGGCCGGCCGTCACGGGTCCGCCCAGCACGACGAGGGCCTGCGCGACCGAGCCGTCGTGGTCGGCGATGGCGCGGCGGGCGCTCGCGGCGTCGACGCCGGCCAGCATCGACAGGAGCGCGGGCTTCAGCTCGCCGTCGGCGTCGTCGAGGGCGCGGCGGGCCTGCTCGGCGCTCGCGCCGGTGGCCTCCTGCAGGATGCGCACGACCCGGCCCCGCAGCTTGGCGTTCGTCGCGACGACGTCGACCATGAGGTTGCTCCACGTGCGGCCGAGGCGGATCATCACGGCGGTCGAGAACGAGTTGAGGATGAGCTTCTGCGCGGTGCCGGCCTTGAGACGGGTCGACCCGGTGAGCGCCTCGGGTCCGGTGTCGGCGGCGAGGAGGTGGTCGGCGAGCGGGGCGAGCTCGGCGTGCGGGTTGGCGGTGACGAGGGCGGTCACGGCGCCGATCTCACGGGCACGGGCGAGCGCGCCGGCCACGAAGGGAGTGCGTCCCGAGGCGGTGAGGCCGATGGCGACGTCACCCCGGTGGAGCATGCCGGCCTCGGAGCGGCCGAGGTCGACGTCGTCCTCGACGTTCTCGACGGCCTGGAGCAGCGCGGCCGGTCCGCCCGCGTGGTGGGCGACGACGAGTCCCGCCGGCGCGTTGAACGTCGGGCGCAGCTCGGCGGCGTCGAGCACGGCCAGGCGGCCCGACGTGCCGGCGCCGAAGTAGTGCACGGCGCCCCCGTGGCGCAGGGACTCGACGGCCCGGTCGACGAGGAGGGCGAGCTCCGGCAGCACGGCGCTCACGGCGCCGGCGACGGTGGCGTCCTCGGCGTTGAGCGCACGGAGGATGTCGAGCGACGGGTGGGTGTCGATCGACATCGTCCCCGGATGGCGCTCCTCGGTGGGGGCGTCCACGGTCACCTCGCTGCTCACCCGAGCGATGTTAGTTTCCTACGCCACCAGCGTCAATGGTGTAAATGAGTAACATCTGTCGACTCCCGTCGGGTCAGTCGGTGACGTGGTGGCCGGCCACGGCCTCGCGCGTCTCGGCGACGGCCTTGCGCACCCGGCGCAGGTTGCGCTGGGCGACCGCGATGTAGAGGCAGTCGACCACCGTGAGCGCCGCGATGCGGCTCGCCGTGGCGCCCGAGCGCAGGCTCGTCTCGCGCGCGGCCGTCGTGAGCAGGAAGTCGACGCCCTCGGCGAGCCGGGAGAGCGGGAAGTTCGTGATCGCGAGGGTCTTGGCGCCCGTCGAGCGCGCGGCGGCGAGCGCCTCGATCGTCTCGGTCGTCGTCCCGGAGTGCGAGATGCCGATGGCGATGTCGCCCGCCCCGAGCAGCGTGGCGCTCGTCAGGGCGAGGTGCGGGTCGTTCCAGGCGAAGGCGACGATGCCGATGCGGTGCAGCTTCTGCTGGAGGTCGACGCCGACGACCGCGCTCGCGGCCACCCCGTAGATGTCGACGCGGCCGGCCTTGGCGATGACCGCGGCCGCCGCCGCGAGCGCCTCGCGGTCGAGCTGCTGGGCCGTCTCCTCGACCGCGCTCGCGTCGGTGAAGGCGACCTTGGCGATGATGTCGTCGATCGTGTCGCTCGCGCTGATGTCCGTGCCGCCCTGCACGAGCGTGCGCGGGTGGGCCGACTCCTCGGCGAGTGCGAGCCGCAGCCGTGGGTAGCCGGGCAGGCCGAGCCGCCGGCAGAAGCGCAGCACCGTGGTCTCGGACGTGCGCGCCGCCGCGGCGAGCTCGCTGATGGTCAGTCCGGCCGCCCGCCGCGCGTCGGCGAGCACGATGTCGGCCACGCGGTCCTCGGCGGGCGACAGCGAGGGCTTGATGCCCCGGAGCCGGATGAGCAGGGAGGTGCTCATCGCGGCGGCGGTGGCCGGCGCTCCGTCCTCGGTCTTGGGCATGGCCCTACGCTACGGCGTCGCGGCCCGTCGGCCGCCACCCATCCGCCGTCAGCGACTCGGGGTGTCGCTCCGCGTCGAGCAGCAGGCCGCGGTGCCCCGTGACGCGGATGCCGTCGACGAGCACCCCACGGCCGAGGTATGCCGCGTCGGTCGTCAGGCGCCAGCGCACGAGCTGGGTGCCGCCTGCGAGGGCGGCCCGCGCCTCCATCCAGCGTCGGGTGCCGGACCCGGCCACGGTGCCGTCCGTCGTCCGCGTGGCGCCGCGGTCCTTGAGCGTGAAGGGCAACGGTGCCCACGTCGCGCCGCCGTCCGTCGAGCGCTCGAGGTGGAGCAGGTCGGTCTCCTCCGTGTCGACGAAGAGGTCGAAGCCGAGACGGGCGCCGCGGGCGTCGACCGCGAGGGGGCGTGTCGTGAGGGTCGCGGTCGTCGCGTCGGAACCGCCGGCATACCAGGACGTGCGGCCGTGGCGCGGGCGGACGGGCATCGCGGTGGCGAGCCCGTGGGCCCACTCGCGGCGGGCCCCGTTGACCGATCCCCAGTCGCGAGAAGGGTGCACGCGGTTCGTCAGGAGGATGGCGAAGGAACGGCTGTCGAAGTCGATGACGATCGACGTCCCGGTGTAGCCGGTGTGGCCCGCGGTGCGCGGGCCGGAGAGCGCGTCCATGTACCAGCGCTGGTCGAGCTCGAAGCCCAGGCCGTGCGCGTCGCCGGGGAAGGCCTCGTTGAAGTTCGTGATGAGCTGCTCGACGCTCGAGCGTTCGAGGATGCGGTGGCCCCGGTAGGTGCCCCCGTTGAGCAGGGCCTGCGAGAGCACGGCGAGGTCGTCGACCGTCGAGAAGACGCCGGCGTGCCCCGCGACGCCGCCGAGCGACCAGGCGTTCTCGTCGTGCACCTCGCCGCGCACCATGCCGCGCGGCGGTGCCGTCTGGAACTCGGTCGCGGCGGTGCGGTCGACCGCGGTCGGGTTGTAGCCGGTGTCGGTCATGCGCAGGGGAGCCGTGATGCGGTCGTGCACGACGCGGTCGAGCGACTCGCCGCGCAGCCGCTCGACCATGACGCCGAGCGTGATGAGGTTGAGATCGCTGTAGAGGTAGGTCGTGCCCGGAGCGTTGGTCAGGGGCTGGTCCATGACGGCCTTGATTCGCGAGGCCTTGTCGGGCCACTTGCTCCAGAGCGGCAGCCACGAGGTGAAGCCGGAGGTGTGCGTCAGCAGCTGGCGCACGGTCACCGCCTCCTTGCCGCCTGCGGCGAACTCGGGCAGGTAGGTCGCCACCGGGCTCTCGAGGGAGACCCGCCCCTCCTCGACGAGCTGCACGACGGCGATCGAGGTGAACAGCTTCGACATCGAGGCGAGGTCGAAGATCGTGTCGGTGCGCATGGGGACCCAGGCGTCACGGGGCAGCTCGGTCGTCGCGTCGGCGTACCGGAGGGCCCAGCCGCTCGCGTCGCGCTCGACGATGCGCCCGTCGTGACCCATGATCCCGACGGCTCCCGCGAAGAGGGGGTGCCCACCGGCCGTGGCCTGCTCGTGGGCGTGGATCCGGTCGACGGCCTCCGCGATGGGCGCCGGGTCGAGGCCGACCCGGGCGGGCGCGGCGTCGCGCAGCACCGTGCGCGGCGACGCGAACCCCGGGTGGGGGTCGTCGAAGTCGTCGGCGGTGGCGGGCGCGGCCGTCATGAGGCCGCCCACGAGGACGAGGCTGCCGAGGGCCGGGACGAGGGTGCGCAGGCGCATGTCACTCCTGAAGGGTGCCGCAGCGGGGGACGGGGAGGGGCGGGCAGGGGGTCAGCGGGTGGCGCCGCGGTAGAGCAGGTACGGGCGCCGGCGTGCGTCGAAGGCGGCGAGCTCGCGCCGCCACGCACCGACGACCTCGTCGGCGTCGGCGCCGGCCGAGATCTGCGTGCGCAGGCGCTGCGACCCGGTCAGCTTGTCGATCCAGTAGGGCCGCGCCGGGTCGTAGCTGTCGTAGCGCCAGGCGAAGTCGGGGTAGAGCCGCTTGGCCGCGACGAGCATCTCGACGGCCGACCGGATCGGGTCGAAGCGGCGGCCGTCGGTGACGTGCAGCTGCACGCCACCGCACACGACGCCGGTGTGCTTGCTGAAGGTCGGCGTGAAGTAGGCCTCGCGGAACATGACGCCCGGCAGGTCGAGCGCCGCGAGCGCCTCGGCCCAGCGGTAGTCGACGTACGGCGCGCCGATGAGCTCGAAGGGGCGCGTCGTGCCGCGTCCCTCGGAGAGGTTCGTGCCCTCGAACATGCCGGTACCGGGGTAGACGAGCGCCGTGTCGGGCGTCGGCATGTTGGGGCTCGGCGTCACCCACGGCAGGCCGGTCTCGGCGAAGGGGGTGCCGCGCGACCAGCCCGTCACCTCGACGACGGAGAGCTCCCCCAGCCGTTCCCCTGCGTCGGCCGGGAGGAACTCTCCGTCGAAGTAGCGCGCCAGCTCGCCGACGGTCATGCCGTGCGCCTGGACGATCTCCTTGGCACCGACGCCGGAGGTCCACGGCGTCGTCATCATCGGGCCGCGGGCCGTGCCGCCGACCGGGTTGGGCCGGTCGAGCACGACGAACCGGGCGTCGACGGCGACTGCTGCGCGCATCGCCGTGTACATGGTCCAGATGTAGGTGTAGAACCGCGCGCCGACGTCCTGGATGTCGAAGACGACGGTCTCGACCCCGGCCGTGCGGAACATCGAGGTCATCTTCTCGACGCCCGCGCCGTAGGCGTCGTAGACGGTGAGGCCGGTGCGCGGGTCGGTGTGGGTGCCCTCGGAGTCGCCGGCCTGCGCCGTGCCGCGGAAACCGTGCTCGGGGCCGAAGACGCCGACGATGTCCACGGCCCCCGACTCGTGCATCTCGTCGACGACGGTCCGGAGGTTGGTCAGGATGCCGGTCGGGTTCGTGATGACGCCGACCTTCTGCCCCGCGAGGACCTTCCAGCCGGAGGCAGCCGCGCGCTGGGCGCCGGTGAGCAGGGTCGTGCCGTGCGGTGGACGCCCCGGGCCACCCGGCCTGCCGGGACCACCGGGCCCGCCGTGGTTCTCGGCCGCGCCCGCCGACGCGGCGGTGGCGACGGCCCCGACGGTGCCGGCCGCGCCGGCGGCGAAGAGCTGTCTGCGGTTGAGGTTCGTCATGGGTCGTCTCCGCGTCAGTAGGTGAGGCCGTGGCCGAACGGGTAGAGGATCGTGCCGGGGTCACCCGCGGCCGGGATGTCGACGGGGAGGGTCGCCGTCGGCGAGGACGCCCCCGTGAGGATGCGGGCGGCGGCCTCGATCGCGACGGGGCTGTAGGAGTAGGTCGCGACGTAGGTCGGGGCGTCGGTGAAGTAGGCGATGTCGTAGGGATCGCGCACGGACACGACGACGACCGGCGTACCCGAGGCGAGCAGGGCCTTGACGAGCTTCTGCTGGCCGCCCTTCGGGTCGGTCACCGAGGTGTCCCAGGCCTTCATCGTCGTCACGACGACGAGGTCCTGGCCGGCTGCGGCCGCGACGGATCGCGACACGGTGGCGTCGGTCGGGGAGGTGCCGGTCTCGACGGTCGTCGTCGTCGCACCCTGCGCGCCGAGGGCGGCCGCGATCGTCGCGGTCGTCGTCGCGCCGTAGCCGGTGACGAGGACCTTCCTGCCCTTCGGGGCGAAGGGCAGCACGGCGTCGTCGTTCTTGACCACCGTGGTCGTGCGGTCGGTGACGGATGCCGCGGCCGCGAGGTTGCGCGGCGTGCCGACGCTCCGCGCGACCGCCCGCGGGTCGGCGAACGGGCGGGCGACCATGCCGCGGCGGTACTTGAGGTGGAGCACGCGCGCCACCTTCTCGTCGAGGGCCCGCGTGCTGAGGCGGCGCGTGCGCACGGCCTCGATGACGGCGGCATACGCGTCGTCCATCGCGGGCGTCATGAGCAGCTGGTCGACGCCGGCGAGGAGGGCCCGCACGGCGACCTCGGCGTCCCCGTAGAGGTCGCGGACGCCCTGCATGGCGAGGGAGTCGGTGATGATGACGCCCGTGTAGCCGAGCTCCTCGCGCAGCAGGCCGGTGAGGATGGGGTGGCTCAGCGTGGCCGGGTTGCCCGAGTCGTCGAGTGCCGGGAACGACAGGTGGGCCGTCATGATCATGTCGATCTGCTCGCGGATCGCGGCGCGGAACGGCGGGGCGTCGATCGTCTCCCACTGCTCACGCGTGTGCGTGATGACGGGGAAGGCCACGTGGCTGTCGGTCGCCGTGTCGCCGTGGCCGGGGAAGTGCTTCGCGGAGGAGGCGACCCCGCCGTCGCGCTGGTAGCCGGCGACCTGGGCGGCCGCGAGCTGCGCCGCGAGGTCGGGGCGTGAGGAGAATGACCGCGTGCCGATGACGGGGTTGAGCGGGTTGACGTTGACGTCGCAGTCGGGCGCGAAGTTCGTGTTGACGCCCATCGCGAGCAGCTCGCGCCCGGTGATGGCGGCGGCCGTGCGGGCGTCGGCGGCGCTGCGGCCGGCGCCGAGGGCCATCGACCCCGGGAACTGGGTGGCGGGCGGGCCGATGCGCGTGACGACGCCCTGCTCCTGGTCGGTCGAGATCGACAGCGGCACACGGACCTTGCTCCGCTGGGTGAGCGCCGCCCGCTGCAGGCCGTTGGACAGCCCGACGATCTGGTCGGGGTCGCGCACGCTGTCGGTCCAGGCGAAGTAGATGACGCCGCCGAGGTGGTACTTGCGCACGACCTCGGCCGGGCTCGCGACGCCGTAGAGCGGCAGGTTGCGGTCGTCGGGGGTCGTGGCGTCGGAGCCGTAGACGTTCTGGACGAACAGCTGGCCGACCTTCTCCTCCAACGTCATCCGTCGGAGCGTGGAGGTGACCCAGGCGTGCTCGCGACCCTTGGGGCCGTGCGAGCCCGGGTGGCCCGCGCTCCCGGCGTCGCCCCCGGTGGCGCTCGCGCCGGTCGCGGTCGCGCCCACCGCGGCCGCGGCGAGGCTGCCGGCCAGGACGGACCGGCGGGAGAGGTCGGACGTGGACATGGTGCCTCCAGGGATGTGAAGAATTCACGCATTGTGTCGTCCGAACGGAACTTACCTACGTACTCGGGCGTAGGCAACAGATAGCGCCCGCCGACCTTCCGGGCGACGGGGCGGTGCGAGCGGGCGGTGCGAGCGGGGGGTGCGACGGGGGTGGTGCGACGGCCGTCACCCCGCGGGAGGGGCGACCGCGCGTGACCTCACCAGCCGGCGAGCGACCTCACGGTCTGCACGGTGTCGATCTCCGTCACCGGCTTGTCGTCGCGGTAGCGCAGCACCCGGGCGAAGCGCAGCGCCATCCCCCCGGGGTAGCGGCTCGAGCGCTGCACGCCGTCGAAGGCGATCTCGACGACCTGCTCGGGCCGCAGCCGCACCACCCACTCGCTGCGGTCGACGGGGCCCTCGGCGAGCTCGGTGAAGCGCTCGGTCTGCCACGCGAGCATCTCGTCGGTCATCCCCTTGAACGTCTTGCCGAGCATGACGAGCTCGCCGGTGTCGGGGTCGCGGGCGCCGAGGTGGATGTTCGACAGCCAGCCGCTGCGCCGGCCGCTGCCCCACTCGACGGCGAGCACGACGAGGTCGAGGGTGTGGCGGGGCTTGACCTTGACCCACCCGGGCCCGCGGCGCCCGGCGGCATACGGCAGCTCGGGGTCCTTGACGACGACGCCCTCGTGCCCCGCGGCGACGAGGTCGGCGAAGAACGCCTGGGCGCGCTCGGGGTCGTCGGTGAGCTCGCGCGGCACGCGCCACGCGGCCGGCACCGTGGCCGCGAGCCGCTCCCAGCGGGTGCGCGCCGGTGCGTCGAGGAGGTCCTCGCCGTCGAGGTGGAGCAGGTCGAAGAAGAACGGCGTCAGCGGCACGTCCCGGCGCAGCGCGTCGACGTCGGCGCTGCTCGCCGTGCGGGCACCGGTCACCTGGAACGGCTGCGGTCGCCCGTCCGCGGCGAGCGCGATGACCTCGCCGTCGAGCACGAGCGTCTGCACGGGCAGCGCCGCGAGCGCCTCGGTGATCTCCGGCATCCGCTCGGTCACCTCCTCGAGCGTGCGGGTGAAGAGGCGCACGGTGCCCGGGGACGTGCGGTTGTCGACGTGCGCCTGCAGCCGGATGCCGTCGAGCTTGGTCTCGACGACCACCTCGCCGCCGAGCGCCGTGAGCGCGGCGGCGACGTCCGGCGCGGAGCCGGCCAGCATGGGCCGCAACGGCCGACCGACCTCGAGGGTCAGGGCCTCGAGGGCCTCCACCCCGCCGGCGAGGGCGGCCCGCGCGACGGGGCCGGCGAAGCCCGCGAGCATGACCGCGCGGCGCACGACGGCGTCGGGCACCCCGGCCGCCTTGGCGACCGCCTGGAGCATGACGCCGTCGCCCGCGCCCTGGCGGGTCTCACCCGTGATGAGGCCGCGCAGCCAGGTTTGCTCATCGGCCGTGGCGCGGGCGAAGAGGTCGCGCACGGCCGAGGCCCGGGCGGCCCCCGACCCCGGGCCCCCGATCGCCGCGATGGCGGTGGCCGCCGCATCGACCTCCTCGACGGTGAGCGTCGAGGTGTCGGCCGGGGGAGGGAGGTCGCGCAGGCCGCGCCAGCTGACGCCGATGCGGCGCTGCGGGAGCACGCCGGACAGGTGCGCCGTCACGACCTCGACGACGTCGGGCCCGCTGTCGGCCGCGCCGCGCAGGCAGTCGGCGAGGGCCTCGACCTTCGCGGTGCGCGAGGACGTGGCGGCGACGGAGTGCGAGGTGGCGACGACGTCCGCGAGCAGCATGCCTCCATCGTGCCCGCCCCCACCCACATCCCAACCGTTGAGAGGCCACCCATTGCGGGTGCGCCACCGTCGAGAGGCCACCCATTGCGGGTGCGCAACCGTCGAGCGGCCACCCTTTGCGGGTGCGCCATCGTCGAGAGGCCACCGTTTGTACGCCGCCGGACTAGATTCGCGACATGGCAGCCATCGTCGGTCGGGCCCGCGGTCTCGCACGCCGGGTCGGACTGGGCTCGGCGGCCGCGGTCGGTGCTCTCGTCGTCACGGTCAGAACCACTCCGTGGCCGTCGGCGCTGCTCATCCGGGCCGTCTTCGACCGCGGCGCGGCACGCGCGAGCGCCGCGCTGGAGAAGCACGTCCCCGGAGACCTCGTGGAGGTGGTCGACGAGGCCTACGACATCGCCTCGCCCGACGGGCGGCTCGACGTCTTCCGTCCGTCCCGACGCGAGCCCCTGCCCACCGTGGTGTGGGTGCACGGCGGCGCCTTCGTGTCCGGCTCGAAGAACGACGTCGCCAACTACCTTCGCGTCCTCGCCGGGCGGGGCTTCACGACGGTGGGGGTGGACTACTCCATCGCGCCCGGCGCGCGGTACCCGAGGCCCGTCGAGCAGGTGGCCGCGGCGCTCGACCACCTCGTCGACCACGCCGACCGGCTGGGCGTCGACCCGGGCCGCATCGTCCTGGCCGGTGACTCGGCCGGCGCGCAGATCGCGGCGCAGGTGGCGCTCGCCGTCACCGACACGGCATACGCCAGGGACGTCGGCATCGAGGTCGACCTGCCCTCGAGCTCCCTCAAGGGGCTCGTGCTCTTCTGCGGCGCCTTCGACCTCACGCTCGCCCACGGGTCGACGCGCCTCGGCAGCTGGCTCGTCGACACGGCCATCTGGTCCTACCTCGGTTCGAGCCGACGGCACGACGACCGGACGACGGAACAGGGATCGATTCCGGTCCACGTCACGCCGTCGTTCCCGCCCGCCTTCGTCTCGGCCGGCAACGGTGACCCGCTGCTGCCGCACACCTCCGCGCTCGTCGAGGCCCTCGATCGACACGGCGTCGACCACGACACGCTGCTCTTCGACGAGACGCACGAGCCGCGCCTCGGGCACGAGTTCCAGTTCGACATCGACAGCGCGGACGGGCGGCAGGCCCTCGACCGGGCCGTCGCGTTCGTCGAGCGCGTGACGGGCTGAGCCCGCGACCCGCAAAAGCTGGCCTCTCGACGGTGGGGGACCCACAAAGAGTGGCCTCTCGACGGTGGGGGACCCCCAAAGAGTGGCCTCTCGACGGTGGGGGGCACTTGACGGGGAGGAGGGTTTGCCGCAAGGTAAGCAAGCGCTTAGTCAACCGCGAGGAGCTGGCATGCCCGACACCGCCGTCGTCACCGGGGCCGCCCGGGGGATCGGCCGCGCCATCGCGACCCGACTGACCCGCGAGGGGTGGCAGGTCGTCGTCGCCGACCTCGACGCCGACGAGCTGCAGGCCGTCGCCGAGGAGACCGGGGCGCTCGCGGTGCCCGGCGACACGTCGACCGACGCGGGCGTGCGCCACCTCGTCGACACGGCCTACGCCCACCTCGGCCAGCTCGACGTCTTCTTCGCGAACGCCGGCATCGGCACCCTCAAGGGGCTCGACGCCGACGACGCCGAGTGGAGCCGGGCGCTCGAGACCAACGTCCTCGCGCACGTGCGCGCCGCGCGCCACCTCGTGCCGCGCTGGCTCGAGGCCGGTGGTGGGCGCCTCGTCGTCACCGCCTCGGCGGCCGGGCTGCTGACGATGCTCGGTGACGCGCCCTATGCGGTGACCAAGCACGGCGCCGTCGCGTTCGCCGAGTGGCTGAGCGCGACCTACCGGCACCGCGGCGTCGTCGTGCAGGCGATCTGCCCGCAGGGCGTGCAGACGCGCATGCTCGACGAGTCGGGCCCCTTGCGCGAGCTGCTGACCCGCGATGCCACGGTCAGCGCCGACGACGTCGCCGAGGCTGCGTGGCAGGCCCTGTCGACCGATGACTTCTTCGTCCTGCCCCACCCCGAGGTCCACGACTACGCCGTGCAGCGCGCCACCCACCCCGACGCCTGGCTCGCCGGCATGAACCGGCTCCAGCAGAAGCTCGACCACCAGACCGGCACCACCCACGAGGAGAACGCATGACCGAGCAGCCCACGTCCGACACGCCCACCCCGCGCACCGCGATCGTCACGGGAGCGGCGCGCGGCATCGGCGCCGCGGTCGCCAAGCGTCTGGCGTCCGACGGGTATGCCGTGGCCGTCCTCGACCTCGACGAGTCGGCCTGCGCCGCAGTCGTCTCCGAGATCGAGGCTGCGGGCGGCAAGGGCCTCGCCGTGGGCGTCGACGTCTCCGACGAGGCGGCCGTCCAGGCCGCCGTCGACCGAGTGGCCGCCGACCTCGGCGCCCCGACGGTGCTCGTCAACAACGCCGGCATCATCCGCGACAACATCCTCTTCAAGATGACCGCCGACGACTGGGACGCCGTCATGAACGTGCACCTGCGTGGCTCGTTCCTCATGACCCGCGCGACCCAGAAGCACATGATCGACGCGAAGTTCGGCCGCATCGTCAACCTCAGCTCCACCTCCGCCCTCGGCAACCGCGGCCAGGCGAACTACTCCGCCGCCAAGGCCGGCCTGCAGGGCTTCACGAAGACCCTCGCCATCGAGCTCGGCAAGTTCGGTGTCACGGCCAACGCCATCGCCCCGGGCTTCATCGCCACCGACATGACCCGGCAGACGGCCGAGCGCATGGGCATCACCTTCGAGCAGTTCCTCGAGGGCGCGGCCAAGGAGATCCCCGTCGCCCGCGTCGGACAGCCCGACGACATCGCGGCGACCGCCTCCTTCCTCGTGCGCGACGAGGCCGGCTTCGTCTCGGGCCAGGTCATCTACGTCGCCGGCGGGCCGAAGGACTGACGTGACCGACGACCGCCCCGAAACCCCCGGGTCGCAGGGCGATCCGCCCGGACTTCCCCTGGCTGACCTGCGGGCCTTCCTCGACCGAGCGGCGCCGGGCCTGCTCGACGGGCCGCTCGCCGGCCGGGTCGTCGCGGGCGGCAAGTCGAACCTCACCTACGAGGTGGGCGACGGCACGAGCACGGTCATCGTGCGGCGCCCACCGCTCGGCCACGTGCTCGCGACCGCGCACGACATGGTGCGCGAGCACCGCGTCATCACGGCCCTGCGCGAGACCGCGGTACCCGTCCCGAGGACGTATGCCGTCTGCGAGGACCCCGACGTCGTCGGGGCGCCGTTCTACGTCATGGAGCGCGTCGCCGGCACGCCGTTCCGCTTCGAGGCGCAGCTCGCGCCCCTCGGGGCGGAGCGGGTGCGGGCGATCAGCGAGCGCATGGTCGACACGCTCGTCGCGCTGCACGCCGTCGACCCCGCCGAGGTCGGCCTCGCCGACTTCGGGCGTCCCGAGAGCTTTCTCGAGCGCCAGGTGCGCCGCTGGAAGCAGCAGCTCGACGCCTCGCGCAGCCGCGACCTGCCGGGCATCGACGAGCTCCACGAGCGTCTCGCGGGTTCCGTTCCCGCACAGGGCGACCCGACGATCGTCCACGGCGACTTCCGCCTCGACAACCTGCTCGTCACGGCCGACGACGAGGTGTCGGCCGTGCTCGACTGGGAGATGGCGACGCTCGGCGACCCGCTCACCGACGTCGCGCTCCTCGAGGCCTACCAGCGGCTGCCGCTGCTCATGGACACCGTCGCCGTCTCCGACGTCTCGCGCGCGCCCGGTTTCATCAGCGGCCCCGAGCTGCGGCAGCGGTATGCCGGCGCGAGCGGCCGTGACCTCGGCCACCTCGCCTTCCACCTCGGCCTCGCCTACTTAAAGCTCGCCGTGATCCTCGAGGGCATCCACTACCGCCACACCCAGGGCCAGACGGTCGGCGGTGGGTTCGCCGGCATCGGCGAGGCGACCGTCCCCCTCGTCACGGCCGGCCTCGCCGCGCTCAAGGAGAGCTGACGTGGACTTCGGATTCGACGCCCGCACCGAGGAGCTGCGCCAGTCGCTGCTCGCCTTCATGGACGAGCGCATCGTGCCGTCGCTGCCGGTCTTCGACGAGCAGGTCTCGGTGCTGCCCGACCGGTGGGCCTGGAGCACCGCGCCCGTCCTGCAGGAGCTGCGGCAGGAGGCCCAGGGCCTCGGGCTGTGGAACGTCTTCCTGCCCGGCGAGCACGGCGCCGGCCTGACGAACCTCCAGTACGCCCCGCTCGCCGAGGTCACCGGGCGTTCGATCCGGCTCGCGCCCGCCGTCCTCAACTGCGCGGCCCCCGACACCGGCAACATGGAGGTGCTCGCCCAGTTCGGCACGGCCGAGCAGAAGGAGCGGTGGCTGGAGCCCTTGCTGCGTGGCGAGATCCGCTCCGCGTTCGCGATGACCGAGCCCGACGTGGCGAGCAGCGACGCGACGAACATCGGCACGAGCATCCGGCGCGACGGCGACGACTACGTCATCAACGGCCGCAAGTGGTGGATCACCGGTGCGATGAACCCCGAGTGCGAGGTCCTCATCGTCATGGGCAAGACCGACCCCGACGCCGACCGGCACCGCCAGCAGTCGATGGTCCTCGTGCCGCGCGACGCCCCCGGCGTCGAGGTCGTCCGCGGCATGGAGGTCTTCGGCTACGACGACCACGACCACGGCGGCCACGCCGAGCTGCGCCTCACCGACGTCCGGGTCCCCGCGAGCAACCTCATCGGCGAGGAGGGCACCGGCTTCGCCATCGCCCAGGCCCGCCTCGGCCCCGGCCGCATCCACCACTGCATGCGCTCGATCGGCCTCGCCGAGGTCGCCATCGAGGCCATGTGCCGCCGGGCGTCCGAACGCGTCGCCTTCGGTCGCCCGATCGCCGAGCAGGGCGTCGTGCGCGACTGGATCGCCGAGTCCCGCGTGCGCATCGAGCAGCTGCGCCTGCTCGTGCTCAAGACCGCCTGGCTGATGGACACCGTCGGCAACAAGGGCGCCCACACCGAGATCCAGGCGATCAAGATCGCCACGCCGAAGACCGTCGAGTGGATCCTCGACAAGGCCATCCAGACCCACGGCGCGGCCGGGCTCAGCCAGGACACCGAGCTCGCCGCCGCCTTCGCGGGCATCCGCACCCTGCGCTTCGCGGACGGCCCCGACGAGGTGCACAAGAACGCCCTCGCCAAGGCCGAGCTGCGCAGGTATGCCGCCCGCTGAGCCCGCCGGACGGCATACGCCCCCCAGCGCCTGACGCACGACCCACCCGACCGCACGACGAAGGGACCGACGATGGACTTCGACCTCAGCGCCGAGGAGCGCGAGATCCGCGACTGGGTGCGCACGTTCGTGCGCAAGGAGATCGTGCCGCTCGAGCCGCAGGTGCTCGAGCGTGAGCGGAGGGGCGAGCGTGGTCTGAGCGCCGAGGAGCTGAAGACCCTCCAGGACAAGGCGCGCTCGTCCGGCTTCTTCGGCATCCAGACGCCCGAGAGCCACGGCGGCATGGGCCAGGGCGCCGTCGTCGCGGCCCTCATCGAGATCGAGCTCGGCCGCTCGTTCGTGCCGTTCCGCTTCGCCGGCGAGGCCGACAACATCCTCTTCTCGGCCACCGAGGAGCAGCAGGAGACCTACCTCGGGCCCACGATCGAGGGCACCCGGCGCTCGTGCTTCGCCATCACCGAGCCCGGCGCCGGGTCCGACGCGCGCGCGATCCGCACGAGTGCTCGCCGCGAGGGCGACGAGTGGGTCATCAACGGCGAGAAGACCTTCATCACCGGCGGCCACGAGGCCGACTTCGTCATGGTCTTCGCCGTGACCGACAAGGCCAAGGGCGCCGACGGAGGCGTCACGTGCTTCCTCGTCGACCGCGACCGCGGCTGGACGAGCACCCCGATCGACACGATGGGGGAGTGGGGTCCGGCCGCGCTCGTCTTCGACGACGTCCGCGTGCCGCACTCGGCGATCCTCGGCGAGGAGGGCAAGGGCTTCGAGCTCGCCATGCGCTGGATCGGCAAGGGGCGCTACATGCTGCCGGCCCGCGCGCTCGGCTCGTGCGAGCGGCTCGTCGAGATGGGCATGGAGTGGGCCCGCAACCGCGTCACGTTCGGGGAGCCCATCGCGAACCGCCAGGCGATCCAGTGGATGGTCGCCGACTCGGCCGTCGAGATCGAGGCGCTGCGCTGGCTCGTGCTCACAGCCGCGTGGCAGGTCGACCGCGGCCTCGACTCGCGCCAGTCGCAGTCGATGGCCAAGCTCTACGGCGGGGTCAAGGCCAACGAGATCGTCGATCGCGTGCTCCAGATGCACGGCGGCATGGGCTACACCCGCGAGCTGCCCGTCGAGCGGTGGTACCGCGAGCTGCGCCTGCTGCGCATCTACGAGGGCACCGACGAGATCCAGCGTCGCACCATCGCCCGCAACCTGCTCAAGGGCCACGCGTCGGTGCGCGGGCACCTCGGCTGAGGCGGCAGATGGGGGGCCACCCTCGACACATGCGCCCGAAAAGTCCGTTTCACTGGGACGCGCGGGCCCGGGTGCGCCATCATGTCCGCATGCGGTCCCGCGCCTGGCTGCCGCAGCAGCCGACGCGTCGCGTCGGCCGAACGAGCCCGAAAGCAGCAGACGTGACCCCAGTGACCTCCCCCGGAGCCGTGATCGACCCCGGAGCAGCCCGATGACCGTGCCCGTGCTGGGGCGACCCCGGTGGTGGGTCAGCGCCTTCCTCGCGCACGTCGGCATCTTCGTGCTCGGTGCCACGGCCGTCCGCTTCGCCCCGCCCGGCTCGACCGTGGCGGTGTGGTGGCCGGCCGGTGGGTTGGCCGTCTCGTTCGCGCTCGCCACGGGGCGCAGCGCCCGCGCGTGGATCTTCATCGCCGGGGTGGTGGTCTCGAGCGGGCTCGCGAACGCGTATGCCGGCCGGCCGCCGCTCGTGGCCGCCTGCTTCGGCTTCGCGAACGCCGCCGAGACGGCCGTCGTCCACGGTCTGCTGACCCGGGAGCGCCGACGCCCCACCCTCGCCTCGATGGACGACCTCTGGCGCCTGCTCGCGGCGACCCTCGCCGGGGCCCTCGTCTTCGGGCTGCTCGCCGGGCTCACCGTGCGCCTCGGGCTGGGCGGTCCGTTCCTCGCCACGGTGTATGCCGTCGCCGCCTCCCACGCGGCCGCGGTCCTCGTCTTCGCCCCGCTCGGCATCGCCGCCCGCTCCGCCCGCGGCCGGCGGCCCAGCCTCGAGGCGGTCGTCCAGTGGGTCGGCGTCGTCGGCGTCACGGCTTGGGTCTTCGGGGCGGGCCAGAGCCTGCCGCTCGCGTTCCTGCCCATCCCGCTGCTCGTCTGGGGGGCGCTGCGGCTCAGCCTGCGCACCGTCGCGGTGCAGCTGCTCCTCGTCGGCGTGCTCGCCGTCGTCCTGACGAGCCTGGGCGGCGGACCGTTCGCCGGTGCCGCCACGCTGACCGGCATCCGGCCCGAGACCGTCGGGGCGCTGACGCAGGCCTTTCTCGCGACGGCGGCCGTCACGACCCTGGCGCTCGCCGTCGCCGCCACGCAGCGCCGCACGGCGCTCGGTGACCTCCGCAGCGAGGTCGAGCTCACCGGCGTCGTGCTCGACACCGCCGCGAGCCTCATCGTCGTCGTCGGGGGCGAGGGTCGCATCGAGCGGCTCAATGCCACCGCGGCCCGGCTCCTCGGCCGGCCGGAGCCGGCCCTGGTCGGCAGGCTCGCCGCCGACGTGTTCCCGGTCGCCGACCGCGAGGCGGTGGCGAGCCGCATGTCCCGGATCGCCGAGGGTGCCGTACCCCTGGGCGAGGAGCAGGACTGGCACGTCGAGGGCCTCGGGGTGCGCCGCATCGTCTGGACCAACTCCTACCTCACCGACGGGCAGGGGCGGCGCACGCACCTCGTCAAGACCGGCGTCGACGTGACCGACGAGCGGGCCTCCCGTGCGTTCATCGAGACCGTCCTCGAGGCGGCCACGGCGACCGTCATCGTAGGACTCGACCTCGAGGGGCGCATCACGCTGTTCAACCCCGGCGCGGAGAACGTGCTCGGCCACCGCGCCGAGGACGTCGTCGGCCACCACGACTGGACGTTGCTGCACGACTGGAGCCAGGTCGAGGGCCACGCAGCGGAGCTCGGCATCGAGCCGGGGCTCGACGTCCTCGTCCACCGCGTCCGGGAGGGCGCGAGCGCCGACACCCGCGACTGGGCCTACGTGCGCCGGGACGGGCAGCGTCGCACCGTCTCGCTGACGGTGAGCGGCATCCGCGGCGACGGCGGGCACCTCACCGGCTACCTCGCCGTCGGGGAGGACGTGACCCACCGGCGCCAGGCCGAGGTGGCCCTGCAGGTCGCCCTCGAGCGGGAGCGCCAGGCGGTCGAGGAGCTGACCGAGCTCGACCGCACGAAGTCCGACTTCGTGTCGTCGGTCAGCCACGAGCTGCGCACCCCGCTCGCCAGCGTGCTCGGCTACTCCGAGATGCTCGAGGACGGCGCGGCCGGCCCGCTCACCGACCGCCAGCTCGAGCTCGTGGCCCGGGTCGACCGGAACGGCCGCCGCCTGCTCTCGCTCATCGAGGACCTGCTCTTCAACTCTCGCATCGAGTCCGGCCGGCTCGACCTGGCGACCCTTCGCTGCGACCTGCGGCCGGTGCTGACGCAGGCCTGGCACGCCGTGGAGTCGGTGACGCAGGAGCGCGACCTGGCTCGCGAGCTCGACCTGCCGGCGAGCCCACTGTGGGTCGAGGGCGACCCGGCCGCGCTCGAGCGGATGGCCATGAACCTGCTGACGAACGCCGTGAAGTTCACCCCGGACGGCGGGCGCGTCGCGCTCGCGGCGCGGCGTGGCGACGGCGACGTCCGGCTCGTCGTCTCGGACTCCGGCATCGGCATCGAGCGCGCCGAGCACGAGCGGGTCTTCGCCCGCTTCTACCGCACGAGCGTCGCCAACGAGCGGGCCATCCAGGGTTCGGGGCTGGGCCTCTCCATCGTGCGGGCCATCGTCGAGGGCCACGGCGGCAGCGTGGACGTCGAGTCCGAGCCCGACGCGGGCGCGACCTTCACCGTGATCCTGCCCGCCGCCGATCTCGAGATGCGCGCAGACCCGACATCGGGTATGGATTCGGACGAACCGGCAACAAAGTCAAGATTTGCACCATATGGTGAGGTTCAGAATCAATCAGAGACCCGTGATGGGCCCGACTGAGGGAGCAAGGGTGCGCGAGGGGGAGCTCTGGGAGGTCCTCGCGCTGCGTCGACTCACCGAGCTGATGAACCGGGTCAGCGCCCAGGACGACCTCGACAGCCTCTTCTCGATGGTCGTCGACGGCGCTGCTGGCGTGGTCGGCTTCAAGGTCGCCGCGATCAGCCTCGTCGTGCCCTCGGGCGACGTCCAGATCGTGGCCGTGGCCGGTGACGACGACGCACGCACCGAGCTCATCGGACGCCGCACGACCCGGGCGAGCCTCGAGGCCGAGTTCGCGGTGGCGGAGCGGTGGGGCAGCCTGCGCTTCGTTCCGGCCGGTCAGCTGCCCGACGGCTCGGACGACGGATGGGTGAGCACGGACTGGACCGCGCCGACTCCTGCCGGGGACCCCCTGGCCTGGCACCCCGAAGACACCCTCATCGCGCCGTTCTTCGACGCCGTCGGCGACCTGCTCGGCATCCTGTCGGTCGACCTGCCGCTCAGTGGCCGGCGGCCTGACGCGACCCAGCGCGCCGTGCTCGAGCTCTTCGCGAACCAGACCGGTATCGCCATCTCGGCCGCCCGCGAGCGGCACGCCCTCTCGGAGCGCGTGCGCCTCGGCGAGGCCGTGCAGGCGGTCGCGCGCATCGCCCAGGAGGACCTCGACGTCAAGCGCGTCATCGACGTGGCGGCGGCCGAGATCGCCGCCGGTCTCGCCTCCTCGGGCCTGTGGCTGCGGGCGTTCGCCAGCGCCGACGACGACGAGCGCGAGAGCGTGTCGGCGCGCACCGGCGTGCCGGTCGAGACCCCGGTGTCGCTCGTGACCACCGCGCGCTCGATGGCGGCCCGGTGCTGGAAGGAGGGCGTCGTCGCCCTCGTGGACCGCCACCGCTCGATCCCGGACGCCCTCTGGTCGCAGCCCGACATCGACCGCGTCCGCGTCTTCCTCGCGGACGCCTCGGCCGGCTCGTTGCTGCTCGTGCCGATCGGCTCCGGGGCCAGCTGCTACGGCTACATCGCGTGCACCCGGGGCCCCGACGACGCCGAGTGGATCGAGGCCGAGACCCGGGCCGCGCTCGAGATGGGCCGCGACCTCGGGCGGTCGATCCGCAACGCACGCCTCTACGCGGTCGAGCGCCGGGTGGCCGCCGAGCTGCGCGAGGCCGACCGGAGCAAGACCCAGCTGTTCTCGACGGTCTCGCACGAGCTGAAGAACCCGCTCGCCTCGATCGTCGGGCACGTCGAGCTGCTGCGGCAGGACTCGGACGGCGAGGCCGAGTGGTCGCTCGGGGTCATCGCCCGCAACACCGAGCGCCTCCAGCACCTCGTCGACGACCTCCTCACCCTCTCGCGGGTCAGCGACCCCGACCGTCCGCTGCCCGAGGTGGAGGTCGACCTCGGCACGCTCTCGCGCGACGTCGTCGACATGTTCCGGCCGCGCGCCGACAACCAGCAGGTGAAGCTGCGCTTCGAGCAGGCCGTGCCGCTGCCGGCCGTGCGGGGCAGCGCGTCCGACCTCGAGCGCGTCGTGCAGAACCTCGTGAGCAACGCGGTGAAGTTCACCCCGCCCGGCGGCACGGTCGCCGTGTCCGTGGGTCGGGACGACGACCAGGTCGTGCTCGAGTGCATCGACGACGGCATCGGCATCTCGCCCGAGGACCAGGCGGGCCTCTTCACCGAGTTCTTCCGCGGCACCAACCCGGAGAGCCTCGCCGTGCCGGGCACCGGCCTCGGCCTCAGCATCGCCCAGCGCGTCGTGGCCCGCCACGGCGGCGAGATCGACCTCGACTCCGAGCTCGGTCGCGGCACGAGCGTGCGCCTGCTCCTCCCCGTCGCCTGACGCGGCTGACCCGGCACACGCCCCGGGCCCGAAGATCGTCGATCGGCTGACCTCGCGCGCGTTCGGCGCCATGCTGGAAGGCGGCGCATCGGAGCGGGTCACATCGACGGCCGACCGCTCGGCTCCGGCCGCCGCCCGAAGGAGGCCCGGCCATGCTCGTCGCCCACATCCGCCGCACGGGCTCGGCAGCGCTGCTGCTCGCCGGGGCGATGGCGGCGTGCGCCGGCTGCGACGCCGCGCCGCCCGTCGGCCCGGTGAGCCCGGGGCCCCTCGTCACCGGTCCCGTCGCCGAGCGCCCGATCGGCGACGCCGCGTCGAACGCAGCGGTGACGTCCGCGCGTCTCGTCGCCCTCGCACCCCTCACGACGGAGCTCGTGGGCTCCTGGGAGACCCAGCACTGGCTCGACTCGAGCGGGTCGCGGGCGATCGTGCGCACCTACACGTTCACGGCCGACGGTCGCTACGACTACCGCCTCGCGCGCTGCGAGTCGTCGACGAGCTGCGCGATCGAGGGGTCCGAACGGGGGATCGTGAGCGCGTCCGGCGGCGTCCTGACGCTGGTGCCCGCGACCACCTCCGGCGAGGGTCCGCGGTCGTTCCCGTATGCCGTCGGGCGCGACCCGAACGTCGGTGACCTGCAGCTGCACCTCCGGCTGCCCACGGGCGAGGACGACGTCTTCTACGCCGGCTGACTCAGGGCGCCGGCACCCGGCCGACCGTCACTGGGCGTGACCGAACATTGTGTCGAAGCCCGCCGCGTACGTGCGCACCACCGAGCGGTCGGCCACCTTGACGAGCGCCTCGTCGTTGCGCCGCAGGCTGGTCGCGTTGTAGTTGTGGCTCCCGGTCAGCACCCAGCTCGACCGCGCGCCGCCGCCGGCGTCGACGACGAGGAACTTGGAGTGGATGCGCCCGGGCAGGGCGGACGAGTCGAGGGTCCGGGTCTCGATCGACGGGTGCGCGGCGAAGGTGGCCGTGATGCCCGGCTCCAGGGGCCCGTGCACGACGCGGACCCGGCATCCGGCGTCGGCGAGCTCGCCCAGGCGCTCGGCGATCGCGATGCGGGTGTCGTCCCACTCGGACATGCCGACCCGGACGGTGCCGCCCCGGTGGCAGCGCACGCCCTGCAGCTCGCCGAGCACCGGGTCGCCCTCGACGACGGGGAAGAAGTAGGCCGTGACCGGCCCGCCGCGCATGCCCGTATGGACGGGCCCGCGGGTCCGGTCCGTGCGCTCCTCGGCCGCCAGCTCCTCGAAATAGCGCCCGTATGCCGCGTACAGCCGCTGGTTGCCGACCAGCGTCAGGGCGTTGTTCCAGTACGACCGCGAATTCACGTCGGTGAAGTTCGCCGAGGACTGGACGACGACATTCTTCGCGCGCCCGGTCTCGGAGAAGAGGTAGAACTTGTTGTGCATCCCCTTCGTGCCGAGGCAGGAGGAGGTGTTGCCCTCGGGTGAGACGTTGCTGCACACGTGCAGCCACGAGTCGGCGCCGGCGTCCTCGCCGAGGCCCTCTCTCAGGAGCTGCGCTGCGGGCGTCGTGTCCTGCCACCCGTCGAGGACGACCTGCACCCTCACACCGCGGTCGTGGGCGGCCACGACCTGCTGGGCGAAGTCGAGGCCGGCCGCCCCGCTCACGACGAAGTGGGCGATCCGGATCAGGGATCCGGAGGGTGCCTGCTTGACGAGGCTGCAGACCTGGCGGACCACGGCGGTCGGGTCGCCCTCTGCCGGGTTGTTGAGCACGGCTCCCGTGCGCACGGGTCCGGTGGGGGCGTCGCGGCACGGTTGGACGTCGGCGACCGCCGTCGCGGCCTGGGGGCCGACGAGGGCGAGGGGGGCGGCGGCGACCAGCGCAGCGAGGATGCGAAGACGAGGCACGTGAGCTCCAGAGAATGTCGTTGGCGTCAATGGCAAGCCGACGCTAAAGGACATCTCCTCCATTGACCACGTTCTTTGCGGACTCTTTGTGAAGAAAAGAAGAATGGCAGGTGATGAATGCCGTTCACGTGAATTCTCACGTGATTCTTCACGTGAATAGTGGGGCTTTCACGTGAATGTTCAGGGTCGGGGTCGCAGCCCGACCGTCCACATCACCGTGTTGCTGCTCGTGGCGTTCGTCGTCGCCGTCCGGGCGCCGTAGCTGCCGGCGCCCACCGTCGTGCCGGCGTCGACGAGCAGCGAGCCGAAGCGACCGGCGCCCGTGTCGGTGGAGGTGTCGCGCGTCGTGACGCCTGCGGGGGTCGTCCACGCGGTCGTGCCGGAGGACTTCTCGCCCCAGTAGGTGACCGGCCACGTCCCGCTCGTCGTCGCGACCGTGGGGCTCGTGTGCGTCGCGGTGTTCGCGTCACCCGCACGAGCGAGGGTGGTGGCGGTCAGCGCCGCGGTGTCGACGCCGGAGTAGGCGGCCACCGTCAGCACGCCCTTGGTGTAGGTCGTGGCGTCGACGCGCACGGGGCGGCCGGGGTCGCCGGCGACGACCGTCTTCTTCCAGAGCGTCGAGGTGACCGAGCCGGTCGTGACCGTGTCGACCTGCGTCCAGCCGGTGACGCCGGTGGGTGCGCCCCACGTCGCTGACGCGCCGCGGGTGAGCCACAGGAGCAGGGTGTCGCCCGGCCGGGCCGCCGCCGGCACCGTCGCGGACTTGAAGAGGGTGGCGCCCGGGGCCGAGTGCCCGGCGCCGACGAAGGCCACGGGGGTGACCGGCGCCGGTGCCGACGGGCGCGTGATGGTGTACGCGTCGGTGAACCCGGCTCCGCTCGTCGGGACGAACCGCGCCGAGAGGCGGTTCTCGTCGGCCGTCACGTCGAGGAAGCCCCACGTCGGGTTCGAGCCGTTGCCGGCATACGCGGAGAAGTAGTTGCGCTCGGCATCCGCCGGCCGCACGAGCTCGAGGGGGGTGCCGCCGGTACCGACCGTGGAGAAGACGGTGCCGCCACCCTGGGTGAAGGAGGAGTCGGAGTCGGCGATGCACGCGGCCGACGTCGTGCCGGGCACGAGGGCCGGGCAGCCCGCGGACAGGGACAGCTGCTTGGTGCGGTCGTAGACGTGGCTGTGACCGGTGAGGACGAGGTCGACCTTCTTGGAGACGAGCAGGTTGACGAGGTCGGCGCCGGGGTCGCAGGCGATGGACGTCATCGAGAAGCAGGGCTTGTGGAAGCCGACGACGATCCACCTCACCCCGGCGGCGCGGGCGCTGTCGATGGCGTTGGCGGTCCACGTGTAGCGCGCGCTGCCCCTGGCGTACGAGTACGTGCCGTCGGGGAACCGCAGGTTGGGCGAGATCATGATGACGCGCACCAGGGGAGCGGCCTGGGGGACGTCGGCGTACCACTGGCGGGCGTACGTGCCGACCATGCCGGGCAGGCGGTTGGGCAGGCACGCGGCGAAGGCGTCGATGCGCCCGTCGGTGCCGTTGCTCTCGTGGTTGCCGGCGACGAGCTGGAACGGGTAGCCCGCGCCGACCCGGCTCGTGACGAAGGTGCACCACGCCTGCTCCGTCGGCGTCATGCCGTAGGAGAGGTCGCCGAGGGCGAGGGTCAGCTGCGAGCCGGACGCGTGGATGCCGTCGAGCACCCCGGCCGTGTCGCTCGTCGCGGAGAAGTCACCGGCCGCGGTGAAGTGCACCGGCGTCGTCGCGGCCGCGGCGGTCGGCGCCGGGGCGGCGGGCGTGACGGCGGCGGCGAGCGCGAGGGCCGCCGCGGCAAGGACGGACACGACGCGAGCACGACCCATGATCTCCCCCTGGTGCCGGGCGTGGGCTGCCCTGGCGTGTCCGGAGGCTACGCCGGGAGCGGCCCGGAGGGAAGGGATGTCCGCAATGTCGGCGGCTGGGAACCCTTGTGCTGCATCGGATTTCCCATATGTCTGATACGCGTTCGGCAAGTGGTCAAAGAACCACGGGCTCCCGCCGAGCGGCGCCATACTGTGCCGGTCGGACGGGGACAGGGGGTCTTGCCGACCACCCCGACCGACGTGCGGCACGCATTCCGTGCCACGTCAGGGAGGACGTTGGGGATGGACATGAGCGATCGAGCGCGCAGCCGACGACGCAGGGTGGCCCTGGGCGCCACCGCCGCGGTGGTCGGCTCCCTGGTGGTGGCGGTGCCCAGCGCCTCCGCCGCCACACCCGGCGACGTCGTGATCAGCGAGATCATGTACGACCCGGTGTCCGACTACGACACCGATGAGTTCCTCGAGGT
This sequence comes from Terrabacter aeriphilus, assembly GCF_039542985.1. Lineage (NCBI taxonomy): Bacteria > Bacillati > Actinomycetota > Actinomycetes > Micrococcales > Intrasporangiaceae > Terrabacter > Terrabacter aeriphilus. The sequence continues at coordinate 481,200 of NZ_BAABIW010000006.1, forward strand.
GGCCAACACGACGACGGCCACGGTCGACGTCTCGGGCTGGTGCTTCAGCGGCGTCACGCTCTGCCTCCCGGCCGGGACGACGATCGCCGGCAAGGGCTTCCTCACGGTCGCGCCGGACGCCGCACGGTTCCGCAGCCTCTACGGCTTCAGCCCGGCCGCCGTCTACACGGGCAAGCTCTCCAACGGGGGAGAGAAGCTGACGCTCAAGGACGCCGGCGGCGTCACCATCGACTCGATGACCTACAGCGACACGGGTGGCTGGGCCGTGACGCCCGACGGAGGGGGCAAGTCCCTCGAGCTGCGCGACCCGACGCTCGACCACAACGACCCGCTCAACTGGGCGGCGTCCACCGCGGCGGCCGGCCACACGGCCGGGGCCGCGAACTCCACGGCCCGCCAGGGTTTCAGCCCGCGCATCTCGGCGATGACGCCCACCCCGGCCGTGCCCAACGCCGGGCAGGCCGTGCAGGTCTCGGTCACGGTCACCGACGCCACGTCGATGACCCTCCGCTACCGCGTCGACTTCGGCGCCGAGCAGAGCGTCGCCCTGACGCCCGTCGGCGGTGACGTCTACAGCGGCACGATCCCGGGCGTCACCGCCGGGCACGTCATCCGCTACCGGGTCGTCGCGTCGAACGCCGTCGGGCAGAGCACCCTGCCCCGCACGGACGACACGATCGCCTACGAGGGCGTCATGCCGCCGACGGGCACCCAGAGCGCCATCCCGGTGCTCGAGTGGTTCATCCCGGATGCCGACTACACCGCGATCACGAGCCAGCCGACGGTCGACATCGTGCGCCCGGCCGTCATCGCCTACGGCGGCAAGGTCTACGACAACACGATGGTCAGCATCCGCGGCGCCATCTCGCAGACCTCGCCGAAGCCGAGCTGGAAGTTCGAGCTCGCGCACAGCCACCCGATCGACATGCCCGGCAAGCTCGTCGAGCCGGTCGACGAGTTCGCCATGAACGGGGACTGGAGCGACCACTCACGCGGGCGCCCGATCCTCGGCTGGGACGCCTACCAGCGAGCCGGAGTCGTCAACGCCCAGGTCTTCCCGATGCGCGCCCAGCGCAACAACCGGTTCCAGGGTCTCTACACCTACGTCGACCTCTTCGACGGCACGTGGCGCGACCGGGAGGGCTACAGCGACAAGGAGTTCTACAAGGCCTCGCACGACGCCTTCGACGAGTCGCGGGTGCTCGAGGACTACCGGATGGAGAAGAAGAACCCGAGCGACCCCAACTACGCCCCGATCCGCTCGTTCCTCAACGGCATCGAGCTGAGCGGCACCGCCCAGCGGGACTACGTCCTCGCCAACGTCGACATCCCGCAGATGCTCAACTACGCCGCGGTGACGGCGATCATCCAGAGCAGCGACGCGTCGAACAAGAACTGGTACAACAGCCAGGACCCGGCCACCGGGCGCTGGTCGATCATCCCGTGGGACCTCGACAAGACCTGGGGCAACACCTGCTGCGGCATCAACAGCACCTTCGTGACCCCGTCCGAGCCCGGGGACACCCCCAACCGGCTGATGGCCGCGGTGCTGTCGCAGCCGGAGTGGCGGGCGATGTACTTCCGGCGCCTGCGGACCCTCGTCGACGACATCCTCGCCCCGGGACGCCCCGAGGCGGTCTTCGACGCCAAGGTCGGGCCGGCGCAGCCCGAGTTCGCCCTCGACCTGCAGGCCTTCCCGAGCCAGCCGTGGATGGCGTACGGCACGCAGCGGACCAACCTGTTCGCCGCGATCAACGCCCGCCGCAACGTGTTCCGCACCGACGCGCGGGTGCCCGCCGCCCAGGGCGCGAACCCGAACGTCGTGATCAGCGAGATCCAGCACAGCCCGACCGCAGGTGGCGCCGCCGAGTTCCTCGAGCTCTACAACCCGTCGGCGACCGAGGCCGTCGACCTCTCGGGGTGGAGCATCGCGGACGGGGTCACGCTCACCGTGCAGCCCGGCACCGTCATCCTGCCCAAGGGCACGATGACGTTCGTCGCCGACGACCCGACGTTCCGCACGACCTACAGCCCGCGCGTCTTCGTGGGTGGCCGGTTCAGCGGTGGGCTGTCGGCGGGGGAGACCCTGACGCTCAAGCGCGCCGACGGCTCGACCGCCGACGCCGTGACGTACGGGGGCCCGGGCTGGCCGGTCTCGACGGACGGCAGCTCGCTCGAGCTGAACGACCCGCTCGCCGACAACGACAACGGCGCCAGCTGGCGGCTCTCCACCGGCAGCGGCACGCCGGGCGTCGCCAACTTCACCGCGGGCGGCACGAACCGCGCTCCGGTGGCGGCGTTCTCGTCCACGGTGTCGGGCTCGACGGCGGCGTTCGACAGCTCCGGCTCGAACGACCCGGACGGCACGATCACCTCGTACGCGTGGGACTTCGGTGACGGCTCCTCCGGCACCGGGGCGTCGCCGAGCCACCCGTATGCCGCGGCCGGCACCTACACGGTGCGGCTCACGGTGACCGACGACGCGGGCGCCACCGGGGTCGTCACGCACCCGGTCACCATCGCGTCGGTGCCGACCTCACCGCTCGCCTTCGTCGGGGCGGCGCACTCCGCCCCGGGGGCCACCCTCTTCAAGTCGGCGGTCGTGCCGGCGGCGGCGAGGCCCGGCGACACGATGCTGCTCTGGCTCACCCGCGGCACCGCCGCGAGCTGGGGCTCCCCGACCGGTGTCACCGGGTGGACCCAGGTCGACAGCTTCACCACGGCGGGCGTGACGTCCACGCTGTGGAAGAGGACCGTGGCGACGGGCGACGCCGGCCGCACCGTCCGGGTCGACGCGACGGCATACGCCAAGGCGGTGCTCAGCCTCGGCGTGTGGTCCGGTGTCGACGGGTCGGCGCTGACGGCGGCGTCGCTGGCGCGCTCCGGTGACGCGAACACGGCCACCCACACGAGCCCGACGGTGACCGCCGCCGCGGGGTCGTGGGCCGTGACGTACTGGGCCGACAAGTCGTCGGCGACCACCGCGTGGACGGCGCCGGCAGGCACCTCCTCGCGCGACTCGTCGGCCGACACGGGCTCGGGCCGGTTCGGCTCGCTGCTCGTCGACTCCGGGGCCGCGGTCTCGGGTGGCTACGGCGGCCGCACGGCGACGACGAACGCGACGAGCAGCAACACGGCGATGTGGACCGTGGCCCTGACGCCGGCGCCCTGACGTCGAGGGGAACTGACGAAGCCGCAGCCCAGAGTCCTCTGGGCTGCGGCTTCGTCAATGCTGTGGCCAGGGGCGGGGTCGAACCGCCGACCTTCCGATTTTCAGTCGGACGCTCGTACCAACTGAGCTACCTGGCCGGGACAACGAGTGGAACTATAGCCGACCCGCTGCCCCTTCCTGCAAACCGTCCGGCGTCACGCGGACGGGCCCTTGGTGCGCACGTCGGCGACGTGCGACATCGCCTCGCGCAGCTCGCCGAGCCAGTCGCTCTCGTGCTGGCCGACGAGCTTGACGCACCACGCCAGCGCCTCGGCCCGTGAGCGCGCGACCCCGGCGTCGACGAGCGTGTCGAGGACGAGCCGCTCCGGCTGGCGCAGCCGCGTCATCGACGGGGCCGCGACGTGCGTGAACAGCTCGGTGCGGTCGCCGATGCGCACGGCCCAGGAGACCTTGCGGTCGAAGCGGTGCTCCGCCTCGCGGGCGATCTCGATCCGACGGCTGCGGGTCTCCTCGCGGAAGGCCTTGGCGCGGCCGGCGCGGGCCTCGGCCCGCTCCGCGTCGCCGGAGCCGTCGGGCAGGTCGACGTCGTGGACCGTCAGCACGACGGTGATCTCCTCGCGGTCGACGGTGATCTCGGGTGGCGTGCTGCGCCACTCCTCGGGCAGGCGGCCGACGAACCAGCCGCGCACCCGCTCCAGTGCTTCATTCGTAATGATGTAATCAAGATTACGCCGTCACGGACAGAGGTCAACGCGTTCTGCCGTGAGCGTGGGGACGGACGCCGCCGGGTGGTGGAGGGGGAGGGGTGCAGGCGGCGTCCGTCCGGGGACGAGCCGACCCGGGCCGGGTGGGAGGACGCGGCCCGGGCCGGCCCGGGCTCACCGCCTCCGGGCGCGGATGGTGTAGCTGCCCGTGCCGGTCGGCGCGTAGTGGCGCACCTGCGCCACGTAGCGCCCGGGCGTCAGGCTCGAGCGGACCCGGGGGTTGACTCCGTAGCCGCTGTCGTCGTCCTCGGCGACGAGGGTGGTGTCGCTGTCGGGCCCGAAGACGGTGAGGAAGACGTCGGTCGAGCCCCGCGTGGTCACCTCGTAGAGACCGTCCTCGGCGACCTCGAAGGCGTAGAGGTCCTCCTCGCCGGTAGCGCCGATCGACCCCTTGACCTTGGGCCCGTCCACGACGAGCTCCGTCGCGTCGGCCGGGCCGGTCGGCCCGGTGGTCGACCGGGGGTACATCGACGCCCCGGAGACGAACGCCTTGTCGAGCGTGGACAGCACGTCGTTGGCGTGCGTCGCGACCCCGTTGGTGGTCCACGACGCCGGGAAGGAGTAGAGCATGATCGAGTCGGGGTCGAAGGCGGTGCCCTTGATCTGGTCCAGCGCGTACTTCATGAAGACGTTGTGGCGCACCTTGGCCTCGTCCCAGAAGTTCGGCGGGCCGGCGAGCGCGCGGATCACCACGGGCTCGTTCCACTGGATGCCGCCCGCCGGGTTCGAGTGCTCGTGCGCGAGCCCGATGGCGTGCCCGAACTCGTGGCCTGCCGTGCCACCGTCGAGGAAGCCGAGGTTCATCGTGGCCTCGTTCGCCGGGATGCTCGTGTTGTCGGTGCCGACGTACGACCAGGCGCCGTCGTTGGGGTCGAAGGAGATCCGGATGTCGGCGTCGGGGTGGTCGCCGAAGTCGAAGGTGAGGTTGCACGCCGCGGACCACCACGCCGCCTGCTCGCGGGCCGTGGCCTGCTCGGCCGCGGAGCCGGCGAGGAAGCGGACCTTGAGGGTCGTGCCGTTCATCCACGCCTTGCCGATCGGCGAGATGGCGCGATCCGTGCCGTCAGGCCCCCGCTGGCGCCGGTGGGGGCGCATCAGGTCCCTCGGCAGGATCCGGTCGAAGCAGACGTGCGGTGCATCCGTCATGGCGCCACCCCTTCAGTCGCTGGGGCCCGGGCCGTCACCCGTGCCCGCCTTCCATCGTCCTCGCCGGAGGCGCCGCGCACAGGAGAACGCCGGATGCCGTCCGGTGGCGCCGGGTGCCCCCGGCGCGGGGTCCGACGCCTAGAGTTGGTGCTCGTGCAGTTCCTCAACGGCCTCCAGCCCGCCCACGACCTCACCTACGACGACGTCTTCATGGTGCCGAGCCGCTCCTCGGTGACGAGCCGGCTCGACGTCGACCTCGCGACCGCGGACGGGTCGGGCACGACGATCCCGATCGTCGTGGCCAACATGACGGCCATCGCCGGTCGCCGGATGGCCGAGACCGTCGCCCGCCGCGGCGGCATCGCCGTCATCCCGCAGGACATCCCGGTCGAGGTCGTGAGCGAGGTCGTGCGCTGGGTCAAGGAGCGCCACCTCGTCCACGACACCCCGATCACGCTCGAGCGGCACGTGACCGCCGGCGAGGCGATCGGGCTGCTGGGCAAGCGCGCCCACGGTGCGGCCGTCGTGGTCGACGGTGCCAAGCCGGTCGGCATCGTCACGGAGAAGGACCTGACCGGCGTCGACCGCTACACCCAGGTGCACGACGTCATGCGCCAGGACATGGTCGTGCTGCCCGACGACATCGACCCGCAGGAGGCCTACGAGCGGCTCGCCGCGGCGCGCCGCAAGGTCGCCCCGGTCGTCTCGGACACCGGTGAGCTCGTCGGCATCCTCACGCGCGGCGCGTCCCTGCGCGCCGGCCTCTACAGCCCCGCCGCCGACGACCACGGGCGCCTCCGCGTCGCTGCCGCCGTCGGCATCAACGGCGACGTCGCGGCCAAGGCGGAGCAGGTGCTCGCCACGGGCGCCGACGTGCTCGTCATCGACACCGCGCACGGGCACCAGGACAAGATGCTCGACGCGCTGCGCGCGGTGCGGTCGCTCGACCCCGGCGTGCCCGTCGTGGCCGGCAACGTCGTCTCGGCCGCCGGCACGCGCGACCTCATCGAGGCGGGCGCCGACATCGTCAAGGTCGGCGTCGGTCCGGGCGCGATGTGCACGACGCGGATGATGACGGCCGTCGGTCGGCCGCAGTTCTCGGCCGTGCTCGAGTGTGCTTCTGCCGCAAGGGATCTCGGAAAGCACGTCTGGGCGGACGGCGGGGTGCGTCACCCTCGCGACGTCGCCCTGGCCCTCGCGGCAGGCGCCTCCAACGTCATGGTCGGCTCGTGGTTCGCCGGCACCCTGGAGTCGCCGGGCGACCTCTACACGGACAACGACGGGCGGCAGTACAAGGAGTCGTTCGGCATGGCGAGCTCGCGTGCCGTGCGCAACCGGACCGCGACCGACTCCGCGTACGACCGCGACCGCAAGGCCCTCTTCGAGGAGGGCATCAGCAGCGCACGCATGTACGTCGACCCGGCCCGGCCGTCGGTCGAGGACGTGATCGACGAGATCATCGCCGGCCTGCGCAGCAGCTGCACGTATGCCGGCGCGCGCACCCTCGAGGAGTTCCACGAGCGGGCGATCGTCGGCCTCCAGAGCACGGCCGGCTTCGCGGAAGGACGCCCGCTCCACACCTCCTGGTGAGCCGGTCCCGGCGGCGGCGCATCGTCACCCGGGCGGCGCTCGCGTCAGCACGGAGATGAAGCCCCCGGCGGGACGGTGCCGCGCGCCGCTGCGGTCGCACGGGGTCTTGCCCCACCCGGTCGCCGTCCCTAGCATCGGCCCACGCGGTCGTCGCGTGCACGAGCACACAGGGGTGAGAGATGCGCGGTAGCCGCGTGCTGGTCCAGGTCGTCGCGGCGGTGGCGGTCCTCGTCACGACCGTGATGTCGCCGTCGGCGGAGACGGCACGGGCGAGCGCGCCGACGAGCGCTGCGCAGCAGAGCGCCCCGGCAGCCACCGCCGACGCCGACCCGGTCTGGAGCGCGCCGGTCACGGCCATCCTCGACCGGGGCCGGCCGAGCGACGTGTCGTGCCCGTCGACGACGTGGTGCATGGCGATCGACCTCTCGGGTCAGGTGCTCACCTTCGACGGCAGCACCTGGAGCAGCCCGCGGAAGATCTTCCCGAAGGCCCCCGGACAGCCGCAGTCGGCCGTGTCATGCCCGACGACGACCTTCTGCCTCGCGACCCACTCTTCTGGCTACGCGGTGTACCGCTCGGGCAGCTGGACGGTCACCCGGTCGGCGCTCGCGCCCTTCCGCACGGTCGGCTGCTACAGCGCGACCCGCTGCGCCCTGATCCGGGGGGATGTCTTCTCGTCCCACGCCATGGCGTACTGGAACGGCTCGAGCCTGACGTCGTCCGTGAACATGCCGTGGGCCTACCGGGTCGACGCCGTGTCCTGTGTGTCCGTGACGACGTGTCTCGCGATCGGCTTGGAGCCCAACGGTGGTGCGATCGCCCTTCGGTCCTCGGGGGCGACATGGGTGGCCTCATACCTGGGGCAGGTGACCCGTTTCGCCACGTTGGACCTGTCGTGCACCTCGACGTCGTTCTGCCTCGCGACGAGTGGCAACAGCTACCGCAGCTGGCGGTGGAACGGGACCTCGTGGGGGGCCGCCGCGGAGACGCGCGCCGGCATCTACCTCGATGCGAACGTCGTCTCGTGCGTGTCGACCACGTCCTGCACCGCTGCCGGGGACGGGCGGGTCGGGCGGTGGAACGGCAGGAGCTGGTCGGTCCGTGAGCTCTTCCCGATCATCGGCGCGACGTATGCCGTCGACTGCCCGTCGTCCTCCAGCTGCGTGATCGTGGACGACCGTGGACGGTGGTGGCGTGGGGGCGGCTCGACGTGGAGCGCGGCCCGGAGCTTCGACACGACGACGGGGTCCGGGGTCGCGGACCTCTCGTGCCCCACATCGGCCTTCTGCATGGCGACGGATCACGTCGGGAATGCCTTCCGATGGGATGGCGCGACCTGGAGCGGACCGTCGCGCCTCGGGACGATGTCGTCGTCCGTCTCCTGTCTGTCTTCCAGCTGGTGCCTGACGGTTGACTCGCAACAGAGCACCTCACGCATCTGGAACGGGTCGTGGGGCGCGGTGACCGGCGTTGACTACGTCACGCTGCTGCGACCTGCCGAGTGTGCCTCCACGACGGCCTGCTTCGTGTTCGAGGCAGGAGACGTGCGGCGCTGGAACGGACGCGCGTGGTCGGCGTCCACCCAGCTCTTCGCCCCTACGGGCATGGACGTCCGTATCGACTGCGCCGGTCCGCGATTCTGCATCGCCATGACCGAGGACGGGTTGTTCCGGACGTGGAACGGGTCGTCGTGGTCGGCGGCACGCCGGTCCGGGGTCACCAACACGAGCCAGCTGACCTGCACCTCGAGCACGTTCTGCATGGTCGAGTCCGACAGCGACCTCTACTCGACGTTCAACGGGTCGAGCTGGTCGGTGCGGAGGACGCTGCCGGCCGGCGGGGGCCGATTCGGATGCCAGAACAGCACGCGCTGCGTCATTGCCTCCGACGACGGAACGCTCTACTGGTGGGCGGGGGGTCCGTGGGTCGCAAGCACCAACCGTATCGGCTTCCTGCCCAGTCGGATCGCGTGCGCCCCGAGCCGATGTATGGCGGTGGGCTACGAGAAGGCCAGCTGGACCGTCTGAGCCGACGGCAGGGTGCACAGCGGTCCGTCCGCCTCCGATGCTCCAAGGGCGCGCCGAGGTGCGGTGAAGGGAACCGACCGCGGCCGAACGGCATCCATCCGGGCATGACGACCCCCGGTGGAGTGCCTGACGACGTCGTGCCGCAGCTGCGGCGGCTCGAGGAGGCGCGCCGCGACCTCGCGGAGCGCGAGGCGGTGCAGGCCCGGCTCGCGACCTCACGGGCCTCCCTCGACCGGGCACGCAGCGAGCACCAGCGCCTGCTCGACGCCCTCACCACGGAACAGCGCGACGTCGAGCGGCTCGAGCACGCCGAGGCCGGCTACGAGGCCGCGCGCGAGGCCGTCGCGGCCAGTGGGGGAGACGTCGACGACGCCGACGCCGCTGCTGCGGTCGAGGAGCTGTCCCGGCGCCGGGAGCTCCGTGAGGTCGAGCAGGCCCGTGCGGCAGGGTGGTCCGCACTGCAGGGGCTCGTCGCAGCGCGGCAGAAGCTCGACAGCGCGGACTCCTGGTCCGCGTGGGACACCTTCGGCGGTGGCGGCATGGTGAGCTCGGCGCTCAAGCACGAGCGCCTCGACGAGACCCGCCAGCTCCTGCGGCGGGCCGGCGACCTGCTCGTCCACTTCAGCCGCGAGCTCGACGACGTCGGGGTCGCGGGGGTGGAGCTGCCTGAGTTCGACGGTCTGACGCGCGGGCTCGACATCTGGTTCGACAACGTCTTCACCGACCTCGCGGTCCGCGACCGGATCAAGCGCGCCCAGCGTGAGCTCGCGACGGCCCTGGCGCAGGTCGAGCGCGTCGTCGCCGACCTCGACGCCCGCGCCCTGGAGCTCCGCGCCTGACCGGGTCAGTGGCGCTTGCGGCCGACCTCGACGACGCGCCAGCCGCGCTCGCGCGCCAGCTCTCGCAGCTCACCGTCCGGGTTGACGGCGACGGCGGTGCCGACGCGCTCCATCATCGGCAGGTCGCTGACCGAGTCGCTGTAGGCGGTGCACCGGGAGAGGTCGTAGCCGCGCTCCGCGGCGAGCTTCTCGATCTCGATGACCTTGCCTGCGCCGTAGCAGAACTCACCGGCGAGGTGGCCGGTGTAGCGCCCCTCCTCGTCGAGCTCGCTGCGGGTCGCGACCGCGCCCTCGAGACCGAGCGCCGTCGCGATGCGGCTCACGAGCTCGATGGGCGAGGCCGACACGACGATCCGGTCCTGGCCCGCAGCGCGGGCGTCGGCCAGGAGCGCCATCGAGGTCGGGATCGCCTTGCGCACGATCCCCGGCGTGATGGCGTCGGTGAGGTGGATGATGTCCGACTGCCGGATGCCGGCGACGGCCCGGAGGATGCGCTCGCGCAGCGCCTCCGAGCCCTCGTCGGTGGATCCCTTGCGGTGGAAGGCGATCGCGTTGACGGTGTCCTTGACGAGGTCCTTCCACGGCACGTGGCCGCTGCGGAAGGCGGCGATCGCGAGCGGGTAGTTCGCGGAGCCGCGGATCAGGGTGCGGTCGAGGTCGAAGAAGGCGGCTGCGGGCGCGAGCGCCCCCGCCTCACCCGACACTGGCCACCAGTGGGAGGCCGGAGCGGCGCGGCGGGACAGCGTCGTTGACGGCCGTGCCGGAGCCCTTCGGCAGCGTGCGCGGCCGGTTGGGCAGGGCGAGGCGGAACACCTTGGCCCAGGCCTGGTACACCTGCTTGGGCAGCGGCCCCGTCGTGTAGGGCAGGCCGTAGCGCTCGCAGATCTCGCGCATCTCGACGGCGACCTCGTGGTAGCGGTTGCTCGGCAGGTCGGGGAAGCAGTGGTGCTCGATCTGGTGGCTGAGGTTGCCGGTCATCAGATGCATGAGCTTGCTGCCGGAGATGTTGGCCGAGCCGAGCATCTGCCGGATGTACCAGTCGCCGCGGGTCTCGCCCTCGATCTCCTCCTCCGTGAAGGTGTCGACGCCGTCGGGGAAGTGGCCGCAGAAGATGACCGAGTGCGCCCACACGTTGCGGATCGCGTTGGCGGTGAAGGTGCCGATGAGCGCCTGCTTGCCGGAGCCGAAGGGAGCGGCGGCGAGCGGGGTGGCGACGTAGTCCTTGGTGAACTGGCGCACCACCTTGCGGCCCACGGCCTTGAGGTCCTTCTTGAGGTCGGCCTTCGACTTCTCGCCGTCCTTGACGGCCTCGAGCTCGAGGTCGTAGATCGCGATGCCCCACTCGAAGAAGGGCGCGAGGATCATGTTGTAGAGCGGGTTGCCGAGGTTGCCCGGGTGCCACGGCTGGTCCTCGTCCATGCGCAGGATGGAGTAGCCGACGTCCTTGTCCTTGCCCAGCACGTTGGTCCACGTGTGGTGCAGGTCGTTGTGCGTGTGCTTCCACGCCGCGGCGGGGGTGACGAAGTCCCACTCCCACGTCGTCGAGTGGATGTCGGGGTCGCGCATCCAGTCCCACTGGCCGTGCAGGACGTTGTGGCCGATCTCCATGTTCTCGAGGATCTTGGCCACGGAGAGCATCGCGGTGCCGGCGACGAAGGCGGTCTTCTTCTTCGACAGCATCAGGGTGGCGCGGCCGGCGACCTCGAGGGTGCGCTGCACGCGGATGACGCGGCGGATGTACGCCGCGTCCTTGGAGCCGCGGGAGGCGACGACGCGGTCGCGGATGGCGTCGAGCTCCTGGCCGAGGCGCACGACGTCGGCGTCGGAGAGGTGGGCGGCGGCGCTCGGGCGCTTCGCCGGTCCGCCGGTCGCCGCGAGGACGGGCTTCTTGGGCCGGATCGTCGCGGTGACGCCCCCGGATCCCGCGGGCGCTGCGGCGCCGGTGGGCGTCGCGGTCGGTCGGTTCGTGGTGGCGGTCATGGGGATTCCCTTCTCAGATGTCCAGGTGGACGGGTCCGGCGGCGGCGTTGACGCAGGTCTGGATCAGCTCGCCCTCGTCGCCGTGCACCTCGCCGGTGCGCAGGTCGCGGACCTTGCCGGCGACGAGTGGGGTGAGGCAGCTGCGGCAGATGCCCATCCGGCATCCGCTCGGCATCACCACCCCGCACTCCTCGCCGGCCTCGAGGAGGGGGACGTCGCCGCCCACCTCCACTTCCTTGTCGGACTTCTCGAACGTGACGAGCCCGCCCTCGCCGCCGGAGCCCGGCAGCAGGACGGGAGCGAAGCGCTCGATGGTCAGAGCGGGGGCGGCGCCGTCGGCGCCGTCCGTCTCGGCCTCGCGCAGCCACAGGTCCGTGGCGGCGTCGAGGAACTCGGTGGGGCCGCAGGCGTATGCCGCCCGCTCGCGCCAGTCGGGGCACAGCGTCTCGAGGTCGGCGTGGTCGGAGAGGTCGAGACGGCGCCCGCCCTCCTCGCGCGTGAACCAGTGCCGCACGGTCAGGCCGGGGAACTGGTCGGCGAGCTCGAGCAGCTCGTCGTGGAAGAGCGCGTCGTCGCGCGTGCGCGCGGAGTGGATGAGCACGACGTCGGCGTCGGGGCGGCGCGGCACGAGCGTGCGGATCATCGACATGACCGGGGTGAGGCCGCTGCCGGCGGTGAGCATGAGCAGCGGGCGGGGGTGCTCGGGCAGCACGAAGTCACCCTGCGGCGCGTCGAGGAAGAGGATGTCGCCGACCTTGGTGTCGCGCGCCAGGGCCGTGGAGACGAAGCCGATCGCCGTGACGGTGATGGCCGGGTCGTGCCCGACGGCGGCGCTCAGCGAGTAGCTGCGCCACTGGCGCACCCCGTCTATCTCGACGCCGATGCGGGCCCACTGACCGGCGAGGTGGGGGTTCCAGCCGCGACCGGGACGGAAGTGGATCGTCGTCGAGTCGGGGGTCTCGCGGACCACCCTCGTGACGACGCCGCGCAGCTGGCGCGAGGAGGAGAGGGGGTTCACCAGACCGAGGATGTCCTCGGGGGCGAGCGGGGTCGTCAGCATCGACGCCACACGCCGGAGAGCTCTGATCTGGGCCATGGAACCATCCTCCTCCCGGAGCCCCTTCCGGATCTTGGGGTGAGGCGTACTCTTTGAGTGGGGAATCTGTCGTGTCGCAACAAATTGTCGGAGGCCAATGTGGCGCAGACCACGTCTGACCCGCCGTGGTTGTCTCTCCCGGCCGAAATCAGCGCCAGCCTGCGCCCCGTCGTGCACGACATGGTCGAGGCGATCATCGAGGGCATCCCCCGCGACGTCCCGGTCTATGCGATGCCGATGGAGGGCCGGTTCGGGCAGGGCGTGCGCCAGGGTGTGACGGTCGCCCTCAACCGCTTCCTCGACCTTCCCGGCACGCGGTTGCCCGCGCTCTCGGACGACGGCAAGTGGGTCTACGAGAGCCTCGGCCGGGGCGAGGTGCGCTCCGGGCGCTCGCTCGAGTCGCTCCTCGCGGCGTACCGCTACGGCGCCCGGGTCACGTTCCGGGCCATCTCGCGCCTCGTCGACGTCTCGCAGATGCCGCCCGACGTGCTCCTCGCGCTCGGCGAGTCGATCTTCGCCTACATCGACGAGATCTCGGCGGCGAGCGCGCAGGGCTACGCCCAGGAGCAGTCGGAGCGGGCGGGAGAGCAGCTGCGGCTGCGCAGCGAGCTGCTCGAGATGATCCTCCGGGGCGACTCGAGCGACGGCGGCGTGGCTCGCCTCGCGGCCTCCGTCGGCTGGACCCTGCCCGAGGTCGTCGTCGTCGCGCTCGTGCCGTCACCGCACGTCGACGGCCTCCGCGCGGCCCTCGGCCCCGACGGCCTCGTGGCCGAGCGCGGCACGGACGTCGTCGTCGTCTTCCCCTTCGTCAACCGCGCGCCGCGGCACCGCGACCTCGAGCGCGCCCTCCGTGGGCGGCGCGCCATCGTCGGCCCGGCCCGGCCGTGGCAGCAGGCGAGCGAGTCGCTCCACCTCGCCACCGCCGCGGACGCCCACGGGCTGGGCCCGAGCCCCGACGACCCGCACCGCGACACGGTCCCGGTGTGGGTGGACGAGCACCTCGCCGAGCTCGTCGTGCGGGCCGAGCCCCTCGCGACGGCCGACCTCGCCCGCACCCGCCTCGCACCGCTCGACGACCTCCGCCCGGCCGTGCGCGAGCGCCTGACCGAGACGCTCTTCGCGTGGCTGCGCCACCAGGGCCAGCGCGCCCCCATCGCCGAGGAGCTCTTCGTGCACCAGCAGACGGTCGGCTACCGCGTCGCCCAGCTCAAGGACCTCTTCGGTGACGTCCTCGACGACCCCCAGGCCCGCTTCGAGCTCGAGCTCGTGCTCAGGGCCGGCCACCGCTGACCGGCCCCCACCCGACCTCGACCCCGCCACTCGACGGGCGGCTCGTCAGAGGGCGCGGAGGGAGCTGCCGTCCAGGTGGGCGGTGACGTCCTCGACGACGCCGGTGAAGAACGTCGCGTAGACGTCGCGCGTGACGTAGCCGAGGTGTGGCGTGAGCAGGGTGCGCGGCGCGCGCCGGAGCGGGTGGTCGGCCGGCAGCGGCTCGACGTCGAACACGTCGAGACCCACGCCACCGAGGTGGCCGCGGTCGAGCGCGGCGAGCAGCGCCGTCTCGTCGACGATCGGGCCGCGCGAGGTGTTGACGAGCAGGGCGTCGGGGCGCATCAGCGCGAGCTCGCGCGGCCCGAGGAGGCCGTGCGTCTCGGCGGCGAGCGGCAGGTGGACCGAGACGACGTCGGAGGTCTCGAGGACCTCCTCGAACGAGGCCGACCGGGCCCCGGCGGCCGCAGCGCGCTCCGGCGTCAGCGACCGGCTCCACGCGACGACGTCCATGCCGAAGGCCCGCCCGACGGCGGCGACCTGGCCGCCGATGCGCCCGAGCCCCAGCAGCCCGAGGGTGTGGCCGGCGAGGTCGCGCCCGACCGTCGTCTGCCAGCCGCCCTCGCGCACGCCCGTCGCCTCCGGCAGCAGGTGCCGGGAGAGGCCCAGCACGAGCGCCCAGGTCAGCTCCGCGGGCGCCGTGGCGAGGCTCTCCGTGCCACAGACGACGATGCCGGCGCGCCGGGCGGCCTCGACGTCGATGCTCGGGTTGCGCCGACCCGTCGTCACGACGAGGCGCAGCCGTGGGAGTGCGGTCAGCACGGCCGCCGGCAGCGGCGTCCGTTCGCGCATGACGACGACGACGTCGTACGGCGCGAGCCGGTCGACGAGCGCCTCGGGAGCCGACACGTGGTCGCGGAAGACGTCGACCGTGCACGGGTGGGACGGGTGGTCGGTGACGGGCGACCAGTCGGCGCTGGAGAGCGCCACGCCCTGGTAGTCGTCGAGCACGGCGATCCGCATGCGCCCCACCCTAGGAGGCCCACCGCGGCGGCGCGGTCGTCGCCGCCCGGGGAAACGCGAGAGGCGCCGCTCCTGGGAGCGGCGCCTCTCGTGGTGTCTTGCGACCCCGACCGGGCTCGAACCGGCGACCTCCGCCGTGACAGGGCGGCGCGCTAACCAACTGCGCTACGGGGCCTTACTGGGTGGTGCGGGTTGAACTGTACTGCGTATCCCCAACGGGATTCGAACCCGTGCTGCCGCCGTGAAAGGGCGGAGTCCTAGGCCGCTAGACGATGGGGACCTGCCCGACCTATCCGTTGGGACGTCGAAACTATATGGGAGTTTCGGGAACCGTCCAAATCGGCTCCCGACGCCGCTCCCGCCGCTGCTCTGGCACGCCTGTTCAGCCCTTCGCCCAGGCCCGCACGTCGTCGACGGGCCACGTCGTGACGATCCGCTCGGCCGGGATGCCGAGGCGCTCCGCGCGCTCGCAGCCGAGCGACTTCATGTCGAGCTGGCCGGGAGCGTGCGCGTCCGAGTCGATGGTGAAGAGGCAGCCGAGGTCGCGGGCGAGCTCGATGAGCTCGTCGGGCGGGTCGCACCGCTCCGGCCGGGAGTTGATCTCGACGGCGACGTCGTTCTCGAGGCAGGCGCGGAAGACCTTCTCGGCGTCGAACTGCGAGGGCGGCCTCTTGCCGCGGCTGCCCGTGACGAGCTGCCCCGTGCAGTGCGCGAGGACGTTCGTGCGGGGGTTGCGCACCGCCGCCACCATCCGCGGGGTCATCTCGAACGAGGGCTGGCGCAGCTTCGAGTGGATCGAGGCCGTCACGACGTCGAGCTGGTCGAGCAGGTCGTCGTCCTGGTCGAGGGTGCCGTCGAGGTGGATGTCGACCTCGATGCCGCGCAGCAGCGTGAAGGCGTCGCCGAGGCTGGCGTTGATGGCGTCGACGCGCTTCAGCTGCTGGGTGAGCCGCTCGCGGCTCAGGCCGTTGGCGACCGTGAGGCGGGGGGAGTGGTCGGTCAGAGCCATCCACTCCTGCCCCAGCTCGACGGCGGCGAGGACCATCTCCTCGATGGGGCTGCCCCCGTCGCTCCAGTTCGAGTGCGCGTGCAGGTCGCCGCGCAGCGCCGCGTAGAGCGCGGCTCCACCACGCGTCAGGGGCTCGCCGTGCTTCTCCTCGGTGGAGACGAGGTATGCCGGCAGCACCCCGCGCACGGACTGGCCGATGATCGCGGCGCTCGAGTCGCCGATTCCCTTGATCTGCTTGAGAGTTCCGGCCTCGACACGCTCGCGCAGCTCCTCGTCGGAGACGAGGGTGATGGCCTCGATGCTCCGGCGGAACGCGTCGATGCGGTAGCTGCTCTCGCGCCCACGCTCGAGGAGGAAGCAGATGCGTCGCAGCGCGTCGATCGGGCTGATCGGCGCCTCGGGCGCGGTCGGCTGCTCCATGGACGGCAGCCTAGCCGCGGGGTCAGCGCTGCGGGGGCGGCACCGTGCTGCCGTCCGGCAGCTTGCCGGGGTTGCCCGGCGTGCCCGGCACGACCCGGACGATCGAGCCGTAGCGCTGGGCGAGGAGCCCCTGGGGGTCGTCCCCGTCGACGAGCACGTCGACGACGTCCAGGCGGGTGTCGACCATGGCGCCGACGACCTGGATCCCCTTGCTGCGCCAGAGCATTCGTTCGTCGACGACCTCGTTGGCGACTCGCTGCTTGTCGGCGAGCGAGTGGGTGGCGATGACGAAGTCGACGTCGTCGGGCGACGGCATCGCCTGCCTGACGAAGGCCTCGAGCGCGGCGTCGTGCCGGGTGACGGCAACGGTCACGCGCGCACCCGAGGGCTCGGCGGCATACGCCCCCGAGAAGACGTCACCCCAGCGGGAGACCACGGTCGGCGCGGCTGCCGTGAAGGCCGTCGTCTGCGGCGTCGAGAGCGCGCCGAACCACCGCGACAGGTCGCGGGCGGGCGGCACGGACGGCGCGACGAGGGGGCCCCTCCCGTCGGTCGTGCCCGGCTGCCGGGCCCCGCCGCCACCGCTGTCGACCGCCTCGTTGTCGTCCGTGGAGCCGGTGCCGGCGTCCGGGGGTGGTGTGCCCTGCGCGCCCTTGGCCGCTTCGGCGACCGCCGAGCCGGCCGTCATGCTCGACGGGTCGCCCTGCGTGGCCACCCAGGTGCCGCCGACGGCGCCGGCGACGACGACGACCGCAGCCGCTCCAAGCACCTGGCTCCGGCGGCGCGACGTCATCGCGCGGCCGCGCTGCAGGGCACGTTGGGCGAAGAGGTCGTCGCGGGGAGGTTGGAGGTCGTTCATGGTGGCCAGCGCCTTTCGCAGCTGCTGCTCGCCGGCCTCCGGTGCCGGCGGGCTGCCTCCGGGGTCGCGTGTCGTGTCGTCGCTCATGAGACGGCTCCTGCCCCGGTGAGTGGTGGGTCGGCGAGCCGCCCGCGCAGGGCGGCGAGCCCACGCGAGATCTGGCTCTTGATGGTGCCCTCGGCGACGCCGGTGCACTCGGCGATCTGGGGCACCGTGAGGTCCTCCCAGAACCGCAGCACGAGCACGGCCCGCTGCTTCTCCGGCAGGTCGTGCAGCAGCTCGGTGAGGGTCATCGCGAGCTCGCGGTCGTGCTCCTGCGTGGCCGGCTCGGGGGTCTCGTCGGTCAGCACCTCGCGGCGCCGCTTGCGCTGGTCGTTGAGGTAGAGGTTCATCATGGTGCGCCTCGTGTAGGCCGTCTCGGCGCCCGGGCCGATGCGGGGCCACGCGACGTAGACGCGGGCGAGCGCCTCCTGCACGAGCTCGTCGCCGTCGGCCCAGTTGCCGCAGAGCAGGTAGGCGCGGCGGCGCAGCATCAGCTGCCGCTCCTCCACGAAGGCGCGGAAGGCCGCCTCGTCCCTGCGTCGCATGGGGGCTCCCGGTCCGGTCGTCGGTCTTTCGGTCGTGTGGGTCGTGTCGTGTCGTGTCGTGTCGTCGGACGCCGTGCGTCGGCGCCCCTACAACCACTAGGACACACCACCCGCAGGGACCGTTGCATCCCGGACCGACCCGGTGCGGGGTCTCAGCCGACGCGGCCCAGAGCGGTGAGGGCGAGCATGAGCGCGGCGATGGTCTCCCCGTCGGTGATGGTCCCGTCGCGCAGCATCCCGAGCACCTCGGAGACGGGCACCGTGGTCACGGCCGCGATGCCCTCCTCGGCGCGGGCGTGCTCGTCGGCCCCGGACACCGGCGTGAGCCCCCGGGCGAGGAACACGGTCTCGGGCGCGCGGCACACGCCGTTGAGGGCGTTCATCGTGCCGACCTGCTGCCACTCGGTGGCGGCCAGCCCGGTCTCCTCGGCGAGCTCGCGCTGAGCCGCCACGAGCGGGTCCTCCCCGTCGGTGCCGCCGGCCGGCACCTCGACCGAGCGGCCGACGGTGTGCCGGTCGACGGTGACGAGCACGACCTCGTCGGCCCCGGTCAGGGCCACGACGAAGACCGCCGGGCGACGCAGCTCGACGACCCCGAAGACCCCCGGGCTCCCGTCGGGGCGCACCACGGCGTCCTCGCGCACGCGCAGCCAGGCGTTCTCGTAGACGACCCGGGTCCGGCGCACCGGCCACGTCATGCCCGCACCCCCTCGTCGGCCGCGCGCTCGAGGGCGAGCAGGTGCTCCTTGGCCGGCAGCCCGCCGAGGTAGCCGCCGAGGGTGCCGTCGGAGCGGACGACGCGGTGGCACGGCACGACGATGGGCAGGGGGTTCGTCGCGCAGGCGGAGCCCACCGCGCGCACCGCCCGCGGGCTGCCGGAGGCGGCGGCCACCTCGCCGTAGCTCTCGGTCGACCCGAAGGGGATGTCGCGGAGGTGCCGCAGCACGGTGAGGCGGAAGCCCCGGGCCAGCCGCAGGTCGAGCGGCACGTCGAACGCGTGCCGCCGCCCGGCGAAGTAGTCGTCGAGCTCGCGCGCGAGCGGGTCGAGCCGGTCGCCGCCGCGCAGGATCCGCGAGCCGACGGAGACGCCGAGGGAGTCGAGCACCCGCTCGTGGTCCTCGAGCTCGAAGGCGACGCGGACGACCCCCTGCCCGGTCGCCGCGAGGAGCAGGGCGCCGACGGGGGAGTCGAGCAGGCGGTAGGTCACGTCGACCGACGACTCGGCGCTCGCGCGGGAGACGAGGGCGGCGTGCAGCGCGTCGAGGCGCTCGGCGTCGCCGGCGGCGGGCTCACGCATGAGCGCGACCGGGTGGTGGGACGTGCTGTCGTCCGCGGACAGGCTGTGGGACAGGCTGTGCGACGGGGTGTCAGACCGGTTGTCGGACATGGGTGCTCACCTTTTCTCGTGAGGGGCGTACGTGGATCGGAGGCGCGCGATGCCGTCGGCGGCCGCGCGGCGGGCCGCGGCCGCGCTCCCGCCGACGATGCGGGCCACCTCGGGGTGGGGCAGGCCGGCCACGTGGTGGTAGGCCACGCAGAGGCGCTGCTTCTCCGGGAGCGCGGCGACGGCCGCCCAGAGTGCCCCGTCGGGCAGCGCGGCCTCGGGCTCGTCGGAGCGGGCTGCAGAGACGTCGGGCACGGCCGCGACCGGGACGGCTCGGCGGGCACCGGCACGCACGACGTCGAGCGCCTTGCGATGCGCGATCGTGACGAGCCACGCCCGCACGTTCGCGTCGTCGGGCAGGTCGGGCCAGGCGCGGAGGGCCGACAGGAACGTCTCCGACCACGCGTCGTCGGCCTCGGTCGGGCCGAGCACGGCGCGGCAGACGCGCAGCACCACGGCCCCGTGCTCGGTGACGGCCTGCTCGAACGGTCGCAACATGTCCTGTAGACGCTCCGGGTCGCGGAAGTGTGAGGTCACCCAGTCTGGGGGGTCCGTCGGGCAGGCATCCGGCTTCGGGCCGGCGATGTGCTCTCGGGAGCCCGACAGGTCGACGGACCGGGACGCGACGGCCCGGCCGGGGCCGGAACGCCGGTCAGAACAGGCGGCCCGACGCGGTCGCGGACGGCTCCTCGAGCGCGAGGAGGAAGCGCTTGCGGTCGAGGCCGCCGGCATACCCGACGAGCGAGCCGTCGCTGCCGACGACGCGGTGGCACGGCACGACGACGGCGATCGGGTTGCGACCGTTGGCGGTGCCGACGGCCTGGGCGAGGTTGCGGTCGCCGAGCGCGCGGGCGAGGTCGCCGTAGCTGCGGGTCTCGCCATAGGGGATCTCGCGCAGCAGCGCCCAGACGCGCTGGTGGAAGGTGTCGCCGCGCGGGGCGAGCGGGAGGTCGAACTCGGTCAGGGCGCCGGTGAAGTAGGCGGCGAGCTGCACGCCGACCGACGCGAACGGCTCGTCGGTCGGGTCGCCCGCCACCCCGAGGACGTCCGGGTCCTCGGGGCGGTACTTCGCGGCATCCATGAGCAGGTGCGTGACCGCACCGCCCTCGGCGACGACGGTGAGGTCGCCGATGGGCGAGGGGACGACGACGTGAGCGGGACCCGTGCCGGTCACGGCACGTCCGGGGACGGGCCGCCCGCGCGGTCGGGCGCCGCGGCGCCGTGGGCGGCGACGATGTCGTCGTGCGTCGGCACGGGGTACTCGGCGGAGTAGTCGCCGTAGGCGCGGGGGTCCTCGGACGGCTCGAGGTGGCAGGTGAGGGCGATCTCGCCGAACTCGCGGTGCACGGCCTCCTCGACCTCCTCGACGAGGTCGTGGCCGCGCTGCACCGTCCACGCGCCGGGCACGAGCACGTGCACCTCGGCGAAGCGGTGGTGCCCCGAGACCCGGGTGCGCAGGGCGTGGAAGTGCACCTCGCGCGTGACGAACCGGGAGAGGACGTCGGCGATCGCGCCGTTGTCCTCCTTGCTCATCGAGATGTCCATCAGGCCCTCGGTCGACTCGCGGATGAGCTTCCACCCGGTCCACACGATGTTGACGCCGACGAGGAAGGCGATGACGGGGTCGAGCCGCTCGACCCCGGTGAGCCCGACGAGGAGCACCCCGACGACGACGCCGGCCGACGTCCAGACGTCGGTCATGAGGTGCTTGCCGTCGGCGGTGAGCGTGAGCGACCGGTGCTGCCGGCCCGCGCGGAGCAGGACGACCGCGACGACCCCGTTGACGACCGAGGCGACGACCGAGATGGCGAGGCCGAGGCCGACGTTCTCGATGGGCTGCGGGTCGAGGAAGCGCTCGACGGCCGTGTACATGATGACGAGGGCCGCGACGAAGATCATCATGCCCTCGACCGCGGCCGAGAAGTACTCCGCCTTGGTGTGGCCGAAGTGGTGGTTCTTGTCGGCCGGCATCGCGGCGACCTTGAGGGCGATGAGCACGGCGACGGCCGCCACGAGGTTGACGACCGACTCGGCCGCGTCGGAGAGCAGGCCGACCGAGCCGGTGACGCGCCAGGCGATGACCTTGAGCGTGATGGTGACGACCGCGGCGGCGATCGAGAGGTATGCGAACCGGCTGAGGTCGCGCGTCTGCAGCCCGCGGCCGGTGGCCGGGCTGTCGGGGTTCGGGGTCGCTGGCACCCCACCAGTGTGGCAAACGGGGCCGACGACGGGCGTGCTGCGGCTCGCCCGTGGACGCGGACGGCATCCGGCCTCGGCGCCCGTCACGTGGTGCGGATCGAGGGGGAGCGGGTAGGACAACGACATCCGATCGGATACGGAAGGAGCCCAGACATGGGTATCGCAGACAAGGCCGGCAACTTGGGTGAAGAGCTCAAGGGCAAGGCCAAGGAAGCCGCCGGAAAGGTCACCGACAACGAGCGACTCGAGGCCGAGGGCGAGCGTGACCAGGCCTCGGCGGACCTCAAGCAGCGGGGCGAGCAGCTCAAGGACGCGGGCAAGGACGTCAAGGACGCCCTCGACCGCTGACCTTCCGGAATGGGGTGGGCCGGTCCCGACGGGGGCCGGCCCACTGCTCTGTCCGGCCGGCCGGGGTGGCACGCGTCCGGATGCCGTCGGGCTGGGTAGGGAGCTGACGTCCCCTTGCCAGCGCGGCTGGGTGCCGTGAGGCTCGGGGGACGGATCTTCGCTCCCCTCGAGAGGCACCCCGTGACACCCACGAGCACGCCCGCCCCCCTTCCCCCGGCGACACCGGACGAGCTCTCGGCGATGGATGCCTGGTGGCGGGCGAACAACTACCTGACGATCGGGCAGATCTACCTGCAGGACAACGCGCTGCTGCGCCGCCCCCTCGTGCCCGACGACATCAAGCCCCGCCTGCTCGGCCACTGGGGCACGAGCCCCGGACTGTCCTTCGTCTACACCCACATGTCGCGGGTCATCCGCCACACCGGCCAGCAGACGATCTACCTCACCGGACCCGGTCACGGTGGACCGGCGCTCGTCGCGGCGGGCTACCTCGAGGGCACGTACACCGAGACCTATCCGCGCGTGACGACCGACGCGGAGGGCCTGCGCCGGCTCTTCCGGCAGTTCTCCTCGCCCGGCGGCATCCCCAGCCACGTGTCGGTGACGACGCCGGGATCGATCCACGAGGGCGGCGAGCTCGGCTACGTCCTCGTCCACGCGTTCGGGGCGGTCATGGACAACCCCGACCTGCTCGCGCTCGCCGTCGTCGGCGACGGCGAGGCGGAGACCGGGCCCCTGGAAGGCTCGTGGAAGGGCATCTCGTTCCTCAACCCCCGCCGGGACGGCGCCGTCCTGCCGATCCTGCACCTCAACGGCTACAAGATCGCCGGGCCCACCGTGCTCGGGCGCAAGGACCCCGCGGAGGTGCGCAGCCTGCTCGAGGGGCACGGCTACGAGGTGCTCGAGGTCGAGGGTGACGACCGGCCGGGCATGCACGAGCGCTTCGCCCGGACGCTCGCGACGGCATACGCGAAGATCCGCGCGATCCAGACCGAGGCGCGTGCGGAGGGCTGGACGATGGGGGAGCGGCCGCGCTGGCCGCTCGTCGTGCTGCGCACCCCGAAGGGCTGGACCGGTCCTGCCGAGGTCGACGGCGTCGGGGTCACCGGCACGTGGCGGGCGCACCAGGTGCCACTCTCGGGGGTGAAGGACGACCCGGAGCACCTCGCCCTGCTCGAGTCGTGGATGCGCTCCTACCGGCCCGAGGAGCTCTTCGACGAGTCGGGGGCACCGGTCGCGCTCGTGCGCAGCGCCAACCCGGAGGGCGAGCTGCGGATGAGCGCGTCGCCGCACGCCAACGGTGGGGTGCTGACGCGGGGGCTCGACCTGCCGGACTTCCGGGACTTCGCGCGCGACGTCCCCTCGCCGGCGCAGGTGCGCGCGGAGTCGACGCGGGCGCTCGGCGAGCTCATGCGCGAGATCTACGTGCGCAACCCGACGACGTTCCGGCTCTTCAGCCCGGACGAGACGAACAGCAACCGCGTGGGGGCCGTCTTCGAGGTGTCCGACCGCATGACAGCCGAGCGCGTGCTGGCCGAGGACGAGAAGCTGTCGCACGACGGCCGGGTCATGGAGGTGCTCTCGGAGCACTCGTGCCACGGCTGGCTCGAGGGCTACACCCTGACCGGCCGGCACGGCCTCTTCGCGACCTACGAGGCCTTCGCGATGGTGAGCGCCTCCATGACCGTGCAGCACAGCAAGTGGCTCCAGGAGGCCAACAAGCTCGAGTGGCGGGCCGAGGTGCCGAGCCTCAACATCCTCCTGACGTCGACGGCGTGGCGCAACGACCACAACGGCTTCTCGCACCAGGGCCCCGGCCTCATCCAGACCGTGCTCAACTCGCGCGGCGAGGTGTCACGGATCTACCTGCCGCCGGACGCGAACTGCCTTCTCTCCGTGGCGGACCACTGCTTCCGTTCGAGGAACTACGTCAACCTGGTCGTCATCGACAAGCAGCCGCAGCCCCAGTGGCTGACCATGGACGAGGCGGTCGCCCACTGCGCGGCGGGAGCGGGGATCTGGGACTGGGCGGGCACGGACGACGGCGACCGCGATCCCGACGTCGTGCTCGCGTGCGCCGGCGACGTCGTCACCCTCGAGGTGGTCGCGGCTGCCGGGATCCTCAGGGAGCGGCTACCGCAGCTGCGCGTGCGCGTCGTCAACGTCGTCGACCTGATGAGCCTGTCGCGGCCGCGGAGCCATCCGCACGGCATGGACGAGATCCGTTTCGGCGAGCTCTTCACCGACCACGTCGACGTCGTGTTCGCCTTCCACGGCTACCACGGTGCCGTCCACCAGCTCGTGCACGGCCGGCCCGACGCCGACCGCTTCCACGTGCGGGGCTTCAGCGAGGAGGGCACGACGACGACGCCGTTCGACATGGTGGTGCGCAACGAGGTCGACCGCTACCACCTCGTCATGGACGCCATCAACAACGCGGGCCGCCAGGTGCGAGGCGCGAGCGAGGTCAAGCGGTGGTGCGAGGAGCAGCTGGTCCAGCACCACGCGTACATCGTCGAGCACCTCGAGGACATGCCGCAGGTGCGGGACTGGGTCATGACGACGGTCGTCGAGGACTGAGGCGGTCGAGGACCGACGCGGTCGGGCCGCGGCGGTCGGGCCGCGGCGGTCGGGCCGCGGCGGCTCGGGGTACCGGGCGGCGGCCTCGCGCTGGTGGGCCCCGTCGGGCTCGAACCGACGACCGGCGGATTAAAAGTCCGATGCTCTACCGACTGAGCTAGAGGCCCGGGAGGACGCGGGTGCTCCGCAGTCTCCGTGCAGCCACCACGCGGGCACGAGTCCCGCGGGTGGCTGACGCACGACAGTATGCCGCAGGTGAGGGTGGCGCCCGTCGAGGACCGCGGGTGTGGCGGATGCGCCGTAGAGTGGGTGGCTCGAGCAGTGCGATCTCGGGCCTGGTGCCGGTCCTCGCGGTGTGTCACCGGAACCGAGGTGCGTCGTGACCGTGTCCAGTCCGGACCCCGCCGTCGCGAGGGTGCTGCTGCAGCTCGCCGACGAGCCGGCTCCGCCGGGGGCCGGTGGGCTCGTCAGTTCCCTGACCCGGCTGTGCTCGGCGCTCGTGCGGCACCTGCCCGCGTCCGGATCGGGGATCAGTCTCGTCGGCGAGGGGCAGGGGTCGGCCGGGATCGCCGCGGCGGCCGGGCCGGAGAGCCGTCGCCTCGAGGAGCTGCAGTTCACGCTGGGGGAGGGCCCCTGCCTCGACGCGCACGCCGCCCGTCGCCCGATGCTCGAGCCCGACCTCGCCGGTGCGGGGTCGACGCGGTGGCCGGTCTACGGGCCACGGGCCGCACAGCTCGGCGTGGGCGCGGTGTTCGCGTTCCCGCTGCAGGTCGGGGCGGCCCGGGTCGGGGTGCTCGACATCTACCGCAAGCAGGCCGGACCGCTGTCCGACGAGGCGCTGGCGACCGGCTTCACCTTCGCCGAGGTGGCTCTGCGCCTGCTGCTGCAGGGGCAGGCGGAGGCCCCGGACGGGCAGGCGCCGGCGGCGTTGACCGATGCGCTGGCGTACCGGATGGAGGTCTACCAGGCGCAGGGGATCGTGATGGTGGACCTGCAGTGCGGCGCCGACGAGGCGTTGGCGCGCCTGCGTGGCCATGCCTTCGCCACCGGGCGGGACATCACCTCGGTCGCGCGCGACGTCATCGACGACACGCTGCACCTTCCCCGGGACGCCCCTCCGGAGCGCCACGCCACCGACGGACCCGGGAGCCGTCCATGACCGTCCACGACCGCCCGCCGGGGTCCACCGTCGGCATCACCTGGCCGCCACCGTCGACCCGCTTCCACCTCCACTGCCACCTCCACTGCCAAACCGCCGAGAGAGGCGCTGAGCGCTCATGATCGCCATCGACAAGCTGACCGACGTGTTCGTCGCCGTCGCCGACACCCTGGTCGCCGACTTCGACATCATCGAGTTCCTCGAGCTGGTCGCGCAGAAGGCCGCGACGATCAGCGCGGCCACCGCCGCAGGGATCGTGCTGGGTGACCCGACGGGCAGGCTGCAGTTCGTGGCCGCCTCGGAGGAGTCGGTCCGTCTGCTGGAGGTGATGGCGGTGCAGAGCGAGAGCGGGCCGTGCCAGGACTGTTTCCACGCCGGTGAACCGGTCATCAACCCCGACCTGCGCGAGGGCGAGGCGCGGCGTCGCTGGCCGGCGTTCGCCGACCTCGCCACCTCGATGGGATACCAGTCGGTGCACGCGCTGCCGTTGCGCCACCACGGGACGGCGATCGGGGCCCTCACGCTGCTCAGCGTCGGTCCCCACCCCCTCGAGGACGCCGACACCAAGGTCGTCCAGGCCATCGCCGACATCGCCACCATCGGCATCCTGCAGGAGCGCTCGCTCCGCGCGAGCAGCGTCCTCACCGAGCAGCTGCAGTTCGCCCTGGTCAGCCGGATCAGCATCGAACAGGCCAAGGGCATCCTCTCGCGCATCCACGCCACGAGCATCGACGAGGCGTTCACCATCCTGCGCTCCTACGCGCGACGATCGGGCCTCGGGCTGAGCGCCGTCGCCACCGACGTCGTCACCCACCCCGAGCGTCATCCGTCCATCACGAGGACGTCAGCGGCGCGCGGCGACCGGTGAGCCGGGCTCGCGCGAGCCCACCGGCCGCGGGGCCGAACGACCGCCGAGCGAGCCGGGGGTACAGAGGTCCATCGACAGTCACCCACGGGGACGCCGACCGCGTCGAGCAGGTGCAGGAGGCGGCGCGCCCCCCGGTCCGACGATGACCGAGCACGACCAGCTCATGACGCCCCAGGAGGTGGCGGTGGCCCTCCGGGTCGACCCGCGGACCGTGGCGCGCTGGGCGCGCACGGGTCTGCTGCACCCGGTGTTCACCCTCGGCGGTCATCGCCGCCACCGCGCGAGCGAGGTCCTCTGCCTCCTGGAGGAGGCCGGGCCCCCTCGTTCCACGTCTGAGGCAAAATTGGTTCGTACCAGTTGTCGGGATGCTCTGGACTCATCGACTCGCCTGGCCCTAGTCTCTCGATATTGGTCCGTACCACTTGAGGGAGAAGCGCATGAAGGCGAAAGCCACCGGGTTGGTGATGCTCACCGCGGTGGGCGTGGCGTTGGCCGGCTGCACGCCGAGCACGGGAGGCGGCGGCTCGAACGCTGCCGCCGGTGACGAGGGGAACGGGCAGGGCACCGTCAAGATGGTGCTGTGGCCCGGCCCCGAGGGTGACGCGATGAGCAAGGTCGTCGCCGCCTACAACGCCGGGCAGGGCCAGCAGGACAAGGTCAAGGTCGACATGACGCTCCTCTCGCGCCAGGACACCTTCTCCAAGGAGTCCACGCTGATGGCCGCCAAGTCGAGCCAGCAGGACATCTACTTCGTCGCGAGCTACAACGTCGGGCAGTTCTCCAACGCGCTCGAGCCGCTCGGCGACGTCGACGCGAGCAACTACTTCCCGGTGGCCGTCGACGGCCTCAAGTACGAGGGCAAGCAGTTCGCGCTGCCGCTCGACGTCAGCAACCACTTCCTGCTCTACCGCAAGGACCTGCTCGACACCTTGCTGTCGGACAAGGGCCAGTGGGGGGCGTATGCCGCGGTCGCCCAGAAGGCCCTCGGCGAGAAGCGCGACCCCAAGCCGGCCGAGCAGTGGGACTGGGACGACTACGTCGCCATGTCGGCGTGGTTCAGCAAGAACGCCAACCCGTCGTCGCCGACGCAGTACGGCACGATCCTGCAGGCCAAGAACCTGCTCTACAACACGATGATCTGGGACGACGTGCTCTGGGGCGAGGGTGGGGGCTGGACGGGCTCCGACGGCAAGGCCGCCCTCGACAGCGAGGCGGGACTCAAGGCCGTCAACGTCTACCGTTCGATCTACACGAACGGCTGGACCTCCAAGGACAGCTCGCAGGCCGAGTTCCCCGAGACGCAGGCGGCCCTCAAGGCCGGCAGCGCCGCGTTCGCCCTCCAGTGGTCGGCCGGCTTCGCCGAGCTCAACGACCCGGCGAAGTCGCCGAAGGTGGCCGGCAAGATCGCGATCGCGCCGGTGCCCGGGCAGAAGACCCACGTCCACGCCCTTGCCGTCGCGCTCAACAAGTACTCGGGCAACAAGGCCGCCGCCAAGAAGTTCCTCGGCTACCTCGCCACGACCGACGCGATGACCGCCTACGCCAAGGCCGGTGGCATCCCGCCCGTGCCGAGCGTGCTCAAGGCGAACGCGTCGATCAACCCCGCCTTCGACAAGATCTCCGAGTCGATCGAGAAGTACGGCTACTCCGTGCCCGTCTTCCCGAACACGTTCCAGGCCTACAGCAAGATCGCCGAGGCGCTGAGCGGCGCCTGGGTCGGCCAGGGTGACGCCAGGACCGCGCTGCAGACCGCGAACGCCGACCTGCAGAAGCTGCTGGGCTGACGGAGGCCGGTCGGGGCCCGTCCTCCGCGCGGCCCCGACCGGCCCCGATCGGCCTCGACCGGTCCTTGTCGACCCTCGAATCGGCCCATCCTCGAAGGAGATCCATTGTCATGGCTGCCACCACGGCCTCGCGCGGCGTTGCCGCGAAGTGGGTGCTCGGCGCGCCGCTCATCCTCTTCACCGCCGTCCTCGTCGCCTACCCGGTGTTCCAAGGCGTGCAGACCGGCTTCTTCGGGCTCTCGTTGCAGGACCCGGAGATCCCGTTCACCGGCCTCTCGAACTTCACCGAGGTGCTCACCGACCCGGGCTTCCTGTCCGCCGCCCGCTTCACGATCGTCTTCGCTCTGATCGTGACGGCACTCGAGACGGTGCTCGGCTTCGCCCTCGCGCTGCTGATGAACCGCCAGTTCCCCGGCAAGCGCGTCTTCTTCACGATGCTGCTCGTGCCGATCATGATCGCGCCCGCCCTCATGGGCGTCATGTTCCGCCTCCTGCTCAACGGCGACATCGGGCTCGTGCCCGAGCTGCTCCGCGGCGTCGGCCTCGACATCTCGCTCTTCGCGCCCGACACCGTCGTGCCGCTGCTCGTCGTGCTCGACGTGCTGCAGTGGACGCCGTTCACCTTCCTCATCATGTATGCCGGCCTGCAGTCCTTCCCGACGGACGTGCTCGAGGCGGCTCAGATCGACGGCGCCGGGCGCTGGCGCACGCTGCGCTCGATCGTGCTCCCGATCATGCGGCCGATCATCTTCGCGGCCGTCTTCCTACGGCTCATCGACGCCATCCGCACCTTCGACGTCATCTACGTCCTCACCGCCGGTGGGCCCGGCACGAGCACGACCACGATGAGCATCTACATCTACAAGACCGCTTTCGAGTCAGGTCAGTTCGGCCTCGCGGCCGCGGCCTCGACCATCGTCATGATCGCGCTGGTGCCGTTCGTGCCGCTCCTCGTCAAGCGCATCGTCACCTCCGGGAAGGAGGCCTCGTGACCGCCACCTCCCGCCCCCGGCTCTGGTGGACCACCGTGGCCGTCGGCATCGTCGCGGTCGTCGTCAACCTGCCGTGGTTCAACGCCCTCCTCGTCAGCGTCAAGTCCGACGGCGACATCTCGCGGGGCGCGCTCACGCTGGGCACGCCGACCGGCGACCACTACGCGAACGCGCTCGGCGCGGCCGGCTACGACTTCCCGCGCTTCTTCCTCAACTCCGGGCTCATCGCGCTCGGTGCCGTCGCGCTCGTCCTGGCCATCGCCGTGCCGAGCACGTATGCGGCCATCCGCCTCGGTTTCGGGGGCCGCTTCATCCTCAACGCGTCGAGCGCCCTCCGGCTGCTCCCGGCCATCTTCTTCGCCGTGCCGTACTTCCTGCTCATGTCCAACCTCGGCCTGCTCGACTCGGTCGTCGGGCTGATCCTGGCCAACACCTTCCTCAACCTGCCCCTCGCGATCATCCTGCTCGGTGCGGGCTTCCGCGACGTGCCGGTCGAGCTCGAGGAGGCCGCGGCCGTCGACGGCGCCAACACCTACCGCATCCTGTGGTCGGTGCTGCTGCCGATCCTCGCGCCGACGCTCGTCGCCGTCTCGGTGCTCGTCTTCATCTTCTCGTGGAACGACTACCTCTTCGCGCTCGTGCTCTCCTCGTCCGAGGCGACGCCGATCACGCTCGGTGCGGCCAACTTCGTGACGAGCACCGGCATCCGGTGGGGTGACATCTCGGCGACGACGATCCTCTCGACGCTCCCGCCGGTGCTCTTCGCGGTCTTCGCGCAGCGCTTCCTCGTGAGCGGGCTCTCGGCCGGGGCGGTGAAGGGATGACGATGGTCGAGGATGGCGCCATGACGCGTCCCAAGTACGAGCTCGTGGCCGACGAGCTGAGCCGCCGGGCCGGCGACCTCGCGGCCCACGACGCCCTGCCGTCCGAGCGTGAACTCATGCAGCAGCTCGGCGTCAGCCGCATGACGGTGCGACGGGCGATCGAGCAGCTCGTGCGCCGCGGCCTCGTCTACCAGGTGCAGGGCTCCGGCACGTTCGTCGCCGACCCGGCCGTCGTCACCAAGACGCTGCGCCTGACGAGCTTCACCGAGGACATGGAGCAGCGCGGCCTCACCCCGACGACGACCGTGCGGTCCACCGGCTCCACGGGTGCCTCCGCAGAGATCGCCCGTCGGCTCGGGATCGAGCCGGGGGAGGAGGTGTTCGTCCTCGAGCGCCTCCGACTCGCGGACGGCACCCCGATGGCGCTCGAGCGGGTTCACCTGCCCGCGCTCGGGATCGACTGGGCCTCGGTCGATCCCGGCACGTCGCTCTACGCGCAGATGGCGGCCGAGGGGTGGACGGTCGAGCGCGCGGCGCAGACGATCGAGGCCGTCAACCTCGACCGCGAGACCGCCCACGCCCTCGACCAGGCCGTCGGGGCGGCAGCGCTACGGGTCACCCGGGTCACCTACACCGAGGCCGGTCGACCGGTCGAGCACGCCATGACGATCTACCGCGGTGACCGCTACGGCTACGACCTCGTCATCAGCCGGGACGCCGGATGATGCTCGTCGCCGACATCGGCGGGACGAAGATCGCCGTCGCCAGGGCCGGTGACGACGGCGAGCTCTGCTCGGACGTGGTGTCGGTCCCCACGCCGGCGTCGCGGGGCGCGGCGGCCGTCGTGGCCGCGACCGTCACCGCCCTCCAGCAGGTGCGCGCCCCCGACGACACGGCGTTCGGCATCGCGACCGCAGGAGTCGTGGACACGGCGACCGGCACGGTGCTGGGCGCCACGAGCAGCATCGCGGGGTGGGCGGGGACGCCGCTCGCCGCGCAGGTGGGCCAGGCGCTCGGGCTGCCGGGGTGGGTCGTCGGCGACGGCAACGCCTTCGGCACCGCCCTCGCCGCGGAGCACGGGGCCCGGTCGCTCGTCGCGCTCGTGGCCGGCACCGGCATCGGCGGCAGCCTCGTCGTCGACGGCGTGCCGCTCACGGGTGCGCACCACGCCGGCGGCCACTTCGGGCACGTCGTCGCAGCCGAGGCGCACGGCCTGCCCTGCCCGTGCGGCGCGACCGGCCACCTCGAGGCGGTCGCCTCCGGCCACGGCATCCTCGCCTGGTACCGCGCGAACGGTGGCGACCCCGGCGTGGTGAGCGCGCACGAGCTGTCCCGGCGGCCGGACGACGCGGCCGCGGTCGCCGCGCTGACGACGGCCGGCGCGGCCCTCGGCGCCGCGGCGGCGTCGCTGGCGAACGCCCTCGACCCCGAGATCGTGGCCGTCTGCGGCAGCGTGACCCGGGCGGGCGCGGTGTGGGAGACCGCCCTGCGTGGTGCCTACGCGGACACCCTCATGCCCGCCTCGGCGGGCACTCCCGTCGTGATCGCCGACGCCGGCCCCAGGACGGCCCTGCGTGGCGCCGCCCTCCACGCACTGGGGAGGATGGCACCGTGACCACCCACCCCCTGCCCGACGTGCTCCGCGCGCTGGAGGGGCAGCTCGTCGTCTCGTGCCAGGCCTATCCCGGCGAACCGATGCGCTCGCCGCAGATCATGGCGGCCGTCGCGCTCGCCGTCGTCCAGGGCGGGGCACGCGCAGTGCGCGCCCAGGGCATCGACGACCTCCGAGCCATCCGGCCCCTCGTCGACGTCCCCCTCATCGGCCTCGTCAAGCGGGGCGACAGCGGCGTCTTCATCACCCCCACCGTCGACGACGCCGTCGCCTGCGCCGCGGCCGGCGCCGACGTCGTGGCCCTCGACGGCACCCCCCGTGACCGTCCCGACGGTCGGCCGCTGCGCGACAGCGTCGAGGCGGTTCACCGGGCGGGCGCCCTGGTGATGGCCGACTGCGGCAGCCTCGGCGACGCCCTGCACAGCGTGGCGGCCGGCGCCGACTGCGTCGGCACGACGCTGGCCGGCTACACCGGCGAGCGGCCGGCGACGGCGGGCCCGGACCTCGAGCTGCTCGCCCAGCTCGCCGCGACGCTCACCCTCCCGGTCATCGCCGAGGGCCGGGTGCGCCACCCCGACGACGCGGCCGCGTGCCTCGCCGCCGGTGCGTATGCCGTCGTCGTCGGAACGGCGATCACGCACCCGACGCGCATCACGAGGTCGTTCATCGACCACCTGGCCGCCGCACGCCGCCCGCACCGAGAGCCGGTCGACTCCGGCGCCGAGAACGCCTGAGGAGCGACACCATGGACGTCGGAATCGCCGGATCCGCCCGGGAGGCGGCAGTTCTGGCGGCGGACCTCGTCGCTGCCGCCGTCGTCGCCTCGGCGAGCCCGGTGCTGGGCGTCGCCACCGGGTCGAGCCCCATCGGCATCTACGACGAGCTGGCGGGTCGGGTGGAGCGGGGCGAGCTCTCGCTCGCGAGGGCATCCGCCTTCATGCTCGACGAGTACGTCGGACTGCCGGCCGGGCACCCGCAGGCCTATCGCGCCGTCATCGATGCGATCTTCACGCGCCAGGTCGACATCGACCCGTCACGGGTGCACGGCCCCGACGGCGGCGCGACGGACGTCGAGGGTGCCTGTGCCGCCTACGAGTCGGCGATCCGCGATGCGGGCGGCGTCGACGTGCAGATCCTGGGTGTCGGCACCGACGGCCACATCGCCTTCAACGAGCCCTCGTCGTCGCTGGCCTCGCGCACGCGGATCAAGACGCTGACCCGGCAGACGCGGCTCGACAACGCGCGCTTCTTCGGCGGCGACCTCGACGCGGTGCCCACGCACTGCCTGACGCAGGGCGTCGGCACCATCCTGGAGGCCCGCGAGATCGTCGTCGTCGCGACGGGCGCCGCCAAGGCGGAGGCGGCCCGGCAGATGGTCGAGGGCCCGGTGAGCGCTCGGTGGCCGGCGACCGCCCTCCAGCTGCACCCGCGCGTCACGGTGCTCCTCGACCCCGAGGCCGCCGCGCGCCTCGAGCTCGCGGACTACTACCGCGAGGTCTGGGCGAACAAGCCCGACTGGCAGCGCCCCTGACCCGAGGAGGTCGGACAGGCCCGACGGGGTCGGACCCGAGGCGCCACGGCGCGGAGGCCCGCAGCTCAGGCGTCGTCGCAGCGCAGCCAGTGCTCGAGGGTGCCGTCCTCGTGCCCGTCGACCGCCAGGGCCCACACCAGCACTCCGGCCGCGAACGGGCCGACCGGGGCCGAGCGCGCGACGGCGTCCCGGGCCGCCGCGAACCCCGGCGCGTCGCGCGGGCGGCGGTAGCGCAGCTGCGGCGAGTCGAGCACCAGGTCGCGAGCGGCCGCGGGAAGGGAGTCGACCGTCGCCGGACGCCGGCGAGCCACCTCGAGCCGGCGCCGCGCGCGCCGCAGACGGACGACGCCGCCGACGATCAGGCCGACGCCCCTGCCACCAGGACGACGACCGCCCCGAACGCGAGCCCGCCACCGGCGAACAGCCCAGCCCACCCGGACGCCACGAGGCGGCCACGGCCAGCGCGCCGGCCAGCAGCACGGCGGCCACGGCGAAGGGCCGGGCGAGCCGCCGACGGGACGCGTCGAGCCGCGCCCGCTCCTGCTCGTGGAGGCGGGCGGCCCACTCCCGCACGGCGTGCGAGGGGAAGGTGCTCGACGGGGGAGGGTCGCCGGTCGCCGGCGAGGCGTCGAGCGCCCCTGTCGCGGACGGGGTGCTGCGGTTAGCGTGGCGAGGGGTACGCATCCGTGGGTGGCGCAGCACCGCCCGCCCGGACCCGGCGTCCCGACGGCGACGCAGCACGCACGGTGCAGCCACCACGACCACTCACCACGACCACTCACCACGACCATCCACCACCCGGAGGAGAACCGCATGAGCCTCGACCGACCGGTCGCCCCCAACCCCTACGAGCTGCTGCCGGCGGTGGCGTCGTTCGACGTGACGAGCACCGACGTCACCGACGGCGCGCCGCTCGCCGACGCGCAGGTCGCCGACGCCGGCAACACCTCGCCGCAGCTGTCCTGGAGCGGCGCCCCGGAGGGGACCCAGAGCTACGTCGTCACGTGCTTCGACCCGGACGCGCCGACGCCG
The DNA here is from genome assembly GCF_039542985.1 of Terrabacter aeriphilus. Lineage (NCBI taxonomy): Bacteria > Bacillati > Actinomycetota > Actinomycetes > Micrococcales > Intrasporangiaceae > Terrabacter > Terrabacter aeriphilus. The sequence continues at coordinate 515,294 of NZ_BAABIW010000006.1, forward strand.
TCGGGCTTCTGGCACTGGGTGCTCGTCGACCTCCCGGCGGACGTCACGTCGCTCGACACCGGCGCCGGCGCGGAGTCGGGGTCCTTGCCCGGCAAGGCTTTCCACGTGCGCAACGACGGTGGCTCGTCGGGTTTCATGGGGGCTGCGCCGCCGGAGGGTGACATGCCGCACCGCTACTTCTTCGTCGTGCACGCGGTCTCGGAGCCGACGCTCGGCGTCGACGACTCGGCGTCGCCCGCCGTCGTCTCGTTCAACCTCGCCTTCAAGACGCTGGGCCGGGCCGTCCTGCACGGCACCTACCAGCACTGAGGCGCAGGCAGCGTCGAGCAGCCGGAGCAGGTGTGCCGTCAGCCCGGTAGCCGGAACCGGCCCGCCCGGGGCGTCCAGCCCACGGGCGGGTCCTCGCCGGTGACGCCGTCCACGGCCTCGCGGAGCAGGTCCGCGTGGCCGGCGTGCCGGCCGTACTCCTCGACGAGGTCGAGCAGCAGGCGTCGCAGGCTCGCGTGTCGCCCGTGCGCGCCCGCGTGCACGGGCTGCTCGAGGCCACCCGACGCGAGCACCGCGGCGAGCCGCGCGCGGGAGCGCTCCACGGCGGCGTCGTAGAGGTCGTAGAGGTGCTCGGGGGAGTCCCGGGCCGCCGACTCGAGGTCCCAGTCGGTCGACCCGTCCCAGCCGTAGCCGGCCCAGGGCTCCCCGAGCGGCTCACCCGTCAGCTTGACGGTGTGGTGGAAGTCCTCGGCGGCCGCCAGGTGCTTGAGCAGGCCGCCGAGGCTGAGGCTCGAGGCCCCGACCGTCGTGGTCAGGCCGGCCTCGTGGAGGGCGTCGGCCTTCCACCGGAAGGTCGTGCGCAGCCGTTCGAGCGCGCCGAGCACCTGCTCCGTCTCGGTGCCCGCCAGCGGCGGCTCCCACGGGGTGAGGTCGGGTGCGCCGTCTGCGCCCGGGTTCGTCGTCATGCGCCGAGCGTAGGAACGGTCCCGGACGGAGCGCGTCCGGGACCGTTCCTACGCCCCGCAGAGCCCGTCGAGCGGGCCCGTACGAGGGCCGTGCGGGGGGCGTGCGACCGGCGAACGACCGGGCTCAGGCCGTCATCAGCTGGGCGGAGCCGAGGTGTTCGCGCAGCTCGGCCAGCACCCGGCGCAGCAGCCGGCTCACCTGCATCGCGCTCAGCCCCATCGTGTCGGCGATCTCCGCCTGGGTCATGTCGTGGGTGAAGCGCAGCTCGACGATCCGGCGCTCACGGGCCGGGAGCCGCCCGAGGGCGGTGCGCACGACGATGTCGTCGTCGAGCTGGGGGTCGCCCTCGCGGTCGCCGTGGGCGTCGACGAGGTCGAGCACCGGGCGCCCGCCCTCGGTCGTCGCGTCGAGGGAGGCAGGGCGCAGGTTCGACGACGCCACCTGGGCCTCGCGCACCTGCTCGGGGGTCAGGTCGAGCGCGGCCGCGATGTCGGCGCAGTCGGGCTCGTGGCCGAGGGTCTGCTCGAGGAGGTTGCGTGCGTCGGTGACGAGCTGCCGCCGCTCCTGCAGCCCGCGGGGCGGGCGCACGAGCCAGCCGTGGTCGCGGAAGTGCCGCCGGATCTCACCGGTGATCGTCGGCGTCGCGTAGGCCCCGAACTCCGTGGTCTGCGCGAGGTCGAAGCGCTGGATCGCCTTGAGCAGGGCGAGGAAGGCCACCTGCTCGAGGTCGTCGCGGTCCAGGCCGCGGCCGGCGTAGCGGTGGGCGAGGGAGCGTGCCAGCGGCATGTGCAACCGGGTCACGGTCTCGAGGGCGATCGCCTTCTCGGTCTCGCTCGTGCAGGTGCGGATCGTGTCGAGAAGCTCTCGGGTGCGGGCATCCTTGCGCGGGCCGCGCGACGGGTCGGTCATGAGTCCTCCATCAAAGGTGGCGGCGCTTGCTTGACCGACGTGACAGACCTTAGACAAAGCATGGACAGCGCGCAAGTACAGGGTCTGTCCAACGTTGTGCAGCACCCGGTCGACGGGTGTCCGGGTCGAGCGGTTGGGGCCGCAGCGACCCGCGCGCACCCGCGTGCGGACCCCGCAGCGGACGCGGGGCTAGCCTGCTGGGATGAGTGAGAGCGAGCACCGGGCCCCTCGGCGGCCCGCCTTCTTCAGCGAGGCCGCGCTCGAGGCCCACGGGCCCGCCTACGACCCGACGGAGCAGATCCACGTCGCGCACGAGACGGCGCTCGCCCTCGTCCACGCGGGGCGGGCCGCCGCCGACCCCGCGGTCACGGGCAAGCTCGTCGCCCTCGTCGACGACATCGGCCTCTCGACGCTGGCCGAGCTGTGGTCGCAGCGGCCCGCCCGGTCGCTGCCCGGTGCGCTGTGGCGCCTCTACGTCCTGCGCGAGTGGGTGCACCGCGCCCCCGAGGAGGCGAGCCGTGACTACGCCGCCGGCATCCGGTTCACCGGCCCGAACCACGCCGTGGCCGGTGCGGCCGAACCACCCGGGCCGGCGGAGATGAGCCGCGTCATCGACGAGGTCTTGCGCGGGGTCTTCGAGGGCGACCTCGCCGTCGCCCTCGAGCGTGCGGCGGCCTTCTGCCGCGTCGTCTCGGCCGGCCGCGCCGACACCTCGACCGGGGACGAGAGCGCCGAGCGGGCCGCGAGCGTGCTCGCCATGGCGCAGGACCTCAGCGTGTGCGCCCACCTGTGGCGCACCGGGGCCCTGGGCTGAGCGACCCGACGCGCCGGCGACGGACTTCGCCGATCCCTTTGGCGATCCGCTGCGGCGCGTTTATCCTTGCTCGTGCGTCGGGTCGCGGTAGCCCCGGGTCCCAAATTTCGCCGCTCCGAGCGGCCCTGTGCCGAGAGGCGCTCCCGACCCGACGCGACCCCCTCGCCGGCAGCGGTCGGTCGCAGCCGGCACGCCACCTCCTTCCCGGAGCCACCTGGTTCGCGGCTTCGCCGCACGAACGGGCCGGGTGCCCCCTAGATTGAGCGCATGACGCCCGAGGAGGAGCGGTCTGCCGACCTGCTGGATGTCGAGCTGGCCGATGAGATCGAGCTCGTGAGCGACCTCGTGGTGGCGGCCTCGTCGAGCCCGCGCCACTTCACCCCCGACGAGGTCGACGAGCTGCTCGGCATCGGCGGCGAACCCGTCGGCCCGGCCGTGGGGAACGCCGCCGAGGCGCCCGCCGGTGCCGCCTCCGGTGCCGCCTCCGACGCCGGCCCCGGCACCCCGACCGCGAGCGCGTCCGTCGTCGACCCGGCCTCGTGACGCCGCCCCGTGCCCTCCTCGTGACACCGCGGTGAACGGGGGACGACGGCTCGGTTGCGTGGGAGCGTCTACTACGCCGTAGCATCTTCCCCGGACCAGACCTCGATCGACCGGAGCACCCCGTGGGTTTTCGCCTCACACCCCAGGACACGAGCTTTTTCTCCCTCTTCACCTCCTCCGCACAGCTGCTCGTCGAGGCCACTCGGGAGCTGACCCGGTTCCTCGAGGTCGAGCCCTCGAAGCGGCAGACGGTGGCCGAGCGGCTCAAGGAGCTCGAGCACGCCGCCGACGACGCGACGCACGAGCTCATCAACAAGGTGAACAGCTCGTTCATCACGCCGTTCGACCGCGAGGACATCCACAACCTGGCCGCGTCGCTCGACGACTGCATGGACTACATCGAGGAGACCGCCGACCTCATCGTGCTCTACCGCATGGGTGAGATCCCGGAGGGCCTCGCGGAGCAGTTCGAGATCCTCGCCCGGATGGCCGAGGTGACGGCCGAGGCCATGCCGCGGCTGCGCTCGATGAAGGACCTCAAGAGCTACTGGATCGAGATCAACCGTCTCGAGAACCAGGCCGACTCGCTCCACCGCAAGATGGTGGCCGCGCTCTTCAACAACTCTCCCGACCCGATCAACGTGATCAAGGTCAAGGCCATCGTCGACGGCTTCGAGAACGCCGCCGATGCGTTCGAGAAGGTGGCCCACGTCGTCGAGGGCATCGCGGTCAAGGAGTCCTGACCCGCTGATGGACACGACCATCCCCGTCCTCGGGGTCGGTGCGGTCATCGCACTGGCCATGGGCTTCAACTACACCAACGGCTTCCACGACGCGGCCAACGCCATCGCGACCTCGGTCTCGACGCGGGCGCTGACGCCTCGGGTCGCCCTCGCCATGGCGGCCGTCGCCAACCTCTTCGGTGCCTTCTTCGGCGCCAAGGTGGCCAAGACGATCGGCTCCGGCATCATCGAGCAGCCGCAGGGCGTCGACGGCCTCTGGCTCGTCGCGGCGGCCCTCGTCGGCGCCATCGGCTGGAACCTGCTGACCTGGTGGTTCGGCCTCCCGTCGTCCTCCTCGCACGCCCTCATCGGCGGGCTCGGGGGAGCGGCCCTCGTGGCCGGCGTCGCCGTGCAGTGGACCGTCATCTGGGAGAAGGTCATCATCCCGATGATCGCGTCCCCGATCATCGGCCTCGTCCTCGGCTACCTCGTCATGACGGCCCTCTTCTGGATCTTCCGCAACGCCAACCCGGGCCGGGTGACGCGCGGCTTCCGCCTCGCGCAGACGGCCTCGGCGGCCGCGATGGCCTTCGGCCACGGCCTGCAGGACGCCGCGAAGACCGCCGGCGTCGTCGTGCTCGCCCTCAACATCTCGGGGCACCACGACAGCGACAGCATCCCGATCTGGGTGCTCGTGCTGTCCGCCGTCGTCATCTCGCTCGGCACGTATGCCGGTGGGTGGCGCATCATGCGCACCCTGGGTCGCCGGATCATCGACCTCACCCCGCCGCAGGGCTTCGCGGCCGAGACGACCGCGGCCGCGATCCTCTACGTCGCCGGCCTCGCCTTCGGCGCCCCGATCTCGACGACCCACACGATCACGTCCGCGATCATGGGCGTCGGGGCCACCAAGCGCCTCTCGGCCGTGCGCTGGAGCGTCGCGGGCAACATCGTCGGCGCGTGGGTGCTGACCTTCCCCGGAGCCGGCCTCGTGGCCGTCCTCGCCTGGTACGTGACGTCCGTCTTCCGCTGACGACCCCCGTGCCATCCGCCCCCGGGCGGGTGGCACGACGAAGGGCCCCCGCGACCGTCCGGTCGCGGGGGCCCTTCGTCGTCGGGGGAGCGGGGGCTCAGCCGAAGCGACCGGAGATGTAGTCCTCGGTGGCCTGCTGCGTCGGGTTGTTGAAGATGCGCGTCGTGTCGTCGATCTCGATGAGCCGACCGGGCTCGCCGGTCGCCTTGAGGTTGAAGAAGGCCGTCCGGTCCGAGACGCGGGCCGCCTGCTGCATGTTGTGCGTGACGATGACGATGGTGAAGTCGTTCTTCAGCTCGTTGATGAGGTCCTCGATGGCGAGCGTCGAGATCGGGTCGAGCGCCGAGCACGGCTCGTCCATGAGGAGCACCTGGGGCTGCACGGCGATGGCGCGGGCGATGCAGAGGCGCTGCTGCTGGCCGCCGGAGAGGCCGGCGCCGGGCTTGGCGAGGCGGTCCTTGACCTCGTTCCACAGGTTGGCGCCCTTGAGCGAGGACTCGACGATGCCGTCGAGCGTCTTCTTGTTCTTGACGCCGTTGAGCCGCAGGCCGGCCGCGACGTTGTCGTAGATCGACATCGTCGGGAACGGGTTCGGGCGCTGGAACACCATGCCGACCGTGCGGCGCACGGTCACGGGGTCCATCGAGCTGGCATAGAGGTCCTGGTCGTCGAGCATGACCTTGCCCTCGACGCGACCGCCGGGGATCACCTCGTGCATGCGGTTGAGCGTGCGCAGGAAGGTCGACTTGCCGCAGCCCGACGGCCCGATGAAGGCCGTGACGGACCGGGGCTCGACCGTCATCGAGACGCCCTCGACGGCCTTGAAGGCGCCGTAGTAGACGTTGAGGTCGGTGACGTCGATTCGCTTTGCCATGTTCGAGGATTCGCTTTCTCTTACTTCTTGACCGAGCCGTAGTGCGCGATGACCCGGCCGATGAGGTTGAGCAGCAGGACGAGGAGGATCAGGGTGAGGGCGGCGCCCCACATGCGCTCCGCGGCGGTCGACAGGGCGAAGTCGCCGCGGTCCTGGTTGATCATCATCGGCAGCGTCGGGAAGTTGCCGTTGAACAGGTCGCGCTGGAAGTTCTTCGTGTACGGCGCGAGGATGAGCAGCGGCGCCGTCTCGCCCATGACGCGGGCGATGCCGAGCAGCACGCCGGTGACGATGCCCGAGAAGGCCGTGCGCAGCACGACCTTGACGACCGTGACCCACTTGGGCACACCGAGGGCGTATGCCGCCTCCCGCAGCTCGTTGGGCACGAGCTTGAGCATCTCCTCCGTGGAGCGCACGACGACGGGGATCATGAGCAGCACGAGGGCCAGCGAGGCGGCGAAGCCGGAGCGCCCGATGCCGAAGGTCGTCACCCACACCGCGTAGATGAACAGCGCCGCGACGATGGACGGCACGCCCGAGAGGATGTCGACGGTGAAGCTGATGGCCTTCGCGAGCCGGCCCCGGCCGTACTCGACGAGGTAGACGGCCGTGAGGATGCCGATGGGCACGGCGATGAGCGCCGTGAAGCCGACCATCGTCAGGGTGCCCTCGATGGCGTGCCGCGCGCCGCCGCCGAAGTCGTCGGAGTTGACGTTGCGCTGGTTGCCCGTCCACCACGTCGAGGTGGTGAGCATGTGGGCGCCCTTGGCCACGACGGTGCCGAGGATCCAGACGAGCGGCACCATGGCGAGCGCGAAGGCGGACCACATGACGACGCGGGCGAGCACGTCCTTGGCCGCGCGGGCCCGGTGCGGGCTGCGCATCTCGGCGAGGGCGTCGCGGCCCGGGCGGTCGCCCGGCGGGGTCGCGGCGTCGTCGACGACGCCGGGGGCGTCGCCGGGCGCGCGGCGGTCGGTCGCGGTGCTCATTCGGTGAAGGCCTTCCTGCGCTCGATGACGACGCGGGCGATGCTGTTGACGATGAACGTCAGCACGAAGAGGACGAGGCCGGCGGCGATGTAGGCGCCCGTCTTGCCGGGGTTGCTGAACTCGGCCGCGTTGTTCGCGATCTTCGAGGCGAACGTCTCGCCGCCGTTGAAGAGCGAGAACGTCCACTTCGCCCCGTCGGGCAGCGCCGAGACGAGGAAGGTGACGGCGATCGTCTCGCCCAGGGCCCGGCCGAGCGCCAGCATGGCGGCCGAGATGACGCCCGGCCGGCCGAACGGCAGCACCGCGGTGCGGATCATCTCCCACTGGGTGGCGCCCAGGGCGAGCGCGCCCTCCTGGTGCGCGACCGGCGTCTGCGCGAAGACCTCGCGCGACAGCGCCGTGACGATGGGCAGCACCATGATCGACAGGACGATGCCGATGAAGAAGATCGTGCCGCCGGAGATGCCGGCGGGCGCGAAGATCGGGACCCAACCGAGCGTCTCCTCGATCCACGTCTGCACCGGCTTCCACACCGGGAAGAAGGTGATGAGGCCCCAGAGGCCGTAGACGATCGAGGGCACCGCGGCGAGGAGGTCGACGAGCGTGGCGGCGGGGCGGCGCAGCCAGCTCGGGGCGTACTGCGTCAGGAAGAGCGCGACCGCGACCCCGACCGGCACGGCGATGAGCATCGCGATGGTCGAGGCGGCGACGGTCGTCCAGAGGAACTCGAGGATGCCGAAGCCCGGCTGCTCGCCGCCCGGCGCCCACACCCGGCTCGTGAAGAAGTTCTCCGAGTTGTTGCGCAGGGCCGGCACGGCCTGCACGACGAGGAAGGCCGCGATGAGGGTGACGACGGCGATGACGACGATGCCGGACGCGGTGGCGGCGCCACCGAAGATCCGGTCCCCGAGGCGACCCGTCGACGCCTGGTCCGCGTGCAGCGGCGGTCGGCCCTCGGGCCCGGGAGACTGGTCCGCGGCGGACACGCCCGTGACGGTGGACACGTGCTGGCCCCCTTCCTTCGGTTGCGGTGAACCCGCAGGGGCGGACGCCGGGTGCGGCGCCCGCCCCTGGGTCGGGCGGTGAGTCAGGAGATCGCGTCGACCGCGGTCTGCACCTTGGTGGCGACCTCGGCGGGCAGCGGGGCGTAGCCCTTGGACTCGAGGCCCTTCTGCACGTCGTCGGAGGCGAAGGTCTTGAGGAAGCTCTTGACCTTCTTGCCCGTCTCGGCGTCGGCGTACTTCGAGCAGACGATCTCGTACGTCACGAGGACGATCGGGTAGGCCCCGGCCTCCTTGGTGGCGTAGTCGATCTTGAGGGCGAGGTCGTTGCCCGTGCCGGTCTGCTTCGCCGTGGCGATCGTCTTGCCGGCCGACTCGGCGGTCAGCTCGACCGGGCCCGCGCCGGTGTCGATCTGGGCCATCTTCAGCGAGTTCTGCTGGGCGTAGGAGAGCTCGACGTACGTGATGCCGCCGTCCTGGCCCTTCGTCGCGGTGGCGACGCCGGCGGACTTCTCCTTGCCCTCACCCTTGCCGGTCCACTTCTTGCCGGTCTCGTAGGACCAGGCGTCGGGGGCAGCGGCCTTGAGGTACTTCGTGAAGTTCTCGGTGGTGCCCGACTCGTCGGAGCGGAAGAAGACCTTGATGGGGGTGGCCGGCAGGGTGACGCCCTTGTTGAGGGCGGCGATGGCCGGGTCGTTCCACGTCGTGATCTTGCCGTCGAAGATCTTCGCGGCCACCTCGGCGTCCAGCACGAGCGTGTCGACGCCCTGCACGTTGTAGGCGATGGCGATCGGGCCGGTGACCATGGGGAGGTTCCAGGCGTCCGAGCCGCACGAGGCCTTGGCGTCGTCGGCCTCGACCTTGCCGTCCTTCGGCTCGGTCTTGAGCGCGGAGTCCGAGCCGGCGAAGTCGACCTGCTTGGCGATGAACTGCTTGATGCCGGCGCCCGAGCCCGTGGGCTGGTAGTCGATGTTGGCGTCGGCGCAGGCCGTCTGGTACGCCTTGATCGCCTCGTCGATGGCGTTCTTCTGGGCCGAGGAGCCCTCCGCCTTGAGGTCACCGCTGAAGCAGTCGCCACTGGCCGTCGAACCGGCGGCGGTGGAGCCCGCGCCGGGTGCGGTGCCGTTGTTCTCGGACGCGCAGGCCGACAGCGCCAGGGCGCCGGACAGGGCGACGGCGCCGATGGCGCTGAAACGCGAAACAGACACGAGTGTGATCCCTCTCGATGGGGTGTTCCTGAGGTGTTCCGGATGGTGGGGACGAACCTCTGGCAGCGCTGCCGGACGTCTCGTCCACGGCGAACATAGGTGCGCCGGGTGACCGTTCGTCCATCTGCGGTGAACGCCGGGTGAACGGCGGGCGACGACTTGGGACGGGCCCCGTACTGGGGGTGCGCGTGGGGTCACCCCGGCCCACGATGGAGGGTTGGGATCAGGTGTCGATGCGCTCGACGTCGACGATCCGGGCGTCCGCCCCCCGGCCGACGAGGTGGCACACGAGCACCTCGCCCTTGCCCATGGCCGAGGAGGCCGCCGCCTCCAGCCGGTCGGCCGCGGCGCGGCCGCGCTCGGGGGTGGGCCCCACCCGCTCGGCGAGCAGCGTGAGCAGGGTCGGCAGCACCGGGCCGTGGCTGCACAGGGCGGCGGGGTCGCCCTTGTCGAGCAGGCGCTCGAGCTGGGTCACCGCGCCGGCGGAGGACGCGGCGAAGCCCTCCTCGGACAGCGCGTCGCGGGCCCGCACGCGCAGCCCGCGCGACACGGCATACGGCTCGACGGTGGCGACGCAGCGGACCGACGACGACGAGACGACCCGGGTCACGCCGTAGGCGCCGAGGGCGGCCGCGACGGTGCGGGACTGGGCGAGGCCCACCGCGTCGAGCGGGCGCAGCCGGTCGTCAGCCGCCCACTTGCCGCGGGGCCTCGCCTTGGCGTGGCGCACGAGCGCGAGGGGCCAGGTGCGCAGCTCCCCGGCGCGCTCGGCGCGCACGAGCGCGAGCAGCTGCTCCCGGTCTCGGGCGTAGTCGAGGCGGTCGTGCGCGGTGCGCACGTCGACCCACGCGACCTCGTCGATCTCGTGCTCCAGCTCGCCGGTGCCGCCGGTGACGCGCGCGGCCCAGTAGTGCACCCGCTTGGTCGCCGGCCCGCCCGTCGAGTCGAGCACGGGGTACTCCGCCGACGGCAGCGGCACGCCGAGCCGGACGACCAGACCGGTCTCCTCGAAGGTCTCGCGGGCCGCGGCCACGCACGGGTGCTCACCGCGGTCGAGCTTGCCCTTGGCCCACGACCAGTCGTCGTACTTGGGGCGGTGGACGAGGGCGACCTCGAGCCGTCCGTCGCGGCGGCGCCAGGGCAGGGTGCCGGCGGCGGGGATCACGGAGGCCACGCGTGCCAGTCTGCCCGATCGGCGCCGTGCGGTCGCCCCGACGTCCCGAGGGGCGGTATGCCGTCAGCTGAGCAGGTCGGCGATCGCACGCTCGAGCGTGGGGTGGGCGAAGGTGAACCCCGCGTCACGGAGGACGTCGGACGTGCAGTGTCGCCCGGTCAGTCCGAGCGCCGGGTCGGTGCGCAGCGCGATGCTGCCGACCCGCACGGCGACGGTGGGCGTGGGCGGCGACGGCGGCCGGTGCAGGTGCCGGCGCAGGGCGGCCATGAGGTCGGCGTTGCGCACCGGGGTCGGCGCTGCGCCCACGACGACGCCGTCGGGCAGGGCGGGGCCCGACGGCAGGCCCAGGCCGCCCCGGACGACGGCCAGCCAGTCGTCGACGTGGATCCAGCTGAACCACTGGCGCCCGCCGCCGACCCGGCCGCCGAGCCCCAGGCGGGTGAGGCCGGTGAGGCGGTCGAACGCCGGGGACCCGGCCTGCAGGACGATCGAGGTGCGCAGCACGACGAGGTGGTCCGTGGCCGCGCCTTCCACGGCCGCCTCCCACGGCCGTGCCACTCCCGTCATCTGGGGCAGCGCGTCCGCGCCGGTGGGCAGCGGGATGCCCTCGGTGACGCGGGCCTCGCCGGCGTCCGACCAGATGGCCGTCGTCGAGCCCTGCACCCACGCGGCGAGCGGGCGGGGCAGTGCGCGGCTCGCCTCGACGAGGGCGCGCGTCGGGTCGACCCGCGACGTGCGCAGCTCGTCGACGGTCCGCGCCGTCGGGCGGGCGTCGACGAGGCGGCCCGCGAGGTTGACCACGGCGGTGCGGGCGGGCTCGGCGAGCTCACGGGTCCACGCCCCCTGCCGGATGCCGTCCCACTCGGTCTGCCGGTAGGGCAGGCGCGGGTCGCGCCGCCGGGTGAGGAGCACGACCTCGTGACCCCGCGCGGTGAGGTCGGCGGCGAGGCTGCGCCCCAGCGTGCCCGAGCCCCCGGCCACGACGACCTTGCGCAGGTCGCGGGAGGGGACGACGACGAGGGCAGCCAGCCGGGCGACGTGCTCGGGCCAGCCGTCGGCCAGCGAGCGGGCGACGCCGAGCACGACGGGCGTCGTGAGCGGGCCCGTCACGATCACACGCTGCCGGAGCAGCGTGCCGGTGCCGTCGGGGTCGACGGTCCACTCGACCCGCATCACCCCGCCGGGGTTGGGCTGCTCGACGACGAGGGTGCGGGGCGCGTCGAGGGTGACGACCCGCAGCGGCGGTGCGGTGCGGCCGTGCAGCTCGCGGGCCCAGCGCACGGACGGCAGGTAGGCGGCCGTGGCCCCGCTGCGCGGAGGGCCGTCGACGGTCACCTCGTGGATCGCCGCGCACCACTCCGGCCACCGGCGGGGGTCGCCGACGACCGCCCAGACGGCGTCGGGGTCGGCGGCGAGGTGCTGGGCGTGGGTGCGCTGCCAGGTCATGCCCACACCGTAGGGCTCAGTCGAGGCAGAACTCGTTGCCCTCGACGTCCTGCATGACGAGGCACGACTCGGTGAAGCCGTCGGCGCGCAGCAGCTGCACGCGGCGCGCCCCGAGCCGCTCGAGCCGGTCGCCCTCCGACTCGAGGGCCGCGAGGCGCTCGTCGCCGCGCAGGCCGGTGCCGACGCGGACGTCGAGGTGCACGCGGTTCTTGACGACCTTGCCCTCGGGCACCCGCTGGAAGAACAGCCGCGGCCCGGCGCCCGTCGGGTCGACGCACGCGAACGCCGACCCCTGGCGCTCGGCCGGCAGCGAGCGGTCGAAGGCGCCCCAGTCCTTGAAGCCCGGCGGGGGAGGCGGCACGACGTAGCCGAGCACCTCACACCAGAACCGGGCGACCCGCTCGGGGTCGGCGCAGTCGACGGTGACCTGGACCTGCCTGACGCTCGCCATGCCGCCCACCTTAGGGGCGCGGTCAGCGGCGACGGGCCTTGCGGCGTCGCTTGTCGTGGCGCTCGATGAGCTTCTCCTGCAGGTCGTCGAAGGGCTCGCCGGACTCCGACTGGTGGTGCCGGGTCCACCGGCCGTCGGAGCCGAGGTCCCAGCGCGAGGTGGTCTCGGCGAAGGCGAGGTCGATGAGGTCGGCGAGCTCGACGACGTGGGCGGGCTCGGAGATCCGCACGAGCGCCTCGACGCGACGGTCGAGGTTGCGGTGCATCATGTCGGCGCTGCCGATGTAGACCTGCGGGTCGCCGCCGTGGTCGAACCAGAAGACCCGCGAGTGCTCGAGGAAGCGCCCGAGGATCGAGCGCACCCGGATGTTCTCCGACAGGCCCTCGACGCCGGGACGCAGCGCGCAGATGCCGCGCACCCAGATGTCGACGTGCACGCCGGCGATGCTCGCGCGGTAGAGCGCGTCGATGAGCGCCTCGTCGACGATCGAGTTGGCCTTGATGACGATGCGACCGGGCGGGGCGTCCTTGCGTCGGGCCTCGTGGAGCTCGATCTCGTCGTCGACGAGGTCGATGAGACCCGAGCGCACCGACCGCGGCGCGACGAGCAGCCGCTTGAACTTGCTCCGGGGGGCGAAGCCCGAGAGCAGGTTGAACAGGCGCGAGAGGTCCTCGCCGACCTGCGGGTCGGTGGTGAAGAGGCCGAAGTCCTCGTAGACACGGGCCGTCTTCGGGTTGTAGTTGCCGGTGCCGATGTGGCAGTAGCGCACGAGGCCCTCGGACTCCTGGCGCACGACGAGGCACAGCTTGGCGTGGGTCTTGAGGCCGACGACGCCGTAGACGACGTGCACGCCCGCCTCCTCGAGCTTGCGCGCCCAGGAGATGTTGTTGACCTCGTCGAAGCGGGCCTTGATCTCGACGACGGCGAGCACCTGCTTGCCGGCCTCGGCGGCGTCGATGAGGGCGTCGATGATGGGGGAGTCGCCGGAGGTGCGGTAGAGGGTCTGCTTGATCGCGAGGACCTTGGGGTCGTTCGCGGCCTGCTCGATGAAGGCCTGCACGGACGTCGAGAACGAGTTGTAGGGGTGCTGGACGAGGACGTCCTTCTGCCGCACCGCCGCGAGCAGGTCGATCGCCTTGGCGCTCTCGGTGGGCGCGAAGTCGGGGTGGCTGCGGGGGAAGAACTTGGGGAACTCGAGGTCGCTGCGGTCGACGTCGGCGATGGTGAACAGGCCGCGCAGGTCGAGCGGCGTCGGCAGCCGGTAGATCTCGCGGTCGCTGATCTGCAGCTCGCGGGCGAGCATGTCGAGCACCTTGGGGTCGATGTCGTCCTCGACCTCGAGGCGGATCGGCGGCCCGAAGCGCCGGCGCGTCAGCTCCTTCTCCAGGGCCGTCAGCAGGTTCTCGGCGTCGTCCTCCTCGACCTCGAGGTCCTCGTTGCGGGTGACCCGGAAGGAGAAGTGCTCCTGCACGAGCATGCCGGGGAAGAGCTGGTCGAGGTGGCTCGCGATGACGTCCTCGAGCGGCACGAAGCGCTTGCGCTCGACCTCGGCGTCGACGTCCTCCTCGACGAGGATGAAGCGGGGCAGGCTCGGCGGCACCTTGACGCGCGCGAAGTGCTCCGAGCCCGTCTTCGGGTTCTGCAGCAGCACGGCGAGGTTGAGCGAGAGCCCCGAGATGTAGGGGAACGGGTGCGCCGGGTCGACGGCGAGCGGGGTGAGCACCGGGAAGACCCGCTCGGCGAAGAAGAAGTGGAGCGGCTCGCGGTCGTCCTCGTCGAGGTCGTCCCAGCGCACGATGGTGATGCCCTCGTCGCCGAGCGACGGCCGCACGTCGTGCTGGAACACGGAGGCGTGCTGCTGCATCAGCTCGTGCGCGAGGCGGGCCACCCGCTCGAGCAGCTCACGCGGCTCGAGGCCGGCCGCGGTGCGCACGGCGAGGCCGGTCGCGATGCGGCGCTTGAGCCCCGCCACCCGCACCATGAAGTACTCGTCGAGGTTGTTCGCGAAGATCGCGAGGAACCGGGTGCGCTCGAGCAGGGGCACGGCCGGGTCCATCGCGAGCTGGAGCACCCGCTCGTTGAACTGCAGCCACGACAGCTCGCGCTCGAGGTAGCGGTCGGCCGGCAGGTCGTCGTCGCCGTCGGACTGACCGCCCTGGCCGACGAAGCGGCCGTTCGGGGCCCGCGCGGGCACGCGCCGGGTGGGCACCGTGCTCGTGAACGAGCTGACCTCGGCCGCCTCGGAGGTGTCGGAGAGCTCGGACGCCTCGGGCGTGGCCGAGCCGTCCGTCTGGATCTCGAGGTCGGTGGAGGTGAGGCTGCCGGTGCTCATGACCCCATCGTGGCACCGTTGGGTGACGAGGAGGTGAAGTCGTCCGGGCGCGCGAACTGGCGGTGCAGCTCGACGTCCTCGAAGCCGAGCCCGCGGTAGGTGCGCACGGCGGCGACGTTGTCCTCGTCGACGTAGAGCACGACGCGCTCGAGACCGCGCGAGCGCAGGTGGTCGAGGCCCAGCACCGTGACGACCCGGCCGAGGCCCTGCCCCTGCCGGTCCGGTGAGACCGCCACGACGTAGACCTCGCCGACGCTGCCGTCCGGCGGGTCGACCTTGGTCCAGTGCGAGGCCGCGAGCACGTCGGGGTCGTCGTCGGGCACGACGAGGATCAGCCCCGCCGGGTTCCACCACGCCTGCTCCATCCGCTGGTCGAGGTCCGCCCGGCGCAGCGAGCCCTGCTCGGGGTGGTGCGCGAAGGCGGCGGCGTTGAGGGCCAGCCACGCCTCCTCGTCGCGCCCGGGCTCGAAGGAGCGCACGGCATACCCGCTCGGCACCGCGGCGGCGGGCCAGGGCGTGCCCGCCCGGAGCGACCGGCCCATGACGTGGAGCGAGCGCACCGGCCGGAGGCCGCCGGCAGCGGCGAAGGCCGCGGCCGCCTCGGCGCCGGCCCCCGTGGCGTGGCTCCACACCCGCGCGTCGGCGGGCAGCCGCCCCAGCAGCGCGGAGCCCACGCCCCCGCGGCGCGCCCGCGGGGAGACGACGAGCTCCGCCGACGGGTGCGGGTCCGCGCGGCGGCACTGCGCGTAGCCGAGCAGCTCCCCGTCGGCGCCGAGCGCGAGCAGGTGGTCGACGCCGTCGTGCTCCCGGGCGCGCACGGAGAGGCGGAACTGCTCCGAGAGCGGCTCGGACCCGTCGGCCCGGGCGGCCTCAGCGGCCAGGGCGAGCACGGCCTCGGCCTCGCGGTCGGTGAGCGGCTGGGTCTCGTCGCGCTGGGCGACCGTCGGGCGCGGCATACGGCGATTCCACCACAGGCTCCGCCCGGCGCGACGGCCCCGCGGGTGGCCGGGTGCCGTTCACCGAGCCGACACCGTCCAGCGCCCCACCCGGCCCCGCGCGCCGCTAGCCTCCCTCTCGTGCCGCGGAGGCACGCACCGGAGTGAAAGAGGAAGCACATGACCCGAAAGACTCGCCGCATCACGGGAGTCGCGTTCGCCGCCGTCTGCGCGGCGGCCGTGGCGGCCCCGGCGCTCGCCGCGCCCGCGACGCCGATGCACGGTGGCGGCCACGGCGGCCACCACTGGCCCTGGCCCGTGCCGAGCCGCTACGCGGACCTGCAGATCCTGTCGTTCAACGACTTCCACGGCAACCTCGAGGCCCCGAGCGGCTCGAGCGGCCGGCTCCAGACGGGTCCGGCGACGACCGACACGACGAACGTCGGCGGTGTCGAGTACCTCGCGACGCACCTCAAGCAGGCCCGCATCGGCCACAAGAACACCGTCACGGTGGCCGCCGGCGACATGGTCGGCGCCTCGCCGCTGCTGTCGGCCGCCTTCCACGACGAGCCGACCGTCGAGTCGCTCAACACGCTCGGTCTCGACATCACGGCCGTGGGCAACCACGAGTTCGACGAGGGCTACAAGGAGCTCCAGCGCCTCCAGCGCGGCGGCTGCATCGACGACGGCGACGGCGCGAACAACCAGAACTCCTGCCCCGCAGGCCGGTTCAAGGGCGCCGACTTCCAGTACCTCGCCGCGAACGTCGTCGAGAAGCGCACCGGCCGCACGATCCTGCCGTCCTACGCGATCAAGCGCTTCCCGAACGGCGCGCGCGTCGGCTTCATCGGCATGACCCTCAAGGACACGCCCTCGATCGTCACCGCCTCGGGCATCGCCGGCCTCGAGTTCAAGGACGAGGTGGCCACGGCCAACGCCCTCGTGCCCAAGCTCAAGCGCCAGGGCGTCAACGCGATCGTCGTGCTCGTGCACCAGGGCGGCACCCCGCCGGCCAGCACGCCCTACGACTACACGTGCAAGGGCGGCGGCACGCTGTCGGCCGACTCGCCCATCATCCCGATCGTCAAGAACCTCCGCCCGGAGATCGACATGGTCATCTCGGGACACACCCACCAGCCGTACGTCTGCGCCATCCCCGACTCGAACGGCAAGCCGCGTCTCGTGACGTCGGCGTCGTCGTTCGGGCGCCTCTACAACGACACCGAGGTGCGCTACGACCGCTGGACGCAGGACCTCGTGCGCCCGACGGAGGCCGACTCGCGCAACAACCTCGTGACGCGCACCGTCGCGGCCGACCCGGCCCAGACCGCGCTCATCGCGAAGTACAAGGAGCTCGTCAAGACCATCGCGAGCAAGATCGTCGGCACCATCTCCGCGGACGTCACGAAGACGCAGAACGTCGCCGGGGAGTCGCAGCTCGGTGACCTCATCGCCGACGCCCAGCTCGCCGACCCGTCCGTCGTGACGGGCGGGCAGACGCCGGTCATCGGGTTCATGAACCCCGGCGGCATCCGCGCCGACCTCACCTACGCCAACAGCCCCTACGGCGAGCCGGCCGGCAAGGTCACCTTCGAGGAGGCGTTCACGGTCCAGCCGTTCAACAACTACCTCGTCTCGATGACCCTGACGGGCCAGCAGGTCTACGACGTGCTGAACCAGCAGTGGGCCGGGGCCAACGCCGGCACCGCGGCCAAGGTGCTGCAGGTGAGCAAGGGCTTCAGCTACACGCACAACGGCTCGAGCGTCGTCGACGGCACCGTCGCCCTGAACGGCACGCCCATCGACAAGGCCGCGTCGTACCGCATCGTGACGAACAACTTCCTCTCCGACGGCGGCGACAACTTCCCCGCCTTCCGTGACGGCACGGGCAAGTACTTCGGTGGCCTCGACATCGACGCCTTCGCGAACTACCTGACCGGCCTCGAGGGCCAGGGTGGCTACACCCCGGGCCCGCTGACGCGCATCACCAAGGCGCCGTGACCTGACGGCGCACCCGCGCCGCCGCCGTGGACGGCCCGGCTCCCTCGTGGAGCCGGGCCGTTCGTGCGCCTGGGTCCGTATGCCGGGTCGGCCCGGCGTGCGGGTGGGTCGCCTCAGGCGTCGGCGGGCTGCGCCTTCGCCGGTGCCTTCGCCGGTGCCTTCGCGGGTGCGGGGGCCGGTGCGGCGGCCTCGGGGCGGTCCGGGACGAGGCGGTAGCCGACGTTGCGCACGGTGCCGATGAGCGCCTCGTGGTCGGGGCCGAGCTTGGCGCGCAGCCGGCGCACGTGCACGTCGACGGTGCGCGTGCCGCCGTAGTAGTCGTAGCCCCAGACCTCCTGGAGCAGCTGGGCCCGGGTGAACACCCGGCCGGGGTGCTGCGCGAGGTACTTGATCAGCTCGAACTCCTTGTAGGTGAGGTCGAGCGGGTTGCCCCGGAACCTCGCGGAGTAGGACGACTCGTCGATGACGAGGTCGCCCGAGGTGATCGGCACGTCGAGCGCGGCGTCGTCGTCCTGGCCCTTGGTCAGCGCCAGGCGGAGCCGGGCGTCGACCTCGGCGGGCCCGGCCGTGTCGAGGATGACGTCGTCGAGGCCCCACTCGGCGGTCAGGCCGGCGAGGCCACCCTCGGTGAGGACGGCCAGCAACGGTGCCGCGATGCCGGTGGTGCGCAGCACCCGGCAGAGCGAGCGCGCGCTCGCCAGCTCCCGGCGCGCGTCGACGAGCACCGCGTCGCAGTCGGGGGAGTCCACGAGGGCGGCGGCCTCGGCCGGGAGGATGCGCACCGTGTGGCTCAGCAGGCCGAGGGCAGGCAGCACCTCGGCGCTCGGGGCGAGCGCGTTGGTGAGCAGCAGCAGTCGGGCCATCTCATGCAGGATAGGCGAGACTGGTCACGTGCGGACCGGACCGCACCAACCCTGAGACGGAGTGAGATGACCTCGACGACGCCCGCGCAGCAGGCGCCCGACGACGCGGACCCGACGGCGGTCGGGGCCGTGACGGTCCGCTACTGGGCCGCCGCCCGTGCCGCGGCCGGCCGTGACACCGAGCTGCTGCCCGGCACGACCGTGGGTGCGGTCGTCGACGCCGCCGTGGCCCTGCACCCGGAGCTCGAGCGGGTCGCGCAGGTCGCGACGTTCCTGCTCGACGGCGCCAAGGTGGGCCGTCACTCGGCCGTCGCGGCGGGCGCGACCGTCGAGGTGCTGCCGCCCTTCGCCGGCGGGTGATGCACAATGACCGGCGTGCCTGACACCGCCGCCGCCGTCCGGATCCGTTGGGTCCTGCTCGCGGCGACCCTCGTCTCGGGCCTCGCGCTCCTGGCCGCCCAGGCGACGGGGTACGCCGGCACCGTCGCGGTGACCCTCGCCCTCGCCCTCGTCGTCGCCTGGGGCTGGCCGCGGATCACCGGATCGGCCACCCCGTCGGCCACGTCCGGGGTGCTGGCCGTCGCCGCGGTCGCGATCGTCCTCTCCGCCCGCGACGCCGGGCTGCGCTGGTTGCCCGCGGCCGTCGCCTTCGGGCTCGTGCTCGCCTTCTTCGGCCAGCTGGTGCGCCGCTCGGGTCGGGAGGGCCTCGTGCTGACGCTCCTGTCGTCGTTCGGCGGCCTCGCGGTCACGGCCTCCGGGGCGACCGCCGTGGTCGCCGCCCAGAGCGACCGCGGTCGGGCCGTCGCCGTCGTGGCGCTCGCCGCCGTGGTGGCCGCCGTCCTCGGCGACCTCCTCGCTGCCGCCCCGGCCCTGCGCGCCCGGCCCGGCGCCGTCGGCGCCGTGGGCCTCGTCGGCACCGCGGTCGTGGCGTCCGTCGTGGCCGCCGTCGTGTCGACGCGGTTCGACGAGGTGGGTCCGGGCACGGCCCTCGCGATCGGCGCCGCCGTCGGCGTGGTCTCGTGGGCGCTGCGCAGGGTGCTCGCCCTCGAGCCCGAGCTGCCGACGCTGCGCGGCCAGCTGGCCGCCGGCGCCGCCTCGGTGCTCGCCGTCGGCGCCGTCATCAACCTCGCCACCGCCCTCACCTGACCCCCACGCCACCGTCGAGGGGCCACCCTTCGTGGGTCCGCCACCGTCGAGTGGCCACTCTCTGCGGGTCCGCCACCGTCGAGGGGCCACTCTTCGTGGGTCCGCCACCGTCGAGGGGCCACCTGTGGTGGGTGCCGTCAGTAGACGAGCGCCTGGGCCCCCGGCGCCATGACCTCCTCGACGAACACCGCGGCGCCCTTGATCACGGCCCCGTCGACGAGCTGCTCCTGCGCGAGCTCCCGGCGGGCCGCGCACTGCGTGCACACCGTGAGCCGGCCACCCGCGAGCACGGCGTCGCGCAGCTCGCCGAGCGGGGCGGCATGCGCGAGCTCGAAGGCCTCGGCGCGGCCCGGGACCGCCATCCACGTCGACTCGCCCGTCAGCCACAGGGACACGTCGACGCCGCTGGCGACGGCGGTGGCGGCGACGGTGAAGGCCTGCGAGAGGCGCTCGGGGGCCTCGGTGCCGGCGGTGACCTTGACGACGAGCGAGCGTGCGGGGGAGTCCATGCCCTCAGGCTACGATCGGGCGCATGTTCAACCTCGACCAGGACATCCCGGAGCCGCTGCGACCCCTCGCCTGGCTCATCGGACGCTGGGAGGGCGCGGGCGTCGTCGGCTACCCGACGATCGAGTCGGCGCACTTCGGCCAGGAGATCGAGGTCACCCACGACGGCCGTGGCTTCCTCAAGTGGGAGAGCCGCGCGTGGATCCTCGACTCCGAGAACGGCGCCAAGGTGCGGCCGGCAGCGGTCGAGTCGGGCTTCTGGCGCCCGCTCGAGAACGGCGAGGTCGAGCTGCTGCTCGCGCACCCCACCGGCATCCTCGAGCTCTACTACGGCGCCATGGAGCCGGCGAAGATCCAGCTCAAGACCGACGGCGTGCTGCGCGCGCCCGGCGCGAAGGAGTACAACGCGGCGACGCGGATGTACGGCCTCGTCGAGTCGCAGCTGATGTGGGTCATGGACATGGCCGCCGTGGGCCAAGAGCTCCAGAGCCATGTGTCCGCCACCCTCAAGCGCGTCGAGTGACCCACCCCATGACACCGGAATGAGGCGTATGCCGTGAGTGTTCCACCCAGCATGAGCGACCTGGAGCTGCCCACCCGACCGACGACGAGGAGCCCCCTGCTGTCGCGGCCGGGAGCCGTGGCGGGCGAGGGCCTCGAGGCTGGGGTGGCGCTTCACTACGGCGACCCGATGCGCGAGCAGCGCCTCCTCGAGGAGGGCCTCGCGGTCGTCGACCTCTCGAATCGCGACGTCGTCACCGTGACCGGCCCCGACCGGCTCAGCTGGCTCCACTCGCTGACGACGCAGCACCTCCTCGGACTTCAGCCGCGCCAGTCGCGCGAGGCCCTCATCCTCAGCCCCAAGGGCCACGTCGAGCACTCGCTCCACCTCGTCGACGACGGCGAGACGACGTGGGTCACGACCGAGCCCGGTGCGGGTCAGGCCCTCGTCGAGTGGCTCGAGAAGATGCGCTTCATGCTCCGCGTCGAGGTCGCCCTCGTCACCGACGACTGGGCGGTGCTCGGCGAGCCGCACGACAGCGAGTCGGTCGACGGCGAGCCGCTCGCGTGGCGTGACCCGTGGCCCGACCTCGTCGGTGACACGACGGCATACGGCCCCGAGGACGGTCACCCCGGCGTCGACCGCTCGTGGCGCGAGGTCATCGTGCCGCGGACGGATCTCGCTGCGGCCGTGGGGGATCGGCCGTTGGCCGGGCTCTGGGCAGCCGAGGCGCTGCGCATCGCGGCGTGGCGTCCGCGGCTCGGGGTCGACACCGACCACCGCACGATCGTCCACGAGCTCGACTGGCTGCGCACCGCGGTGCACCTGCAGAAGGGCTGCTACCGCGGGCAGGAGACCGTGGCCCGGGTCCACAACCTCGGGCGCCCACCGCGGCGCATCGTCTTCCTCCACCTCGACGGGTCGGGTCACGTGCTGCCGGCGCAGGGGAGCGAGGTCCGAGCCGGTGACCGGGTCGTCGGCCGCGTGACCTCCGTCGGGCGCCACCACGTCGACGGGCCCATCGCGCTCGCCGTCATCAAGCGCAACACCGACCCCGCTCTCGAGCTCCTCGTCGACGACTCGTCGGCGGCGCAGACGACGATCGTCGCCCCCTGACCGGCGGCGCCGCGCGGCGCTGGCAGGATGGGCCGCATGAGCCCTGCACGCACCGCCGCGAGCACCCTGATCACCGTCGCGCCCACGGGGGCCGAGAGCGCCAAGGCGGACGTGCCGGCGCTGCCCACGACGCCGGAGGAGCTCGTCGAGACCGCGATCGCCTGTGAGCAGGCGGGCGCCGCGCTCATCCACATCCACGTGCGTGACCGCGAGCACCAGCCGACGCTCGAGGCGGCCTTCCTCGAGGAGGCCGTCGTCGGCGTGCGTGAGGCGACCGACCTGATCGTGCAGCTCTCGACCGGCGGGGCGATCACCGACCCGCTCGAGAAGCGGCTCACCGTGCTCGACGCGAACCCCGACTCCTGCTCGCTCACCTGCGGCACGACGAACTTCGGCGACGGCGTCTTCCTCAACCCGTGGGGCTTCATGGTCGACCTCTACCGACAGGCGCAGGAGCGGCAGGTCGTGCCGGAGTTCGAGCTCTTCGAGCTCGGCCACGTGCACGCGCTGCGGCGGCTCATCGACGAGTGCGGCCTGCCCTACGGCGGCAAGGTGCACGTCGACTTCGTCACCGGCGTGCCGGGCGCGATGCCGGGCACGCCGCAGGCGCTCCTCGCCGGCGTGGCGATGCTGCCGCCCGAGGTGACGAGCTGGTCGGCGACGGGCATCGGCCGTGCGCACCTGCCGATCGTCGCAGCCGCGCTGTCGGCCGGCGGGCACCTGCGCGTCGGCATGGAGGACAACCTCATGTATGCCAAGGGCCGCCCCGTCGCGCACAACCGCGAGCTCGTCGCGCGCGCCGCCGAGATCGCCACGGTCATGCAGCGCCCGCCGATGACGACCGCCCAGGCGCGGGAGACGCTCGCGATCAGGGACCGCCGCACCCGCTGACCGTCACTGTGGCGGGACTCACGCTGCCCAGAGTTTGCAATCTGCTTGCTGTAGTTAGCACAATGGAGGCATGAGCAAGCTGCCGCTACCCGACCTCGGGGCCTACCTGCGCGAACAGCGCGAGAGCGCCCAGCTGTCACTGCGTCAGCTCGCCGACATGGCCGGGGTCTCCAACCCCTACCTGTCGCAGATCGAGCGGGGGCTGAAGCGCCCGAGCGCCGAGATCCTCCAGCAGATCGCCAAGGGTCTGCAGGTCTCGGCCGAGTCGCTCTACGTCCGGGCCGGCATCCTCGACGAGCGGGCCGGCGACGACCCTGCCGCCGGCTCCGACGTCCTCTCCGCCATCGCCGCCGACCCGGCCCTCACGGACCGGCAGCGCGGGGTGCTCGTCGAGATCTACCGGTCGTTCGTCGGAGAGGACGCGACGAGCCCGCCGACCCTTCCGACCCCACCGACCCCACCGACCACCGCGTCGGGCGCACCGCGCCGACGCCTCGCGACCGGCAGTGCGGCCGGCGCCACCCCAGGACGCACCGAGCTCAACGAGAAGGAGCAGTGAGATGGCACTCACCGACAAGATCAGCAAGGCGATCAAGGACGCACAGAAGCAGGCCGAGGCGGCCGTCGCCGACGTGCGTGGACAGCTCGGCCAGATCGAGGGCCGCGTGCCCGAGGTGACGGTCGACCCGACGCCGTTCTACGCCGTCGTCGGCGCCGCCAACATGGCGATCGACACGGTGCGCACCGCGGGCGAGCAGCTCGAGGTCGCCCGCAAGCAGGCCAAGGGCGCCGACCTGCGCAAGGGCGCCAAGAAGGAGGCCGACCAGATGCAGAAGGACCTGCAGAAGCGCATCGCCGACCTCCAGACGCGCACCGCCGAGCTGCAGAAGCTGGCGACGACGTATGCCGAGCGCTTCGTCACGCAGGCCCAGGACCTCCCGGCGCGCGTCATCAACGAGGGCCTCGTGCTCGCGAGCAACGCCAAGGACCAGTACGACGCCGCCGCCGCCCGCGGCGAGAAGGTCGTCACCGACCTCCGCGCCCAGGGCGAGCGCACCGCGTACGACCTGGCCGAGAAGGGCACGGCCACCGTCACCCGCGGTCGTCGCGTGGCCGAGACGGCCGTGAACGAGGGCGAGAAGGTCGCCCAGACGCTGCTCGACGTCGTCGCCGAGGACGCCTCGCAGCTCGGCTCGCGCGTCGAGGCCGCTGCGGACGCCGTCGAGTCGGCTGCCGCCCCGGTCGCGCCGAAGCGGACCGCCAAGCACGAGAAGGCGATCCGCAGCTCGGCCGCGCAGAAGTCCGCCGCCACGCGCAAGGCGAACGCCGTCGAGGCGACGACGACCCGCAAGGTCGCCGCCCGCAGCTCCGCCACGACCGACGACGCCAACGCCACGGTGGCCCGCAAGGTCGCCCCGGCCAAGCGCGCGGCGCGGAAGACCGCGAAGACGACCGCGAAGAAGGCCGCCTCGGCCACGGGCACCGCCGCCGGGGCCACGAAGCAGGCCACGAAGAAGGCCACGCCGGCCAAGCGCACCGCGAAGAAGACGTCGGCCTCCAGCTGACCGACGCGCGCTGAGCCCCGCTCGCCGAAGGGCCGCCACCCGCACGGGTGGCGGCCCTTCGGCAGTCCCCGGCCCTCCGGCATACTGCGGGGCGTGTCCGATCACCTCGCGCCCACGTCCTCCTCCGTCAGCCCGGCGCTCTCCGCCGCCCCCGTCGTCGCCCACGTCGTGCGGGCAGGCTTCGTCGAGTCGGTGCACCACGGCACCGCGGTCGTCACCGCCCCGGACGGCAGCATCGAGCTCGAGATCGGCGACGCGAGCGGCCCCGTCTTCCCGCGCAGCTCGAGCAAGCCGCTGCAGGCCCTCGCCATGGTGCGCCACGGCCTCGACACCGACGGCCGGCTGCTCGCCCTCGCGTGCGCGAGCCACTCCGGCGAGGACTTCCACGTCGAGGCCGCCCGCGAGATCCTCGCCGGCGCCGGCCTCTCCGAGACCGACCTGCAGAACACGCCCGACTACCCCTACGACGAGGCGGCCCGGATCGCCTGGATCGCCGGCGGCCGGCCCAAGCAGTCGATCGTGCAGAACTGCTCCGGCAAGCACGCGTCGATGCTCGCGACGTGCGTGCGCAACGGCTGGGACCTCGCCACCTACCGCGACCCGTCCCACCCGCTCCAGGTCGCGGTGGCCGACGCCGTGCGCGACCTCACCGGCGCCGAGCCGGCGGCGGTGGCGGTCGACGGGTGCGGCGCGCCGATCCACGCCGTGCCCCTGTCGGGGCTCGCGCTCGCCTTCGGCCGGCTCGCAGCCGCCACCGAGGGGCCGGAGGCGAAGATCGCCGCCGCCGTCCGGGCCTTCCCGGAGTACCTCGGTGGCACGACCCGCGACGTCACGGCCCTCATCCGTGGGGTCGACGGCCTCGTCGCCAAGGACGGCGCCGAGGCGGTCTACGCGGTGGGGCTGCCCGACGGGCGGGGCATCGCGGTCAAGGTCGCCGACGGCTCGTCGCGGGCCCGCAGCGTGCTGCTCGCGGCCGTGCTGCGCCGCATCGGCGTCGGCACCGAGGAGGTGCTCGCGGTGCTCGAGCACGAGCCCGTGCTCGGCCACGGCCAGCCCGTCGGCTCCGTCGTGGCCGTCGGGGTCTGAGCCCGTGCGGGCCGTGCTCCAGCGCGTGACGAGCGCCCGCGTCGAGGTCGCGGGCGAGGTCGTCGGCGCCATCGAGGAGCCCGGGCTGCTCGCCCTCGTCGGCGTCACGCACGACGACGGCCCGGCGCAGGTGGAGCGGATGGCCCGCAAGATCGCCGAGCTGCGCATCCTGCGCGACGAGCAGAGCCTGCTCGACGCGGGCGCCCCCGTGCTCGTCGTGAGCCAGTTCACGCTGTACGCCGACACGCGCAAGGGGCGACGCCCGTCGTGGGGAGCCGCCGCGACGGGTCCGGTGGCCGAGCCGCTCGTCGCGGCCGTCGTCGACGCGCTCCGGGCGCGCGGACTCACCGTCGAGACCGGCCGGTTCGGCGCGATGATGGAGGTCTCGCTCGTCGGGGACGGACCCGTCACCCTGGTCGTCGACGCCTGACCCGCCGCGGTGCGCGGGTTACGCTCTCCCCATGCAGCTCTACGCCGGCTACCAGAGCATCGTCACCCTCATCATCGGGGTCGTCGCCCTCGGGTGCGAGATCTTCGCCTTCGTCGACGCCCTGCGCCACCCGGAGAACGCCTACGCGGCCGCCGGCAAGCGCACCAAGAACTTCTGGTTGCTCATCACGGGCGTGGCCCTGCTCTTCGGCTCGATCTCGGTGTTCAACCCGATCGGGCTGCTCGGCCTCATCGCCTTCGTCGGCGCCGCCGTCTACCTCGCCGACGTGCGCCCGGCGCTCCGCCAGGTGCGCGGCCTCGGAGGGCGTTCGACCAACGGATGGTGAGTCCGGCCCGCGCATGACGTGGGCGCGGCGGCGCATACGGCACACTGGTGCACTCACAACCGATTGGAGAACCATGTCCGACCAGCAGGTTGCCGCTGCAGTCGCCGACCACGAACTCGACGCCCACGAGCACCACCACGAGTCGCACCCGCGCCACACGGCCGACGAGTACGACCTGGGCAACCGCAACCCGACGGAGGACATCTTCGTCGCGGAGCGGCCGTGGGGCGAGTTCCAGCAGTTCGTCTCCAACGAGCAGGTCACCGTCAAGATCATCACCGTGCAGCCGGGTCACCGGCTCTCGTTGCAGCGCCACGACCACCGCGGCGAGATGTGGCAGGTGCTCGACGTGCCGATCGACGTCACCGTGGGTGAGCGCACGTGGAGCGCGCAGCCGGGCGAGACCGTGTGGGTGCCGCGCAACTCGATCCACCGCATGGGCAACTCGGGTGAGCGGGCCGGTCGCCTGCTCGAGGTCGGTTTCGGCCACTTCGACGAGGCCGACATCGAGCGCCTCGAGGACGACTACACCCGCTGAGACTTGCGGTCGCACCGCGACCGATCACGTATGCCGCCGGGCCCGGCCCGGCGGCATGCTGCTGCCCGCGGCCGGCGGGGTCAGTGACCTGACCGGGTCCGACGGGCACGGCCGACCGTGCTGCAGCCGTCAGCCCGCGCGGGTCGCCCCACCCGGGACGGGCAGCTCGGCCCAGACGATCTTGCCGCCGGGGAGGGGGCTGGAGCCCCAGTGCCGCGCGAGCGCCGCGACGATCTCGACGCCACGGCCGTCGACGGCCTCGACGCCGGCGTCGCGCCGCGAGAGGGGGAGCTCGCTCGCGTCCTCGACGCCGATGCGCAGGCCACCGCGGCGCTGGTCGACGACCGCCCGGAACGGTGAGTGCGCGTGGCGCAGGGCGTTCGTGGCCAACTCGGAGACGATGAGGGCGGCGTCGGCGGCGACCTCGTCGTGGCCCCACGCCCGCAGCACGTCGACGACGAAGTGGCGCGCGGCCGGCACCGACTCGGGCGCGGGGAGGTAGACCCGCGAGCAGGCGTGCCCCGGCCCGTCACCCGTGCGGTCGTCACCGACGGCAGCACCCCGGCCGGCCACGGCGCGGCCGGTTCGCGGGGCGGCGGCACGGTAGGCCGGGGGCAGCAGGTCGGTGTGCAGGTCGCAGATGCGCCGCACGTCGACGAGCTCGGCCTGCTCGAAGCTGTCGGTGGGATAGGAGCAGAGCAGCGAGAAGTCGTGCCGGCGGAGCAGCTCGTTCCAGTGCAGCTCGAGCTCGATGGCGGCCTCGACCTCGCCGACCGCCCAGAGCAGGGCGACCATCTCACCGAAGATGCGCACCGGTCGGCTGCCGGCCCCGGCCCGCTCGAGCGCCTCGCTGACGAGCGGGGTGAGTCGGGCCAGGTCGAGGTGGCCGTCGACGAAGAAGCGCCGCAGGGTGTCCTCGGCGTCGAGCACGAGGAACCGCCCCGACACGCTCTCGGCGTCCGGGTCGTGGCCCAGGGCGCGCAGTCGCGCGTCGACGGCCGTGCGGTGCGCCCCGGTCGCAACGACGATGACGCACTCGTCGGCGGCCCAGCCCGTCGCGACGAAACTCGCGACCGCGTCGATTCCGTCGGTGTCGAGTGCATAGAAGGTCACTGCATGGCCCCGCCGCCACGGGGTCACGCCGCCAGGCGACATGCGGATCATCGTACGCCGGTCCGCGCACGCGTGGCTGAGCGGTTTGCGCCGCGTCCCGACGGCATACGTCGGGGGTGCGCCCCGAGTGGTCGAGCGAGGTCACCCGCTCGGCTCAGGGGGCGGCGGCAGGGACGGGCGCCGCCGGCGACGCGGGCGCGACGGCGGGCCAGGCGACCGTCAGCTCGCCGACGCGCCACCGGGACGGCCCGTCGAGCAGCGGCCACGACCGCGCGACGTCCGCGGCGGCGGCCAGGAACCGCTGCCGGGCACCCCAGGACGCCTGCGCGGCGCTCCGGGCCCAGGCCCGGTCGAGGTCGGTGAGGAAGGCGTGGACCGGCTCGCCGGGCACGTTGCGGTGGATGAGCGCCTTGGGCAGGCGCTCGGCGACGTCGGACGGACGCTCGAGCCCGCGCAGGCGGAGCGAGATGGTCAGGCTGACCGGGCCGGTGGCCTCGACGGCGACCCACGCGGAGCGCCGGCCGATCTCGTCGCACGTGCCGTCGACGAGCAGGCCGTCCGGCGCGAGGCGCTCCTGCACGCGCTGCCACGCCGCCGGCACCTCGTGCTCGGCGTACTGGCGCAGCACGTTGAAGGCTCGCACGACGGTCGGGCGCGCACCGTCGTCGAGGGGCACCTCGAAGCCACCGAGCCGGAAGGTCAGGCCCTCGTGCTCGAGCGCCCGGCCGGCGGCCACGCGCTCGGGATCGATCTCGATGCCGACGACCTGCACGTCGGCCCGCACCGGCCGGAGCCGCTCGTGCAGCTCGACGGCCGTCACCGGCGAGGCGCCGTAGCCGAGGTCGACGACCACGGGCGGCGTCGGGCTGCGGCGCAGGCGCCAGCCCTGCGGGCCGGCGATCCACCGGTCGCAGCGGCGCAGGCGGTTCGGGTTCGTCGTGCCGCGCGTGATGGTGCCGACGGGGCGCTGGCGGGGAGGCACCGTCGCAGGCTACGCGGACCCCCGCGGTTCGAGGTATTCCACGGTCACCGGCGACCGTGGAATACCTCGAACCGGCCGTGTGGTTGAGTCGAGGAGCAGCCGCAGACGGGCGGCGGACGAGGCGGGAGCAGGGATGCCGGTGGCGCAGGACCCCAGGCGGGTGGCCATGATCAGCGTGCACACCTCCCCGCTCGAGCAGCCCGGCACGGGCGACGCCGGAGGCATGAACGTCTACGTCGCCGAGACCGCCCGGGAGCTGGCCGCGCGCGGCGTCGAGGTCGACATCTTCACCCGCCGCACCTCGAGCGAGACCCCGGTCGAGGCCGAGCTGGTGCCCGGCGTGCGGGTGCGCCACGTGACGGCGGGCCCCTACGAGGGTCTGGCCAAGGAGGACCTCCCCGGCCAGCTCTGCGCCTTCTCCGCCGGCATCATGCAGGCCGGCCTGTCGGTGCCCGAGGACCACTACGACCTCGTGCACTCGCACTACTGGCTCTCGGGCCAGGTCGGCTGGCTCGCCGCGGACCGCTGGCGGGTGGCCCTCGTGCACACGATGCACACCATGGCGCGGGTCAAGAACCGCCACCTCGCGACGGGCGACGCCCCCGAGCCGCGCGGCCGCGAGATCGGCGAGGTGCAGGTCGTCGAGGCGGCCGACCGCCTCATCGCCAACACCGACGACGAGGCGCGCGAGCTCATCGAGCTCTACGACGCCCCGCCGAGCACGGTCTCGGTGGTCCCGCCCGGCGTCGACCTGTCGACCTTCACCCCGGGCGACCGGGGTGCGGCCCGGCGCGAGCTCGGCCTCCCGCCCGACGGCGAGGTGCTGCTCTTCGTCGGCCGCATCCAGCCGCTCAAGGCGCCCGACGTGCTGCTCCGGGTGGCCGGCGAGCTGCTCGTGCGCGACCCCGCCCTCCGGGCCCGGCTCACCGTGGCCGTCGTCGGCGGCCCGAGCGGCAGCGGCCTCAGCCGACCGCACGAGCTCGAGGAGCTGGCGCGGACGCTGGGCATCGAGGACGTCGTCCGCTTCGTGCGGCCGGTCGACCGGGCCCGGCTCGCCCAGTGGTACCGCGCCGCCGACCTCGTGCTCGTGCCGAGCCACTCCGAGTCGTTCGGCCTCGTCGCGGTCGAGGCGCAGGCCTGCGGAACCCCGGTCGTCGCGGCGCGGGTCGGGGGACTGCCGACCGCGGTCGGCGACGCCGGCGTGCTCGTCGACGGGCACGCGACCGCCGACTGGGCCACGGCCGTCGACGGCCTGCTCCGGGACGCCCCACGGCGGCTCGAGCTCGGGGCGGCCGCCGTCGCGCACGCGGCCCGCTTCGGCTGGGGCGCCACGACCGACCGGCTCCTCACCGTCTACCGTCAGGCCATGCGCGAGCGAGCGAGCGGCACCGCCGAACCATCCGTCGACGAGCCCCTCGCGCTGGCCGGCGTGCCGACGGCGGTCATCCCGTGAGCGCGCCGGCGACGGCGGAGGGCACCGGCCCCGCGGCCGACGCGGCGGCCCGCCTGACGGCATACCTCGGCTCGGTGGGTCTCGAGTGGGAGCTCGGCGGCCGTCCGGGGGAGTTCGTCGTGACGCTGCCCGGCGAGAAGAAGCTGAAGACGGTCGTCTCGGTGCTCGTGCGCGACCGCACGACGAGCCTCAGCGCGTTCGTCATCCGCAACCCCGACGAGAACCACGAGGCCTTCTACCGCACCCTGCTGCGCAAGAACCTCCGGCTGCAGGGCGTCGGCTACGCCATCGACGGCGACGGCGACGTCTACCTGCGGGGCGAGCTGCCCACCGTCGCGGTCGAGGCCGACCAGCTCGACCAGCTCTTCGGCATCGTGCTCTCCGCGAGCGACGACGTGTTCAACGAGCTGCTCGCGCTCGGATTCCTCGGCTCGATGCGCAAGGAGTGGGCCTGGCGGGTCTCGCGCGGGGAGTCGACGCGCAACCTCGACGCCTTCCGTCACCTGCTGGACGACGCCGCCGACGGCTGAGCGGCGCTCGCTAGGCTGGCGGGCATGACCTACACGCTCGTCCTCGTCCGCCACGGCGAAAGCGACTGGAACGCCAAGAACCTCTTCACCGGCTGGGTCGACGTCGACCTCACCGACAAGGGCCGCGCCGAGGGTGTGCGCGCCGGTCAGCAGCTGAAGGACGCCGGCATCCTGCCCGACATCGTGCACACCTCGCTGCTGCGCCGGGCGATCACGACCGCGAACCTCTCCCTCGACGCCGCCGACCGGCACTGGATCCCGGTCAAGCGCGACTGGCGCCTCAATGAGCGCCACTACGGCGCGCTGCAGGGCAAGGACAAGAAGCAGACGCTCGAGCAGTTCGGCGAGGAGCAGTTCATGCTGTGGCGCCGGTCCTACGACGTGCCGCCGCCGCCCATCGAGGCCGACGACGAGTTCTCGCAGCACGGCGACCCGCGGTATGCCGGCCTCGGCGACGCGATGCCGGCCACCGAGTGCCTCAAGGACGTCGTCACCCGACTGATGCCCTACTGGGAGAACGAGATCCAGACCGACCTCGCCGACGGGCTGACCGTCATGGTCGCCGCGCACGGCAACTCGCTGCGCGCGCTCGTCAAGACGCTCGACGGCATCTCCGACGACGACATCGCGGGGCTCAACATCCCGACGGGCATGCCGCTCGTCTACGAGCTCGACGCCTCGTTCAAGCCCGTCACCCCGGGTGGGCGCTACCTCGACCCCGAGGCCGCCCGCGCCGCGGCCGAGGCCGTCGCCAACCAGGGCCGCTGACCGGCCCCCAGCACCGTCGAAAGGCCACTTCGTGCGGGTGGTCGAACATCGAAAGGCCACTTCTCGTCGCGAGAAGTGGCCTTTCGACGTGTCCCGACCCGCAGAGAGTGGCCTCTCGACGGTTAAGGATGGGGTCAGGCGGGGGTGCCGCGCTCGATCTGGGTCATCACGTCGGCGTCCTCGTCGTCCTCGTGGTCGAAGCTGACGTCGGAGTCGTACTCTCCCGTGACGAGGTAGACGACGCGGCGCGCGACCGACACGGCGTGGTCGGCGAAGCGTTCGTAGTAGCGCCCGACGAGCGTCAGGTCGAGGATCGAGCTGCGCGACCAGCTCGTGTTCTCGTCGAGCAGCGCGGCGAAGAGCTCGCGGTGGAGGTCGTCCATCGCGTCGTCGTCCTTCTCGAGCGCGATGGCCGCGGCGACGTCCTTGCTCGCGATGATCGAGCCGCACTTGGCGACGATGGCCTCGGCCACCTGTCCCATCTGGAGGATGTGCGCGCGCAGCTCGGGCGGCACGGCCGAGTCGGGCGTGCGCAGCCGGGCGACCTTGGCGACGTGGCGGGCGAGGTCGCCCATCCGCTCGAGGTCCGAGCTCATGTGCATGGCCGTGACGACGATGCGCAGGTCGGTCGCGACGGGCTGCTGGCGGGCCAGCAGGTCGATCGAGAGCTCGTCGAGCTCGACGCGGATGTCGTCGAGCTTGCGGTCGGCCTCGATGACCGACTCGGCGAGGTGCACGTCGGCGTCGAGCAGCGCGATCGTGGCGCGCGAGATGGCCGACCCGGCGAGGCGGGTCAGCTCGACGAGCTGGTCCGAGATCTTGTCGAGGTCCTCGTGGAACTGGTCGCGCATGGTCTTCCTGTCGGTCGCGGTCGGGCCGGGCTGCGGGACAGCCTGCCACCCGCGGGGCGAGCGTGGCTGCGATCGCGCGCGGGACGGCATCCGTCGTGGGGCGTGCGCCCCGTGCTGCGAGCAGGCTCGCAGGGGATCGTGAATGGGTGGGGGCGCTCAGGTGAACAGTCGGTTCGCGCCGCGCACGACGCACCCCGGCATGGTTCGAGCGTGCGCGGGCGATGCGTACGCTGAGTGACGTGGACCCGACGACCGCGGCAACGCTCGGTGGCATCGCCGGCCTCGCCCTCGGCGGCGTGGCGCTGGTCGCCGTGCGTCTCTCCGACCGCTCGACCGCGGCCGAGGCGCCGGCCCCGGCCGACCCGCCGCTGCCACCCGGCGTCGGCGAGGTCATCGCCGTGCTGCGCTCGAGCGGCATCCTCGTCGACTCCTCCGACCGCGTCGTCAACAACTCCCCGGCCGCCGTCGCCCACGGGCTCGTGCGCGGCCAGGAGCTCGTGCACCCCGAGCTGCTGCACCTCGCCCGCTCCGTGCGGCGCGACGGCGTCATCCGCGAGGCCGAGCTCACCCTGCAGAAGGGCATCGGCGAGGGGCGCCTCGTCGTCGCGGCGCGCGTCGCACCGCTCGGCGCCGACCACGTGCTGCTGCTCGTCGAGGACCGGTCCAAGGCCGCCCGCGTCGAGGAGATCCGCCGCGACTTCCTCGCCAACGTCAGCCACGAGCTCAAGACCCCGGTGGGTGGCATCTCGCTGCTCGCCGAGGCCATCGTCGACGCGCACGACGACCCGGAGGCGGTGGAGCGGTTCGCCCGGCGGATCAGCGTCGAGTCGACCCGCCTGACGCGCCTCGTCAAGGAGATCGTCGAGCTCTCGCGGCTGCAGGGCGCCGACGTCATCAAGGACCCCACCCTCATCGACGTCGGAGCCTGCGCGCAGGACGCGGTCGAGCGGAGCCGACTGCTCGCCGAGGAGCACCGCATCGAGCTCGTCACCGCCGTCGAGGAGGGCTGCGAGGTGTGGGGCGACGCCGAGCTCGTCACGACCGCCGTCAGCAACCTCGTCGGCAACGCCGTCGCCTACTCGGAGAACGACACCCGCGTCGGGGTCACGGTGCGGCGCGGCCGGCCCGGCCTCGTCGACGTCTCGGTCACCGACCAGGGGCTCGGCATCGCACCGGACGAGCAGGAGCGCATCTTCGAGCGCTTCTACCGCGTCGACTCCGCGCGCTCGCGGGCCACCGGCGGCACCGGCCTCGGCCTGGCGATCGTCAAGCACGTCGCCGACAACCACGGCGGGCACGTCTCGGTGTGGTCGGAGCAGGGGCGCGGGTCGACCTTCACGATCGAGCTGCCCGCCGCCAACGCCTCCGCGCCGATCGAGCCCGCCCGGTCTGCGGAGCCTGCCCGGCCGGCAGAACCCACCGCCGAGCCCGCCGAGCCCGCCGAGCCCGCCGAGCCCGCCGAGCCCGCCCAGCCCACCGGCACCCGACCGTGACCCACCCCGACCCGAACCGTCCGAGCCACCCACCGCACGCTGCGCTGCCCGACCGAGAGGCCTGACTTGAGCCGCATCCTGATCGTCGAGGACGAGGTGTCGTTCTCCGACCCGCTGTCCTACCTGCTGAAGAAGGAGGGCTACGACGTCGCCGTGGCCGAGACCGGCCCCGACGGCCTGGCCGAGTTCGACAAGAACGGCGCCGACCTCGTGCTCCTCGACCTCATGCTCCCCGGGCTCTCGGGCGTCGACGTGTGCCGCGCGCTGCGGCAGCGCTCGTCGGTGCCGGTCATCATGCTGACCGCCAAGGACAGCGAGATCGACAAGGTCGTGGGCCTCGAGATCGGCGCGGACGACTACGTGACCAAGCCCTACTCGAGCCGCGAGCTGCTCGCCCGGGTCAAGGCCGTGCTGCGCCGCCTGGCCGAGCCCGAGGACCTGCTCCCGTCGACCCTCGAGGCCGGCCCGGTGCGCATGGACGTCGAGCGCCACACGGTGAGCGTGCAGGGCCGCTCGGCCTCGCTGCCGCTCAAGGAGTTCGAGCTGCTCGAGATGTTGCTGCGCAACTCCGGCCGGGTGCTGACGCGGATGCAGCTCATCGACCGGGTGTGGGGGAGCGACTACGTCGGCGACACCAAGACCCTCGACGTCCACATCAAGCGCCTGCGGGCCAAGATCGAGCCCGACCCCGCCAACCCGGTGCACATCGTCACGGTGCGTGGCCTCGGCTACAAGTTCGAGGCCGCCTGACGCCCTGCCGCAGGCCCCACCCGGACGACGCACGACGGCCGGCCCACCGTGGGGTGGGCCGGCCGTCGGCTGCGTGGAGCGGGGTGGAGGGGCGTGGGCTCAGCTGCCCGTGGGCGCCGGCGTCACGGTGGAGTAGAAGTCGGTGGCCGGCAGCAGCGGCACCTGCGCGACGGCCGTGCCGCCGGTGTTGGAGATGACCGTCACCGGCACGAGCGCGCCCGGCTTGCCCTTGACGTCGCTCAGCTGCAGGCCCTTGTCGGCCAGGTTGACCTGCTGGCGCGGCGAGAGCTCCACCTCGGAGCCGCTGGGCGGCGTCGTGGCGCTCGGGTCGCCCTGCGGGGCGATCTGCACGGTCATCGACTCGTCGCCGAGGTTGACCGCCGACCCGCTGATCATCGCGGTGCCGTTGCCGTCGCCGACGAGGACGAGGTCACGCAGCGCGAGGTCCCCGACGGTGACGGGCACGCCGTCGGCCGGGACGTAGGCCACGTCGGTCTGGACGGGGGAGTTGACCTGGCAGCCGGCCGTGACGACGGCGAGGGCGACGCCGGCGAGGACCGCCGGGACCCGACGGCGGGACGGTCGGCGCGGGGTCAGGGCGGGGATTCGACGCTTCACGGGCGACAGCCTACCGGCGGGCGGTCGCGCACACCCGCGCACCCGCCCGCAAGCCACGTGCGGGCCCCCGCGGGCGCGCCGGCAGGGGTGCGCCCAGCACGCCGACGGCGGATCTGTCAAGACGGCAAATCCGGCGTCCTCGACGGTCGCACCGGCTCTGACCTGCGCAGATGCCGGATCCTGAGATCGCGATGTGCACGTTCTCGTGATAATCTGGAGGTCGCGAAAGGGGAAAACAGCACATGGTTTTCAAGGTCGGCGAGACGGTCGTGTACCCCCACCACGGGGCTGCACTGATCGAAGAGATCAACACACGCACGATCAAGGGAGAGGACAAGCTCTACCTCAAGCTGAAGGTCGCCCAGGGTGACCTGACGATCGAGGTGCCTGCCGAGAACTGCGACCTCGTGGGTGTCCGCGACGTCGTCGGGCAGGAGGGCCTCGACCGCGTCTTCGAGGTCCTGCGCACGCCGCACACCGAGGAGCCGACCAACTGGTCGCGTCGCTACAAGGCGAACCTCGAGAAGCTCGCGTCGGGTGACGTCATCAAGGTCGCCGAGGTCGTGCGCGACCTCTGGCGTCGTGACCAGGACCGTGGCCTGTCGGCCGGCGAGAAGCGCATGCTCGCCAAGGCCCGTCAGATCCTCGTCTCCGAGCTCGCGCTCGCGGAGAAGACCGACGAGGAGAAGGCCGAGACGATCCTCGACGAGGTCCTCGCGTCCTGATTCGAGCGGGATCCTGAACAACGAGACCGGAGCCGGTCGCGTCGGCGTCATCGTCGTCGCGGCCGGCTCCGGTTCGCGTCTGGGGGCCTCGGTGCCCAAGGCGTTCGTGCCCCTCGCCGGGGTGCCCCTGCTGGGGCACGCCCTGCGGGGGGCGCTGTCGTGCACGGCCGTCGCCGAGGCGGTCGTCGTGGCGCCCGCCGCGCACCGCGCCGAGGCGCAGGCCCTCGCCGAGCAGGTATGCCGTGAGCTGGGGTCCACCGTGCCCGTGACCGTCGTCGTCGGCGGGGCCGAGCGCGGCGACTCCGTGGCCGCGGGCCTCGCCGAGCTCGGCGAGGCCGTCGAGGTCGTGCTCGTCCACGACGCCGCGCGGTGCCTGACCCCGGTCGCGGTCTTCGACCGGGTCGTCGCGGCGGTGGCCGCGGGCGCGGGCGCCGTCGTGCCCGGCACCGTCGTCGTCGACACGGTCAAGCAGGTCGACGAGCAGGGGCTCGTCGTCGCGACTCCCGACCGGGCCACACTGCGGGCGGTCCAGACCCCGCAGGGCTTCCGGCGCGACCTGCTCGAGCGGGCGCACGCCGTCTCGAGCGACGCCACCGACGACGCGGGGCTCGTCGAGCGCCTCGGCGAGCGGGTCCTCGTCGTCGACGGCGACCCGCGGGCCCTCAAGGTGACGACCCCGGCCGACCTCGAGGCCGCCGCCCGCCTCCTCGCCACCTGACCCGTCCCGTCCTCCCCGGTTCGATGTATCCGGCGGTCACGGGTGACCGCCGGATACATCGAACCGGGGGAGTGCCTATCCTCGGCAGCGTGACCCATCACAGCCTCGCGCAGACCCAGCCCCTCGCCCTCGTCACCGGTGGCGGCACCGGGATCGGGGCGGCCGTCGCGCGGCGGCTCGCGGCCGACGGCTTCGAGGTCGTCGTGGCCGGCCGGCGCCGCGAGAAGCTCGACGAGGTCGTCGCGAGCGTCGTCGACGCCGGGGGCAGCGCCCGCGCCGTGGTCATGGACGTGACCGACCCGGCATCCGTGCTCGGGGCCGTCGCGACGCTGGGTCGGTGCGACGTCGTCGTCAACAACGCGGGTGGGGCGCTCGGGGTCAGCCGCGTCGAGGACGGCGACCCCGACGAGTGGGAGCGGATGTACGCGACGAACGTCGTCGGCACGATGCGCGTCACCCAGGCCGTGCTGCCCCTGCTGCGCGAGTCGGCGCGGGCGACCATCGTCGACATCAGCTCCATCGCGGGCGAGCGGGTCTACGAGGGTGGCGCCGGCTACGTCGCGGCCAAGCACGGCACCTCCGTCGTCTCCGAGACGCTGCGCCTCGAGCTCAACGGCGAGAACATCCGGGTGATCGACCTCCGTCCCGGCATGGTGCGCACCGAGGAGTTCTCGCTCACGCGCCTGCACGGCGACCGGGCGGCGGCCGACAAGGTCTACGCCGACGTCGACCGGCCGCTCGTGGCCGACGACATCGCGGCCTGCGTCGGCTTCGTCGTGGGGCTGCCGCAGCACGTCAACATCGACACCATGGTCGTCAAGCCGGTGGCCCAGGCGGCCCCGCACAAGATCCACCGCGGCCCGATCGACTGGAAGGACGCCCGGTGACGCCGGTGCCGCTCGTCGGCGTCGGCGTGGACGTGCACGCCTACGCCCCCGAGGGGTCCGAGCGCGAGCTGTGGGTGGCCGGCCTGCACTGGCCGGGCGAGCGCGGCCTCGACGGGCACTCCGACGCGGACGTCGCCGCGCACGCGGCCTGCGACGCGATCTTCTCGGCCGCGGGCATCGGCGACCTCGGTGCGCACTTCGGCACGTCGCGTCCCGAGCTGGCCGGCGCCTCCGGCGTCACCCTGCTCGCCGAGGCCGCGCGGCTCGTGCGCGAGGCCGGCTTCGAGATCGGCAACATCGCCGTCCAGGTCGTCGGCAACGAGCCCAAGGTGGGCACCCGGCGCGCCGAGGCGCAGGCCGCGCTCGGGGCCGCCGCCGGTGCGCCCGTCTCGGTGAGCGGCACGACGACCGACGGCCTCGGCCTCACGGGCCGCGGCGAGGGTGTCGCCGCCATCGCGACCGCCCTCGTGGTCCCCGTTCCGCGCTGAGTCCGGCGATCCGGCGCGGGTCCCGCGACAGGTCGGGGGACCGAACCCGCACCGTGCGGCCGGGCACGGGTCGCGGGCGCGCGTTGCGTCCGGGAGGCCGGGACGTTTGGGTAGGTCATGGAAGGCCCCCACGGGCCGTACGTCCGCACGATCCACAGGAGTAGTCATGCCGCAGACCGTCAAGGGTGTCATCAGCCGCAGCAAGGGAGCCGACGTCGAGGTCGTCGACGTCGTCGTGCCCGACCCGGGGCCCGGCGAGGCGGTGGTCAAGATCGAGACCTGCGGCGTGTGCCACACCGACCTGCACTACCGCGAGGGCGGCATCAACGACGACTACCCGTTCCTGCTCGGCCACGAGGCCGCCGGCTACGTCGAGGCCGTCGGTGAGGGCGTCACCGACGTCGCTCCCGGCGACTTCGTCATCCTCAACTGGCGCGCCGTGTGCGGTCAGTGCCGCGCCTGCGCCAAGGGCCGGCCGTGGTACTGCTTCGCCACCCACAACGCCACGCAGAAGATGACCCTGACCGACGGCACCGAGCTGACGCCGGCCCTCGGCATCGGCGCCTTCATCGAGAAGACCCTCGTGGCCTCCGGCCAGTGCACCAAGGTGCCCGAGGCCGACGCCGCCGCGGTCGGCCTGCTCGGCTGCGGGGTGATGGCCGGCTTCGGCGCGGCCGTCAACACCGGTGGCGTCACCCGCGGCGACTCGGTCGCCGTCATCGGCTGCGGCGGGGTCGGCAACGCGGCCATCGCCGGTGCCCAGGTCGCCGGGGCCACGACGATCATCGCGGTCGACGTCAGCGACGCGAAGCTCGAGCAGGCCCGGCACTTCGGCGCGACGCACACGGTCAACAGCAAGGAGACCGACGCCGTCGAGGCGATCCGCGAGCTCACCGGCGGCAACGGCGCCGACGTCGTCGTCGAGGCGGTCGGCCGGCCGGAGACCTACGAGCAGGCGTTCTACGCGCGCGACCTCGCGGGCACCGTCGTCCTCGTCGGGGTGCCGACCCCCGACCAGCAGGTGACGCTGCCGATGATCGACATCTTCGGCCGGGGCGGGTCGCTGAAGTCCAGCTGGTACGGCGACTGCCTGCCGAGCCGCGACTTCCCGATGCTCGTCGAGCTCTACAAGCAGGGCCGCTTCGACCTCGACGCCTTCGTCAGCGAGCGGATCGGCCTCGGCGACATCGAGGCGGCGTTCGAGAAGATGCACGCCGGCACGGTGCTGCGCTCGGTGGTCGAGCTGTGACGACCTCGGGCGCCTACGAGCAGGTCACGCCCTCGCCGGGCGGGGTCCGCATCGACCACACGACGACCTCCGGCACCTTCAGCCTCGACGGCGGCACGTGGGACGTCGAGAACAACGTCTGGGTGGTCGGCGACGACGCCACGTGCGTCGTCGTCGACGCCCCGCACGACGCCGGGCCGATCCTCGAGCTCGTCGGTGACCGCCGGCTCACGCACGTGCTGCTCACGCACGCGCACGACGACCACGTCACCGTGGTGCCCGAGCTGCTCGCGGCCCACCCGGGCGCGGCGGTCGCGCTCCACCCGGCCGACCGGGAGCTGTGGGACCGCACGCACCCCGACCTCGCCCCGACGCAGGACCTCGCCGACGGCGACGTCGTGCAGGTCGGCGACGTCGAGCTGACGGTGCTGCACACCCCGGGCCACGCCCCCGGCGCGTGCTGCTTCCACGCCCGCGACCTCGGGGTCGTCCTCACGGGCGACACGCTCTTCCAGGGCGGGCCGGGCGCCACCGGGCGCTCGTTCTCCGACTTCCCGACGATCGTCGAGTCGATCCGCGAGAAGCTGCTCACCCTGCCGGTGGAGACGACGGTGCTCACCGGCCACGGCAGCGCGACGACGATCGG
This sequence comes from Terrabacter aeriphilus, assembly GCF_039542985.1. Lineage (NCBI taxonomy): Bacteria > Bacillati > Actinomycetota > Actinomycetes > Micrococcales > Intrasporangiaceae > Terrabacter > Terrabacter aeriphilus. The sequence continues at coordinate 554,920 of NZ_BAABIW010000006.1, forward strand.
TGCCGAGAAGCCCGACGTCGAGGAGTGGATCCGCCGGGGCCACTGACGCGCGGTCCGCGCCACACGGCATGCGCGAGCGGGCGTATGCCGTGTGGCCGTGCCGGGCCCCACCCGCGGGCTCAGGTGCGGGGCGCGTCGCGCAGCAGGCTGATCTTCTGCCAGATCTTGCGGCTCATGCCGGTCGTGAGGTTCTCGATCTCGCTCACCGTGTCGAGCACGAGCGCGTCGGTGGACTCCTCGGCGCACAGGGCCGCCGCCTTGGAGGTCAGCGAGAGCAGCTCGGAGCAGTAGTCGAGGTAGAGCGCGTAGTCGCGCACCGACATCGTGCGCGGGCTCACCACCTCGTCGCCCGCGACCGTGGCCGGGCGCGGGTCGGGCAGCAGGGCGGCGGGGTCCTTGCTCATCTGGTGCATGTCGATGATGTGGGCGAGCGAGCGCAGGTGGTGCAGCCGCCGGATGAGGTCGTTGCGCACGACCCGGTCGGCGAGCGAGAGCAGGAACCAGATCGCGATGCCCGCGAAGACGAGGTCGTTGATGAGGCTCTCGACGACCGGCAGCCACTCGAACGCGGCGATCGACCCGGCCCGGTCGACGGCGTCGCGCACGGCGATGCCGACGGCGAGCACCGACACCGCGAGCACGACGACGATGAGCGCGCGCGAGGTCCAGACGAGGCTCGCGCGGCGCGCGGGGGCCCGGCGGCGCCGGTCGAGGAGCGAGTCGACGACCCGGCCGAGCTCCTCCGTGGCCGCGCGCAGCCCGGGGTGGCGCGGGAGGTAGCCGTCGATGCGCTCGCCGAGGTAGGCGATGACCGCGCGCACCTCGTGGCCGTCGAGTCGCTCGTAGCTCGTGAGCCGCGGTTGCGCCATGGGGCGAGCGTAGCCGCGGGGCGCGCGGGGGGAGGGGCGATCACGGGCGGGCCGGACGGCATCCGTGCTCGGGGTGCGGCTCGGTGCGCGCGTGGTCGGCTCGCGCGTGGTCGGGCGCCGGCCGACGCGCCGATAGACTGCGGCGGGTGAGCCTACGACTGTTCGACACCGCGACCCGGGAGCTGCGCGACTTCACGCCGCGCGAGGCGGGCAAGGTCGGCATGTACATCTGTGGCCTCACGACGCAGGGCGCCCCGCACATCGGGCACATCCGTTTCGCCGTCGCCTTCGACGTGCTGCGCCGCTGGCTCGAGACCGGCCACGGCTACGACGTGACGCTCGTGCGCAACGTCACCGACATCGACGACAAGGTGCTGCGCAAGGCCGCTGAGTCGGGCGAGGCGTGGTTCGCCCTCACGTACCGCAACGAGCGGCTCACCGCCGCCGCCCTCGACGCGCTCGGCGTCGTGCCCGCGACGTACGAGCCGCGCGCGACGGGCCACGTGCCCGACATGGTGACCCTGATGGAGACGCTCGTCGAGAAGGGCCACGCGTATGCCGCCCCCGACGGCAGCGGGGACGTCTACTTCGACGTGCGCTCCTGGCCGGAGTACGGCTCGCTGACGGGGCAGTCGATCGACGACATGGCGAACGCCGACGACGCCGACCCGCGCGGCAAGCGCGACCCGCGCGACTTCGCCCTGTGGAAGGGCCGCAAGGCCGACGAGCCCGAGAGCGCCTCGTGGCCGACCCCGTTCGGCGCGGGCCGCCCGGGCTGGCACCTCGAGTGCTCGGCGATGGCCCGGCGCTGGCTCGGCGACGAGTTCGACATCCACGGTGGCGGCATCGACCTGCGCTTCCCGCACCACGAGAACGAGCAGGCGCAGTCCCGCGCGGCCGGTCTCGGCTTCGCCCGCTACTGGCTCCACAACGCGTGGGTGACGGTCAAGGGCCAGAAGATGGGCAAGTCGCTCGGCAACGCCCTCGAGGTCGCGCACCTGCTCGAGGTGACGCGCCCGATCGTGCTGCGCTACTACCTGACGGCCGCGCACTACCGCTCGACGATCGAGTACCACGCGGGCTCGCTCGAGGAGGCCGCCGGCGCCGTCGAGCGCATCGAGGGCTTCCTGGAGCGTGCGGCCCGTCGCGGCGCCGTCGTGCCGGTGGACGCGGGGCAGCTGCCCGCCGCGTTCGTCGAGTCGATGGACGACGACCTGGGCGTCAGCGGGGCGCTCGCGGTCGTGCACGACACCGTGCGCGCCGGCAACAGCGCCCTCGACGAGGCCGACGACGAGGCCGCGCTCGCCGCAGCCGGCGCCGTCGTGGCCATGACCGACGTGCTCGGCATCAACCCGCTCGCCGCGCACTGGGGCAGTGGCGGTAGCCGCGAGGACGCCGCGGCCGAGCTCGCCCTCGAGGCGCTCGTGCGGGCCCAGCTCGACGCGCGGCAGACGGCGCGGCAGGAGCGCGACTTCGCGCGCGCCGACGAGATCCGCGACGCCCTGACCGCCGTCGGCATCGAGATCACCGACACCCCGTCCGGCGCCCAGTGGACGCTGGCCCGGCCCGCGCGCCCCGACGAGCCGGCCCACCCCACCACCAGCAGCGACACCCACGCCACCACCGTGCCGGCCCCCGGGGCCGAGAAGGACCAGGGCTGACATGCCAGGCAACTCCCAGCGCCGCGGCGCGATCCGCAAGAACACCAAGGGCGCGACCGTCGGCTCGGGCGGCCAGCGTCGCCGCGGTCTCGAGGGCAAGGGCCCGACGCCCAAGGCCGCCGACCGCGAGTACCACCCCGCCCACAAGCGGGCCAAGGTGGCGGCGAAGCGCTCGGGGTCCTCGGCCGGCGGCCGCGGCCCGTCGCGCTCGTCGTCGCGCTCCAAGGCCTCGAGCGAGATGGTGTACGGCCGCAACTCGGTGGTCGAGGCCCTGCGCGCCGACGTGCCCGTGTCGACGATGTACGTCGCGACCCGCATCGACACCGACGACCGCGTGCGCGAGGCGCTCAAGATGGCGACCGAGCGCGGGCTCGCGATCCTCGAGACCCCGCGCGGCGAGCTCGACCGCCTGACCGACGGCGGCGTGCACCAGGGCCTCGCGCTGCAGGTGCCGCCCTACGAGTACGCGCACCCGAGCGACCTCGTCGACCCCGAGATGCCCGGCATCCCGCTCGTCGTCGCGCTCGACGGCATCACCGATCCGCGCAACCTCGGCGCCATCGTGCGCTCCGTCGCCGCCTTCGGCGGTCACGGGGTCGTCGTGCCCGAGCGGCGCTCCGTCGGCATGACGGCCTCGGCGTGGAAGACCTCGGCCGGCGCGGCCGCCCGCATCCCCGTGGCGCGCGCGAGCAACCTCACCCGCGCGCTCGAGGAGTTCAAGAAGGCCGGCTTCTTCATCCTCGGCCTCGACATGGAGGGCGACGTCGAGCTGCCCGACCTCGCCCTCGCCACAGAGCCGCTCGTCATCGTCACCGGCTCGGAGGGCAAGGGCCTCTCCCGCCTCGTGCGCGAGACGTGCGACCAGATCGTCTCGATCCCGATGAGCTCGGCCGTCGAGTCGCTGAACGCCGGCCTCGCGACCGGCGTCACCCTCTACGAGATCGCCCGCCAGCGCCGCCGCTGACGCGCCGAGCAGGTATGCCGTGGGGCCGCGCCCCACGGCATACGTGCTCGTGGCGTGGTCGGGACAAGCGGCTCGGTGGCGTCCGGGAACTCTGCGACCCGCCCCGACGCTGGTCAGAGGGTGCTCGATAGAGTGCCGAGCAGGACGCACTACGGCACGTCGTAGGCGCTGACGGGCTGCGACGGGCAGCCGCACCGAGCGAAGGACTGGATTCGTGGCGAAGAGCAACCGCGCCGAGACGGCCGCCCGAGCGGCTCAGCTGCGGGCCCAGGAGGCCCGCAAGGAGCGTCAGCGCAAGCAGGTCATCGCGGCCGTCGTGGCGGTGGTCGTCGTCATCGCCGCCGTCGTCATCGGCGTCGTCGTCTCGAACCAGCCCAAGCCCGTGCCGGCGGCCACCGGGGGAGCGGCTGCGCTCGCGACCCTCGAGAAGCTGCCGGAGTCGGTCTTCGACAGCGCGCCCGCGCCCTCGCCGCAGCAGGCCCCGGCCAAGCTCGCCGGCGGCACGGCCCTCACCGAGGACGGCAAGCCGAAGGTGCTCTACATCGGCGCCGAGTACTGCCCGTTCTGCGCCATGGAGCGCTGGGCCCTCATCGGGGCGCTGTCGCGCTTCGGCACCTTCACCGGCGTCGGGCAGACGACGAGCTCGAGCACCGACGTGCACCCCGACACCCCGACGTTCTCGTTCAAGGGCTCGACGTTCGCGAGCGACGTCGTCGCGTTCCAGGCCGTCGAGACCCAGGACCGCGAGGGCAAGCCGCTCGAGACCCTCGACGGTGAGAACCTCGCGCTCTTCCAGAAGTTCAACCCCGGCGGCGGCATCCCGTGGATCACGTACGGCGGCACGCACGCCACCGACGGCGCCACGGTCGACGCGAACGCCTTCGAGGGCAAGACCTACGACCAGATCATCGCCGGCATCAAGGACCCCACCTCCGACATCGGCAAGACGGTCACCCCGGCCATCAACGTCATCACCGCGCAGATCTGCGCGCAGACCGACAACAAGCCGGCGAACGTCTGCACGAGCCAGGGCGTCTCCGCGGCGTCCGTGCTGCTCAAGCGGTGACGTCGTGAGCCCGCTGCGCGACGACGTCGAGGTGACCGGCAGCGCCGGCCCGGGGCCGGGCCTGCGGGCGCGGCCGGGGTGGCTCGCACCCGTCTCGGCGGGGCTCTCGGTCGTGGGGCTGCTCGTCTCGGCCTACCTGACCTTCGAGCACTTCACGGCGAACGCGACCCTGGCCTGCAGCATCGGCGGGGTCGTCGACTGCGCCAAGGTGACGACGAGCGCGTGGAGCACCTTCCTCGGCGTCCCGGTCGCGCTGCTCGGCCTCGTCTTCTTCGTCGGCTCGCTCGCCCTCACCGTGCCGGCCGCGTGGCGCCGCCCCGAGCGGTGGCTCGACGCCGCCCGCCTCGGGTGGCTCACGGTCGGGCTCGCGATGGTGCTCTACCTCGTGTGGGCCGAGCTCTACCGGATCAACGCGATCTGCCTCTGGTGCACGGCCGTGCACGTCGTGACGTTCCTGCTGTGGATCGTCGTGCTCTTCGGCCAGATCCTCTCCGGCCCCGCCGACGAGGACGCCCCGGCGGCCTGAGCCACGCTGCCGGCCGGGCGATCAGTCGAAGCGGCTGATGACCGGCATCTCCTCGGTGTCGACGCCGAGGACGGCCTTCTCCTCGGGCTTGGCCGGCAGGACGGTCGCCACGTAGTCGCGCAGGGCGTCCTCGATGGGGGTGTCGTGGCCGGCGCGCTCGCTCATGTACCACCGGTGCTCGAGCACCTCGTGGAAGATCTCGGCCGGCTCGAGCCGGCCGGTGAGGTTGCGGGGGACGGCCCGCACGACCGGCTCGTAGATCTTCGCCAGCCAGTCGTGGGCGACGATCTCCTCGTCGTCGTTCTGGCGGTCGGTCGCGGCCGCGTAGGCGTCGAGGTCGTTGAGCAGGCGTCGGGCCTGGTTCTCGCCGACGTCGAGCCCGGTGAGGCGCAGCAGGCGGCGCGAGTGGTGGCCGGCGTCGACGACCTTCGGCGTGATGACGATCTCCGTGCCGCCGATGTCGGTCGTGATCGACAGCTCGTCGACGTCGAACCCGAGCTCGTTGAGCCGCCGGATCCGCTCGTCGACGCGCCACCGGTCGCCGAGCTCGAAGCGCTCCGTGCCGGTGAGGGCCTCCCAGAGCGTGTGGTACCGCTCGATGATCGAGGCCGACACCTCGAACGGGTCGGCGTGCTCCTCGAGGAACCCGCCGGCCGCGAGGTCCATCAGCTCGCCGGCGATGTTGACGCGCGCGATGTCGAGGTCGTGCTCGCGCTGCCCGTTCGAGAGGCGGGCGTGCAGCTCACCGGTCTCGGCGTCGACGAGGTAGGCGGCGAAGGCTCCGGCGTCGCGCCGGAAGAGGGTGTTCGACAGCGAGACGTCGCCCCACCAGAACCCCTCGAGGTGCAGGCGCACGAGCAGCAGCGCCAGGGCGTCCATGAGCCGCACGGCGGTGTCGGGCCGCAGGTTCTGGCTGTAGAGCGCGCGGTAGGGGAGCGAGAACTGCAGGTGCCGGGTGATGAGGCACGCGTCGAGCGGCTCGCCGTCGAGCGTCGTGCGGCCGTGCACGACGCCGAAGGGCTCGACGCTCGGCACGTCGAGCCGGCGCAGGTTGCGCAGCATGGCGTACTCGCGGTCGGCGATGTCGTCCTTGATCTCCTTGACCGCGAGCACGCGCGGGCCGAGCTTGACGAAGCGCACGACGTGCCGCGAGATGCCGCGGGGGAGCGCCGCGAGGTAGCTCTCGGGCCACTCCTCGAGCGGCGTCGACCAGGGCAGGTCGAGAAGGGCGGACTCGGAGGTGGCGGTGGTGATCTCGAGCGTCACGGGCTCATCGTGGCACGCGGGCGCGACAGGCGTCGATCGGCCCGCACGGCGCACGACGCCAGGGCGACGAAGAGCAGGGCGATGACGCCACAGTTGAGCAGGGTCGCGCCGAGGCCGATCGTGCCCACGTCGAGGAACGGGTAGGGGTACCAGTCGACGAGCGGCCCGAGCGCCAGGGTCGAGACGAGCCAGACGATCGGCCACGCCAGCGCCGGCAGCACGTCGTCGCGCGACACGCGCTCTCGCGGCCCGAAGGCGAGCCACCCGACGAAGGTGAGGAGCGGCACGACCACGTGCAGCAGCCGGTCGCACAGCAGGTTGAGCGGCGTGTAGAGGGGCGAGGGCGGCAGCGCGACGGCAGCCACGACGCCGGTCACCGTGATGCCGACGAGCGAGGCGAGGCGCAGGGCCCGGAAGAGGCGCGTCCCGGTGCGCTCGCGCAGGACGAGCCACATCGACACGGCCACGAGCAGGTTCGACTGGATCGTGAAGTAGCAGAAGAACCGCCGCACGCGCTCGACCGTCGCCACCTGCGTTCCCGCATCGGAGAGGACCGTCTGCCCAGCGATGATGAGCGCGAGCTGGAGCACGAGGGCGACGACGGCGACGGCGAAGGTGGCCGTGTGCCAAGGGCGCCCGAGTCTCGACCGGTTCACGCTCGTCAGCCTAGGGGCGGGTTCGACAGCGCACCAGTGCCGCTCACCCCAGGGAGGAGGTCGCGGGTGCTCTGGAGGAACACGAGCGGGCCGGCACCCTCGCAGGGTGCCGGCCCGACCGCATACGCAATCTCGTTGCGCCAGAGGCGCTCCGGGGTCAGTCGCCGACGCGCAGGCCCGACTCCGAGTTGAAGACGTGCACGTGACCGGCCTTGGGCTTGAGGTAGATCTTCTCGCCCTTCTCCGGGGGGCGACGGCCGTCGACGCGCGCGATGAACGGCACGGCGCCGGCGTTCTCGCCCGTGGCCTCGAGCAGCTTCTGGTCGGTCGAGCCGTAGATGTAGGCGTCGGCGCCGAGCTCCTCGACGACGTCGACGGTCACCGGGATGCCCGACTGGTCGGTCGAGAGCTCGAGGTCCTCGGGACGGACACCCAGCGTGACGTCCTTGCCGACGGTCGAGAGGTCCTCGCGCGTGATCGGCACGGTGTGGCCGTGCAGGTCGATGCCGCCCTCGGTGACCGGCGCGTGCATGAGGTTCATCGCGGGGGAGCCGATGAAGCCGGCGACGAAGACGTTGGCCGGGTGGTCGTACATGCGGCGCGGGCTGTCGCACTGCTGCAGGATGCCGTCCTTGAGCACGGCGACGCGGTCACCCATCGTCATGGCCTCGACCTGGTCGTGCGTGACGTAGACGGTCGTGACACCGAGACGGCGCTGGAGCGAGGCGATCTGCGTGCGCGTCTGGACGCGGAGCTTGGCGTCGAGGTTCGACAGCGGCTCGTCCATGAGGAACACCTGGGGCGAGCGCACGATCGCGCGGCCCATGGCGACGCGCTGGCGCTGGCCGCCGGAGAGGGCCTTCGGCTTGCGGTCGAGGTAGGGCGTGAGGTCGAGGATCTTGGCGGCCTCCTCGACGCGCTTGCGGATCTCGCCCTTGTCGACGCCGGCGATCTTGAGCGCGAAGCCCATGTTGTCGGCGACCGTCATGTGCGGGTAGAGCGCGTAGTTCTGGAACACCATCGCGACGTCGCGGTCCTTGGGGGACAGGTTCGTCACGTCGCGGTCACCGATGAGGATGCGTCCGCCGTTGACCTCCTCGAGGCCGGCGAGCATGCGCAGGGAGGTGGACTTGCCACACCCGGAGGGACCGACGAGGACGAGGAACTCCCCGTCCGCGATCTCGATGTTGAGCTTGTCGACTGAGGGGACCGGGTTGCCGGGGTACTGCCTCGTCGCGTTGTCGAACGTCACTGTTGCCATGGCTTCATTGCCTTCCTTCACCGGCAGGAACGTGCCGGACGATCCGTTGTAAAGGTGGTGCCCGCCCGGGTGAGCAGGCACGGTCATCATGGCCCATGGGCGAGTCCTTGACCACCCCCGTCCCACCTCGTCCCACGACGTGGGGCGAAACGGACGGTGGACGCGCCGTGTCCAGAACGTTGCAAAAACTTGCTGCAAGCGGGTGGCCGCTGTCTGCAACTTCTTGCTACATTCCGGGTCACCGGTGGCGGCGTGTGCCACCTGGCTTCAAAGGAGAATCCATGCACAAGCGTGCCTACGGCGCAGTCGCCCTCTCGGGCGTCGCCGCTCTGGCTCTGAGCGCCTGCGGCGGGTCCAGCCCCGCCCCCACGGCCTCCAGCTCCGCCGCCCCGTCGGCGAGCGAGACGAGCAGCGTTCCCGCTGCCGCCCCCACGACGACCGGTGCGCCGGTCCGTGACGCCAACGTCGACCTCGTCATCTGGACGGATGCCGACCGTGCGGCGACCGTCAAGAAGATCGCCGACAAGTTCGGCGAGGAGAACGGCGTGTCCGTCTCGGTCCAGGTGGCCGTCGACACCCGCCAGCAGTTCAAGGACGCGACGAAGGTCGGCAAGGGTCCCGACATCGTCGTGGGCGCCCACGACTGGCTCGGCGAGCTCGTCCAGGAGAACACGGTCGCCCCGATCGCCCTCTCGGCCGACACGGCCGCGAAGTTCTCCAAGCCCGCGATCGCCGCCGCCAAGTTCAACGGCCAGAACTACGGCGTCCCGTACGCCGTCGAGAACATCGCGCTGATGCGCAACACCGACCTCGCCCCCGACGCGCCCAAGTCCATGGACGAGCTCGTCAAGATGGGCAACGAGATCAAGGCGAAGAGCGGTGGCAAGGTCACCAACGTCCTGATCCAGCAGGTCGGCAAGACCGGCAACGCGTACTACACCTACCCGTACCTCAGCGCCTTCGGGGGCGGCATCTTCGGCCAGTCCGCGGACGGTGGCTTCGACCCCAAGAAGGTCCTGGTCAACAGCGCCGGCTCCATCAAGGGTGCCGAGGTGCTCGCCGACCTCGGCAAGCAGAAGATCCTCTCGACCAACGTCGGTGACGACAACGCCGAGGGCCTCTTCGACGCCGGCAAGGCGCCGTTCTTCATCACCGGCCCGTGGGCGACGACGAACGCCAAGAAGGCGAACATCAAGTACGCCATCAGCAACCTCCCGACGCTCCAGGGCGGCGGCCAGATGCAGCCGTTCCTCGGCGTGCAGCTCTTCTACGTGTCCGCGAAGGCCAAGAACGCCTCCATCGCGCAGGAGTTCGTCACGAACTACATCACGAAGAAGGACGTCCAGCTCGAGCTGTTCAACGCGCTCGGTCGCCCGCCGGCCCTCACCGAGGCCCTCGACGAGGTCGCTGCGTCCAACGCCGACGTCAAGGCCTTCTTCGAGGCCGGCAAGGACAGCAAGCCGATGCCGAACATCCCCGCGATGAACTCGGTCTGGGGCCCGCTGGGTCAGGCCTCCGCCGACGTCATCTCCGGCAAGGACCCGCAGGCCCGCTTCGACGCGGCCCAGAAGGAAATCGTCGCGAACATCAACAAGGGCTGACGCCCTCGGCGGTGGGTGGCCGGCCAGCCCCAGGCTCCGGCCACCCACCCCCTCGATGCCGATCTGCCTCTGACGAGGACGGCATCCGGCCCGGGCCGCGACGAGACGCCGGCCCGCACCATCGGCCAGACCGCCGGAGCCGTCGTCGCTCCGGGTCCCTCGCTGCTTCCTCGCACCGGATAGAGGTTTCGCATGTCCCAGGCCACAAAGACGTCGCCGGCAGGCCAGGCCACGACGAGGACCCCGCTCTGGGCGCTCGTCGTCAAGTGGTTGGCACTGGCCCTCTTCGTCGCAGCCGCGTTCTACCTCGCGACCCAACTGGCTGACCAGGGGTACGCCGTCTACATCGCCGTGCTCGCCTTCGTCGTCATGGCGGTGCTGGTGGTCTACTCGACCCGGCGGTTCGTCCCGGCCAAGTACCTCCTCCCGGGTCTCGTGCTCCTTCTCGGGCTGCAGGTCTGGCCCATCGTCATGACCGTGAGCACCGCGTTCACCAACGGTCAGACGATCACCAAGGAAGACACGATCGCGGCCATCAAGACCAACTCCGTGCAGGAGGTGCAGGGCGCGCCGCGCTACCGCCTCAGCATCGCGGTCCCGGCGGGCGGCGACGTCGCCACGGCTCCGCCGGTCTTCCTGCTGACGGCGCCGGACGGTGCCCTCAAGATCGGCGACAAGGACGGCCTCAAGGACCTCTCCCCGAACGGGGTGACGAAGTCCGACTCCGGGAAGATCACCGCAGCCCCGGGGTTCCAGATCCTGACCGCGCGACAGATCAACGCGCGCAAGGACCTCCAGACGTTCGCCGTGCCGACCTCCGACGGGGGCGGCATCAAGGCGAGCGGTCTCAGCGAGGCCTTCGAGGGCCGCGCCACCGTCAGCTACGACGCGGCCACCGACACGCTCACCGACTCCGCGACGGGCGAGGTCTACGTCGTGCGGGACGCGCGCTTCGTGCCGAAGGACGGCACGGGTCAGGCCTTCCCGCAGAAGTGGGCCGAGAACGTCGGCTTCAAGAACTTCCAGACGATCCTCACCGACCCGACGATCCGCTCGGGCTTCCTCAAGATCTTCGGGTGGAACCTTGCCTTCGCAGCCCTGTCCGTGGCGACGACCTTCATCCTCGGGATGCTGCTCGCCCTGCTGTTCAACGACGACCGGTTGCGGGGCAAGGGGATCTACCGCGCGCTGCTCGTGCTGCCCTACGCCATCCCGGGGTTCGTGACCTCGCTGCTGTGGAAGTCGATGTTCAACCAGGACTTCGGACTCGTCAACTCGTTGACCGGGCTCGACGTGGACTGGCTGGGCACCCCGTGGGGCGCCAAGGCCGCCATCCTCATCACGAACCTCTGGCTCGGGTTCCCGTACATGTTCCTCATCTGCACGGGCGCCCTGCAGTCGATCCCGTCCGACGTCCGCGAGGCCGCGAAGATCGACGGTGCGTCGCCGGCGCGCACCCTGCGGTCGATCATCATGCCGCTGCTCCTCGTCGCGGTGGGGCCGCTCCTCATCGCCTCCTTCGCCTTCAACTTCAACAACTTCGGCCTCATCTTCCTGCTGACCGGCGGTGGTCCCTTCGAGGCGGAGAACACGAGCATCGGGTCCAGCGACCTCCTGATCACGTATGCGTTCCGCCTGGCCTTCTCGGGCGTGACGCCCGACTACGGCCTCGCGGCCGCCGTGTCCATCTTCATCTTCGTCATCGTCGCGGTCATGAGCTACGCCGGCTTCCGGCGCACGCGGGCCCTCGAGGAGGTCAACTGATGTCCACCGAACCGATGTCGCTCCAGGCCCCGGCCTCCGTGGTCGTCACCGAGCAGAGCTCCCGGGTCGCTCGTCGGAGGGGGCCCTCAGGTGTTCAGGGCCGTGTCTGGTGGAAGCACGTGCTCGGCGTGGTCGCCCTGATGTGGGCGCTCTTCCCGATCGTCTTCCTCATCTCGGCCGCCCTCAACCCGGCGGGAACCCTCAGCTCGGCCGAGCTGCTGCCCAAGTCGGCGTCGCTCAACAACTTCCAGACCCTCTTCAACGACGAGTCGCGCCCGTTCGCCACGTGGTTCCGCAACTCGCTGGTCATCGCCTTCGTGGGCGCCTCCGGCCAGATCTTCATCGGTGCCTGCGCCGCCTACGCCTTCTCCCGCATGCGTTTCCGCGGGCGGCGCGGCGGTCTCCTCAGCCTGCTGCTGCTGCAGATGTTCCCGGCCCTGCTGACCTTCGTCGCGCTCTACCTCATGTTCGCGCGCATCGGTGACATCGTCCCGGCCTTCGGCCTCGACACGGTGCTCGGCCTGTCGCTCGTCTACCTCGGCGGCGCCATGGGCGCCAACGTCTGGCTCCTCAAGGGCTACTTCGACACGGTTCCGCGCGAGCTCGACGAGGCGGCCAAGGTCGACGGGGCCTCGCACGCCCGGATCTTCTTCACGATGATCCTGCGCCTGACCATGCCGATCCTCGTGACGACGTTCATGATCTCGTTCATCGGGCTCTTCAGCGAGTTCCTCCTGGCCTCGATCTTCCTGCGTGACGTGAACTCGCAGACCGTCGGCGTCGGCCTGTGGAGCATGAGCAAGGGCAACGAGGCCAACCGGCTCTTCGGCCAGTTCGCCGCCGGCGCGCTGCTCTGCTCCATCCCCGTCGTCGCCCTCTACCTGGCCGTCCAGAAGCAGATCGTCGGTGGGCTCACCACGGGGTCGGTGAAGTGAGCCCTGCCCCGACCCGCCAGCAGTCCTGGCTGACCCAGCCGCACCACGACGGGTCGGGGCGGTACGTCTCCAACCAGGCGCCACGCCTGGGCGACCGCGTCGACGTCCTCGTCCGGGTGCCCCTGGCGGCCGAGGTGGATGCCGTGCACGTGCGCACGGCGCCGGACGGCGAGGCCACCTTCGCGGTCGCCAGGCTCGTGCGCACCACGGCCACCGACGCGTGGTGGCGGGCGACGCTGACCTGCCACAACCCGGTCACGACCTACCGCTTCCTGCTCACGGGGGGGCCGACGAAGTACGCCTGGCTCAACGGCACCGGCGTGCACGAGCGCGATGTGCCCGACGCGAGCGACTTCCGCCTCGTCGCGCACGACGCCCCGCCGCCGGCGTGGGCGCAGGGCGCCGTCGTCTACCAGGTCTTCCCCGACCGCTTCGCGCGGTCGCGGGCGGCCGACCAGCGCGCCACGCCCGACTGGGCCATCCCGGCCGCGTGGAGCGACCCGGTCGACATCAGCCCCCAGGGGGTCGCGCACCAGCTCTACGGCGGCGACCTCGACGGCATCACTGAGCACCTCGACCACCTCGAGGCGCTCGGCGTCGACGTCGTCTACATGACGCCGTTCTTCCCCGCGCGCAGCAACCACCGCTACGACGCCTCCTCCTTCGAGCAGATCGACCCCATCCTCGGTGGCGCGCCGGCCCTGCGCCGGCTCACCGCGGCCGCGCACGCGCGTGGCATGAAGGTGATGGGCGACTTCACGACGAACCACACGGGCAACGCCCACGAGTGGTTCCTCACGGCCGCCGGCAAGGGCGGGCGCAACACGCCGGAACGCGACTACTACATCTGGGAGGACGGCACCTACGTCGCCTGGCTGGGCGTCCCGTCGCTCCCGAAGCTCAACCACCTCAACGCCGCCCTGCGCCGGCGCCTCTTCGAGGACCCGCAGGGCGTCGTCCGCAAGTGGCTCGGCCGCGCGGGCGGGCTCGACGGCTGGCGCGTCGACGTCGCGAACATGACCGGGCGCTGGCGCGACACCGACGTCAACCACGACGTCGCGCGCCAGATGCGCGACGTGATGGGCCGCGTGGCCCCCGACGCGCTGCTCGTGGGGGAGCACTTCCACGACTACACCACCGACGTGCCCGGCGACGGCTGGCACGGCGTCATGAACTACGCCGGCTTCTGCAAGCCCGCGTGGACGTGGCTGCGCCAGGAGCCCAAGGACCCCCGCTTCCTCGGGGCGCCGGTGCCGCTGCCCCTGCTGGAGGCCGGGGCGGTCGTCGAGACGATGCGCGACTTCACGTCGCGGATCGCCTGGCAGTCGCTCGTCCACTCCTTCAACCTCGTCGGGTCGCACGACGTGCCGCGCATCCGCACGCTCGTCGGCCCCGAGGCGGTCGAGGCTGCGGTCGGGCTGCTCATGACCTTCCCCTCGATGCCGATGGTCACCTACGGCGACGAGATCGGCATGGAGGGCACGTTCGGCGAGGACGGGCGCCGCCCGATGCCGTGGGACGAGAGCGACTGGGACACCACGACCCTCGAGACCTACCGCGGCCTCATCGCCGCCCGCCAGGGCTCGGTCGCGCTCCGGCAGGGCGGCCTGCGCTGGGTGCACGCCGAGGGCGACGCCATGGTCTTCCTCCGCGAGACGCACGACGAGGTGGCGCTCGTGCACGTGGCTCGCGCCGCGCACGAGCCGGTGGTCCTCGACGCGCGGCACCTCGCCGGCATCGAGGCGGGGCGGTCGGCATACGGACCCGCGCCGAAGGTCGGGAAGCGGGCTGTCACACTGAGCGCTGCCGCGCCGCTGGTGCGGATCTGGGCCTGGCGTCCGACCGACGGTGGGCCGAAGCACGTCCGACGGAGGGTGAGGTGACGTGAGGGCACGACTGCGCGACATCGCCGACCAGGCGAGCGTGTCCGAGGCGACCGTCTCCCGCGTGCTCAACGGCAAGCCGGGCGTGGCCGAGTCGACCCGCCAGGCGGTGCTGACGGCGCTCGACGTGCTCGGCTACGACCGCCCGAGCCGGCTGCGCCGCAAGAGCGCCGGGCTCGTCGGCCTCATCGTGCCCGAGCTGACGAACCCGATCTTCCCGGCCTTCGCGCAGACGATCGAGAACTCGCTCGCCCAGAGCGGCTACACGCCCGTGCTCTGCACGCAGGTCGCCGGGGGAGTGCACGAGGACGACTACGTGACGATGCTGCTCGAACGCGGCGTCGCCGGCATCATCTTCATCTCCGGCCTGCACGCCGACACGACGACCGACTCGGACCGCTACGTCGCCCTGCGCGAGCGCAACCTGCCGCTCGTGCTCGTCAACGGCTACATCGAGGGCGTCGACGCGCCGTTCATCAGCAACGACGACGTCGCCTCGATGGGGCTCGCCCTCGAGCACCTCGTGAGCCTCGGCCACCGCGAGATCGGCCTGGCCGTCGGCCCGGACCGCTACGTGCCCGTCATCCGCAAGATCGCCGGGTTCCGGCACTCCATGCAGGAGCTGACCGGTCGCCCCGACGTCGACGACCTCATCGAGCGCTCGCTCTTCAGCGTCGAGGGTGGGGCCTCGGCGGCCGGCCGACTCATCGACCGCGGTGCCACCGCCGTCGTCTGCGGCTCGGACCTGATGGCCCTGGGCGCGATCCGCGAGGCGCGCAAGCGCGGGCTCAACGTGCCGCGCGACTTCTCGGTCGTCGGCTACGACGACTCGACGCTCATCGCGTTCACCGACCCGCCCCTGACGACCGTGCGCCAGAGCGTCAACGCCATGAGCGCGGCGACGGTTCGGGCGCTGCTCGACGAGATCGCCGGGCAGCCCTCCCCGCGAGCGGAGTACGTCTTCCGCCCCGAGCTCGTCGTGCGCGGCTCGACCGGAGCCGTGCGCCGCCACTGAGGCGCTCCGATCCGAGGCCCGAGGCCGAGGCCCGAGGCCCTCGCGCCGCCGCGCCTCAGCCGGCCTCGTGCGCCCGGCGCAGCCGGAGGAGCTCGCGCAGGAACGCCGCGACGGCGGGCTCGTCGTCGACGCGGAAGCGCGCGGCGGTCGAGCCGGTGCCGACCTTGACGGTCACGTCCTCGGGGCGCCGCATCCGCATGAAGGCGTCCTCGTCGGTGACGTCGTCGCCGAGGTAGACCCGGGCGACGGCCCCGACGTGGCGGCCGAGCGCGGTGACGGCCGAGCCCTTGTCGGCGTGCGAGACCGAGAGCTCGAGCACCGACTTGCCCTTGAGCACCTTGACGCCGGCGTGGTCGAGGGCGACCCGGCGGGCGTCGGCGATCGCGGCGTCGCCCGTCTCGCGGGGGAGGCCGCGCACGTGGACGACGACCGCCGCGGCCTTGTGCTCGATGCCGGCCTCCGGGTGCGACTCCTTGACGAGCGCCTCGATGTCGGAGCGCAGCTCGGCCAGCAGCACCTCGTCGTCGGGCGTGATCGCCGCGGCCTCCATCGCCGCGCGCACGGCGGCGCTCGACGACTCGGCCCCGTGGCTGCCGATGAGCACGATCGGCTCGTCCTCGGCGATGCCGGTGAGCGTCCGCAGGGTCCCGAGGTCGCGGCCCGACACGACGGCGACGTGCACCCCGGGCAGGGCGGCGAGGCCCCGCAGCGTGTCGATCGCGCCGGGCTCCGCCGTCGCGCTCATCGGGTCGGCGTCGAAGGCCGCGAGCACGCCGTCGTAGTCGGTGGCGACGAGCAGCGGTGACGCGGCGGCCGTCTGCTCGAGCAGCCCAGCGGGCGGCGGCGTGGCGCTCATGCGCGCGCCGCGGCGTCGGTGGGGCCCGGCATGAGGGGCGTCTCCTCCGCGTGCGGGGTGGGACGGCCCCGCGGCTCGGGGGTCGGCTGCTCGGGCGCCGCCGCGAGGGCGGCGAGGTAGCGCGAGGCCCATCGCTGCACGTCGTGGTCCGCGACGCGGCGGCGCAGCGCGCGCATGATGCGCTGCTTGTCCTTCGCCGGCGTGTTGATGGCTCGCAGGATCGCCTGCTTGAGGCCCTCGATGTCGTGCGGGTTGCAGGCGAAGGCCTGGTGCAGCTCGTGCCAGGCGCCGGTGAACTCCGAGAGCACGAGGGCGCCGCCGAGGTCGTGGCGGCACGTCACGTACTCCTTCGCGACGAGGTTCATCCCGTCGCGCAGCGGGGTGACGAGCATGACGTCGGCGGCCTGGAAGAGTGCCGCCATCTCCTCGCGCGGGTAGGAGTGGTGCAGGTAGTGCACGGCGGGGGCGCCGATCCTGCCGAGGTCGCCGTTGATCCGGCCCACCGTCTGCTCGATCTCGCTGCGCAGCTGGCGGTAGGCGTCGACGCGCTCGCGGCTCGGCGTGGCGACCTGGACGAGGGTGACCTCGGGGGGTCCGATGCGGCGCTCCGAGAGCAGCTCCTCGTAGGCCTTGAGCCGGTGCCGGATGCCCTTGGTGTAGTCGAGCCGGTCGACGCCGAGCATGAGCACCTCGGGGTCGCCGAGGCTGGCCCGGATCTCACGGGCCCGCTCCCTGACGTCCGGGCGCTTCGCGAGCTCCTCGAGGCCCTGGAAGTCGACGGAGATCGGGATGGCGGCCGCGCGCACCTGCCGGCGCGAGCCCTCGACCGTGACGCGGTCGCGCTTCGTCGCGGCGCCGAGCAGCTGGCGGCAGGCCCGCACGAAGTTGCGGGCGTCGGCCTGCCGCTGGAAGCCGAGGAAGTCGGCGCCGAGCAGCCCCTCGAGCAGCTGCGCACGCCACGGCAGCTGCGCGAACAGCTCGACGGGCGGGAAGGGGATGTGGTCGAACCAGCCGATGCGCACGTCGGGCCGCAGCCGGCGCACGAGGGCCGGCACGAGCTGCAGCTGGTAGTCCTGCACCCACACGGTGGCGCCCTCGGCGGCCACCTCGGCCACGGCCTCGGCGAAGCGCTGGTTGACAGCCTGGTAGGCCGACCACCACTCGCGGTGGAACGTCGCCGGCACGATGACGTCGTGGTAGATCGGCCAGAGGGTGTCGTTCGAGAAGCCCTCGTAGTAGTCGCGCACCTCGTCGGCCGACAGCGGCACGGGGTGCAGGTGGATGCCGCCCTCGTCGAACGGCTCCGGCGCCTCGCCCGAGTCACCGGCCCAGCCGACCCACGCACCGGCCTGGTTGCGCATGACCGACTCCATGGCGGTCACGAGGCCGCCGGGGCTGCGTCGCCACTCGACCCCGCCGTCGTCGGCGACGACCTTGTCGACAGGCAGGCGGTTCGCGGCGATGACGAGGTCGTAGGTCGGACGTGCGGGCGGCACGCGATCAGCTCCTGGGTTCGAGGGGTCGGTGCTCGGGTCGTACCCATCCCGCGCGCACGGGACGCACGGGTCCGGCGCGACACCGTCGTGGCCACTCTAACGAGGGAACGGTGGCGCCCGGTGCGGTGGCGCCATAGGGTCGGAACAGGGCACCGCGCGGGCCCCTCGAGGCAGCCCTCGAGTCGCCGGACGGTCGCCCCGAGGTCCCAGCGCCGAGGTGAAGGAGTCGCCGTGAAGGTTTCGGACGTGCTGCGCCACAAGGGCAGCGAGGTCATCACCATCAAGCCGGACGAGACCGTGGCCGGGCTGCTCGCCCTGCTCGCCGAGCACCGCATCGGTGCGGTCGTGGTCAGCGCCGACGGCACGGGCGTCGACGGGATCGTCAGCGAGCGCGACGTCGTCGTGCACCTCCACGGCAGCGGCACGGCGGTGCTCGACGGCCCGGTGAGCGCCATCATGACGGGGGAGGTGTCGACGGGCACCGCCTCGGACGACGTGGCCGACCTCGCCGCCACGATGACCGAGCAGCGCGTGCGCCACGTGCCGATCGTCGACGCCGAGGGCCGCCTCACGGCGATCGTCAGCATCGGCGACATCGTCAAGCACCGGCTCGACGAGCTGCAGTCCGAACGCGACCAGCTGCGCGACTACATCTCGAGCTGAGCCACCGGCACGCGCGGGCGTGCTGGGGTGCTCGGGCACCGGGCCCGTCGCATACCGTAGAGGCATGACGGCGTACGAGCGGACCGAGCGGGTGGCGAGCCCGCGGTCCGCGCGCACGACCTCGCTCGAGCCGGGCGACCGCTCGGGTGAGGGGACGGGCGAGAGGGGTCGGCGCGTCACGGGCGAGCGGCTCGGGCCCTACCGCCTCATCGAGGAGATCGGCGAGGGCGGCATGGGCGTCGTGCACCTCGCGCTCGACCCGCGCGGGCGCGCGGTCGCCGTCAAGGTGCTGCGCACGCACGTCGCGCACGACGTCGACGCCCGCCAGCGCCTGGCGCGCGAGGTCGACACCCTCTCGCGCATCCGTGACGCGCGCGTGGCTAGCGTCGTCGACGCCGACGTCATGGGGCCGCGCCCCTACGTCGTCACCCGCTACGTGCCGGGGCCCGCGCTCGACGAGGTCGTCGAGGACCACGGGCCGATGGAGCCGGCCGACCTGCTGCGCCTCGCGCGCGGCAGCGCCGAGGCGATCCGGGCCATCCACGCCTGCGGCGTCGTGCACCGCGACATCAAGCCCGGCAACGTGCTGCTCGAGGACGGCGACCCCGTCCTCATCGACTTCGGCATCGCCCACCTGCAGGACGACGTGCGCCACACCGTCGGCGGCCTCGTCATGGGCACGCCCGGCTACCTCTCCCCGGAGCTCGTGGAGGGTGCCGCCATCACCGACGCCACCGACTGGTGGGGCTGGGCCGCCACGATCACGTATGCCGCGTCGGGCCGTCCGCCCTTCGGGCGCGGTCGCATGGACGCCGTCCTCGCCCGCGTGCGGGCCGGGGAGGTCGACCTCGAGGGGGTCGACCCGCGCCTCGTGCCCCTCCTGCGGGCCTCGCTCTCGCCGGACCCCCGCCGGCGCCCGCACGCCGACGAGGTCATCGACGCCCTGGAGCTCTACGCGGCCGGGCGGGCCGCGACGGTGCCCACCCCGAGCGGCGGGCCGTGGGACGACGGGCGCCTCACCGAGGCCTCGCCCGGCGACACGCAGGTCGTGCAGGGCGGCAGCACCGCCGTGCTGCCCCCGGTGCCCGCCGACATGCCGCGGACGACGTCGCGGGCGGACGACGCCGACGCCGACGCGTCGCGGTGGGCCCCGCCCGTGGGACGGGGGCGGGGCACCTCACGGCAGGAGCCGGCATACGAAACCCGTGACGATCACGGTGACGAGGGCCACGACGACTGGGACGGGTCCGACGGCGAGTGGCAGGGCGAGGAGCCGGCAGGGCGCGAGGGCGACCCCCGGATCGGGCTGCCGATGCGCACCGGGCTGCTCGCGGCCGTCGCGGTGGCGTGGGTGGGCGCGCTGATGGCCTGGCCGGGTGCCGCGATCGTCGCCGTGACCGTGCTCTCGGCGTTCGCGCGGGCGACCGACCGGTCGGTGACCGCGCTCGTGCTGCGGCGCTACGACTACGGGCGGCGGCGCAGCGACGTGCCGTTCGCGGTGGTGTCGAGTCCGTGGCACTTCGTGCTCGGGGTCGTCGCGACCGTCGTCGGCCTCGTGCTGCCCGCGGCCGTGGCGCTCGCCGGCATCTTCGCGACGGCGCTGCTGCTGACGGGCACGCAGGGGGGCGACCTCGGCCCGGGCACGCCGCTCACGCTCGGGGTCGGCGGCGCGCTCGGCCTGCTCATGCTCTGGTGGGGTCCCGGCGGGGCCTCGCTGCGGCGCGGCTCGCGCTCCATCGCCCGCGCCATCGTGCCGACCGGCCTCGCCACGCAGGTCGTGGCCGCGGTGCTCGCGGTCTTCGGCGCGGTGGCCGCGCTGCTCGCGCTGAAGGAGGGTGCGAGCCTCAGCTGGCTGCCCTTCAGCAGCAGCCCGTTCGGCTTCTGAGGCACCCCGCCCCACCTCTGTCACGAGCGTGCCGCCCGTGCGTGCGCTGTGGGCGGTCTGTGCACCTGCCATCCGGAGGTGAAGGGAACGTCAAGGAACGATCACGAAAGTGTCTCGGCGCGCCTTGTCAGGGAGCCCGTTCCTCACGTACCGTCAGTGCTCGCGTCCGGCTCCACCCGAGCGCTCCCACAACTTCACATGGACACCCACATCAATCCGTTCCCTGTGTGCGCCGAGCCTCGCCAGCCAGGGATGCAGCCCACGACCGTGGGCCGGGCGAGGACGGGGGACCCAGTGTGACCAGTCAGAGCCGGTGCCGAGGCACCCGTCGAAGAGGACGAGAGCTGGTCTAGGGGTGAAGCCGCGAGAGCGGCGGGGCAACCTGACGTCCCAACCCGACAGCTAACCCCGCAGGCGCGCGTCAGGAAGGAACACCCCTATGCAGTACATGTCCAAGCATGCTGCCGCCAAGCAGGTCTCGGTGAAGCAGCGCATCGCGGGAGTCGGAATCGCCGGCGCCGCCACCCTCGTCGGTGGCATCGCCACCGCCGGGTCGGCCAAGGCCGCCTCGGTCTGGGACCGCGTCGCCGCCTGCGAGTCGAGCGGCAACTGGCACATCAACACCGGCAACGGCTACTACGGCGGTCTGCAGTTCGTGCAGAGCACCTGGGTCGGCTACGGCGGCCGCGCGTACGCCTCGCGTGCCGACCTCGCCACCCGCGCCGAGCAGATCGCGGTCGCCCAGCGCGTGCTCGCCTCCCAGGGCCCCGGCGCCTGGCCCGTCTGCTCGCAGCGCGCCGGCTTGACCCGCTCGAACGGTGGCGCGACCAGCTCGCCCGTGTCGCGCTCGACCGTGCGCAAGCCCGTGGCGACGAAGAAGAAGGTCGTCAAGAAGAAGGTCGTCAAGAAGAAGACCTACGCCGCCAAGCCCAAGGCGACCAACACCTACACCGGCAAGGGCGCCAAGGTGACGGTCCACCGTGGCGACACGCTCGGCAAGATCGCCGCGAGCCACCACGTCCGGGGCGGCTGGAAGGCCCTCTGGAAGGCCAACTCCGCTCGGGTGCCGAACCCGAACCTCATCTTCGTCGGTCAGGTCCTGCGCCTGCCGTGAGTTCCTGATAGAACTGAGCCCGACGGCCCCGCGCGACCAACCCCTGGGTTGCGCGGGGCCGTCGTCCGTCCGGCGCAGGGCGTGGGCCTGACGGCCTTTTCCCGTATGCCGGCCCCCTCCGTTACGCTTTCGCCCGTCCGCGGTCGCGTGCCGGGGACCCGCTGGCGTGGCGCAATTGGTAGCGCACCTGTCTTGTAAACAGGCGGTTAGGGGTTCGAGTCCCCTCGCCAGCTCCATCTCTGCCCGCTCGCGGTCGACCAGTGGCCACGCACCGCCGTTGCCGGCTACCTTGCGGCGGACTGGGCCGACAAGCGGCTCTGGGCGCCCAGATCCTCGACGGTGTGAGGGATGAGGCCGGTACCCGGTGCCTTGAAGTGCAGGATGCGACCCTGATCCGGTTCGAGCTGCAGGAACGGTCCGCGACTGATGGCGTGGACGCTGGCCAACGGCAGGGCGCGGTCGCAGCGCACGATCGACTTGACGCGCTTGTCCCATCCGTTGCCGCATGACACGACGTCCTCCCGCGCCCACCTGATCGTGTGCTGGTCGAGGTATCCGCCCCTGGCCGGCCGGGAGCGTGATGACCTCGTCGACGTCGAGGAGCGACAGCCACCCGTCACGCTTCGCGTAGCGGTCGAGCACCTCCGGGAGGTGCCGCTACTGGCGCCAGGAGAGGGCGTCGCACGTGGGCATGCCGGAAGCCTCGACCTCAGCGGCGTGCTCCTCCATCCAGCGGGCGTCGAGCTGGGCACGTTGGTCGGCGGGAACCCCGTCGTAGTAGTCGCCGACCGGGCCGCGAGTCTCCACCGTGATCGTCGCCGGCACGTCCAGCTCACGCAACACGCGCTCGCTCTCGTCGGGCGGGTTGTCGAGCACGACATGGAACTCGTCGAAGCCGAGTTGGCAGTGGCAACCGACCCATTCGGCGAGGCGGCGCTCGTCGCCGCGGGACATGGTCACGATGGTGAAGGACAGGCGCGCGAGCCTCGCCGGATCCATCGCGCGGGTAGCCGCCCCCGTGACGGCCGCATCGCTGCCGTGGCGACGGGGCGCCTATGACCCCGACCCATGGCGTTGCAGATGGTGCTGCGCCGGGTGGGGTGATCACCCCATCCGGCGCAGCACCATCTGCAGGTTCATCGGCAGCGTGCCAACTCGGCACGCGCCTGATCCGCTCCGCTCAGGGCTTGAGCACGACCTTGAGGCAGCCGTCCTGCTTCTGCTGGAAGACCTTGTAGAGCTCCGGCGCCTCCTCGAGCGAGGCGTGGTGCGTGGCGAGCCCGTCGAGGCCGAGCACGTCGTCGTCGGCGCTGACGATGTCGAGCAGCTCGTCGCTCCAGCGCCGCACGTGGCACTGGCCCATCCGCACCGTCAGGCCCTTGTCGAACAGCTCCATCATCGGCATCGGGTCGGCCATGCCGCCGTAGACGCCGCTGACCGACACGGTGCCACCGCGGCGGACCGCCGCGATGGCGGTGTGCAGGGCCGCGAGGCGGTCGATGCCGAAGCGCTCGATGGCGCCCTTGGCGATCGGCTTCGGCAGACGGCTCGCTGCCCCGATCACCTTCTCCGACACCGGGTTCCCGTGCGCCTCCATGCCGACGGCGTCGATGACGGCATCCGCACCGCGGCCGTCGGTGAGGTCGATGAGTGCCTGGGCGACGTCGGTCGAGCGGGCGTCGACGACCTCGGCGCCGTGGGCGCGGGCGAGCTCGAGACGCTCGGTCACGAGGTCGACGCCGATGACGCGACCGACGCCGCGGTGCAGCGCCGAGCGCACGGCGAGCTGGCCGACCGGGCCGAGCCCGAGCACGGCGAGGGTGTCGTCGGCGCCCACGTCGGCGTAGTCCACGGCCTGCCACGCAGTGGGCAGGATGTCGGAGAGGTAGAGGTAGCGCTCGTCGGGCAGGTCGCGGCCCACGACGATGGGGCCGAAGTCGGCGTGCGGCACGCGCACCAGCTCGGCCTGCCCACCGGGCACCGCGCCGTAGAGGCTCGTGTAGCCGAAGAGACTCGCGCCCTTGCCCTGGGCCGAGTTCTGCGTCGTCTCGCACTGGGCGAAGAGGCCGCGCTCGCACATCCAGCAGCGGCCGCACGAGATGTTGAACGGCACGACGACCCGGTCGCCGACGGCGAGCGTCGCCACCCCCGGGCCGACGGCCTCGACGATGCCCATGAACTCGTGTCCGAGCACGTCACCGGGCGTGAGGTAGGGCGCGAGCACCCGGTAGAGGTGCAGGTCCGAGCCGCAGATGGCCGTCGACGTCACGCGGACGATCGCGTCGGTCGGGTTGACGATGACGGGGTCGGGCACGTCGGTGACGCGGACGTCCTCGATGCCGTGCCAGGTGAGAGCTCTCATGTGGGCACACCTACCCGCGCCCTCCCCGAGGAAAACCCAAGGCTGGACAAGGCGGTTCGCCGCCGCCGGTGCGCGAGCCGGGTCAGCGATCGCTTTCCCGGGCGTGGCTGCCGTCGGAGAGCACGGGGGAGAGGAGCCCGAAGACGTCGCCGTCTGGATCGAGCAGGTAGCCGAGCCGTCCGACGCCTGCATGTCCGAGAGCCGCAGGGCCTCGGTCGCGCCGAGCTCGAGGCCCTTGCGCTAGATGTACTCGGTCATGACGTTGGTGACAGACGGCTGACGGGTGGGAGTCCCTTCAGGGCGGTGTGG